>JALGVJ010000001.1 GCA_029838195.1 Promethearchaeota archaeon
TTAAGACGAGAATTTTTTGAGCTCTAGAAAATGCTACATAGAAATGTCTTGCTCTATCAAATTCAGTTATTCGTTTAATTGGTTCATACAAACCACGATTATAAAATTTATTTAGATACTTATCAACAATTTTTTTGGTTCTAAATTCCTCATCTAAAGAACCCACAATGGTAATTGGAAATTCTAAACCTTTTGACTGATGAAATGTCATTATTTGGACATAACCTTTTGGAATAGGATTATCAGAATCTTCATATTCATCCATTCCTCCATCTATTAAAAAGTTAAAAAAACTGTTAAAAAGTAGAAATTTTATATAATTTTTATTTGAAAATGTGATTATTGATACCTGATAGTAAATTTGGAAAATGCTCAAAATCTTGGAAAATTTTGATAAATTTCTTGATTTTGGTTCATTTTTAATAAAATTTAAAAAAGGTTTGTAAGCAAGAATTTGATAAAAAATATCAATTAAGTTTAAATCAAGTGATTCTCCTTTTTTAAGTGAATTTATCCGCTCTCTCCTTCTTCTAATGAAATCTCTCAGTGAGGTATTGTAATATTTTTGAATTAATAATAATCCTTCATCAATGAAATTCTTATTTTTATAATCTTGTAAATTTTCATCGAAAAAACCGAAAATTAAAGCGAAACAAGCCATCATTAATTTAATTTCATCATTTTCGAAATAAGATTTCGCTCTCGGACAAAAATAGGGGATGTTGATCTTTTCTAAAGCATCCATATATTTTTTACTGTATTTAAATCGTACACTTCTTAATAATAAAGCAACATCACTATAATCTTGAATTATTTTATTTTTTTTAAAAAAATATATCATTTGGGCCAAACGTGTTGCTTCATCTTTTTCATTACAGCCCCAAATACAAAAAATTGATGGATATTTTGGAAATTCTTCATTTGGAGGAGGCTTTATAATTTTATTTGGATATCTATAGATTTTCTCAGATTTAGAACTCCAATCGATTGAACTCATAAATTTATTATAAGATTTAATTATCCTCGGATGAGAACGATAATTAAATAATAATTTTATGGTTTTAATATCATTCTTAAAATGCTTTGGAAATTCTAAAATATTCCTTACTGTTGCTCCTCTGAATCTATAAATTGATTGATCTTCATCACCAACGACACAAATATTATTATTTGGTTCACTTAAAAATAAAATTATTTGTTCTTGTACATAATTTGTATCTTGATACTCATCAATCATTAGATATTTTATCTTAGTTTTAATTTTTTTTGAAACTTTTGGATCATTTAATAACTTAAAAACTAATAATTGAAGATTGGCGAAATCAATTTTATTATCCTTAAACATTAATTCTATATATTTAACATAACAATTTCCAAGTATTTTTACAAAAGAATCAATAGAATCGATAAGATCTCTGGGTTTAATAAGCTCCTCACTAATTTTATTAAAAAAAGGCACTATATTTTTTATAGTTGTCCATTTTGTTTTCCATCTTCCACAATATCTCTCATTTATAAGTTCTCCGATTATAGAATCAAAATTTTCATAAATAAAAAAATATTGAGTAAGGTCATCAAGTATTATATAATTATTTTTAAGTGGAGTATATATCAAATTTCTTAAAATTATATCATTACATAAGCTATGAATCGTTCCAATCTTAATCTCTTGAAGCGAAATTTTTAACTTTATCTTTTTAACAATCTGACTTAATCGATCTCTTAATTCAAATGCAGCCTTCTCAGTAAAAGTGGTTAATAGGATTTCCGAGGGTTTAGCTTTTCCAGACATAATTAAATATAAAGTTCTTAATATTAAGACTAAGGTTTTACCCGTTCCAGGACCCGCAATGATTAATAAAGGACCATCTGTAGTTATAATTGCCTTTTTCTGATCTAGATTTAAAGTAGGAAATATTCTTTCAAAAATTTCTAAAATTGGGTCATCTAATTCTATTTTTCCCATTAGTAAGGAGATAGTTATTTATGATTATATATAGAAATATTAAGACCTATCATCTTAATAAACTTTTTAATTCAATTTAAGAAGTTTTATTTTAGATTAAATACCTAATTTCTAAATTAACTATATGATTTCAGAATTGAAAAATGGGTGTTTCTTAGTCTTCTTAAATTTAAAATGTATAGAGTTATTTAAAAATTATACTCTCGAATGGGATGCTGTAAAATTCGAAAATCAAGATGATTATGATTTAATTCCGTGTGAAATTTACTTTATCGCGATGATTAATGCTTTAAATAAAAAAGAAGCAATCAAGAGGGGAAAACGTTTATTTGACTCAAAATGTCCTTGCAGAAATAGTAAATTATAATAAATCTCAAAACTGATTTGTTTTTTCAATGACTAAAGGATTTAAAAGAGTAGAGAAAAATGTGTTGTTATAATTTCATCGCATTATATAAAAATTTGATCTAAGTATCATTCTGTATTTTTTAATTTTTCTTTAAACCATAATTCAATTCCTTTAATCAGTAGCATTTTCGCTAGTTCATTATCTTTAATCTTGAAGTAATCTCTGGCTTCAATAAAATCATTATAAGCATTGGGATTCTTGTCTTTCCATAATATGAAACGAATTTCAATATCTTCTTTCTTTTTTAACATAATATGATTACTCTTTATCAAATTTTGTATATAATGACAAATCTTGGAAGAAAGAACTGACAAAAAGCAAAAAAATTTTATGCGGAATAAAAAAATAAGACAATCTTTAATAAAAAGGAGAAATCTAATAAGATTTAAAGAAATTCTAACGTCTATACTATTCCGATTTATCAATGAAAAGGAACTTAGGGAATCTATTAAAAAGTTCTTAAAATCGCTTCTTGAGTTTTTTGAAGCTCCAGTAACAATAACTCATCAGCATTATTAGATCCTTCTGCTTGGATGTAAATCGATAAAATGTTCAAAACAATCTTATAATTGGGAGCAATGTATTCTTTTAGTTTTTCAAGAATATTATCTATGAATATATCTGAAACTCCCTTGGTTATAATCACCATTTTTTCCAACCTTTTCAAGAGATCTTCTGAATACTCAGTTGATTTAGAGAATAAAACACCATACCATTTTAGTTCTCTTGAAACCTCTTCAGGAGTGATCTTCTTATTTTTAATTGCTTTCTCTCACTGTTCAATTCTATAGTTCCATAATTCAAAATATCTATCTTAAATTCCATGTGATTAATTATGTATTTTAGGCTGAAAGGGATTAAGTTTTAGACCTATTATGGATACCATACACAATAATGAACATAAGCCCCCAGATTGAGACTTTGATTTCATTCGATTTCTAACTCAACTCTTATACTAAGATCCTTTTATTACTCAACAAATAATTAACGAATTAGCAATGAATTTCTTGAGATTTATGAAGACATAAGATTTTTAGAAGAAATAAAGCAAAAAATAATTCAATGAAAAGTAAACATCAAATTCAAATTCTTATAAGATCATTCATATATATTATAAGAGCAGAATAAAAAAGAAAAAATTGGAAAGGAGTCCATTGCCAAAAATTTCTAAAATTTGGATTATTCATTGCCAATAATTACTAAATGTATTACCAATATTATTTAAAAAACACAATTTATAATCGCAAATATGCATTTTGTAGAGAAATTAATTGAACAAATCATAGATAAAAAAAGCGTGATATGCATGGGATTAGATCCTCGCATGAACGGCGAAGGACAAATACCACGTTATCTCATTGAAGAGCTTCAAGAACCAAATAAAATTATTAGGGAATTTAATAAGATTTTGATCGATAATGTCCACGATTTAATTCCCGTGGTCAAGCTTCAAATCGCATTTTATGAAAAATATGATGCCTTGAGTGCTCTAAAAGATACGGTTAAACATGCGCACGAGAATGATTTATTAGTGATAATAGACTCGAAAAGAAATGATATTGGTTCTACTTCTGAAGCTTATGCAGAGTCCACGTTCTATGTATACGGTGCCGATGCCTGCACGTTAAATGCGTATTTTGGCTACGACAGTATTGCCCCCTACTTAAAATATAAAGATAAAGGCTTATTCATTTTAGTGAAAACCTCGAATCCCAGTAGCAAGGAGTTTCAAGATTTATTTAGCGTGAAATTAGATGCCGTGCCGGAAAATCAAATTAAATTTCATATCAATCATATCGAATTGGAACGAAATTACATTAAAATGGCAAGATTAGTGAATGAATGGAGTAAAGATTTGGAAATGTTTTCCTCCTATCATGATATGGGAGTAGTAGTGGGGGCTACTTATCCTACCATCTTAAAAGAAATTCGAACCATCGTGAAGCACTCCTTTATCCTCATGCCCGGCTACGGAACACAAGGAGCTACCGCCTCGGATATAAAACTTGGTTTCCATGAAGATGGTCTAGGGGGAATCGTTAATTCTTCAAGAGGAATCATGTTTGCTTATCGCAATTCTGCCTTACATGGAGCACGAGATTTTGGAAAAGCCGCCCGAGAAAAAGTGCTAGAAATGAATGCAGAAATTAATAGAGCGATTGGCTTGTAAAATCATGAATTCAAAGATATTTCGCTTAAATAGAATTGACAATCATACCAAAAATATTAGCAAAAATGATAAACGGAATCCCAAACAAGAGAAACACTACAAGCGATCTTTTGGCTCCCAATCGATGAATCATGTTAATTAAATTATAATCGACGAAAAGCGCTAAAAGGATAACAAGAAGGATAGCGGGATTATTCTCTCCATTAAATTCTCCCGCAATTCCAAACAAGATGAAAGGCAAGAAAACAAAAAAGATTACGAGTAATTGAATGAAAAAACTAATGATCACCCAATAGAAGTTTTTCCTCTCTTGGGCTTTCACAATCATGAGCCCTATTTTTAGCAAAACAATTTCGGTTAAAATGAACACCGGGATGAAGATAAATAGGGCAACTAAGTTGGGAGGAGATTCTTGAAAAAGCATGAAAAACATGATTATTTAAACTCCTTTCTTCTTGATTCTTAATGCATTTACTTTCTCACTTATATTTTTAATATAGAAGATTTTTGATTTAAAATTAATTACTTTCTTTCAGATACATGTTCTAATTAAAAATTAAAAGGAATGAATATTTTCGATCTTAATCAAGATTTATAAAAAACTTGGAGGATAATTAAAAAAAAGAAAAAGGAAATACGTGCAATGGTAGATACAGAGAACCAAGATGATATCAAAATTTTCGTTGCTGTCTGTGAATGTGGAATAAATATCGCTGAAATTATTGACTGTGAAAAATTGGCTGAATATACCAAAAACTTGCCCAATGTCGTAGGAGCAAAAAACTATCTGAGTTTATGCACGGAAGCCGGTGCTGAATTTATTAGGGAAAATGTGGAAGAAAGCAAGGCTAATCGGGTCATTGTGGCCGCTTGAACTCCTAAAACCCATGAGCCCGTTTTCCAGAGCGTGCTTAAATCCATGAACATGGATCCCTCCTATTTAGAATTTGTCAATATAAGGGAACATTCGAGCTTCGTTCATCGCAATGATAAGCCTGGCGCTCAAAAAGTGGCCGAAGATGCAATTAGATCTGCTGTGGCTCGAGCTTCCACCTTGGAAAAAATCTTAGTTAAAAAAGTCGATGTCACTAAAAAATCCTTAATTATCGGGGGAGGTGTCGCTGGATTAACCGCCGCCATCGATCTTGCCGACCAAGGATTTGATGTGCACTTGGTAGAAAAAACTCCTACAATAGGCGGTAAAATGGCCATGTTAGATCGAACATTCCCTACAGATGATTGCTCCATCTGAATATTAGGACCCGTGATGCTCGAGTCTGTCCGAATGGATAAAATACACGTGCATACCTATAGTGAAATAGAAAAAATTGAAGGATATATCGGAAATTTCACCGTAACTATTAGGAAAAAAGCACGATACGTGAAAGACACGTGTAATGGCTGTGGAGCGTGCACGGAAATTTGTCCTGCGCACGGATACGATGAATTCAACCAAGGATTAAATCCAAGAAAAGCAATCTACATCGCTTTTGCCCAAGCAGTGCCGTCCATGGCTCAAATTGATATGACAAAATGTATTCGATGCGGATTGTGTCAAAGCGTGTGTGAACTAAAAGCCATTGATTTCGAGCAAGAAGATGAGTTCATTGAGGAAAAGGTTGGATCCATCATTATTGCAACGGGTTGGGACGAATATGAGCCTCCAAAAGGATATTTAGGGTACGATATATATCCTAATGTCATAACGCAGATGAAATTGGAGCGAATCTTGGCACCAAACGGTCCTACGACGGGACATCTCGTGCGACCTTCGGATGGAAAACGTCCAAAAAGGATCTTGTTTGTTCAGTGTGTTGGGTCTCGGGATTTGAATAAAAATACTTATTGCAGTTCGGGCGTGTGTTGCATGATCTCCATTAAGAATTCGAAGCTAATAAAGCAGCATTATTCGGATTCAGAAATTACCGTGGCTTACATGGATATAAGAGCAGCGGGAAAAGATTACGAAGAATATTATACTATGTCTCGTAAGGAGGGAATCAAATATATTCGAACCAATATCTCGAAAGTGGAAGAGGATCCGGAAACGCACAACCTTAAAATCATCTTGCAAAACACGTTGAGTTCAGAAAAATTAACCGTGGAAGAATTTGACATGATTGTGTTATCGGCGGCATTAGTACCCCCCAAGGGCATTAAAAAACTGCAAAAAATGCTGAAGCTTGAAACTAGCAGGGATGGGTTTTTCAAAGAATTTCATTCGCGCTTAAATCCGATTGATACCAACGTTCCGGGAATTGTATTAGCCGGGGTTGCACAAGGTCCCAAATCCATCGCGGAAGCAATTGCTCAAGGAAGAGCTGCAGCTTCTTCTACGGCTCGCCTCATGACAAAGGACAAATTCGAAATTAAATTAATTCGAGCCACCGTAGACAAGGAAAAATGCGCTGCATGTCGATTGTGCGAATTAAATTGACCTTATAACGCAATCAAGATAGAACAAGAAGGAGCTAACGTAAATGAAATTTTATGTCGAGGATGTGGGGCTTGTCTTTCAGAATGTCCCTCGGAAGCCATTTCCTTAAGGTATTATCGAGAACCTCAATATGAAAAACAAATTGATGCAATTTTAGAAGAAATTTAAAAAGGTAATAAGTATGGCAGAGAATGACATTAAGATTATCGGATTTTTATGTTGGAAATGAGGGTATGGGGGAGCAGATATGGCAGGGACCATTCGGGCTCAATATCCGGCAACATTACGGCCCATTCGGGTAAATTGTACGGGGAGAGTGACGCCAAATCTCATGCTACGTGCTATCGCAAGAGGAGCTGATGGCGTGGTATTAGCGGGCTGATATCCGGGAGAATGTGATTTTGATACGGGTAATTATGTTGCTAAGCGAAATACAGAGTATGCTCGAGAAATTCTGAGGAGCGTGGGGCTTTCACCGGAACGAATTCAAATCTTCTGGTGTTCCGCTGCGGAAGGACAAGTATTTCAAGAGAACATTGAGCGGATCACGGAAACTATTAAGAAATTAGGCAGCAACCCCTTGAAAGAAGCGATAAAAAAAGGAAATGAGAAACAATCTCTTGTCGGTTCTAAAGGAAATAAAGAGAAAAGAACAAAAAACCGAAATGGATGAATTTTGTGAGGAAATATTTGTCACAAAATGACGACCTTGCGAGGGTTTCGGGTTTATATTCATTTTTCACTTTTCCATAATTTTTTTAAAATTTTTTAATTTTTATTTTTAGTTTTTATCTTAATTTTTATTAAGGAATTGCATCATGGGTAAAAAGGATCCTTCTGAATATTATTTAAAAGCCCAATCGCTTTATAAAGCTTCCCAATTTAAAAAAGCAGGAAAATATTTTTCTCAAGCGGCAGAAGAATTTGAACGAGTAGGAGACATGGAGTCTGCAATTGATAGTTATCTTCATGGCGCCCAATCTCATGCGAAAAAAGAAATTTATATCAAGAGTAGTGAATTGTTAAGGTTAGCGGGGCACCTTTCAATAATTCATGATCAGTTTTCAAAAGCTCATCAAATATTTCAAAAAGCTCTTGAAGTGGCATCAAAAATAGATAAAATCCGGGAGAGGCAGGCATATCAACTATTATTTTCCATTTTTTCGTTTTTCTGTTATTTTTTGGAAGGAGCGGATGATAAAGGGATTCACGGAATTAAGAAAGTGAAAAAATTCTTGGATGAGAGTTTTTTTAAAAATCATTTCCTCACGAGAGTGGTAAAGGATTTCCTGTTATTTTTTAAAAATCGCAACATGAATTACGTGGCAAAAATCGAGGAGGAGTTAATGAGCAATGATTTATTAGAGGGAGAATTAAAATTAATAAAAACCGCTTTAAATATTGCGAAAATTAATCTTTTCATGAAGTCAGAATTACATTTGGATAAAAGGCTCTATACTACGAATGATCTCATAAAATTAACGGTCACCCTCGATCTCTCCATCATTCAAGAGTTATCGGGAAATTCAAATCAAGATTTTCAGATCAAGACCTTTAAAATTACCAGAATCAATATTAATTTAACAGATAATTTTACTACCACGGAAAAACCTGCCCTTCCCATCATTTTAGACCTCAATCGAGAAACCCTAATCTCTTATGTTATTAAACCACATTTTCAAGTCGAGGAGCCGAAAATAGGCCCCATTACTTTTTATTGCATTTTAAATGATACTTTCGCTTTTACCCATGATACAGAGGTTATTAAGCCAAATTTGATTTCTCCCCCCCCAACTCTCCACGCTGAGACTAAGAATCTGAGACCTCCTTTAACGGATAAATCATTTCCATTACAAATCACGGTGGAAAACATGAGTGAGGGAGATGCTCATGATTTAAACTTGACAGTATTGCTTCCCGATCAACTTAAATTAATCCGGGGAACTCTGGAAAAAAAGGTGTATTCTTTAAATTCTTACGAAAAAATCACGTGGGAGCTTCAATTAAAACCTATAGAAGCCGGAGATTATCAATTAGAATTGCAATTGAAGTATAAGGATGGAGATGGAAATATAATTGAAAATTTAGAACAATTCCCCATATCCGTGAAAATGTAATTTATTTAATGGATTAAATCAATAAAAAAAATAATCAAATCCCTATAAACTTCAAGAAGATGGCTTTAACACCCGAGGCTATTTTTAATGATTTTCAAAGAAACCTTATAGATAAGGAAACAGCCACGGAACTCTTTTTATCATTAATAGATAATGTAGAGAGCATGCAAATTCGAATTTTAAGTATGAAATACCTAATAAAATTAAAAGTAAGGAGCCCTAAAGTTTATAAAATTTTAGAAAACACGTGCATATCTGATTTAAATGAAAAAGTTCGAATTCAAGCAGCTAAAACCCTTATGAACTTGCATGCGGAAAGAGCCCTCCCGCTGATGAAATGGCTCTTATTTAATGAAAGATCCTTAACTATGTTAATTTCTATTACGAAAATGGTCGGAGAATTCAAATCACATCAAGCCAGAACCATATTGTTAAAAAAATTTGTTGAAATTAGAAAAAAAAAATATAAATATAACATAAAACATTTTCCGAAAGAGTTGAATGCGGAAGATCTCTCGAATAGGGAATTGGGTGAGATTTTAATAAATTATTTCCTCATTTCAGCTTTAAAATTGAAATTAGGGTATATAAAATTTGAACCTAATGATTTTGGATCCATTATATCGTTAGATTTATCTAATGCAGATTATCAAGGCTTAGCGTGGAATACTCTATCAACTTCTTTAGAATCCATTCTCTCTCTTTCTTTCTTGAAAAAATTGAATTTAAGCAACAATCACTTGAGATCGCTCCCGGACATCGTGAATAAATTCAATTCGCTTGAAGAAATGGATTTGAGTCATAATAATTTGTCCCAATTACCAGAAAGCATTTCTACCTTTGAAGATTTAAAGATTTTAAATCTCAAATCAAATCAATTAAGATTTTTACCTTCATCCATTGGAAATCTGAAATCGTTAGAAAAATTAATTTTGAGAAATAATATTTTGAAGGAAATCCCTGAATCCTTAGGCTCTCTTACTTCTTTACAACTTTTAGATTTACACCATAATCAATTAACGGAACTTCCCTCTACTCTTAAAAATTTAGAACATCTTTCTTTTCTCGAATTGGGATGGAACAATTTTCAAACCCTCCCTGTGGGGATAAAATCAATCTCGGCTCTTTCAGAATTGGATTTTAGTCGTAATAACTTAACAGAACTACCTCATTGGATGGAAAAATCAACAACTCTAAGAAAATTAGACTTACCTGACAATAAATTATCAAATATTATATCTCTCCCTCCCAATTTAGAATATTTAAATTTAAGAAATAATCAGTTCACTAACCTTCCCGAATGTTTATCCTCTTGTACATCCTTAAAAGTTTTAAATTTTAGTTGGAATCAATTAAAGACACTTCCTGATTGGATAAGTTCTTTAAAATCCCTAGAAACACTAAATTTTTGGGGAAATAAATTAAATGAAATTCCTGAATCAATAAATGAATTGGAGAATCTTAAAATTATGTATCTTAATTTTAATAAAATTAAAGAAATACCAGCCCCCCTAAAAGAGCTGGAAGAAAGAGGTTGCTCGATAAAAATTTAAGAATTCCTTCCCCTCCTCCTCATAAAATTAATTTAATTCGAATAAACTTAATCAAATGAGGAGAGGGTCTTTAGGAGCTAATGTAACTCGTTCGCACTTTTCTTTTTTAATGATGATATCATCCTCTATGCGAATTCCCCATTGATTTTTCCAATACAAGCCAGGTTCATTGCTATAAACCATGTTTTCTTTAAGAATTTCCTCTTTTGAAACACTTTTACTAATTCTTGCTCCTACGTCATGGACTTGAAATCCAATAGAATGACCTAAACCATGAATGAATAATTCATCCGGATTATATCCCTCCTTTCTTAAATATTCGCGGCACTTAAGGGCAGGGGTGCAGTTTTTCTCACCATCCTTATAATATTCGAGGGAAATCTCTTTAGCTTTTAAAAGAATGGAATAGGCTTTTATAAACTGTTCGGGGGGTTTAGAACCCACCCAAAAAGTCCACGTGATGTCCGAACACATTTGATTTATCCGCACACCAGTATCAATTAAAAGGACTCCTTTTTTTATCTTTTTCTGCGAGGTATTATGATGCGGATCAGCAGAATGAACGCATGAAGCTATTATTGTTTCGAAACTAGGTTCTCCTATTTTCAAGTATTCATGCTCTAATCTTGCCTTTATTTCTTTCTCCGTCATTCCAATTTTAATCCAATCAGGAAGGGTATTTAATATTTCCATTGTAACTTTACACGTCTCTCGAAGATCTTCTAAATCTTTTTCATTTTTTATCATCCGTAATTGATAAATAATGGGAGCAGCAGAAATAAATTCAACATTATAAGCGAGGGAATTCAAGGCAAAATAATCCCCCACGCGAAGATAATCCGCATATTCCGTATTGTCCTTAGAATTAAAAATCTTCCCATAATTTAATGCAATCCGTTTATTATTCAAAATTTTTCTTAATTTATTTTTAAGCTCCCCCATATTCTCATATACTTCCACATTTACTTGAATGCCTTGATGGTCTAATGCTTTTTTTATCATGAACGCCTCCATGGGAACAGAAAACACCGCATGATGCCCATCGGCGGCAATGAAAATATAATGTCGCCCATGAGTTTTTATTCCTAACATGAATTCTGAATGTATATCACTCTGCTCATTGCAAACTATGAGCCAGCCATCGCAATTCTTCTCACGTAAAATATTACAAGCTTGTTCAAATTTATTCATGAGATTATTCTATTTCTAAATGTTTTTTAGGAGGAAAAATGTTTTTAATAAAAATTAATCTTTTTAATTCTAGACGAATAAAGGAGAATTATATTCTCTCAATCATCATGCCTCCTAATATGATTGGACCTCCTGTAGAATTATAAATCTTTTCAGCTTTCTTTAGTTTTGATTGGCTATCCGAGTATATCCTAAAAATTAAATCCCCTTCGGTAATTCTTGCCCCTTGTTTTTTAAATAATTCTACACCTGCGGTCTTGGAGCCAGGACAGCCGGCAGCCTTCGCTATTTTATTAATTATTGCGTTATTTACTTCCGTTATATGGCCTGATTTTGAGCTATAAAATTCTTTTTTATAGGGCCCCAATTTAATATCAGAAGGTTTAATGTCAGGGTTGCCGCCTTGAGTTTCAATTATACCTCTCATCTTTTCATATGCTTTACCCGAGCGTAATATTTCTTTTGCTAAGGTTTGACCTTGACCTCTCTCTGCTTTTCCTCCCATTTCTAATAAAATTCCTGCTAGAGAAGTTGATTTTTCAATTAAGGAATTTGGTCCAGCAGAATAATCTATTAATAAATTTAAAGCTTCCATTGCCTCAATAGCAGGTCCTACTGTGTGTCCGATGGGCTGATGGGCCAATGTAAGAGCACATTCAGCTTGAATTCCCACTTTTTTTGCTATTTCTTTAAATCGCAAGGCAAATTGATGACCGTCCTCAACTTTCGGAAATTTTGTTCCTTGACCTACGGGTATATCTAATACGAGTTTTTTTACGCCCATGCTAAGCTTTTTCGCTAAAATTGAGGGAATCATTAGACCAATAGGGTCCATGTGAAGTGGGCGTTCAATTTCAATCAATATATTATCAGCAGGAGCAATATCAAGTGCTCCTCCCCACGCAATACAGGCCTTCTCTTTGGAGATGATCTTTTTTAACTCATCTGAGTTAAATGAAACAGGGGCAAGCGTTTCCATGGAATCTGCTGTCCCTGATGGCGATGTAATAGCTCTAGTGGATGTTTTTGGGATTAATAATCCCGCAGCAGCTACTATTGGAACTATAATTAGGGAAACTTTATTTCCGGGGACTCCTCCAGTACTGTGCTTGTCAAATACATTAGGTCCGAAGTCAAAAATTTCTCCACTCTTCGCTTCCGCTATTGTTAGAGATGTTATCTCATCATTATCCATGCCATTTATAGAAACGGCCGTAATAAATGCCGCTAAATCGATTTTTGATAAAGATCCAGCGACCGCATCATTAATTATACTAGTAATTTCCTCGCTTGTTAATTTTCCGCCTCTAATTTTTTTTTGGACAAAAGTAAACGAATCGGGTGGTTCAACTGGTTTAACTGATACGAACGAATCCTCTTTTAGATCTTCCTTTTCATTTAATAAATCTATGAATATTCCAATTTCACCGGGCTTCACTAATGCATTTGAATAATCAATTTGCACTATCGCATGCCAATATTTATCTTCAATGGATTTAGCATCAATATTTTTAATGATTATTCTCTCTCCAGCTTTTTGCCCTATCTTGAGAGCATCTTCGGGACTTAAGATTACATCTCTTTTATTGCCGGCAAAATTTATTTTCTTAACTTTTAATTTCATGATTTTTCCTTATAAAACATGTAAACCCATGAATTAAAAGGTTTATTCTAATATAAGAATGCTTATTTCAGCATGCGGTGAAGTGAATTTTCAAAAAAGGGAGGTGTTTTCAAGAAGGAATTATTTATTTTTAAAGAAAATAAAACTCAAACTATTTTAGAACAAAACAATTTTAGAGTTTTTAATGTCCAAATATTTTATGAGAATGAAATATTTTTATAAAATAAAATCATAAATTTAAAAACTCCGCTTGCTTAATTGAGCAATAATGGAAATGTTTCCTCATAAGATTCTCGAAAATTTTCATCGAAAACTCGTGAATAAAGATAATGCATTAGAAAAAATCTTGTCTATCATCGAAAATTCGGAAAGCGTGGAAGACAGAATAGAAAGCATGGACATCTTAAAAAAATTACACCCTGAGGATGAGCTGGTTTTTAAAATTTTAGAAAGCTTGCTTCTTTCGGACTCTAATGAATTAGTAAGGGTTCATGCGACGGATGCGATTCGAGAACTTTTCCTTGAACAAGCTTTTCCTTTAATGAAATGGGCCTATGAGCATGAAACTTCCTTGACTTGTTTGATCCGGATTGTTGAAACCTTAGGAGCCATGCAAAACGCATTTTCTGGGGCGTTTTTAAGGAATCGTCTCGAGAATATTCCTAATCCACGCTTTAAAAGAGAGATACAGCAAATTTACGAGAAACATGAGGAAATACGAGATGCTCATCTTGCCCAAATTTTGATTAATTATCTCATTATTGATTTTTTAGAAAAAAAGTTTAATAGAATAGATTATACGCTTCAAGATGGGCTCATTACTGAATTAGACCTTAGTTATATTGGAAGCCAAGTATTCAGCACCGCCATTTTAAAAAAACTGCCCGAGGTCATTCATTATCTTCATGAATTAAAAAAATTAGATTTGAAAATCAATAGATTATCTAAAATCTCCCCTTCAATAAGTTCCTTGACTTCCTTGAATTACATGGATCTGAGTTATAATAAATTAAAATCATTACCTTCAACGATCAGTTCCTTGACCTCTTTAAACACGTTGTACTTGCGGTACAATCAATTAGAACAATTACCTTCTTCTATTGGAAACTTGACATCTTTAAAAATATTGGACTTGCGTTCGAATAATCTTAAAAATCTTCCGGAAACGTTGGGTAATTTAAAAGAATTAGAAATACTTGATGTTCACGGAAATCAATTGGAAGAATTACCAGATACGTTAGGAAATTTAATATCTCTTCAATCTTTAGAACTGGGATTAAATTACTTAATTCATCTTCCAAGAAGCATCAAAAATTTATCAAAATTAAAGACATTAGTCCTTGGAGGGAATCAACATCTCAAGATTAGCTGTCTTGAACAAGTTCAACATTTTCAGGCTCTTCAAGAATTACAGCTTTATGATAATAATTTAGATAAATTAATTCCCTCCATTTCGAAACTAACATCATTAGAGAGATTGAATTTGAGAAATAATAGATTAGAAACAATCCCAAAGGAACTAAAGACCTTAAAACATTTAAAAGCTTTAAATTTAAGTTGGAATCACATCATTGAAGTACCGGAGTGGATCCTTGAGTTAAAATCGCTGGAAGAATTAATTTTATGGGGAAATCATCTCGAAGAATTTCCCAAAATTGTATTAGAACTTCCCTCTCTTAAACTTATAGACTTAAATTTTAATAGAATTTCTGCTATAAATTCAAACATTATTGATATTTTAAAAAAAAAAGGAGTTAAACTTCTAAGGTAAGATCCTTTTGAAATATAATTCTCTCCGGTTGCTTATTGAAAAATTTCATTCGAGTAAAATAAATAGACCTTTATTAATTAGTCAATTATTAGAGATATTAGAAACCGGTGAAGACGTGGAGGCTCGATTGGAAAGCATCTCCATTTTAGATACTTTAAAAGTAAAAAATGAACAATATTATAATACATTGGAGAATCTTTTAATATCCGAGTCGAATTGGGAGATTCGAAAAGCAGCAGCAACGAGTTTAAAATCAAATTTTCCTAACACCTGCTATGAACCTTTAAAATGGGCTCTATTCCATGATGATGTCCCTTTAAGTTTAAAAACCATATTTACTTATTTAATAGAAATCATCAAGGAGAAAGCACGGCATGAATCAAGTGAAGTCCGGAAATTCCTAATCAACGAAATAAATCAGATAAATATTAAAGAATTTAAAATAGGATTAGAAGAATTATGCACAAAAACTTCCTTAAATAGAATTGAGTTAAAAGAATTAAAAGAAATTATAATAAATTATTTTACTTACGTTTATTTACGAAATATTTATTGGAGGTTAAAAATCAAGGTAGAATCATGTAAAATAACCGAATTAGACTTTATTTTTAAAGGATTGAAACGTATTCCCGATGCAATACAACATTTAACATCCTTAAAAAAATTAGTTCTTAGATATAATCAATTAGAAGAAATTCCCAATTGGTTGGGAACCCTCCATTCTTTAACTGTATTGAATTTGAACGTAAATAATATAATGTATTTACCCCGCTCTATTGGTGAATTAAAAAACTTGGAAGAACTTTCTCTATGGAAGAATGAATTGAATTTGATTCCTTCCTCTCTAGGTTCGCTTCATTCATTAAAAAATTTGAATTTACGTCTTAATAAATTAATTGAATTGCCCGACTCGATTTGTAATTTAAAATCGCTTATTTTCTTAAACCTTCACGATAATAAATTGAAAGCCTTACCCGACTCTATAGGAAACTTGTCTTCTTTAAAGATGCTCAATTTGAGTTGGAATGAATTAATTTCCTTACCCGATTCAATAGGAGCTTTAAAATCATTAGAAATCCTAGATTTAGAAAGAAATCAACTAACTTTTTTACCAGACTCAATTGGTTCATTAAAATCTTTAGAAGTTTTAAATTTAAAAGATAATAAAATAAAAAGATTGCCAAAGACGATTAAAAATTTAAAATCTTTAAAAACATTGAACTTAACAAGAAATGAGCTGGCTGAAGTGCCAGAATTTCTAAGTGAATTGGCCTCCTTAGAAGAATTGTATTTAGGAGAAAATCACGTGTTAGAATTACCTAGCTCCTTAAAACGTCTTGAAAAACACAGGCAAGAAAAATTAAAAATTTATTGGTAAATGGTAGTATAAATTAACCCGATTGAAGTTCATATAATTCTTTTATCTCTGCTAAGGTGGTTATATCTTTTGGTCCTTTATCCGCACGAAAGCGCTTGAATACGGGGAATCGAAGGCTATAGGACTCATCTCTTACTGTAATTTCATCACCCATTATTTCTATTACAATTTGGGGTTCTAGCCATGTATCGGGAGTCTCATCTGAGATCACGGATTTGGGCTTAGAACTTAATTCGATAGGTTTCACTTTTTTCATTAATTCTTCCATGATTTCATCCGTCCAACCAGAGGCTATTCTTGTAAATGTCAAAAAGCTGTCCGTGGATGGATCATAGATCGCGCCGAGATATGTACCATATACGCCTTTTCTCCTTCCTCGGCCATAATTTGCTCCCACCAGTACCACATCTATTGTATCTTTTAGTTTACTTCCTTCTAATCCTTTCATTTTTAACCATTTAAACCCTCTATTCCCTGCCTGGTATATCGAATCTTCCTTTATCGATTTCGCCATTATCCCCTCTGCCCCTTCATTTCGTGCCTTATTGAAGAAATTTAATAAATCTTCGATGGATTCAATTTTGATGGATTGGACTAATCTGAGCTCATCTCTCTCTTCAATTATCTCTTCCAATTTCTTTCTTCTTTTTGGTAAAGGATAGTCAATAAAGGGCTCATCCTCATGTTGAAGGAGATCAAACGCGAATAAACAAACAGGGATCTCTTTAGAAACATCCTCTACATCATGTTTTCTCCTCCGCTTACTCAATTCTTGGAAAGGAAGCATTTTTTCATAAAATGTATCCATTGCAACCACTTCTCCTTCGATGATCACTCTCTTGGCCTTTACGTTTTCCCGTATTACTTGACACACATCCGGATATTGGTTTGAAATGTCATTTAGAATTCGAGAAAATAAGTATATTTTATCTCCTACTTTATGTACTTGTAATCTCTCCCCATCTAATTTATATTCTACTACAAAAGGAACGCCCAATCTAGAAGGAATTTCAAGGTAGGGAACACGGGAAGCTAACATCATTCGAATGGGGGTTCCATATGTAATTTTTATGTTTTTCACGGCATCAATGCCTTTTTCTGCTAATAACTTCGTGACATCTCCTAAATCCGGATGGAGATTAAACGCTCGCTCAATAATGTCACGATTTTCTTTCGTTCCCGTGAACCCCAATGCAATTCCTTCGATAATTGTTTGAGTGGATGCACCGACTCTCAAGGTGGATGTAATGATTCTTAAAAGGTATTTGGTTTCCAAGGGAGAACATTTGCTCATTAACCCCCGTAATATTCCTAATTTTACATCTTGAGAGCCACTTCCTTCACTTCTTGCTATTTTTTCTAATTCGGAATATAATTCAGCAATTTCTAAGGATTGCTTTCCAAGATCTGTTGCGTTAAAATCTAATATAGACTTCTGTTTTTTCTTTTTCTTCAATATCTCTTCAGCAGCTCCCCCCACATCTCCAATTTTGATTAAAATTTCTTTAATTTTTTTTTTATCAATCCCCGAATGAACGGATAATGCTTCAATTATCATTTTCTCAGCAATCCCTAACTTAGAAAATTGCTTGATGTTGGAAACTAGTTGACCTTGCAATAGATAAATGATTTTATCTAAATCCTTGAAATCTCCTGTTTCCTTGATCTTTTTAAAAAAGGTGGAAAGGATGTCAATCATTTCAAGGCGCTTGGTTGTCGACTCCAAGGCATTGAATAATTTCGCCAATTCTTGAAATTTCATGAATTTTTTACCTCGTAAGAAAAATTGAATTAATTAATGATGGATCCATGAATACAAGAAAATTAAAAATATATACCAAATAGAATTTATTTTTTCTTAATAAAATAATAGAAAAAGGGAAAAAAAAAACCTTTATTTGAGCATTTTTGATAACTCCACGTAACTCTTCTTAATTGCATCGGAAATCTTGGTGGATATGCCATTGAAACTGTCACGTGAAAAACTCAGTTTTGCCCCTTCTTTTACGCTAAATTGACAAATAGGCCCGTCGATCATTTCGACCCCAATGCTTCCATCACTCTTCTTACTTATCCATAAATCATCATAATGATCTAAAATGCTAATGATTACAAACGCAATCCTACATTTTGTTAATAAATCTTGCTCTTCACTTTTTACCGTGGAAAGTTCAGCTTTTTCAACAGGTTCTTTCGCGCTGACGGACTCTTGTCCCGTAGTGGATATCTTGGTCTCTGTTGGAGGCATTACTTCAAGTTTTGGTCTTGAAATTACAGTTTCTGGAGCTTTAACTTCCGCTTTTGGTGTTATTTTCGGTTCTATTTTTACTTTCGGTTCTTCCACAGAGATGGGTTTTATGCCTTCTTTTACGGCTTCAGCTTCTTTTATTTGAAAAGTAATTAATTTGTCCTCTATTTTTTTAAATTTTCTGTTTAAAACTTGCTGGAATTCTTCCCATTTTTCCGTCTCTTCTGGTACTCTTCCTACTTTTCGACTATCTATTTCTTTAATCACTCTAATGTCTCTACCTATAATGCTTTTATCCATGGTATACCCATGGCCTTTTAAAGATTCAGCCTGTCGTAAAGCTGTTCGACGAGCTACGAGACCTTGCCTTGCACCATGCCAGAGATACAAGGTTAAACTACTTTCGTCCAAGACAATTATGGATTTGTCTGGTTGTAAATTGTCCTTACTCCACTCTACGGGAACAATTACGCCTCCTTCTTGAACATCAAACATGATAGCGAAATCCAATTTGCTCACTTTTTCATGGCAATTTGAGAATACATGTCACATTTTTGATATAATTAACATGGTGTATAACCTTAAAAAATTAAGCCTTTCTAAGATCTATAGATCTCTCATTCCTTTTTATTTTTCATTTTTCTTTTTTATTTGTGATAATGTTTCTGGTACATCCGCCGCTTCCATGCCTTCTAGTTTTCTGTAATCTTCTACTGTTCTTGAAGATACTCCTTTAAGATAAGCAATTAATCGTTGCTCAATGGGGGGTTCTAATTTAGAAGGCACTTCCTCCCTCAAAATTTCAAGCATTTTTTCTCGAGCTCTCTCCATGATATCTTTTTCTCCCTCTTTCATCCACGCCCCTCGTCGTTTTCTGTCTACAAGGGAAGGTACAAAAATTTCTTTTCTTACATATTTCGCAGAATGCTTGGTTCCTAGATAATTTCCCGAAGATAAGGCAACTCTTTCAATTTCTTCACGGGCTAAGGTATCCGAATTCACGGTGATTCCTTTTAGTTCTCTCTTTACCATGCCAATGAGATCATCATCGATAATTAATAATTCTAACGCTTCAGTAATAGAAGATTCATAGGTACCAGCACACGTGATATAATTATGACCAGCAAGGGCTGCATGGAGAAGAGTCAAATACCGTTCAAATCCATTTTGAAGATCAAAACATTTTGAGTCAGTCATTAAACCGGAGCCTTTCGAAGGAATCTTATAGTAATGGGCTAATTGGGCTGAGCCTATCGTTATTAAAGCAAATTCCGTGCTCCCATAAGCCATGTTTCCCGTTAATGGATCCATTATAGTATTAGTAGAGCCATATAAAACAGGTGTGCCGGGATTTATTAATTGGGTCAATACAATTGAAGCTAATATTTCCATGTTAGTTTGAACCAATAAACCCGCTAATGTTACGGGAGCTGTAGAGCCCGCACCCGCAGCGGAGGTGATATTCATTGGTTGGTTATGCTTAGCAAATACAAATAATCCATTAAGTAAAATTTGAGGTAAGAGTAAAGGAGAAGTGGGATTGAATACGCCTAATAATCTGGGTTTCTTTTTTAGTTCATCTGTTCCTCCTGAAATGATGGAAGCCATATTAATCATGTCTTGCGAGGCGGTTCTTCCGAAACATGCCATTCCAAAAGGTTTGATTCCATGTTTTGCCCATTGTAAAATAGAATGACAATGAAGCACCGTGTAGGGAACATCTCCGGGCCAAATGTCTAAATGTGAGCAATCGATATTGTCTAATTTGTTTACTATTTTGATTTGATTAATTAAATCTTTTAGAGTAGAGTTTCGGATCTTTTTTCTTTTAGAAGAATCATGTATTTTCATTGCAGCCCCAAAGGTGGAAAATATTTGAGCATTCAGATTCACTTTAATAGAATAAGAACCATCGGGGCCGTATAATGTAAATTCATTAGGAACTTTTTTTAATTGTTCTTTTACTAAATCCTCCGGAAATAGGATATATATCTTATTATCTCTTTTTATCGAAGTTGCTCCATTTTTAACAAGGAGATTTTGGGCTTCCTCTGATTCTACTCTCACGCCTAGGGTTTGTAATAATTCTAACGTATTTTCATGAATGAGTTGAATCTCATCCTTAGAAAGGATTTTTAACGGCTGGATTTTCATGATTTCTGGGTTCACAGTTTTTCTAAATATTTAATAATCGAATGAACAGCATGGCGATTTGCGTATTTAAAGGAATAATTAATAATAATAAAAAAACAAAGGTTAATTTTAAACTCCATTATTTTTCATTTCACGCACCAAAAATTTGAATAATTTCAAAAAATTCTTGTTAATGAAAAATAATATATTATTTATTAAACTAAAGAAATGACGTCAAATGAGTAGCAAGCAATTAAAATTAACCATACCAAAAGGGAGTCTTCAAGAGGCGGTTACCTCTTTCTTTGAAAGAGCGGGATTGAAATTGACGTTCGCATCCAGCCGGGATTATAGACCATCAATTAATGATCCTGAAATTTATGTTAAACTTTTACGTCCCCAAGAGATCCCAAATTACTTGATTGGAGAACAAGAATTCGATTTAGGCATTTCTGGCATGGATTGGGTAAAAGAGACGAGCGCTGATGTGGAAGTCATATTAGATTTAGAAATAGGAGGCGTTAAAATTGTTTTTTGCGTTCCCAATACTTGGGATCATGTGAATTCACTTGCCGATGCCCTTCGTTATTTTCATGAGAATAATAAAATACTTAGAATTTCAACGGAGTATCTGACCTTATCATTAAATTATTTAATGGAGAATGACATGTATAAAGAATTATATGGAAATAAAGCGCCTTTAGTTATTACTCCTTGGAAAAAATGGGGTGAAAATGATAAAGTAAAAATTTTTTTATCTTTTGGAGCAACAGAAGCAAAACCGCCGGAAGAAGTAGATGCTATCATTGATAATACGGAGACGGGCTCTACTTTACGAGCAAACAATTTAAAAATCGTGGAAATCATTGACCATTCCACTGCAGTATTAATTGCCAATAAAAATGCTTTACAAGACGATTGGAAAAGAGAGAAAATTAAAGATCTTAAAGTGCTTTTGGTAGGAGTTATTGAAGCTTCAAAAAAATTACACATTTTCATGAATGTGAAAAAGGACAATTTAAGTAAAATCATTTCCAAGCTTCCTGCTCTCAAAAAGCCCACCATTTCAAGACTTGCGGGAGATGATTCTAATGACTGGTTTGCAATTAATACCATTATCAAGAAAGATGAATTTCTAAGTTTAATTCCCTATCTACGGAAATATGCTCAAGGTTTAGTGGTACATGAACCTCGACAAATCCTTCCTTTAGAAAAAATCCAATAAAAGGAGGAATTGCATGGACGCTCTACAAATTATCTCATCTGAAGAGATTGCGGAAAAGACTCTCACTCATTATCTTCCCAGAATCGAGCAAGATTTTGAAGATATAAAGCAAGACGTAATAAACATCATCAATCAAGTCAAAACTTACGGGGACAAAGCTGTTTTAGAATATACGAGAAAATTTGATCATGTTGACTTAGAAAGGGATCAAATAAAAATATCTTTAAAAGAACTCCAAGACGCTTGGGAATCTGTCGATGCGCAACTATTTAAAGCAATACAGCATGCCAAAGAAAACCTATTAAAATTTCATCGAGCTCAAATGAAAGAAGATTGGACCATCGAGATTGTCAAGGGCGTGAAAGCGGGACAAATTTACCGTCCGCTTGATTCGGTTGGAATCTACGTTCCTGGCGGGAAAGCTATTTATCCAAGCACGGTTTTAATGACAGCAATTCCTGCTCTTGTAGCAGGCGTGAAAAACGTGATTTTATGTTCCCCTCCCTCGTTCCATGGAACAATTGCACCAGAAATTCTCGCTACCGCAAAAGAATGCAATATTTCTCAAATTTACAAAATTGGAGGTGTTCAAGCTATAGCAGCCATGGCGTTTGGTACAGAAACAATCCCTCCCGTTCAAAAAATCATCGGCCCGGGAAATAAATGGGTAAATGCTGCAAAACAATTATTGTCAAACGTCGTAGCTATAGACACGCCAGCTGGCCCCTCAGAAATTTTGATAATTGCGGATGAAAATGCAAATTTAGATCATGTCATGATAGATTTCCTCTCTCAAATTGAACATGATCCCGATAACATTGGAATTTTAATCTCGCTTTCCGAAAAATTAACGATTAATTTTAAAAATAAAATCTCCCTTGTTGTAGAGCAATCGGAGCGAAAAGAAATAATAAAATCTTCTTTAAAAAATTCCTTAATCATTAATGCAAAAAATATAGAAGAAGCAATAAGAGTCGCAAATTTAATTGCTCCTGAACACTTAGAACTCTTGATAGCTAACTATGATGCCGTTTTGGATAAAATAATGAATGCAGGAGCAGTATTTTTAGGACCTTATTCTCCCGTCCCATTAGGTGATTATTGTGCCGGAACTAATCACGTTCTTCCTACCGGTGGTAATGCTAAAAAATTTTCCGGCTTGAATACCCTCCAATTTTTAAAAATTATTGATACATTGGAATGTAATTTAACGGGACTTGAAGAATTATCTCATTCTGCGATAAAACTTGCAGAATTTGAAGGATTATCCCTTCATAAAGAAGCAATTTTAAGGAGATTAAAAGAAAAAAATAAATTTAAATGATTTACAAGGTTTCTTCAATTATATATTTATGATTGAATGGGATCTATTAATATTTTACTTATTTTTTCCTTATCATGAATCTTAAGAAGTTAATACGAAATAACATTTTAGATTTTGCTGCATACACTCCCGGTGAGCAACCAATTGAGAAAGGATGGATTAAATTAAATACAAATGAGAATCCATACCCTCCTATTCCAGAAGTCATGGAAGATCTGACTAAGGCAATCAATGATAATTTGAGAAAATATCCCGATCCCCGGGCAGTTCAATTAAGGAAAATATTAATTGAGCAGTTTTTAAAAGACAAGTATAAAATTGATAACTTAGAGGCAATTCTAATTGGAAATGGTTCTGATGAAATTCTTGATATAATTTTTAAAGCTTTCATTGAAAAAAATGATGAGATCGTTTTCTTTAACCCTTCTTATGGCATGTATAAAGTTTTAACTGCTCTTTATGAAGGTAAAGCTCAAGAAATTAAATTAAACGAAGATTTTAGCATTCCCCGGTTTGCATTTGATGTACAAGGCAAATTATTAATCATTAATTCTCCTAATAATCCAAACGGAAAATCTTATTCAAATGAATTGATAGAGACGTTTTGCGAGAATTTTTCTGGAATCGTGCTTGTAGATGAAGCTTATGCTGACTTTTCCAATACAACCGCCTTATCCATTCTTCCTGATTTTGAAAATCTGATTGTAATTCGCACTTTTTCCAAGAGTTTTTCCCTTGCGTCCATGAGAATCGGCTATGCGGTAGCCCATCCAAGTATAATTAATGAATTAAATAAAGTCAAATTACCCTATAATACGAGTTATATTGCTCAAGTGGCGGCAATTTCCTGTCTTAAAAATATAAAAAAGATTTTTTCCCGAAATGAGAAAATTATCTTCCAGCGAGAACAGCTCATTAATGAACTAAAAAAAATACCATCGATTAAAGTATTTCCCTCAGATGCTAATTTTGTATTAATAAAATTTCCAAACAAAAATTTAGCCAAAACATGTCATGAAGAATTAAAAAAACAAAAAATTCTCGTTCGTTATTTTAATACAAGAGAATTAAAAGAATATATTAGGATTTCAATTGGAACGGAAGAAAAAAATATTTTTTTCTTGGATTCGTTTAATAATATTATAAAAAAAGTCCTCAAAATTTAAATTAAAACTTTAATTATTTACTTTTACTAAAATTCAAGGAAGGAATGTTTTCATGGTGCTTTTTTTCGGTGAGAGAAAAGATGTCATTGAATGTACAAACTGTGGGTATAAGCTCATTAAACCTTACCCTAAGGATAAAAAATGTCCTCGTTGCAAGAAAATTGTTGATGCTTTAGAAGAGAATAGAAAGAAAACACCGAAACAATTTGAAACGATGACAAAAACAGCTTCATCGAAATTATGGGGGAAAGTAAAGATAAAAAATACGGAATCAGATGCATTTCTTGTTTCGGGAGATAAAATTATCTTAAAAGATAATGAATATATAAAATTATTTGGCATTTGTTCTGTCCAGCGCACGCCCTTATACTATAGTAATGAAAAGCACGTCTATTTATTGGAATTGACCAATAACTTGGACTTCATAGCTACGAGCATTTTAGGAGGGGAATTAGATAAAATGCTTCTCATTTCAGAAGAAACCCATCAAGAGGAAAAATGTCAATTTCTCGTGAAAGAAGGAATAATATATATTGTCTATGGCGTATTTCCGGATAAAAAAGGAAAATGGTTATTGGAACAAATGCACGTTCATTTTTCTGAATTGGTAAAAGGAAAAGATGTAGATAACTTAAACAAGTTAGAAAAACATGAACTTAAATTAGAGTTTCGAAAGCGAATTAATTTTATCGTGGAAGAATATCTTAAAATTCAGGCAGTCTTTTCTGATCAAGACCTCCCCTATATCGATCCACATATAAGAATTGATTATATAGGGTTATCATTCAAATCGATTGGCCTTATCTCTTTATTAATCGGGAATGAACTTAAAGTAGAAGTTGCCGGTGAATTCGATAATGAAATGGATAAATTAGAAATGCAAGAATCTATTTTAACGGCTAAAATTGAGGCCATTGCGGCTAACACCCGGGGAAATACTGGAGCAATACCCAGATGGATTGCAGTTAAATTAGGGTATCAACATTATAGGTTCATTACTTTTAAACAATACGAAAAAGATTACTTCATGTGTTTCTTATGTGAAGGAAATCTAAAAAAAGTGGAAATAGCTGAAAAACAATTAGACCCTTTTATCCTGCCTTATACTACAAGTGAATTTAAAGGAGATCTACAAGCATTTAATGAATTGAAAAGAAAATTAATAAATTTCTTTAAAGAAAAGAATACGTTCCCCTAAACCTTAATAAATTTAATCGTTATTATTAATGCGATACAAGTTAAAATTGAAATGAAGTAAAAAGGAACGTGTAAAGAAAATTCTCCTAAAGAACTTATTATTATAGGTCCTAAAGCTCCACATATGAATCCTATGGTATTATTAAACCCAAACCCTGAACCTTTCAAATCAGGATTAATTTTCTCGATTATATTCGAAATTTGAGAATTACCAGCAGTCTGAAAATAAGCGAAGCCCATTCCAGAAATAATGCATCCCATGTAAAAAATGAGAAAATTCGGTATAAAGCTCATCAAGAAAAATAATCCACCTGCGATAAGAATTAAACCTTGGCCTACTATTAAAATTCTTTTTGAATTGAATTTATCCACGAGAGGGCCCCCTAAAATTATTGAAATTATATAAATAAAAACAATGAAAATTAAAAGATAACTCGTTTCCAATTCATTTCTTCCCCAATAAATCTGTAAAACCCATATGATATAAACGATACTTCCATTTAAAAACATCCATCGAAGGCTATTTAAAATAATAGTCAACAAATATTGGCGCTCCTTGATTAAAACCTTTATATTGCTGAAAAATGCAATGGCATTTTGATCTCCTAATATTTCTTCCATGCTAGAGGATGATTCTTTCTTAGGGATGTCTAAAAATGCAAAAATTAAAATCATTGAGATGAACGTTAAAGTACCCGAAAATAAAAAAATCAATCTAAAATTAAAATAATAAGCGACATACCCTCCTAAAATAATTCCGCCAAAATACCCCAAGCTCAGACTAAAGGAATAAAATGCCATGGCTTTCCCTTGTTTTTCTTTATCAAAATGTTCGCAAGTTAGTGCTTGAAGTATCGAACTATAAGCTCCTGCGCCCTGGATTGCCCTAAATAAAATTAATTGGATTACATTTTGAGCCATGAAGCATAAAAAGGTTCCTGCAATATATATGCTCATGCCAATTCCAATCATTAATTTTCTACCAAACTTATCAGAAGCAGAAGCAATTGGGAATTGAAAAATTGATTGAGTAATTGAGAAAATGCCTACAACCAAACCATATGAAATGAGAGTACCCGATAAACTTAGAATAAATCGCGGTAAGCCAATATCAACTATACTCGAGCCTAAGTTCCTAAAAAAATTAGCTATTAAAATGGTAAATAAAAAGATTTTTGCTTTTAGAGTACTAATAGGTAAATCTGATTTTTTTTCCATTTATCTTAGAAATTAATGAAAAAATAAAAATTATTTTAATTACAAGTGAGAAAAAAACATGAATGGATTCAAACTATATCCTCAAGAAACTTTCCAATAATAAGAGAGGGTGGTAAATTTTTAAGATATTTAGTCATAATTGACTAAAAAAAGTTTTATAATCGAGCTGACGTAAATAGAGGCTCTCTTTTCAATGCGTTCCCTTATTTATTTAGCGGTTCTTTTGCTCCTCGCGCATTTCATTAATTTTAGTCTTCACTTTTTTAAGTAAACGATTTCCGGTAGCTTTTATCAATGTTTTAAGATCTTTTGGAGTTTTTGAGGCATTTACTTTTGGAATTATTTTTAAATTAAAATCACTTGGCTTGTTTTCAAATCCACATTGTTCACAATACACCATCTTACCTTCCCGCAAGTAGGTAATTAAGTCCTCTTGTAAACGAGCTCCACATTCAATGCAATATAATATTATCTCTTCTGACATTCCAGTTAAAAAGAATGATTTTTTATTTAAATAACGATTTTACTACTTATAGTAATGTTGTCTTAGATATTATATAATTATTTCATTTTCAAAAACAATTTATTTTTTGAAGAAAAAAATTCTATTGAAAAGGGGTTAGCTCCCGATAAAATTTCTCTCTAAGATCTCGAATTAAAAATTCAAAGGAAGGATTATAATAATTAAAAAAGATGGTAAAATGATAACCTCCATAGAACGTATTGTCGAAGAATATCATGAGAAAAAAATCGATATTGATACTTTATACAATCACGTGCTATCGATAATCGAGGTATGTGATGATGATCAAATTAGAAGGAAATATATCTTCTCTTTAAATAAAATCATTCCTCTCTTGCCAAAAATAAAAAGAAGCTCTCTTTTAGAGTATTTGGAACAACTACTCTTATCCGAAATAAATCCTGCTATTAAAATCACAACGATTTCTGTCCTTCAATCATGGACTAAGAATAAACTTTTAAATCCATTAAAATGGATGCTCCAACACGAAACAAACTATGAATGCTTGGTGTCAATAATAAAATCATTAGCTTGCCTTGAAAGTACTATTAGTAAAAAAATATTACTTAAAGAGTTAAAAAAAATCAGAAAAAAAGTATTCATGGATGAGAAAAAGCAAATTAAAAATATTAAATATAGACAAGAACTTAAAAAACTATTTGAAAATAAAACAATCTATGCTCTAACGCCTGAGAAATTAGCAGATATTCTCATCAATTATCATACCATTAAAATTTTAAAAGAAAAATTCTTTTCCGTTTATTATGAACTTGAAAAAGGATGCGTCATTGAATTGGATTTATCCGATGTGGAATACGAAGTAAGAGGATGGAAACCCGAATTTAAAAATAATATAAAAAGCTTATTAGAGATCCCGGGCTTGGAAAATTTAAAATATCTTCGAAGACTCGACCTTTCCAATAATCAAATACAAAGTATTAAAGAATTGTTGCCCCTTAAAAACTTGACTCATCTTTATTTGGGGAATAATCAACTTCAAGATAAAGCAAATATTAAATGGATTAATAAGATGGAAAACCTCCGATATTTAGAAATAATTGGTAATAAAATCGCAGATAAAAAATATATTCATGAATTTAACCCTAATATGGAAATCTTGATAAAACGCACTAATGTCCCAACCTTCTCGTGATAATTATTCTTAATTCTCTTTAATTTCTATATTATAACTTTTTTTCAATTCTCTAACTATGAATTTGGACAAATTGTCCTAGCATCCCGTCGTTAGAGGAAACGGGAAAGATCGATGATGCAACACTGGGATGAGAGGCCACCGCATGCGAGATGAGCTTGAAATAATAACGCCGAGAGGCGGGCGGAATTCGAGTACCGCGTGAGATAAAGCTTGCTTGACGTGCTGCGACCGCACGCATCGCACTTGAAATTTTCCCAAGCGATCCCATTTTCTTAAAGTGTTAGTACTGACACCCAATAAGGAGGCAACATGTCCGAGGGAGAGAAAGAAAGAGCTCATGAAGAATGATTAGGAAAGACAATAAAAAACCCCTTTATTTTTGTGTTCATGTCTAATTTTGTCCAAAATTGTTTTGACTAGTCGGCGACTGTTTAAAATTGAATTAATCAGACGTCTATCTCTGTTGGAATTTAAAGTAATGAAGAGAATGTTAAGAATATTTTAAACAAAATAAATTATAAAATTTTCAAAAAAAATGAAAAAAATGATAAATAATTTAAAAATAAAAAATATTTGAAATTTATCTCTATGGGTTTTAAGTTCCCGTTTCTGCTTCTTCTTCTCCTGTTTCTTTTCCACTTGCTGCTATTTTTTTTGCCTCTTCCATGGCATAGTACGCATCTTCGAGGACCGTGAGGTATTCCACGAGCACTTCTTCCGCCTTCGACTTATTCACGTATTCCTCTCGGATGACATTCAGCATGTATTCCGGAAAGACCAAGTCAATGTAGAAATCGGTAATCAAGGCATAATACTCGTTATTCCGCTCGTCTTGAAAGACTTGGATCATCTTATTGTCCCATAACACCTTCAGCACCTCGTCCACGTCATCCACGCCTTTCTTCTTCAGCTTCTCCAGGTCGTTGCGGGTCACGATGGACGTGCGAAGCAGCCGCAAGGTCTCGTACACCTGCGGGTCTATGAAAACGTCCACCACCCGCAAGTTATCATCTTCGGAAGGGATGTATCCCTGGAAGAAATTCTTGATCTCCGTCTTATAATCGTCGGATAACTGGGCAGGCAAGCCGTGATCTACGGGATTCCCGGCAAGGTTCACGGGCGGGATGCGTAACATCATCAAGTCGTTGATCAAGAAGATGAGCTCGGAAGGCATGCCCTTCACGGAGGTTTCTTTCACGAGCTCCCGCTTGATCAAATCATTGAGCACGCTTTCCATGTCCACGAAACCCTGCTTGTACTTGTCCTTGAGCCATATCATTAGCTCGGATTTCGAGACCACGCCCTCCTCCCGCAGGCGATTGAGAATCATGCGCTTGATCTCCTCCTGATAGGTCATGGCAAGCTGCTGCTCCGTGGTTAGCGTTGGATACACGGAAAGACGGCGGAACAAGGAAGGAATCATGGGAATGTAAGCATCGTCTTCCAAGTTTTGCAAGATGGTCTGGGCCACGTCCACCAACCCGCCTTCATAAGCATCGGGATCGTCATCCAAGTTCAATAGAAGTAGAATGTAAAACCCCTTATCCGGCCCGGTATAATACGAGGCAATGTTTAAAGCGCCCACCATCAAGCTGATCATTCCCGACTCGCCGCTGTACTCGTGCGTGCTATAGACCTGCATGAGCGTTTTATCCGAAACGGTGATTTCTTCGGGATACTTGGCTAAAATTTCGGTTCCCACGCGCTCATCCCATCTCATGACCACTAATCCTACCGGCATTACAACTCACCTCCTTCGAATTTTTCTTCTTGAATCTCGGGGGGCATCTTGCCTTTCCTTTCGATTCCTAAAATCTTGTCCAATGAAAGGCCGATCTCTGTCCATTTATCTCCCATCAATTCTGCCATCATGGCTTTCTTGGAGGGATATGCAAGTGATTCGGGTATTTCTGTTCCGGATTTAATGAGCTTTTTCATCTTGCGCACGTCTTTCACGAACTTGGGAATTCTTGCTAATTGCACGTACCGATACGTCACCAAGCTGCCCACGATGGCACTGCCACCGATGACGATCAAGAGGAAATAAAACGTTGGGAATCCCGGAAAGATCTCTTCCATGCCAACCACGAGAGTAAAGGGAATGGTTTGCGATTCATAGTTTTTCTTTTCAATGGTGAAATTGCCCGTGAGAGTTTGGGGGACGAAGAATGCTTGATAATCGGGATCCGACGTGTCGATGGTCAATTTATAGACCCCCGTCTTTCCTTCTTCTTCCAGCGTGAAGGTTCTTGCCAGTTCAGTGATGTATAAAGTCACGGTAGCGCCTGAAAGGGGTCTCGTTGCCTGCGTGGTTAATGAACTGCTGGAGGCACCTCCCCGCGTTAGATCCGTGAGCGTGAGCGTGATTTCCACGGGCTCACCCTTTACCACGTTCACCGTGGTGCTCGAACCGTTGTTAATGTCCAAGGAGGCGGAGAAGATGCGCCGCTTGATCTCCAAGTTAATGATGGCACTCCGTGCATCGTAGTTATTTTTCTCGAAAAACACGTAGAGGGCATATTTTCCGATTTCTCTTCCGGAAGCATTGAAATCCAGCTTGTATAAATTACCCGATATTTTTTCCAGGTTGATATTGTCGCTAAGTTCAATGGGTTCCCCAGTTTCGTCCAATTCAGACCAGTAGTAATAAGCAGCATCCGCATCTCCAATCTTGGCTCCGGCTCGAGTATCCTTGTATTCATAATACACGATGAAATCATTCCCGACCCATATGCTCGTCGAATTATGTAATGATTTAGTAGTCCCATTAATTTTGGTTGGTCGCGAATTAATTACTAAAATAAATGTATCACTAATAGAGGAATAATTCGTTTTCCAAGCAGACACGGTGATACTATATTCACCAATATTAGCTGCGATTGAGGTATTGATTTCAAAAGTATAAAATCCGTGATATAATGGATCAGGATTGATATTAACTGGAGATGTTGTAAATTGCCAATTGTATTTTAAAGTAGCATTCAATAAACCCGCTGTGCTGCCTTCTCTTGTATATTTCACGGAGATCTTTACTAATTCACCATAATATTGGTCGATTTGTGATACACCATTCCCGGTTAATGAGGGGTATTTGTAATATGCAAGTTCCGTTTCCACGGCTTTTATTTTAACAAAAAAATACACGGGTGTAGGATCACTAAAACCCTTGCATTCTCCCGTAATCTTAACTACATAATTTATGCTTGAATTTCCAGCTGAAAACCGAGTTGAATTGAACTCCGACGTATATCGCCCATCTCCGTGATTTAGCATCTCTTCTTGATATAATAAAATTGGAGAAGCACCCCATATATAAACAGAACAATGCACGTGACTGTTCTCTATCGCATCATGCCATTGATTTCCGCCATCCTCAGTATATGAAAAATTAACCTCATAAGACATGTTAGTGCCCCAGAATACCTCATCATCTCCGCTATAGTATGTAAAATTTGTAATATAATTAGCAGTATTTACTAACGTTAAATTCATCCATGACTCTTGCCGAAGCGTATAATTGTACCACGGTATATTTTCTTCCAAGATGGGTTGAGCTGGATTTGAATATGACACATTAAATCTAACTTGTTGTTGAGTTCCAATATCAATCGTGATATTATAATTCGTTCCTATGAGATACCAGAATTCAATCTTATCGGAGCCGTTCCAAATTCTAACAATTGCCCCTACAACGCCTATTCCCCCATCCTCCACTTTAATGTGCATTTTCGACATGTTAGCTTGGACAATGGGAGTGGTTGTCTCAACCCAATGTAGGTCAATTGTCCCATTACATCTGGAAGAGTTGCCACCTTCTACTATTATTTTTAATCCAAACACATCATATTGATTTATCGTGTTAATTTTAATCGTATCTTGAGTAGTCGTTGTAGAATAGGTCTTGCTAGCTTCATTAATCTTGTTAAAATCGCCTTTAGAATCCACGTAAAATACCTCAACGCTAGATACATTATCTTCCATGTTGTTTAAATTAATAGTTGCATTAATTATTCGAACATGACCTATTTTACTCTCATCTGATCCTTCTGCCCATATGGTTTGTTCAACACGATATTCCAATCTATTTTTGGAATATATATTAGTTTGATTTACGTAAAACACTTGATTTCTCTTTTTATCTTCTCTCTGAATCGTTCCATTGTTGATCAAGGTATCTCGTTGAAAATAATCTTCATTTCGATAGTACACGTCATAAGTATAATATGATTTATTAATCCACCTGAAGGTTGCTCTTCCCGTGCCGCTTTGCAACGTGATGTTTGCCAAGGGCTGGTTCTTTTGAGTATCATTGTACACTACAACATATCCATAATCTATGGTATTATTATCCCAATCAATTACATCGAAATCAATGGTCCATAAATTAAGATAAAGCTCTAATTCGGTAAAATCATATAATCGAATATTGTCCTTAGAATACACTGTTTCCGTATAGAGTCCATTCTGGGAAGTATAATTCACCATAATGTTATAAATTCCCGTTCTTGAAACGTTAGTAAAAATAACCTCTCCATTATCATCTGAAGTCCCCGTCTGATTAAGGTATGGGCGGGTTTTATTTGAGATAAATACCCGCGCATTTGGAACTCTACGACCATCTAGATCAAAACAAGTAATTTTATATTCAACATTTTCAAGATTACCAATCGATATCGTTGGCTCATTAGTAGTGTATTTTCTAATTCGCACCCAATCATAAGTTGTATCTTGTCCATCACCTCCCCCCGTGAAATATCCTATAGAAATATACTTAATGGGTTTTTCATTATTCCACGAAATGCCAGTAAAAGTTTTTAATGCTGTACCATTTCTCCATAGTTCTGCGGTAGCTCCATCAACAGAAGTTCCCGTTAGATACCACACATTTTCCGCAGATATCCAATTAGTACTTCCAGAGCCATAATCATAACTCCTAATTACATTCCCCGTGCCTATCCAATAATGAATTAATGGTTGACTATTCTCTCTCATGTATAAAATGGTAGCATCTCCATTGGCATTACTACCAGCTGTAAATCTTGATGATGATATCTCAGGAATTGTTCCGGAATAACCGCTTGCTAATTCATTAAATAAAATTTTGGTTTCTACCATGTATCCATCTGATATATTAAAGTCAAGGGGATCATTCAGCCCCAATCCTCCGGCATTTATTCTTAATTTTCCATCGGAAAGTTGGTAATCACTTAAAGAATTATACCATTTTGAATCTAAAACATCATCATTAAAATCATCAAATAAATCAAATGTGCTTGTTCCATTTGATTTGCTAACAGCATTAGGGTTTCCAAAATACATGTAAATTTTATTCGTGCTTGTCACTGAAAGTTGAGGTATTTTTACCCAAATCGTACTGTTTCCCCCCGATATATCCATGTGTTCAATCCAATAATCAAGTTCAACATTTGAAAGGTTTGTAAAACGTATATCCTTACCCGTTTTATCAATGTACCCTAAATCATAATAGTTGGTCAAATTAATATTAATGCGTACTTGATAGTTATTTAAATTCCCGCTTGTAATTGTTATCGGTAATCTATAATGCCAATTAGCATTCCACCACTCTCCAGAAGCAGAAGAAAGTGGAACAGCATCGCGATTGATATCTTTTGTTATTACATCTTCAATATCATTAGATATATCATCCTTTTTTTCATCGATAATTAAATTAGTTGTTGATAGATTTGAGTTAGAACTTATCGCTATCAATGAAATTGTCAGTATGGAAAGTAAAAGAAGTAGATTTCTATGTTTATGCTGTTTTATTTTTTTTAAAAAAATATTCATTTGATATTACCTCTTATAACCACTTATTTTTCAAAAATTGTTATTATATCTTTTATAAAAATCATTAAATATAATATTTTGCAATAGAATGATTCTATATGATACACTCCAAAATGGAGAAGATTAATTAAAATATCCCATATTGATTCATTAATGGTTTTTATTTAAATGTAAAAATATTTTTCTTTTTTTAGGATTGTTCACGTTATCTATAATGAAATTTCCCTTGAAAGAAGTAGCATCCGTGATGATTTTTCCCATTTCCTTTAAAACGTGCTCATTCTTGGGATAAAATTGTAGTACGAGATTAGAATTCTTTTTTAAGATCTCATGGAAATTTTTTATTGCTCGGGAAAAATCTTGAAAGAATTTGGATTTATTTTCTTTAAGAAGCCATTGAATGGCGGAAATGGAAATGATTCCATCAAAAACTTCGGGTCGGAAGGGAAGCGAGCATATATCGCCAACAATGGGATTCAACTCTCTAATTTTATAAAAATTCAATAATTTTTCATTTAGATCCAGAGATACCACGTTAAATCCTAAATCTTTTATAATAGCAGAAGAAAATCCGGGACCACTTCCCGCGTCTAAAATTAAAACATTTTCTTTTTCCATGTTTAATAATTCCATCGCTCGCAGGGTAATTTTTTGTTGGATTCTCATCATGCTTTTAGAGGAGGCGTATTGATTTAGAGTTTCATCCCGAAAATAGTCTAAGGGATTCTCGTGTAAATCTTCCGGTCTTTTCTTTTTTCTCTTAAAAAGATCTTTCTTTTTCACGGGTTATATCTCCGCATCCATCCAAGACGGAGTTAAAATCTATTAATTTAGAGCGTGAGTTCCAATAAAAATAAAAAATTTTATTAAATTTTAATCCTTTTCACTTTATAATTATTGCTGTTTTAAACTAGAACTATAAAGAAACGAGGAAGAAAATTGTCTGAAAAAGAAGAGAAATTACTCATTAGAAAAGCTACCCTAAATTTAAGGCGAAAATACGGAAGGACCAAGCAGATCGACGTGATAGAAAGAGATGCGTTCATTCCCCGACATGTAGAAGAAGAAATAAAAAAATATATTTCAAAACGAAAATCCATAACTGCCACGGAGCTCGCCATTAAATTCGACGTCCGTGTTTCCACGATCAAACTTCTACTAAATAAATACATGGAAGAAGGTTTATTAAAATTATTAGATCCCTCCTTAAAATTAAAAATTTACGTGCCTGTTTCTCAATAATCGGAAGGAGCTCTAATTTCTTCCCTTATAATTATATTATTCACCACCATTTAGGCTATTAAATAAGTTTTAACAAGAGTCAGGTTTATAAGGAGGATTCCACTTCCATGCGTGAATTTTTTCTTTAAAGCAATCTTATTTATATTAAATCATCAATTTCTCAAGATATCGAGATAATATTGGAATGCAGCTTCGAAAGAAGGATTAAATTTTAACAAGCAGATGTAGCCTAGTGGTAAGACGCCAGCCTCGAGAGATTGATGATATAAACCAAGCCAGCTGGTGCGCGAAAGCGCTCGAGGGTTCGAATCCCTCCATCTGCGTTTTCATAATAATAAAAAGGATCAAGGATAAATGAGTGGTGGTATACTTGTTTTAGGAGAATTGCATGAGGATTTATATTATGAAAATGATTTTTTTGAATTACTCGTGGAAAGAATTGCCGATAGGGTATTTAATTTCTTGTATTATAATCCCGATGATTTCTCTCGCAAAAGACTAAAAAATATTGCGGTAAAAGCTCTTTCAAACTTACCGAAAAAAGTTAATAGCTCCTGCTATATGAAACGAGGAGGGAACGGAAATAATTCCGCCGAATGTCTTGTCGCATTGGGAGTTCCTACAAAATTAGTTTCGGTCATTGGACGTGGTTCTGAGTGGATGATAAAGGAATTAAAGGATTTAGGAATTGATACTCGTGATATTTACCATGTAAATGAGTTAACACCGATAAGTACCATTATTAAATCGAATCTCACGACAAAAATCTTTGTCGCCCCCGAATTAAAGGAACGTATGAATTTTAAAAGTATTCCAGTCTCTATAGAAGATTTTAAAAATTATAAAATTATTTTTACCACTCCAATGGCGGAAAAATTTAAAGACATTTTAGAAAAATCTCAACAATTTGAGCTAATTACAGCTTTCAACATTGAACTGCAGAAATTACAAACAATTAACCAGTTAAATCAACTCGTAGAACAACGACACGATATTTTATTTTTAAATTTAAAGGATGCAGAAGCCATTATTAACAAGCAATGTGAATTCACGGAATTAGATGATATTTTTAAGAGATGGGCTAGAATTAGGATTTATACCAATGGAAAAGAGGGTTCTCTTATCGCATCAGACAACACGTCTGTTTTAGAAGTACCCGCCCTTGAGGTAAAAGTAATCGATCGTACCGGAGCAGGAGACTGCTATGCTGCGGGATTCCTAGCAAAATTTTATGAATTAATCAAAAATAAGCAGCAATTAAATTCCTTACTCATGAAAGAAAATTCTAATGAATTGTTAGAAATTCTTAAAGAATGTGCATTTTTTGCTACCCATATTTCAGCATATAAAATCTCAAGGCAAAAGCCCCCCACGAAAAAGGAAATAAATGAATTTATTGAGGCGAGAGGAGGAGACAAAATTTAAAATTTTTATTGGATTAATTGGAGGATGATATTCTCCATTTGAGGCTTGGCGGCTTCGATTTGATCTAATAAATTCACGGTTTTCTCTAAATCTTTTTCATCTTCTTCCACGATAAAAAGCAAATAAAAATCCAAAGCACCCATTTTTAAAACTTCCACCACGCCGGAGAATCTTTGTCCCTTTTCAAATCTATCGGAAAATTCATAAAGTTCCTTGTTTTCAGCAATAATTCTTTTTTGTACTTCAATATATATGTCGTAGATTTTTAATTTTTCTTGCAAATGTAAATGGGGTCTATAATATTCACCAATAGTAATCCCTCTTGAATCAAACAATGCAATCATTATTGCATTGTATTTCGAGCTAATTTCAGAAAATAAAGCTGAAAGCATTTCCATTCTGTCAAATAATAACGATAATCCACTCGAAAATGCATCCATTACCGATTTTATATCATAAATGCTTGTTTCGAAGAAAAAAATATCAAATTGGCCGCTAAATTTGGTCAAGTTTTGTTTGAGAACTAACGTGTTTCTATTTAGCTCCCGATCTCGCACCAATTCAGGATCAAATTTATGAAACAAAATGGCAATGGGAACATTAGTTTGGGTTTCTTTAAAATAAAGTAATACTTGCTCCAAATAGTCTATCGATTCATTATACCTTGCATGGTCTTGAGCATCAATAACGTAAAATAACAAGTCCGTCCCCCCTAAATATTTACCGGGATCCCTTAAATATTCCTTTCTATACTGTAATTGACCCCCAAAATCCATGCAGGTATATTCAATTCCCAAAAAATTAAATTTATCGCGTTCAATTCTTCTTGTCGGCATTAATTCGGCAACTTCATCCTCAAAACCAAATCTCTTTGTAATTGTAGTCAAAATTGAAGTTTTTCCAGCATTATCCAAGCCCAAAAAGACAACCTTCCTACTCAAATTTCAGCCACCAAGAATTTTTTCAACGATAAAATAGGCAAATTATTAATTATTAAATTTTAGTGATAAGGAATACTAATAATGTAATCATGATTATTTCTAATAAATTTTGTTGTATTTAAATTTAACATGAAATCGATCTAAAAAAGTAAAAATCATTCAATGTGAATGTTATTTAAATTTAAAAAGAAGCGAGAATAAAGATTCTACTTATAGGAATGATTAAAATAATGCGTGGCTCTCAATTATCCTCCAGATATGGGGATGGAAAGATAAATTTGATCGCCATCTTTTAACTTTGTTCTATATTTTTTTAAATAATTAATGTTTTTACCGTTTAGAAGGATTAAGATATTCGAATGCAATTTCTTTTTATTTTTACTTAAAAGGCCATCATCTAATTTATCTCCGTGATCTTTTAAGAAATTTTTAATCACATCTTTTACGGTTTTTCCATCGTAATTTAAGGTTTTCTCTTTTACCTTAAGGGCAAAGATGTTTAACAAATGTAATTCTACTTTAGCCATGTTCACGATCTAGAAGGTTAAATTTCTAATTAAATTTGATCCTAATCATTCAAAACTAGAAACATGGATTTTTTTATCGCTATAAGGAAATTTTTGTTGTAGATTAGAAAAATTTTTCATAATTATTAGGGTTGTTAGGTGTTTTTAATATCTTTTTTTAAATTAATCTTTTTTATATCGTGTAATAGTTTTGAGAGGGAATCGTCCAATTGTAATGTATTATACAAATCCATTACTACTTCTTTATTGAACTCTTGATTTTTTGGTTTTAAATCGCAATATTCTACTTGTAATAAATTATTTGAAATTTTTATTATCATATCTCGCAAATCGTCCTCATTATAGCCAATATTAGGAGTAAATATGGGTAATGAATTAAAATTATAATTTAAAGCGAGAGAATTTAAATCGATAATGTTAGAACAATAACCATGGTTAGTAAATGTTAGTCCATCCGAAATAGCTTTCATCTCTTTCGGATAAGACGGTTCAACCTCTCCCAAGATTTTAGCAAGAGCATGGAATCTTAATAATCTGCAAGTGGCGCATGTATATTTTGTAAATTGGAGGTTATCATGGATCTTTTTGAGGAGTTCCAATAAATCAACCTTGACTAAAAAAAATTTAAGAAAAGGCAAGTATTTCAGGAGCTCTTTCCAATTTTTCATGCGAGCTTGCCAAATTGCTTCCTTTTTAGTCAAGCAAAATAATACGGGATGTATTAAACAACCTCGTTTCATCATGAGAAATCCTGCTAATAAATCTTCAAGCCTTCCTACATCCATTACCATTATTTTTTTATGAGTTTCGATGGGTAAGCCTTTCCAATTACTTTCAATGATGTCAGTAAAGATATAAGAAAATTGATTTCGAATTTCAACGTGAATGGTTTTTTTGGGATTAGTTAGATTCACGCTTAAATTTTTTTGAACGGCAAATTCATCCATTATGGCTTTCCCTAAGATGTTTGCGACATCTTGCGAAGTATACTCTTGTTTACCCGCTCTTTTTACTCGAATCGCAAATGAATCGTTGGGCTCTAACACGTGTTTAGCTATTTCCAAGCATTTTGATGTAATATGGCCGAGATTATTAGATGTTCGCAAGGCGGGACTCATGGTTTGAATTCCGAAAACATTTTTTAAAACCTCAATAGCTGCCGATAAATGTTCATTTTTAAAAAAGAAAAAAATGCGGGCAGAATCGTCACTCAGCTGATATTTAGTAAAAGGAATGTTCGCATTATTTAGCATGGATCTAATGTTTTTTATCAAAACTTTTAGCATTTTGATTTTTACTCTTTGCGATTTTAGCCAGATCTCCGAATTATAATCAATTTTTAGCACGTTATAAAATCTTAATAACTCCATTTTTTCACTCGAAATAAAAATTCTGTTCAAATAATTTCAATTCAGACCTTCTTCATGAGATAGATTTAAATGATATTTACCAATTATATTTATCCTTTTTGATTTTAAGTCATGATCTTTAATAATAACCAAGCCTTCTTCATGAATATCAATCTCTGTTATGACTTCATTGAAATGTTCGCCTTTTAAATTTCCTCCATTCGAAAAAATCGTATTTTCTATTTTAAGATTAAAGGAGATACTTGGAGAGCTATTCAAAACGAGATTAATGGGAGAATGAGCGAATTGAGATAACGCATCTCCTGAATCTATTAATTCCGTACGCCATACTGAAAGCGGAGTGGGAATTAGATCATGAAAACAACACACGCCAACAAATTTTTCTGAATTTAAATGTAAGACCCTATCAATTACTTGATGGAGGCGTTTCCTTCCAATGAATCCGAGTTTTGAATCACTCGTAGTAGAGTTAATTCCTTGAAAATACATGGTATCCGTTTCAAATAATGGATTTAATGATCCAATATATTCTTGCCAATGTTCCCATGAAAGTGGTTTTGAATCCAAATAACCCGGAACTACGATAAATGGCACTTTTAAAGCATCTAATTTTTTTCTAGCAAGTTGAAATTCTTTTTCAAGGCTGTTCTTGGTGAGATTACCCGCATGAATAACTAAATCAACCTCCTCTAATTTATTTATTGTCTCTATGGCCTTATCCAGAGATGTTTTTCTTTCTTTTTCCGTTGAGATCATGGAGTTAGAAATCTGTATGAACCTAAATTTTGGTTTTTCATTTGAAGAAATATGATTTAAATCATAATAATTCACCTGTCTAAGAATTTCCTTTTTATTCGTTGGCTCTAAAATGGGTAATATCCGGAATCTCAATTTATTTCCTTCCATATCAATAATACAATAAGTAAAAAGTTCTCTGTAGCGTGTTTTATAACAAGAAAATGTTCCAACATTAAAGATGTAAAGATCTTTAATTGAGCTACTAGTAGTATATAAATTTGACACGTGTCGATGTCCATTAATGACTAAATCCGAATTTGTATCAATTAACATTTGTATCATGTTTCCTGAATCATCTATAGCACTTCTTTCCTTTCCCGTAAAAGGAATGGGAATTAGTTGATGATGAAAACACGTGATTTTTATTTTATCTTCAATCTCCGGTTGTACCAAAAGATTTTTTACTGTAGCAATCGTATCATGATGAATGATTCCACTAGGTAAGTCTGGTTTCGTGCTATCAATCCCAATGATATAGAAAGTTTCATCCTCATGTTCAAAATGCCTATCCCCTATCATCTCTTCAAAGAGTAAATAGCCGACGTTAAGCGCATCATGATTTCCAATGATGAATTTTATGGGAGCGCCTGAAATCGGATTAAATTTTTTCATTTGTTCTAAGGCGAATTCATAATCCAAGAGAGTTCCGGACATGGTTAAATCTCCTAAATGAAGATATAAAGAGACATTTTTTATTTTATTGATTTTTTCCATTCCTAAATTAAATACGTGGAGATTAAAATCAGGACCAGAGCGAGTAATGTGGGTATCTGAAATTAGAACCAGTCTTTTTGGCTTAGTTATTTTTTTATTGTTTTTTATAACTTTATCAATCATGATACCTCATTATTCGAATCAGATTTTAATATTGCTGGATTATCGTGATAAATTAGACCCTTTTCTAAAATTTGATCGCGCAAGGTAAAGGAATGACCCGAAAGTTTTACCCCCTCTTGTATGACCGTGCCAGGCATTATAATACATTTGGCTCCAATTAAAACATTATTTTCAATGCGAATTCTTTTTAAAATTAACACGTCAGGTTCTATCGCATGGCTAATAATAACAGTTCCTGCCCCAATAATTACATTATTACCAATTGACACGAATTCTGAAGAGATCCAGCAATTATCACATAAGCATTGCTTTCCGATAGAAGTTCCAAAAAATCGTAGAGTAAACCTATTTTTACACCATGGAAAGGGATTGGATGCCATGACAAGCAAGGGCCATTTTTTTATTAAATTTCTTAAATTCCAAAAATAATAATCGGCATTCGAAAGATTCCTTACAAAAATTCCTTCTCTAGGAACGTGGATTAGATTAATCAAATTTAACATGAGATATGAACAAAAAGTCGAACTAAATTGAAGAATGTACATCCCGACGAAAAAATTGAAAGGCAAAAAAAGGAAAAATAAGGCAAGATATTGGGAATTCCAGAAGTAGTAATAATAAAATAATTCAAAAATCGATAAAGGAATAAAACTAATAAGGATCTCAAATAAATATAACCCAAAAAATCTTTTTCTTAAAAATTCATCCACCGGAGTGAGAGAAGCTCCTTTTAAACTAGCCGGTTGAAAAATTAATCATGCCACCTTTGATACATTTATTTTTTTTAATTGTTGATTGTTATGGTAATGGTTTATCTCCTCGGACTCGAGAAAGTTTTTCTTTAGATTGCTCCACTGTTTGAATGGGAAAAGATTTTTTAACGGGAGTACCCACGTGAATCAAATTCCCTTTCAATCGTTGTCCTATCCATGTATAACTATTAGCTCCTAAGATTGCCTCATTTTCCATTATTGTTCCGGGAGATATGATACTCTGAGGTCCCACTATGCAGTATTTTCCTATTTTTACTTTACGAATAAGAACTTTATCGTGATAAATTAAATGAGAAAATATAAACGTGTTTAAAGAAGTCATGGTGAAATCTCCTATTTCCACGTATAACGGGTCGATGTATCCTTCATATATAACTACTTTTTTACCAATGCGAGCTCCCAATAAATTATAACAAACAATATCTACCCATGGTAAGGGTAAGGCACGGGCAAGCCAAATGGGAAAATATGCCGTCCAAAACCTTCTATGCATGTACTTCCAATCTTTACTCCCCCTGAAAAAAACTCCTTCTCTAGGGGGATGGAAATAGTTCAATAGCCGGAAAATACCCGCTGAAAATAAGGACACTACAATAAAAAATAGGAATAAATTACCATAGATATTTAAGGGGAGAAGAAACCATTCGTACCATAATGCTTGGGAAGAAAAAGGATAAATGGAAATCCCCGTTAATAAGAAATAAAGATGTCCAAGAAACCAAGCATTCACGATATATAAAACTAAACCTCCAACAAATAATTGAACTAAAATGATTAAAGAAAAAGGTGTATTATATACTCCGGATGTAGAAATATATTTAATATTATCTTCTGTTTCTTCTAATTCTCCATTCATTTTCGATTCCTTAAACATGGATCATTCCTCTATGATAAAATCATCACTAGCTTAAATATTTAAATTTCAAATTATATATTATTATAAATAAATCACCCTTCATGTTAATAATATATCAAAATTAAAAATTTTTAATGAGATCATGCCCGGAATCGAATGGGAGAAAGCAGAAGAAAGACCTGATAAAGCTCTTAAAGTAGAAGGACGCTTTCTCTTAGATCTAAGAGCTAAAGTAAATGACCTTGAAAAACAGCTCACCGAAACACGAAATAAATTAGCAGAAACTCAAAAAGATTTTGATACTACTACAAATAAACTTGTCGAACTCTCGGGAAAACTCGACGATACAAACGCAGAACTGGAAAAAACTAGACAAAACCTGCGTGAAACCATCCAAGCAAAAGATCAACAAATTAATGAGCTTACTCAACAAAATCAAGCCCTTAAAGGTGAAAAAGAATCGCTCACGGCAGAATTAAACACCCTTAAAGGTGAAAAAGAATCGCTCACGGCAGAATTAAACGCCCTTAAAGGTGAAAAAGAATCGCTCACGGCAGAATTAAACGCCCTTAAAGGTGAAAAAGAAAAACTTCTAGCAGATATGGAAAAAATAAATTCTGAAAAAAATGCCCTTGAATCAGAGATTGAAAATTTAAAGAAGAATCAAGAAGCCCTCTTGGCTTCAAAAGACCAAGAACTTGCCTCTAAGGAACAAGAACTTGCCAATTCTAACGAAAAAATCACTAATTTAGCAGCAGAAATAGATTCTTTAAAAGCACAACTTTCTGAATATAGTTCTCAGTTAGGAACGGCTTCGAGTTTGCAAGCACAATATGATGAACTAAAAACTAAATATGAAGAACTTGAAGCCATTCTCAAACAAAAAGATGAGGAATTAAAACAAAAAGATTTAAAAATAAACGAGCTTAGAGCAGAATTAGATGAAATTAAAATGCCGGAAATAAGTCCGGCTACAATCTCAGCAGAAGAACGATTAACTTGTCCCATGTGTGGAGCAGTAGGTCATGATATTAAAAGCGTGGAAGATAAGACAAAAATCTTGAGTTATGTTGGTCATATTCCCATGTATGCTAAAAAGCACGTGTGTAAGAAATGCGGCTACGAATTCTGAATCGTTTTATTTAAAACATGCTATTTAAAAACAAGTTGCCTTCTATTTCTTCTTATTATTTATCTTAATTTTTTTCTCAATGTCCCATTATCAGCATGAAAGCTTAATTAAAGAAAAAAATTAAACATGACTTTAATACCTTCGTTTCACGGATAAAAAAATAATTAATGGATAAAATTCCATTTAAAATATACTTGAAATTATTTAAGAATATTTATTATGTCTTAACGCTTCTTTAAAATATATCTAAAATAATCTCTGAATTTTAAGATGAATTTGGAAAAGCTATTTAAACCCTCTTCTATGGCAGTTGTTGGCGTCTCTAAGAGTAATCCCCTTAGCCCCGGCAGAATAATTTTAGTTAAAAATCAGTTTGAAATGAACGTGAAAGTACATGGAATCCATCCTAAAGGAGGTGAAATTGAGGGGATTCCCTTATATGAGAAGCTAGATGAGTTGCCAGAAATTCCCGATTTGTTAGTAATTGCCGTTAGCGCCGAAGATACCTTAGAATACATTCAACAATGCGCTGATTTAAAAATTCCCGCTGCAATAATTATTGGGGGTGGATTTGCTGAAATCGGCGGTGAGGGAATGAAGAGACAAGAAAAACTCGAAAAATTAGCTTTCGATAACGATATTGCTGTATTAGGACCTAATTGCATTGGAGTATACGCTCCTCCCTTGGTGGATACCATTTTTCTCCCTACAGAACGCATTACACGCCCCCCAAAGGGAAGCGTCGCCCTCATAAGTCAATCAGGTGGGGTTCTCATTGACCAATTTTTTGTAAAATTTAAAGAGAGAAATATCGGCGTATCCACAGCTGTATCGATAGGAAATCGGGCAGTAGTGGATGAGACCATGTTATTAGAATATTTTAGCAAAGTGGATAAAGAAACGAGCAATATTGCTTTTTACTTGGAAGGTTTTAAAGATAAAAGGGCAAGAGATTTCCTAAAAGCTGCAAAAGAATCTGAAGATACGGTGATTGCTTTTTTCGGCGGAATTACCGAACAAGGCCGAATTGCTACGCAATCTCATACAGCAAGTTTGGCAGGAAATTCGAAGATACTATTCGGAGCCTTAAAACAATATCATGTGATTCATCCACACTCAGAACGCGAACTGCTAACATATTTAAAAGTATATGATGTATTATCTCAGAAGAAACAACCTTTTGGACAAAAACGAATTGTATACGGAAATGTTGCCATTCTTAGTGTTTCAGGCGGTCATGGTGTAATCTGTTCGGACATGCTTCAAAAATATGGTTTGACACCTGTACGATTTACAGAAGAAGAAAAAAAACAAATGCATGACATTTTAAATCCAGTGGCTCGAGAAATCGCCTCATTTAACAATCCCATCGATTTAACGGGGTCCGTATTGGATAGAGATATTGAAAACATGATTAGTTTTTTATCTGATATTGAACGAATAGAATGCATTATATTATTACTCTTGCCTTACCCACCCAATATTTCATTTCAAATTGGAAGAAGAATTGCAAATGTCGTAGTTAGTAAGAAAAAACCCATTATTGCATTTTTGCCCTACGTAGAAAAATACTCGCTTATTATTGAGTCTTTAGAGCTTAGCAATATTCCGGTCTTTCATGAAATTAAGGAGGCAGTCCAGGCTGTGGCAGCTCTGAAATTAAGAACCAGAATTTATAATTTAAAGAAAAATAATATTTTTTGGGAATGACGAGATAAATTTCACTCATTCTTTTAAAATGAAATCGTTAACTATTCGGAAATATATAAAGAACGATTAACGTGGGTTAAAAATAATTAAACATGAATTTCATTGAAATGAATCAAATACAATTAATTTTAAAATAGTTTTAAAAATGCCTTCATTAGTTTAAACACATGTACTTAAATTAATAATACGAATGAATAAAATAACAAATGATGAATAAAATATGAATTTCGCCCACTTAAATGAATATATGTATAATTTCATTGAGGAAGTTTGTAATAAGATTGGTCCAAGAGAATCAGGCTCTGAGTCAGAGAAGCTGACTGGAGATAAAATAGAATCTGAATTAAAAAATTACTGTGATGAAACTTAGCAATCATCGGCGGTATAAGAAAGCACGCATCTTGGTTTTCCTTCGAGAAAAAAAGAAATTTCATGATAAAAAGAAGGTGGCTCTCTATGGAAGAATATTCAGCACTCACCAGAAGGCATCGAGAGATTTAAATCGACAACTTGCCCTTCACACGGGATATTTTATGAGAAAAGGATATCACCTCTACAAGGCGTATTCAGACGTGGGCTCCAGGCTCAATGGCAAGTGGAAATCGCTGTTAAAATTACTACAAGATGCTACAGTTGGGAAATTTGACGTCGTGCTGGCGAGTCACAAGGACTGCCTGTCTCACTTCGGTTACAACTCGTTGAAGCTTTCTTGAGTAGCTGGAGCGTGTCTCTTGAAGCAATGTATCCTCATGTCGTGGAAGATACCACTCATGGAGAACTCATTACCAATTATAAAAAATTATAAGGTGGCGATGGGATAAGCCCTAGATTTTGGTACTCTAACTATAAATTTGGACAAAATGTCCCATCATCCCGTCGTTAGAGGAAACGGGCGTTGATCCGAAGATCAATCTTTTTTTTTCCTTGCCATCTCGTTCCCATGTTTATTTTCATCCCGAATTGGGATTCCTTTTCCTCATTTGAGGGAAATACTCATGTTTTCTTTCCCTTACATTTCTTTTCTAATACTTCATGAAAGCTTTTTTCCCTATCCTCACCTCGAGAGCTTATCAGAAATGGTTTCCTCTTTTTGTTTTAAGGAAGGATAAAGGAAGCTTTCTATATAAATATCATGGGCCAATGCATTTTTTAAATTTATCAGGGGGGATTGATAATAATTTTTAAAAAGTCCAAGGATGTCCAATTTTTTGCTAACTTGTAACGACTGTATAATAAATATAAAACAATTTTAGAGTAATTTTTCTTATTTCCTCCTCTTTATATGAATTGGTAAACCGTTCCGCAAACATTTCCATCTGAAAAACTCTTAATTATTTTTAAATTAAAATTTTGTTTTATTTCTCTTAAATCTATATAATTATCTGACACATAGTTTTTTATAAACCAAATTAAATAAACTTTCGGTTCATTTTCAATTGTTTCTTTAAATTCCGAAATATCTTCATCTTTATAGGGTAAGTTATAAGGTATAATAGTGGTACAAGTATATATCAAGTGAGGATCATTTGAATAAATTTTCCCATCCCATTCTTTATTTTGAACATATTTAATGATTTCTGATTCCTTAAAATAATAATAGGTATATCCTCCTGCTCCTTTCTGCATTTCTCTGATGAGACTTTCATAATTATGGAAAAAAGGATGGATAAGAAGAATTGATATCATGAAAATAATAATAATTTTTTCGAAAAGGAGAGGGATGCGATTATGTTTTAGAGCTTTAGGAAAAAAATTAAATCTTCTTGATAAAAATACAAGTAAGGATTTGATTAGATAAATAAAATTTTTTAGAATAATTAAAATAATAGCAATAACATATAAATAGAGGGGTGATACTATTCTATTATTCATTATATCAAATCTGAATTGAAGTGCGGTATAGAACAAAAGAGAAGTATAACTTATCATCATTAATCCAATATGATAAAACTTAATTAAATAGATTTTATTTTCCCTATTTCTTTGAAAATCTAAAAATATTAAATAAGATCCTAAAATTCCAATTAAAATGAATCCACCTATTAAAAAAACTAATTTTATAACGTCCGGTAATAATGACTTGACAAAAGGAATAATGTCTGGTGAAATGAGCCACGTAGCGACCGTATTAATAAATTGATATACATTTGATAAGAAAGGCCGGGGCGGAGGTCTTGCTCCTAAAAAAGTTCCCGTTATATAGAGATTTCTTAATATCCAAATGGATAATGGGATTAAAGATATTAAACAAAAGAGAAAAATAATTTTTATACGTCGAAACACGGAATATTCTTTTTCTATGAAAAGAAATTGAAATCCAAAAACAAGAATAACAAATATGCCAATATAGCGTTGTAAATTGCACAGAGCTGAAATTATAGAAAGAATAAGAATATATTTCCTTTTTCGTTCTTTTGGTGCTTCAATTAGTTTAAAGAAATAAATTGAAAACAACGTTAATAATAGTATGAATAAGGGCTCTGTGCATGCATATTTAGAAACAAATAAGAGCGGGATCGAAAAAAGTATAAATAATTGCCCAACAATATCCAAGATTGAATCCTTTCCGAATTCTGAAAAAATTTTACGAGATAAGAAAACTATTAATCCAAACACAATTGCATTTACGAATCGGGCTCCAATATAAGGGTCGATCCCTAAAAATCCTAAAGATGCTAATAAGAGTGGAAAAAGGGGGGGAAATTGGGGCTCAGGATCATTCAGAAAACTCTCATATTTTCCGTTAGAAACTAAATTTCTTGCGATGGAGATATATAGAGTCCCATCAGGAGTCATTGCAGCTCCATATTTAGAAGTCTTAAGAAGAACAAGAAAAACACCTATTAACCCTAATATAGTTGAAATAAAAAGTTCAATTTTTCTTCTTTTCTCAAGAGAATGGAATTGCATTTAAATCAAAAATTTTTAAATGATTAATTTTAGGACTATAAATTAAACATGATAGCTCAAATTTAAAGCTTTTTCAACCATAACGACAAGATTTGTGAAAAATTCTCCTTTCCTTCAAAAAGAATCTTCTTATACTCCTGCTTTGGATCGTTAGGGATTACTATTATGTGAATTTGACCCTTTCTCTGTTTTATCTTTCCGAAGGATCAAAAATTTAAAGGAAAGAGGAATTAGGATCTTAGACGTTACTAATAGAGATGGACTCCAAACGTCTCGTTTGGGAATGGCCAAAATCGAAAAGACTTTTTTAAACATTTTATTGAATCAAATGGGCGTGTATCAATCCGAAATGGGCTTTCTTACGACAATTCACGAGATAAATTACATCAATGCAAATCTTAAATTAGTATGTATATGCGTCATAAAACCCATGAAACTTAGTGGTTGGATTCGGGCTATAGCTTCAGATGTTGAAAAAGCAGTTGAGCTAACACGTATTCGGCATCTTGATTTATCCATTTCTACTTCCAAGCTACTGATAGAAGGTAAATTTCAAGGAAAAAATCATGAAGATGACATTCTCAATATGATGGTGGAAGCCGTAAAATTAGCCAGGGATTATGGAATTAAGACCATTGGAGTCAATGATCATATTTAAAATGCGTACGTTTGAAAAAATAAAAAAAAAAAATTTAAATTGGAAGGTTTTAAGGATAAAAGGGCAAGAGATTTCCTAAAAACTGCAATGGAATCTGAAGATAAGGTGATTACTTTTTTCGGCTGAAATACAATTAATTTTAAAATAGTTTTTAAAAATACCTTCATTAGTTTAAACACATGTACTTAAATTAATAATACGAATGAATAAAATAACAAATAATGAATAAAATATGAATTTCGCCCACTTAAATGAATACATGTATAATTTCATTGAGGAAGTTTGTAATGAGATTGGTCCAAGAGAATCAGGCTCTGAGTCAGAGAAGCTGACTGGAGATAAAATAGAATCTGAATTAAAAAATTATTGTGATGAAACTTGGCAAGAAAAATATATCGCCCATCCAACAGCATTTCTTGGAGGAGTGCGGTATGGAACTGTGCTCGTTTTTGTATCTATCATAATGTATTGGGTATCCTTATTGACTGATCTTAATATGATACAACTCGAAATTAGTTGGAGCTATATCTTTATGATTATTGGAATAATAATATTATTTTTAGCAGATTCTTATTTTGTTTTGGAAGTAATGCGGTATCATGAAGTTTTTGATTTTTTGTTTCCGAAAAAAGATTCCAATAATATAGTAGGTGTCATTTACCCCACCAAGGAGGTAAAGCAATCAGTTATTTTTTCAGCCCATCATGATTCTGCTTATGAATTCAATCTATTCTACTATTTTAAACGTTTTGGACAGAAAACAATAAATTTTGCTTATATAGGAATTGTATTTATCTTAATTGTTTTAATCGCGAAATTTATATTAAACATTTTTAACGTTCGGGCTAACATGATCTTTTTAATATTAGGAATTGCTTTTCTATTTTTTTTACCCATATTTATACCTTATTTATTTTTTCATTCATATAAAAGCGTTCTGGGAGCATGTGATAATTTATCTGGGGTTGCTATTATTCTTGGAATAGCAAGATATCTTTCAGAAAATAAAAAAGATTTTGTGCCTCAAAATACAAAAGTTTATTTTGTTTCTTTTGCTGGAGAGGAGGCTGGCATAAGGGGTGCTAAAAGATATGTAGACATGCATTATCAACAGCTTAAAAATGAAAATACGAAAGTTGTAAATATAGATTCTATTGCAACCCCTGAAACTATTTTAATTGCAACTAAGGAAATTATCATTGGTGTTAAACATGAAAAAGAGATATATGAAAAACTCTATGAAATAGCAAAAGAAAACGGAATTAATGGAAAGATGGTCCCTATCACCTTCGGAGCCACGGATGGCGCTGCCTTTAGTAAGAAAAAGATTGCTGCCACTTCGATATCTGGATTAGATTTAGAAAATGAATTAGTTCCGTTTTATCATACTCGTTTAGACACTCCAGAAGTAGTCGATCCTAAAGCCCTTGGATTAATAGTGAAAATGTGCGTAAATTATTTAAAGAGAATTGATATGGAATCATGAATCATGTTTTTCTTTATATGAAACTATATAATCAAAACCATCTTAAAGACAATACTCTCATTTGTTCCATAAATTGGAAGAATATAAAGAAGCGGATCGAATTCTTTTATTAACCACGTGGAATGAGAAAATTTGTAATTCTTTATCCATTTAATTAACTGAAAAAATTAATATATAGAAATTTAAAAGATAAAAAGAATTTTTCCATATATTATTTAAAATTATTCTCTCTTTTAATGGATTTATAGATTATCCGAATATCTTTTTAAAGGTCGGTATAGATGCTCTAAACCCATCTTCAAAAGTTCCACCATCAGGAGCATAAACGGATTCATATGAAATAACTCCATTATAATTATCTCTTTTTAATGCTTTTGCGATATTTTCAAGATAAAGACCGAGATGACCCTTGCCCAACTCTCTAAAATGGACTGTAGCTTTATTAGGATACACTTCTGCATCTTTTAAATGAATATGACTTATTACCGGCTGTATTTGCTCATATCCATCTGGATATGGTATTTCACAGCAACTTAATGTATTAGAAATATCCCAAATAATCCCTAAGTGTTCACTTCCGACCTCATCAATTAATTTTCGTGCTAAATATGCAGAACATATAACCGAATTATTTCCTGTTTCAATAGCAACAATAATATCTTCATCTTCAGCTAATTTTGCGATAGATTTCATTAAATTTAGTAATTTAGGCCAAGCAGTATTGTTTGATACCCATTTTTCTGCACCATTTGTTCCAAACATGATAACTTCACGATTTCCACTAAAGGTGCGCACAAGAGGACAATCTAATTCTTTAGCAATTTCTATATTGCATTTTAATGCATTAAAATGTTTCTTATAAGTAGGATCCCTGATCTCTAACTTGCTAATATTAATTCCATTAAAGATATGGCGCGATAAGCAGCTAACTTTCAAATTATAGGAATGAATCAATTCTTTAATTTTTTGAACCTCTTCATCGGTTTGTTCACCAATTTCTTTATCCCAGAGAAATTGAAGCTCTATATACTCTAATCCTGCCTCTTCAATTACCCCTAGAGCATATTCAAAATCTCTTGAAATCCCATCAGTAATAACACCTAACTTCATTTCAAACAATACCCCGATGTCCTTTAATTTCGATATCGGCAATTTGTTCTAATAACTTTACTATTGACCAATTATCTCCCTCTGGAAAAAGAGACATCCCTGCTCTAAATAATTCAAATGCTGCGGCTGTTGTAAACATTACTACGCCATTTTCTTTAGCCATATCCATTGAAATTCCAAGATCTTTATACATTGTCGAAATATGGCTCCCTGTATTCTCAAATTTACGGTCAAGAATAAATCTCGCACATTCTCTAAACAAATTACTTGATACTCCACTCGTACTAAATACTTCATATAATACTTCTGGATCAACACCGGCTTTTGTCCCTAACACAAATGATTCAAATATTGCCGTAAAACTCGAACCAATTAAGGCTTGAAGTGCGGCTTTAGTTTTTTGTCCCAATCCAATTTTTTCTCCAACATGATGTATGTTTTTTCCCACAGCTTCAAGTATATTTTTACAATCTTCGAACATATCTTTTTTTGCGGCAACCATCATCGTAAGAGTTCCATTTTCTGCTCCAGATTTACCTCCGCTAACAGGACTATCAATTAAATTCATTCCGCACTCAATAATTGGTTGCTCAATCGCTTGAATTTCAGAAGGCTTAATTGTAGCTGTAATAATTATTGTAGATCCCTTTTTTAAACCTTTTAATAAACCATTCTGACCAAGGATTACATCTCTTACTTGTTGACCATTCATGACCATTATAAATACCACATCGGCATTTTCTCCTACTTCTCTGCAATTCATAGCAGGTTTTCCGCCTAATTGGAATAGGAGTTTCATTCTTTCTTGTCTAAGGTCATATCCCATAGTTTCAAATCCCTTTTTAATAAGATTTTTAGCAATCCCTATCCCCATATTTCCCAGACCAATTACACCAACTTTTTTCATGTAAGTATCAAAATCATGGTTAATTAATTTTCTAATTCTTTCCTTAGATTTTAAAATCTTATTTATTTTATTAAATCTATTAATTTTTTTGTTAAACTCATAAAATTACTGAAAAAATGAGTAAAAGATCAAGTTTTTTTGCTTTATTTAAAAAAATCAGAAAAACTTAATGGAAATTAAAATTATTTGAAATAGAAATTAATGCATTTCCAACTTTCATTTAAATTGATAGTTAAACATCATCTAAGAAACATTAACAACACGATGATATTAAAAAATAATGCCCAATCCGACAATTACAGAAAAAATTCTCAAATAAAAGAAGGTTTCATTTAAGGACATGTAATAATCACGGTTTTCTTATTCTTTATTACTCGTTTTCATAAATTTTAATTAAGATTAAACATGAACATCTAATTAATTAAAAATTATTTATTTAAATTCTTACATCAAAATTTAATACTAATCAAAAAAATCGGAGTAAACATGTTGTCAGCAAACATGGAAAAATCATCCCCAAACATGTTTTTATATGCTCTCCCTAAAATAGCAACGTCGATGCTCATGGGATTTGCAGATTTCGCTCTCTTATTTTTGTATGGAGTAGTGTTTAGTCTTTCTGGAGTATATGTAGGGATCGCTTTATTTTTAGGTAAAATTTCAATTTCAATCTTGCAATTCGTCTTTGGATGGGTTTCAGATCATTTCCCCTATTTGAATAAATTAGGTCGCCGAAAGCCTTTTCTAATTTTTTTCTCGCCGTTTTTAGCTCTATCTTTCTTATTTCTTGTCATGCCAGGCCCTTTCTTAGGATCCAATCCTTCCGAGATACATTTATTTCTCTGGTTCGCGATTTGGAACATATCTTTTCAGGGATTATATGGAATTCATAGTCCTTATCAAGCATGGTTAGCCGAATTATTTCATATAGAAGAGAGACCTAAGGTATCAGCAGTCCAAAATATTTTTATGATCATTGGAACAGCTATAATGTTAATCTTCTCCATGTTAGTTCTAACTGATGTCCAAGAAGAATTAAAGGAAAATGTTGCTGCTGTTCCTATTGAATTTTCATCTGCTGTTATTATTTTTAGTTTGATGGTTGTTGCATTTTTCTATATCTGTGCTTTTAAACTGCCGGTGGAAAAAAAACAGGAAATTAAAACGACTTTACTAAAAGATTTCAAGGCACTACTTCATGATCACAATTTTCTTCATTTTAGCATTTTAGTAGGGCTTACAAGTTTAGCATGGATCATTGCAAATCAATATCTTTTACCTTTCGCAGAAGTAATCTTGGGGTTAGACTTCATTGGATATGCCCTTCTAGCAGTTATCATGGTTCTTGTTCTAATTGTGAGTATCATGGGCTGGAGAAAAAGTATTCATAAAAATGGAAAAGATACCACACTTCATTGGATCTATTTATTATCAATTATTGTTCTTCCTTTTTCTTTAGTTCCAATGCTTTCGCTTCCCAGCCCTTTCTTTTTTGGAGCCATTTATATTCCATGTGTAGCAATAGGATTAGGTGGATGGACTTTTTTTCCTTATGTTATATATGCTGATTTGGCAGAACATGAAGCTAAGAAAGGAAAAAGTGCTCTAAAAGCTGGATTGTATGCTGGATTTCCATTCCTTCCTCTTAACGTTTTTCAAGCGATTGGACTATTTATAGCTGGAATCCTTTTAGAACTCCCAACTTATCCTTTTCAAACTGGTTTAAAGAGTTTGGGGTTTGTTGTTTGGGGACCCATTTGTTCGTTTTTCTTTATCATCACATATTTATATAAAAAGAAATTTGTTCGATTGGATCTAGAAAATGGAAATTCATGAATTTCACGCCCGGAGAAATAAAAATGAGGAATAGAATAAATAAAAAGTAAATATCATTCAATATTTCATTAATTTTATTTTAGTTTATTTTCTTTTTTTTGCTATGATCAACTGTCAAGTTTTTAGTAATATAGCCCAGGCAATGGTGTTATTATAAACGCTTATATTTCCTTCGATTAGGGGGGTACAAAATAATAAGAACACCTTCTATTACAAAAAATTTTCCAAATTTAAAGGTTTCAAGTTTCATTAATATTCAAGAAGAAGAACATGGGTTAAAGGAGTTCATTATTTTAAATTCACTAACTTTTCTAATTCATTAATTATCTCTTTAATCGAAAAATCATCAGAAATTTCCATTTTTATGGCTTTTTGAGCACAAACATCCATGCAGCGTCCACAACCCCGGCATTCGTCATCAATTTCTGCGATATTTCCTCTAATTTTTATAGCATCAACAAAACAGATACCATTCGTACATGTTCCGCATGCTACACAATTTTCATCCACATAAAAGCGAATTCCTGGCATTCTTTTTATTTTCTTGCCAATTTCGGGATGAAGAATCGGAGAAATTCTCCACAAGCAACAACAAGGACAACAATTGCATATGCTTAATAATTGGCATCCATCCCTCACGCCTAACCACTCCTTGTCTAATTTATTTCTACCAATCATGTGAACTAACCCTGCTTCCTTGCACTTTCGCAAGTGTTCCAGGGCCTCTTCCTTCGAAACTAATCGCCCCAAATTGGGATTAATTTCTAATACAGCTCTTCCCAGGAATAAGCAACCTAAATTGATTGGATAATTCTTGCACTGCATGGATTCTCTACAGATGCAAAAATTCATGATCCAATGATAAGAAGCCTTATTAATAAAATATTCTAATATTTGGGAAGGTAATACTATTTCTTCTAAATCTTGAACTGACTGATTAACCTCGATTACGTTATCTAATGGGAGATAGAAGATTTTATCTCCCGTGAATAATAACTTATCGATAATTTTTCTAAGAATGGGAAGGCGAGTAAGTTTGGCAATGAGTTTTACATTAGGAAATGTTTTTTTTAACAAATGAACGAACCATAGAGGACGCGTCATGAGAAGTTCCAATAATTCTTCAATTATAATAATTTATTATTTTTTCCAGTATATATGAATGTTTCTTTACTATAAAATAAGAAAAATGGAAAAAAATAACAAAAATAATTTCTTTGATGGGTTTTTAAAGTCAATAATGGAGAAATTATTGAATATTATTAATAATTAAAAATATCCGGAACTTTGCCGGAAAATCTATATAGATGAGTAAAACCATGCTAAATGATGATATTTCAATTATTCCTCAACCAGTTAGATGCTTGAGGAAAAAAGGGGAGGTAATTTTAGATGAGGACTATATTATCACGGTGAATGAGAAGGCAAAGAGATGTGGAGAATATTTAGCAAGTTTATTAAGGCCTTCTCTTAAATTAAAAATCCAAGAAACCTCGCCCTCTAAAGCAGTTAATCAAGAAAAGAGCATTAATTTATTAATTAATGACCGGTATAATCATGTTGGAAGAGAAGGATACGTTTTAGATATATCAGATCCCTCGATTAATGTCGTAGCAAACGAAGAGGAGGGCTTATTTCATGGAATTCAAACCTTCCGCCAATTATTACCCCTTGAAATTGAAACACGCAAGATTTTAGAAAATTTAAAAATCCACCTGCCCTGCCTTGAAATCGAAGATTATCCTCGATTTAAATGGCGGGGGTTCATGTTAGATGAGGCACGCCATTTTCAAGGGAAAGAAATTGTAAAAAAATTATTAGACATAAAGGCTTTATTAAAACTCAATGTTTTCCACTGGCATCTCACGGATGATCAAGGGTGGCGTATTGAAATTAAACGGTATCCGGAGCTTACAAAAATAGGCTCTAAAAGAAAAGGAACGCAAGTTGGAGGATTTATTAGCAAAAAAAGAAAAAATGTTTCTCATGAAGGATTTTATACGCAAGAAGATATAAAAGAAATTATAGCTTACGCTCAAGAGCGTTTCATTAAAATAATACCCGAAATAGACATGCCGGGGCATTGCATGGCTGCTTTAGCCACCTTTCCCGAATTGAGCTGTTCTGGAGGGCCTTTTGAAGTTCCGCAAACGTTCGGTATTAAAAAAGACGTTTTATGTATTGGAAAAGAAAAAGTTTTTCAATTTGTTCAAAATATATTAGAGGAAATAATCGAACTTTTTCCATCTAAGATTATTCACATTGGAGGAGATGAGGTGCCCACAAGTAGATGGAAAAACTGTCCTGATTGCCAGAAGCGAATGATAGAAAATAATTTAAAGAAAGAAAAACAACTTCAAACCTATTTCTCGAATAGAATCATGGATTTTCTTAATTCAAAAGGATGTAAAACCATGGGATGGAATCAAATTCTTAGTAAAGAATTAAAAAATAATGTCATCATTCAATATTGGATGGGAAATAAAAAAACAATCTTGGAGAATTTAAGAAAAGGAAAAAAATTTGTCATGTCTAAATTTGGATCCGTTTATCTCGATTATAATTATAAATTTACTCCCTTGAGAAAAATATATAAATATGAACCCATTCCTAAAAAATTAGAGAAAAGCTATCATGAAAATGTATTGGGAATTGAAGCGCCCCTCTGGACGGAATGGATTTCTAATGAGAGGAGGTTATTTTGGCAAGCTTTTCCAAGATTAACTGCTGTGGCTGAAAATGCGTGGAGTTTAAAAAGGAATAAAAATTTAGAATCTTTCAAGATGCGTTTAGAAAAATTTAATCAAAGACTAAGATTTTTGGGTGGTGGTCATGCTAGAATGCATGAGGTAGATCCTCCTTTCTTTAAAACCTTGTTTGGAATTTTTACAATTTTTAAAGAACCTAAAGGAGTTGCAGATTTATTCTAATTAAGATTCTATTTTTTAATCTTTTACATGAACATATTAAAAACCAAAGGAAGAAATATTAATGAGTAATTTAAAAAACCAAATTAACGATCATTTTTTACACTCTTAGAAAAAAATAAAGAAAAATAATAATGAGGGAAAGAAAAATTATGACTCTTGAACCATTAAGAGTAGCTACTTTTGGAGAAATCATGTTAAGACTTTCTCCTCCTGGATTCCAACGTTTTACTCAAGCAAGAACTTTTGAAGTAATTTATGGAGGAGGGGAAGCAAATGTTGCGGTATCCTTAGCAAATTTTGGTATTCCCGTTGATTATATTACATGCCTTCCATCTAATGATATCGGAGAGGCTTGCATCCAATTTTTGCGTCAATTTGGAGTAAATACTAATAAAATTCTTAGAAGAGGAGAGCGATTAGGCATATATTTTCTCGAAAAAGGCTCCTCCGTGAGAGGAAGTAAGGTAATTTACGATAGAGCACATTCTGCTATAGCAACCGCAAAAGTAGGAATGTTTGACTGGAAAGAGCTGCTAAAAAACTGCTCGTGGTTCCATTTTACGGGGATCACACCTGCCATTTCTCAAAATTTGGCTGACATTTGTTTAGAAGCAGTAAAAGAGGCCCGAAAAATGAATCTTACCATCTCATGTGATTTAAATTATAGAGCAAAATTGTGGAAGTATGGGAAAACTGCTGGTGAAATCATGAGCGAATTGGTTAAATATTGCGATATCGCTATTGGAAATGAAGAAGATGCGGATAAAGTCTTTTCCATCCGAGCCCCGGAAACCGATGTCATTAAGGGAAAAGTAGATCCCGAAAAATATCAATTTGTTTGCAAGGAATTAATGAAAAAATTCCCTAATTTAAAACACGTTGCCGTTACATTAAGAGGCTCTCTTTCCGCCAGTCATAACACGTGGTCAGCAGTACTATATGATGGGAATACATTGCTCATGACTCGCACTTATGATATTGATTACATCGTCGATCGAGTGGGTGGTGGCGATTCTTTCTGTGCTGGATTGATTTATGGTTTTTTAACTTATAAAGATGACTCTCAAAAAATCTTAGATTTTGCCACCGCTGCCTCTTGCTTAAAGCATACAATAATCGGGGATTTTAATTTAATTTCCGTAGATGAGGTGCTAAAATTAATGGGAGGAGATGTTTCCGGAAGAGTATCTAGGTGAGTAAAAAAATAACAATTGTAAATTCTAATATTAAAATGTTTTATAAAATGTTTTAATGCACAAAAAATATTAAAAAAACAATCCAATGAAAGCTAAAGGTAAAAATATTTATGAATGAGCAAGATAAAATGATCTTAACGATAACCACGGCAAATTCGTGGATTTATCCGGAAGTTAAAAATTGGCCGCAAACCACGGATGAATTAATAGAAGAAGTGGTCCAATGTTATGAAGCGGGAGCCTCTATAGCTCACGTCCATTTGCCCAGAGGAAAAGAGGTGGAAGTTGTAGAAAATATTAGGGATCAATGTGATATTTTAGTACAAGCCGGCATGTCTAGCGAGTCCATTCCTCAGAGAAAGGGAGATTTCGAAGCGAGACCTGACATGTTATCCATCATCCTCAATCATCATGCAGAACATTTTACTAAAGTCATTGTAGACGTTTTACATCCCCTAAAAGAATTAGAAGAATATTGCATGATGTGCAAGAAATTCAAAATTAAACCAGAATTTGAGGTGTGGCATTTAGGTTCTTATTGGAACTTGAATCATTTAATTCACAATAATTTATTAGCTCCTCCTTATATCTGCACGTTATTTTTCAATTGGCCGGGAGGGACGTGGAGTCCGGCAACTGCAGATGAGTATTTTCACAGAATTAAATACATGCCAGAAAACTGCATTCATACAGTTAGCGTCATGGGAGAAGAACAAATAAAAATCGCAACTCTTGCGATTCTTCATGACGGAAACGTGCGCGTGGGCACTGAAGACTATCCCTTTCTAAAAAAAAATGTACCCGCCAAAAATAATGCAGAAATCGTAAAAAATATGGTGAAATTAAGCAAAAACTTAGGACGAGATGTGGCGGATCCCACCGAAGCACGTAAAATATTAGGACTTTAACCTGATTTTAAATATTGATAAAGGTGAACAAACAATTAAACTGGAAAATAAAGTTGCCATAATTACCGGCGCTGGCGCCGGAATAGGAAAAGCAACAGCGTTTTTATTTGCTCGAGAGGGTGCTAAGACGTGTTGTAATTCTTTATCCGCTTCAGCACGAGAAGTGGTTGAAGAAATCAAAAAAGAAGGTAAAGAAGCTATTTTCGTTCAAGGAGACGTGTCAAAAGAAAAAGATGCTAAAAAAATCATTAATGAAACGGTTAAAGCCTTTGGAAAAATAGATATCCTCTTTAATAATGCCGGGATCGTAATTCCAGGAAAAATTGATACCATGTCTACAGAAGATTGGGATAGAACTATGGAAGTTAACGTGCGGAGCGTTTATTTAATGTCTAAACATGCCTTGCCTTATTTAAAAAAAACGAAAGGCACCATAATAAATAATTCCTCTTCGGTTGCTCTGAAAGGAGTTAAAGATAGAGCAGCTTATACGGCCTCAAAAGGTGCTGTTTTGTCCTTGACCAGAGCCATGGCTGCTGATTACATTGAAGAGGGAATTCGCGTGAATGCGATTTGTCCCGGAACAACCGATACCCCCTCCCTTACAAGGCGATTAGCTCAATTTGAAGACCCCGAAAAAGCAAGAAAAGAGTTTATTGCCCGGCAGAAAATGGGACGATTAGGAACTCCCGAAGAAATTGCGGAAGGCGTGTTATTTCTCGCTTGTAACACTTTCACGACGGGAACAAGTCTATCCATCGATGGTGGAATGACCATGTAATAAGAAATAAAAAATGAAAAGTAAAAAAAGTTAAAAAAAAAGATATTTTCCTTTCTTTTATTTATTTGCCCTTTTGTTTTGCTATTAATGATAACCCTTCAAAAAATGAATGGAAGCTTTTTGGAGTGAGTTTTTTGTATAATTCTAAGACTATATCTTCATTAAGTTCCCTGAGATTTCTTTTTTCAATTTCTTTTTCCATCCCTTTAATTAAAGAATTCTGTAAAGGTTCTGGAATGAGTTTAAAGAAAAAATAGTACAGGCTCATCCCTTTATTTTTCCACGTGATTTCAGTATTCCCTATTTGATCTTTAATATCTGCACGTGTTTCATTTAATCTTAAATGTTCCTCCTTTACGTTTCCGTCAATGGGAATTCCTAATCGTTCGTATTGCTCTAGAGGCGCATCACTTTCCCTCATTAATTTCACCATGAGCTGAATCATTCGTTTCTCTACTTCAGGATCTACAATTGGATGCTCTTGAAAAGGATCTTCTTGAAGATCAAAAAGAAGAGTACCATATACCCAAGAAACACCTGACAAAAAGCTGCGCGTCTTTATTTTCATGGTTCTACACCCTTTAGTAAATGAAAATGGATCAGCGGGTTCCCAATCTCTCATCTCATTAACAGAAAATTGTGTATTCATGTGTGTTGGCATTAACGTATAATCAAATAAAGGTTCATTTTTAGGATTACCAGCAGCTCTCATGTAAACGTATTTTCCATCCGTTACATTAACATGCTCTCCATGAAACCCAAAAAGAGCAGCCTCTCTAATCTCTTTATCAGATTCAATGGTATCTTTTAAAGAAAATCCTTGCATATCTTTTGTTTTCTTAATACCAAAAAAATCAAGTATCGTAGGTGCTAAATCTATCGTTTGACAAAGCGCTTTCCTCCTCTCATTTTTCTTTCTCACTCGTGGATCCCATATAAACAAGGGTATGTGAGCAATTTCATCGTAGTTCGGAGGAACCATCTTACCCCACCAGCCTTTTTCACTCAATAAAAATCCGTGATCCGTGGTCACGATGAGCATTGTATCGTTCCACATGTCTTTTTCATCCATGATATCCAAAACTTTCCCCAAACAATAATCACACATGCTCACGCTCGCCGCATATTGCTTAATACAATGTTCGACTTGTTCGGGAGATTCCACTACTACTGAATAATTCGGCCAGTCAAAATGAGGGCCTTTATAATCCTTTTCATATAACTCTCTAAATTTTTTGGGCGCATAAAAAGGTTCGTGAGGATCAAAAGTTTCTATCTGAAGAAGCCAATTATCTTCTTGATAGTTTGTTTCAATGAATTCCAATCCTCTCTTAAAAGTCACTGCTTGGGGCATTTGTTCCTCCTCTTGCATGTATTTCCTATTAATCCAATCCTGCCGCCAATGATCATGAATACTTCCAGTATAAAGATATTCTCGCATGTTTGGCACGTGGTCCGGAATCTTGGGGTCTTTAACGTGTCCTTTCCAAGGATCGCCTTCATGACCTCTAATGATCTCCCACGTATTATATTTTGTATGGTACGTGCAGCCACCATCTTCCCAATAATGATAATGATCGCTTACTAAATGTGTGTAAATCCCATTTTCACCTAGAATTTTCGGCATTGAATCATCAAACGGTTCAATTGGCCCCCAACTCCTGTGTAAAAAATTGTATCTCCCCGTGTGAAGTTCTCGCCTTGCAGGCATGCACGGCAAGCTTCCCGCATAATAATTATCGAAAATGACGGTTTTTTCCGCAAGACGCTTGAAATTCGGAGCGTGTACCCAATCATTTCCGTAGGGAGGCAAAAAATTCCTTCGAAGCGTGTCATAAAAAACAATTATTACTTTCATAATTACTTTATTCCTCTTTTAGAGTTATTTTAGCCAATATTATTATATTATAAATAAAATGAATTTATTCCAATTAGATATTTAAATAAAAAAAAATTAAATTTTGAATTGGAATTTAAAATTATTGAAATTTTTTCCGCGCATGATGAATTATCTTTTAACTTCTGTAAGATCTGTAGCTTTGGTTTCCGGCAATTTTATTAAAGTAATGATGATTGCAATTATACTACCAGGAATAACTGCTATGAGAAACAGCGTAGCAAAATCAATCCATAGCAAGAAAACAGCGAACAAAACCGTCACTATTAAAAATAGAACAATGCCAATTGCGGTAGTAATTATTTGAACGCTAGCACGTGCCTCAGTTGGCGTTAATTCAAATATCATGGTAGTCGTTGTAGTTCCCGTGGTCCATAATGAATAAATGAAAATAGCGTAAGTAATACCAACAAGAATGATATAGGCTGTACCCAATGATACAAAATAAATAGAAAGAATCAAACATAAAGGAAGCGTCGTCAATTGAGTTATCAAGGCTCGTTTTCTCCCAAATTTATCCGAAATAAATCCAATGAGAAGTCCCCAGAAAATGCTTAGTACATACCGAATCAAATAAATTATATTCACTTGACTTAAATCATAGGTTTGGCTTAAAAAGGGTTGCCAATAGGATCTAAACGTCATTCCTGCCATTTGCCCAAGAAAACCGACAAAAAACACGAGTAAAATCATCTTAAAGTTTTTAAGCTTGAAAATGATTTTAAAGATATTCTCGGATTTTTCCTTGGTAGCTTGATCTTTGAGTTGAGCTGCTTTATTAGCTTTCATGGTCAAATATACACTGGATTCCTTGAGTGTAAATATTATTAAAACGGTAACAATGATGCCAGCAATTAAGGGTAAATAAAACAATATTCGCCAATTAGGGAGAAAGAGTTCCCGGAATACTAAGACTAAAATCGCACCAATTAAACCTACAATCATTACGATCATGTTAAAGATTTGTCGTTTCTCTTTTGGGGCTTCTTCGCTTATTAATAACAATTGGATATCCGCTGCTAAAAAAAGATTTCCAATCCAAGTGCCTAACATGTAGGATAAAATATCGGTGGCAAAAATTACAAGGATGGCACCGATTGACATGCCAAGTACATTAACGATTAATGCTTTTTTCCTGCCAAATTTATCCGCGATGTATTTTATAGAGAGGGAAATGAATCCAAATATTAAACCAATCGAACCCAATGCACCATATTGAGCATATGCTACATTTGCTGGGACTCCACGGGAAATTAAAAATTCATCCACGACATAAGAAACGATTAATGGTCCGGCATTTGAAGTGAAGATATCGACTAAATTAATTAATCCCATTACGAAAAGGGAGTAATAGATATATTGTTTCGTATAGGTAATTTTCTTCTTTTCGTTTTGTTGTTCCATTTAACTTCATCTTTTTTTTTATTGTTGTTAATTTAGAAAAAAAAAGTTTAAATTGAGATAATTCAAAAGTTTATTTAAATATTTGTCTTATTTTTATATAAATATTTATTAAGAAAAAATACATTTTTTAATTTTGAACATGCTTTAAAGAAAGAAACTCTTTAGAGCTAAATTGCATTAAAAATTAATTAGTCTTAATGGATAATCGTGAAATGAAGAGTAAGCATCATGGCGGACGAATTATCAGTTTTAGGCTTTCTGAAGGTCTTAGCAAAATGTTAGATGATATAAAACGGCATAGCAAGCAAACTTTAAGTGATTTCATGCGGAAAGCTATTTATAATTATATAATAATGTTTTATGTGAATCCTCAATTTGGAAATCCTCAAATGATATTCAGTAAAAATCTCATTTTCAAAATGTTCAATTTTCTTAATGAAAGAGAAGTGGAAGAAATTGCAGATCTTGCATTTCAGAATTCTTTAAAATCAATGGAAAAATATAAAACTCTTTTGAAAAAAGACAAATTTGCGAATGAAAAACCATCTAATTTCATGCATCAAATCTATTATTTCTTGAATACATTTAAGGAAACCGTGTTTTCTCCCCATGCGCAAAACTGGATGAGTTATTTTGATTTTAAAATACAAAAGGATACAATACTAATTTTAGGAAATCATGATTTAGGCATGCACTTTTCCAATTTTGTAGCCTCGCTTCTTGAAAAACATTTGACACGATATTCATTCATTTTAGAAAATAAAAAGTTTTTTTCTAAAGATACGGAAGGAAAAAATTATAATATAGTTTTGAAGTTTAAAATTAATTTATAATGATAGGAATTAAATTTTTTCTAAAACAAGAAATAGAATGGATAAAAAATGAAATGTTCGTGTTTCCTTTTCCTCTTGAAAACTATCTATCGTTAAAACCTAATATATAAAAAACATGAGATAAATGAACCATTCTTAAATATTTTCCAACGAAAATAATGTAATAAAAATTTTTAAAATGCAGTAGTAGTCTTTTTTTGAAAAAATAAAAATTATTATTTCACTTCTCAAAAATTAGAAATTTAGGTTTAATAGTTTTATTTTATTATCAAATTTACATTCATCCTTTTAAATGATACTTAAACCAATCAATTTTTTCTATTATACTCATTACTCATTGAAAATCATGAAAGAGTTAGTTAAGATGACAAAATTTTTTTCTAAATTTTTAACATTTTTCGGGGAGAGAAAAAAAAAACTAAGGTTTAAAGTATAATCCCTCTTATTTAGTTGTCCATCCTCCATCCAAGCGTAAATCTGCTCCTGTCATGTAGGAGGATTCGTCTGATGCTAAAAATAAAATTCCTGAAGCGATTTCTTCTGGCCTTGCCCATCTTCCCATGACACCTTCTTTTTCAAATTCTTCTTTCACGACTTCATAGGGAATTCCTCTATCACGTGCTTGTTTCTCAACATCGCTTCTTAGCATTGGCGTATCCGTTGCGCCAGGAGAAACACTATTTACGCGGACGTTGTAAGGAGCTAAATCCAAGGCCAAGCCCCTTGTATATCCTAATACGCCGGCCTTCGTGGAGCAGTAATTTGCGTGGGCCACTTGGCCGATATGTGCCGCTACGGAGGCTAAGGTTATGATCGAGCCAAATTTTTGTTTTTTAAAATACGGAATCGCATACTTACACGTGTAATGAGTTCCCTTTAAATTTACATCAATTAATAAATCATATTCTTCGTCGGGAAAATCTTCTACGGGACCCACACGAACGACTCCTGCGTTAACTACCAACACGTCAATTCTACCATGCATTTCAATGGTTTTATCTATCATTTCTTTAACATTTTGAGAATTCCTCACGTCTACTTTCATGATGGTTGTTCTTTCTCGTCCGCCTTCTTCTTTAATTAATTCTAAGGTTTTTTTCAATTCTTCTTCATTTATATCGGCTAAGACCTGAATTGCTCCCTCTTTAGCGAATAAAATGGCTGTAGATCTTCCAATTCCTCGGGCACTTCCCGTTATCACGCAAACTTTATCTTTCAATCTCATGCTTTTTTCACCTAACGATTAAATGTAATTTATCTAATCTTTTTTTGCATTAATTAAAATTTGTTTTCAATAAATGATATTAACTGATACATGATTATTTAAACAGATTGGGGAAATATTATAAAATAATTCTTCAATGTTTCCCTAAAGTTTTTTTAATTTTGGTTATTTGACCATGATATTTTTTTCAAGCGATGATAGTGGTTCGCATCCTGTATTGGTGATTTTATAGCAATCTTCCACTCCCACTAATCCTTGTCCTCTTACATTTAGCCAGACTTCAATATCTAATACCATGTTTTCTTCGAAAGGTATATCCATTCCCCCCATGGGGCTGAATAAATGGGCTTCTTCGCACTCTAACCCAATGGAATGTCCTGTTATCAGATAAAAACCTCGTTTTGAAAGAGATTTCAAATATGTATAGGCTTCCTTGCTGACCGTCTGGGCCTTAACACCTGGTTTTATTTTATCCACGCAAAATTCTTGGAGTTGGATCATGATTTCCATGGCTTCTCTGGCTTTCTTGGGGACTTCTCCAATAACCACGCCTCGGCTTACATCTGAAATATACCCTTCCCAAACTGCACCAATATCAAATCGAACTATATCGTTAGGGGTAGCAGGAATTCCTAATCCAGGAGCTTCCGGATCGGATGGGCCAATGTTCATTGTCAAGTGATCCCAACCCCACGCTCCCTCATCGACAATTGTTCGGCGTGCTACTTTCAACAACTCTGTATCAAGCACGTTCAATTCTGTTGCGTTCATGCAGTTTTGAATCGCCTTTTCCGCTACTTCCGTGGATTTCTTGATTCTTCTGATTTCTTCGGAAGATTTTATTAAGCGCATGTCTAAAAAAGCACCGTCCGCATCTATAAAATTCGCATCTGGAAATTTATTTCGAAGCGCTTCAGATTGATATCTAGGCATATAGGATTCCAAGCCGATAGTTTTTTTACCTCCCATATCCCATTCTTCTACTTTCTTCAAAAGAGTATTCACGGCGGCTTCGAGGGAGCCAATGCGAAACACCTCACTAGGAGATACCCATGAAAATTCTTCAATGCTGTCATATAATGACCATACTAATGCGCTTACTTTTCCATTCCTCTTGATTAATGCCAAATTAGGATATTGATTTGAAAGCACGTACAATATGGGATTCGGAGCTACGTGAAGCACGGGCAATCCGGTGGTATAAAAAACGTTTACAGGAGTGGATGCTATGAGCAGGTCAATGTCATACTTGTTTAGGATTTCTTCTGCCCGTTTCTTATCATAACCTATAGGTTGTACCATTTTTCATCATTTCATGAAAAATTAATTTTATTTTAATCGTAGTAAAAACATTCTATTTAATTTTTTATATATATCTCCATTAATAAAAGCTTGAATCTCTTAGAAAATATTACAATGAAAATTTCTCAAGATATTGATTAATTATTTTGAAAATCTATTTAATTTTACGTTCATTCCTCATTATAATTAACTTTTTTCGTTATTTTAGAAAATGAGCGAAAGCGTAAGATTTGGAATCATTGGAGCCGGAAGTGTCTGGAGATTTCATCACGTCGGCACAAAAAATAATCCAAAAATTAAATTTGTCGCAGTACATGATACGAATGAAAAAAATTTAAAAAAAATTGCCAAGAAATTCAACATGGAGCCCTATTCTAACTTAGACGATTTTTTAAAAAGTGATATCGATGCTGTTTTAATCATGGTGCCTCATTTTCTACATGAACGCATGGTAGCTGCCGTTGCCGAAGCAGGAAAACATATTCTCTGTGAAAAACCCATGGCCATCACGCTAGAAGGCTGCGACTCTATGATTGAAAAAACTAAAGAAGCCGGAGTCAAATTCATGATTGCCGAGAATCATCGTTTTTTACCCGCACACGAGTATATTGCAAGAGCTGTCCAGGAAGGCTTAATAGGAAAACCCTTTTTAGTAAGAGCTTATGAAGGCGTGAATGAAATTCCGGGACTCATGAAGCCAGACAGCTGGAAGGGAGATCCACTAAAAGCGGGAGGTGGAGCTTTAATGGACATGGGAGCTCATAAATTTGCGACTATCAATTGGATCTTGAAAGATACCGTAGAATCTGCGAATTGCTGGATTACGAAACAATGCACTAATTTGAGCTCTAAAGGAGAAGATAATGCGATCGCACTATTGAAATATAAAAGTGGTGTTTTAGCAGAAATTACAACTAGCTTTACGGTGGTCTCACCACCGACAAATTCATTGGAAATCTATGGAACAGAGGGTACTATTATTGAAAATCATGAATGGATAAATCCTGTAAGAATCTTTTCTAATCATGAGAACATGGGAGAATTTAGAGGAAAATGGCATGAACCGGAAATCGAGCATGGCCCTTTTCCAATTTATTATCGAATTTCCATGGAAAGAGAAGATGCTCATTTTGCGGAATGCATTTTAGAAAATAAAACTCCCGAATTTACACCCGAACAGGCAAGAGAAGCAATTAAAGGAGTATTATTGGGGTATTTATCGGCAAGAGAAAACAAAGAAGTAAAAATGGATGAGTTAATGGATATCTATCAAAAAAAAGGCACAAAAAGTATTTTAATAGGATTAGAAAATTACGTTAAGAACAATTATTGTATCTAATTTAGCTAAGACAATTCCACTGAAGCTTTTTATTTACTTTTTTATTAAAAATAATATTATTATAAAATCTTAGATAATAAGATACGTGACATTTTAAATGAAAATATCAAATTAAGGAGATAAATAGCTCGTGTTTTACTTTGAGATTTTATCCTCGCTCTATAATAATAAAATAAAATATTTAATTGTGGGAGGATTAGCCGTGAACTTACATGGCATACCGCGGGTAACTCAAGATTTAGATATAATCATGTCCTTAAAAAAAAATAATATCTTAAAATTCATTGACATGCTAGAAGAACTTGGATATGTCCCCCGCCTTCCTATAGATCCCCATGACCTTTTAAACCCCAAAATAGTACGGGATTGGATCGATAATCGAAATCTTAAAGCATTTACATTTTATAATAAAATAGATAATTATAAAGAAATAGATCTCGTATTAGCCCATCCATTAAATTTTGATCAAGCATTTGAAAAAAGAATCAAAAAAAAAGTTGAAGATATTGAGATATACCTCATTTCATTAGATGATTTAATAATAATGAAAAAAAAAGCGGGAAGAAAGCAAGATCTTAGCGATGTGAAGCTATTAGAGAAATTAAAACAAGAATTAGGTGAATGATTTGACAAATGGTTATGAATATACCGTTGAGGAAGATAAAATTAAAAAATATCTTAAACTATCTACTAAACAAAAATTGGAATGGTTAGAAGAAATTAATAAACTTACAGACTTAGTTCTTACTCCTAAACAGAAAGAAGTCAGAAATAAATTTCGATCAGGAGAAATTTAGATAATTCCCCTTTCATAAAAATTCTTAGGTGTGAATTGACATTCCTTATTGGGCATTTACTATAATTTTTGCAGTAGGATCTTTTTCATATCCAAAATACTTTCCATGTTTACCATGTAAAATAATCGTGGAGTTTTCACCCATTAGAGCACCACAATAATCTCCTATTGTACCTCTGATCTTCAGAACCTTATCCTTTGGTAATAAATATCCAATAAAATCCAGAGAATATCCGATTTTATTGTCGTCAGAAGGACCTCTTGCTCTCATATCAACATTTGAAGATGCATTATTAATTATTCTTGAGTTAAATAGTTCTAAGTCAATACTTATCTTATCTTGATTTTGAAATAATCGCTTTAAAAGGGCGTTAAGAAATAAGCCCGCAAATACGGGAAAAAAAGGTTTATCACAATATTTGTAAAACTCATTATTTAGAAGGAATTGGACATCTGCCACCTCAAATGAATCAATTATCTGAACCATTTCAACAAATTCTTGAAACATGCGAAAAATTTTATCTAGATATTCTTCCGGTCTGTTAAGAGAGATTTCAATTAATTCGTCCAGCAAACCATAATATTCAAATATTTCTTTAAGGGCTTCACTTAATGCACTCATCCTAATAATTGTGTAATAAATTTAATATTTAAAATTATTTTTCAGAAATAGGAGGCCAATTTCTATTAATTTTTTGCTCTCGTTTTAATTCTTTAACATGAAGATATTTCTACTATTTAGGAATCTTGAAGATTCTAAACTTGGAAAAATTCCTTTATAACATGAATCTGGATTCATTACAAATAAACTTGAAATGAAAGTAAATATAAAATTAAATATGGATGGTTTTTCTTATTGGCTTGGCGTTTTTTTGGCAATTTTAGCCGGAATTATCATGAATTATGGAATCCTATTACAAAAACAAGTTATCGTGTCCCTCCCTAAAGAAGCAAAATTTATGAGAACCTTGATTAGAACACCCCGTTGGATAATTGGTTTGATTTTAGGCTATATAGTCGCCGGATTATTTTATATTTTGGCCATGCTATTCATTGGACCTGCTCTCGTTCCGGGGCTTTTAGCTTTGGGGATTGTCGTTCTTGCTATCGGGTCGGTAAAAATTATAGGAGATCGTCTTAAAAAGGAGGAAATTGTAGCAATTATTTTAATGATAATTGCTACATTTTTATTAAGTTTTTCCGGGTTATCCATAGCAATAACGGAATATAATTTTATAGAACTTAATTTTATAATCCGTTTAACCATTTTCACCTTCGTATTTTTCATTGTATCCATTATTTTAGAACTCATCCAAAGAAAAATTAGCTATCTAAAGGGTTTTTCTTTAGCACTTATTGCAGGTTTTATGTACGCTCTCACGGATTTCTGGATGGGTATTCTAGTAGGACTCCTTCCTCGTTTATTTCAAGGACTCTTGTTGATGGAGGAAATTATTTTATTTATCATTTGTGGAGTCATTTTAATCGTTACCAATGTATTTGCCGTAGTAAAACTACAACAAGCCTTAAAACAAGGTGTAGCCAGTAATATCATGGTCATGCAACAAATTCCCATTAATTTCATTCCCTTTCTTGCTTATTTGGCCATATTTTTATTAACACCCCCATCCATTTATTCCATTTTGCTAATAATTGTGGGCTCCATTTTAATCATTATATGCTCTTATCTGTTAGGCCGTAGACAAATCGAATTAGAAAAAATTCATTAAAGTTCCTTTTTAGATATTTTTTTCTAAATTTTCTTTTTTATACCTTAACGGCTTAGGTTCCTTTCCTTTTAATCTATTACGATTACGAGTTATAAAATCATTTCTTTTAAAAAACGAGTTAAAAAATGAAGAAATTCACTCGTTTTTGCTTTTCCCATCTCTAAATAATTTATTTATCGATTATCTATAACACTATTTTTGCCCAGTTAGAATTAATTTCACACATCCCTCAAATTAGAAATAACACCATCAATTCAAACTTTTTACAAATATTATTGTGAGAATGAGCGTAATGGAAATTAAAACGCCGATAAAATAAAACGGAAGAAATAAATTTAACGTTCCTAAAAATGACAATACAATGGGTCCTATAGCCCCGCAAAAAAATCCTAATGAATTATTCAATCCAAACCCAGAACCCTTTAAATTTGGATTCACGTGTTCAATCTTTTTGAGAAGATTCGTATTTCCCGCTGTTTCAAACATCCCTAAGCCGAGCGATGAAAATAATCCCGCAATTATAAATAGTAAAAAACTTAAAGTGAAAGAAACAACGATGAACAACAAACCAAAAGAAATGATTATAGCCTGACCAAGAATCATTATCTTTCTTGGGCCTAAAATGTCCACCAAGCGCCCCGTTACAATGACAAAAGAGATATAAATTAAAATCAAAACTAATAAGAGATAACTCGTCTCTATTTCATTCAACCCAAATTGGATTTGCATGAGCCAAATTAAATACGCCACGATGCTTGAAAAAGTAAACCAACGAATGCAATTAATTAAGACAGCCATTTTGTATTGAAAATCTCTGATCAAATGCTTGAGTTCATTAGTATTCACGTGTAAGATGGAAGTTTCCTCTCCCCAAGCATTATTATTATTATTTTGAGTTGCAGTTTTTCCATGTTTTTCCTTTAAAAAAATTAAAATCAACAACCCTGAGATTGTCGCTAAGCATCCCGAAATGAGGAAAATATATCTGAAACCCAAATAATATGCGATGTAACCGCCGATCATCACGCCTCCGAAATAGCCCAGCGTAAAAGATATGGAAAAATAAGACATTCCCTTTCCTTTTTCTTCTTTCTCGTACAAATCAGCAACGATTGCCATTAGGATGGAAGTATATGCGCCTGCGCCTTGAATGGCACGAAATATGATGAATTGCAAGATGGATTGACTAAAATAGCAGAGAAACGTGCCCAAAGTGTATATAAAAATTCCCATTAATACGATCTTTTTTTTTCCATATTTATCAGATAGTGCCGCCATGGGAAATTGAAATACACTCTGAGTTACGGAAAAGATCCCTATGACTAATCCGTAAGAGATGAGAGTACCTGAAAGACTGATGATAAATCGAGGCAACCCTATTTCAATAACAGAAAGTCCAATGGAGCGAAAAAAATTTGAAAATAAAATTACAAAAACCGTAATGCGTGCGAAAGCAGTATCTTTTCGTGCTTTTGACCCTCTTTCCATTATTTTGGAAATTAAAGATTAAATTTAAATTTAATTTCTCGAATGAAGAGACCACTAATGTGGTTCCCCGCATTTGTAGTTTAGAAATTAAAGGATATATTTAATTAATAATTTTTTTTTAATATCGAAAGCAAATTAGAGAGAGGGTAATAGGTAAGAAAAAATATTTGGTATTCCTTTTTTTTAATCTTTCAATTTCAATGTAAAAATCATTGCCGGAATCATCATGATCATTATAAAATAATAAGGCAAGTAAATATCTATTTCCCCTAAAGCGCTCAAAATAATGGGGCCTAAAGCACTACAAAGAAATCCGATTGCATTTGCGAATCCTAATCCAGCTCCTTTCAAATCGGGGTTTTCTTCACTAATTTTTTGTAAAACGCATGTATTGCTTGCTGTTTGAATGATTCCAAAAAATAGGGCATTAAGCAAGCTAGCAATCATGAAAATAAATAGATCTTGAGTAAGGCTTACGAGAATAAATAAAAATCCAAACAGAATAATGGCGATTTGGCTTATTAATAGCATTTTTTTAGCACCGTGTTTATCCACGAATTTTCCCGCTATTAAGAGGAAAATCGTGTAAATGAGGACATTTATTATTAAAATATAACTTGTATCGATTGAATTGATTTTAAATTCTACTTGCAATACCCAAATGAGATAAGAAACAATAGCACCAAATAATAACCATCGCACGCAATTTATAAGAACGGCGAATTGATATTGGTTATTTTTTAATAAGAATTTTATTTCTTGAATTCTATTGTTCACTTTTGGCTTAATTAAAGATTGAATCTCTTGTTGATCTTCTTTAGTATTCATTGGTTTTAAAAAAATCACTAATAAAATAGCAGTTATAATCGCTAGGAGTCCCGTGATTAAAAAGATGCTTCTAAAACCCAAATAAAAAGCTACATAACCTCCAATAGCAGTTCCAGCAAAATATCCTAACGATATAGTCAGTGAATACAAAGCCATTCCCTTTCCTTGCTCATCCCTTTTGTACATGTCCCCAACTACTGCTTGCAAGATGGAACTATAAGCGCCTGCCCCTTGAATAGCTCTATAAATCAATAATTCTAAAATACTATTAGCTATATAACATAGAAACGTGCCTGCTATGTAAATTAATAATCCAATTAATACCATGGTTCTTCTCCCATACTTATCACTCAAGGAAGAAAAAGGGAATTGAAAAAGGGATTGCGTGATATTAAAAATACCTATGACCAATCCGTATGAAATCAAGGTTCCTGACAAATCAAGAACAAACTGTGGGAGTCCAATTTGAATAATAGACACTCCGATATATCGGGTTAAATTTGCCGTTAAAACAACGAATAATAACACCTTGCTTCTAACCTCAATTTCAAGATCCTTGATCTTTGTTTCCATGGTATTTAAAAAATAAGATTTTTCATGTAATATAATTTAATTTATCTCGAAAGGTTTAAAAAATTTTCAAATAAAGGGAAGCATGTTTATTAATTGAACTTTTTTATTCACGTGAATAATACACATTGGCGAATAATACGCATGAGCTTCTCAAAACAATTTTATTTTCATGAAAAAAGAGATGGATTTAAATGTTTAACAATTTATCACGAATAAATAAAATGCTATACGAAAAATTAATGAATTGTTTGAAAAAATTAATATTAAGAATTACCATTTAATGATCTCATGACGTTTAAACCTAAGATCTATTTCACTTCTAATGTATTTTCACCCGAGCAGATTGGCTCTAATGAAAAAATCAGCCCGGAAATTAGGAAAAAAATATCGTATTTATGGCAAGAGTTAAATGAAATTGCGGAACTCAAGGTTTTCGATGGACGGTTTCCCACGAATGAACAATTGAAAAGCGAATTTAAAGAGTTTCGGCCAAATTTCATAGGTTGTCATTTAAGTCATCCGATCACGTTAGAAATGATTAAAAATTTGGAACTTTACGCCATTTGCACTTCTACGGCAGGGTTTAACCATATAGAACGATCGAAGATAGATGATATTCTCCTTACCCATACGCCAGGAGTGTTACACAAAACGGTGGCAGATTACACCATAGCGGTGATCATGGCGAACTTAAGAAATTTAATAGATCTTCATCAATATGTATGGGATGGCCACTGGACTCCTAGAGATAAATGGGATTTGGACCAAAGTTTATGCTCCACCATTGATAAAAAGATTGTAGGAATTGTAGGGTTAGGTGAGATTGGAAAGGAATTAGTAAAGAGATTATATCCTTGGGGCTTACGCATTCTTTATTATGATATTCAACAGCAGAAAGATTTTGAAAGAGAGTTTCCAAATATCGAGTTTAAAGAAAATTTGGAAGATATCTTTAAACAAGCAGATATCGTGAGCATTCATGTTCCCTTGAACAAGCATACGGAGAAAATGGTGAACCGAAACCTTCTAATGCTCATGAAAAAGGATGCCCTTTTAGTAAATACTGCTCGAGGACCGATTGTTGATATGGAAGCGTTGTTAGATTTATTAGAAAAAAAAGAAATACAAGTAAATATCTCATTTGATGTTTTTCCAATTGAACCGATTGATGAAAATACCTTAATACGGCTGAAAAACATAAAAAAAGAGCGTCCAGAAATTCGAATGGTATTAATTCCTCATAATGCCTCAGCGGATGCCGACACAAGAGGAAAAATGGACGTTATTTTCTTAGAAGATTTAATCAATCTGGCAAGATCAAAAAAATTGGAAGATTTAGAACGAGTTCATCTCATTCCGCAACATCGAAGAGAGCTTAAAGAAAGAAAATGGAAAATAGAAGAATATTGGAAAAAATGCTCTCAATAAATAAGATTGATCTTGCTAAGATTTTATTAATGATTATTAATCTCTTTATAATAACGAATTAAAGAACTTATTGGTATTCCTACAATGAAAATTTAAAAAAAAAAGTCAAGTATAATTTTTATTTAAATTGGATATTAATCAAAAGCCTAATTCTCCTTTTTATTATATAAAAATTCATTGCCAATAACTAAGTGTTAGAAAAAGCTATGTCCCATTTAACATGTTTTTAGGTAAAAGCGTGATTTGCTTACATTCTGAGCTAATGAAATGATTAAATAAATGCTCATATCCTAAAATTTGTTTATTGGTGCCGTTTTCAAGCCAGATTCCCGAGGTATATTCGGGGGCTTCTCTTACTTGATCCAAGGTGGTAAGTAAGAAATCATTATCCGTTATTAACAATCCGAATGGGATCACATTCACGCCCGCAATTGAATGAATAGAAATGTTTAATTTTAATAACTTTTTTATTTCTTCTTTCAAGGAATTCCTGTATTTTAATGCGATAATGATTTGCAAATTATTATTGGAAAATTTTTTGTTCCATAAGTCCTTTAAAATCCAACTATTTCCCTCCACTTCCTCCATTAATAAATCAGGAGTAATGATAAAGTAGATTCTCTTCTTCGATTTTTTAATGAGTTCTCTCATTTTTTTTCTGATTTTCTCTTTCGAGGAAATACTCCATACTCTCGGCTCTTCTTTCTCATTTTCAACGCTCAATTCTTTAATTGAACGTTCGATTTGGATGGTATATTCTATCTTCTGTTTATATTTTTCCCGAAGACTTTTAAAAATGCGCTCAATTGGGATAATTTTATAAGTGGCACCTCTTTTTACGGGCTCTTTTTGGATATAACCCTTATCCATTAAACGGTTTAAAGAATCATAAACGCGAGCCCGATCCACATCAGAATATTTTGCAATATCTGCTGGGCTTAAAATTTTATACTTGCATAACGTTAACAGAACTTTAGCATCGTTCTTGGTAAATCCCAATTTCTTCAAAAAATGCTCAATTTCCTCCTCAGATAAAATAGTTTCTTGAACCAATGCTAAAAACACTCGATAATTAATTTATTTCATTTAAACTTTAAACCCAAACTTTTCCTTTTTATTCAAAATTGATCTTTTCCTGTTGTTCTATTAAAAGAGATTAAAATAAATGTTATTTTATAATTGTAATGAAGGATATTCTTAAAAAATCCATATAACTTTTCTTATTTAAATAAAAGATTTTTTAACAATAAATTTTTTGTTCATGAAAAATAAATAAAAAGTTCGAAATTCAACATTGAATTTATCTGCTCTCTCTCAAAATTATGTGAAAGATTTCCAACGGGCCAATTGATGAAAACATGAAAAAATTGGAGATATTTAATGTTTTCTCTGTATTTTACTCATAAACGCGTGCTCATGGAAGGAAGATGAAGATTCTATCACTTTCTTCTTTTTATAAACTTGGAATTAAGAGGAAATCAAAACTTATTTTTATTTCTCGAATTTGAACCTCATGATAGAAAAAATAGGAATATCCTCAATGAATATTTATCTGATATATTAAAACGTTAAAACAACCACCTTTTTATTTTTTTTAAATTTAAAATATTGAGAATTTTTCAATTTAGAAGAAAAGAAACCACAAATATGATCATTATGAAATTAAAGATTTATTACATTTTCCCATGAAAAATACATCAGTTTCAATTCAGATTAAAAAAGATTAAAAAAAAACAAATTTAAAAGAATGAAAAACGATATTTTAATGATTGGAAAAAATACTTTTCAACATGTAAAATTTCGTATTACTCTTGAGAATATATTTTGACTCTTTAAAAAAAAATTAAAATTTTTTTTTTTCATGAAAAACATGCTGAAATATAAAATAACTAAAATAAATTGTTTTTTCATGCTAAAAACTCATCTATATTTATTAGAACATTTATATAGAGTTAAATTATAATTCGATTATATTCTCAGTCTTGATGAAATAAAATATATTTTTTTATTTTGTCGGAAAAATTAAGATCCAATTATTATAACGATCTGAATATCGAAAGTTCCGATTTCTCATGTAAGATTGATATGGAAATGAAATCGAAACATAACATTTAAATAAGAGTAATGTCCATTATTATATAAAAGTAATTGAATTAAAAATAATTTTTAAATTACAAAATTAGTGGAGGAATAAAAAATGGCAAAAAAAAAACCAGCTAAAAAAGCGCCGGCTAAAAAAGCCGAAACCTATATTGCTAAAGCCCCTATTCGGCGATTAATGAAAAAAGAAGGTGCGGATTTAGTAGCTGCAGAAGCACTTGATAAATTAATTAACTTTTTAGAATCAAAAGCAGCTGACGTCACGAAAGAAGCAATAAAAATCTGTAAAGCAGATAAGCGAAAAAGGGTCACGGCTACTGATATTCGAAAGGCTGCTCAAGCATGAACATTAGGAAGTAATAATTAATTCTCTTTTTTTTCTGATTTCTATTCTCCTTGTTTTTCGAGATTTTTGAATTTCTTCTTAAAGTAATATATTTTCTTCTTTTTAAGTGCATGATTTTTAGTAAAAAAAAGTTTGAAGCCAGAATAACCCGGATATTAAAAATTAGTGAAGAATTCGGGTGTTAAATAGTCATGTATTTTACTTTCTACTTTTTTCTTAACATTTTCTAATCCTTCAGGTACAACCCTAGCTTTTCCAATAATATCAATATACCCTAATTCACTTTTATAGCGAGGCACGAAATGAAAATGTAGATGATCAATACTAGCGCCGGCACATTTTCCTTGGTTCATGCCAAGATTATACCCTTGAGGGCTGTACAAATCATTCAATAATAATTGTAATCCTTGTACTGCCCGAAAGCAATGATGTATTTCTTCTCTTGTAAGATCAAGAAATTTAGTAACATGGCGCGCGGGAATTACCATCATGTGGGCAGGATTATAGGGATAGAGGTTTAATACAATAAAAATTAGCTTATCTTGGTATACCTTTAAGGATTTTACTCGGTCATCATCATCTCTTATAGCGCATAAGATACAGGCCACCTTTGGTCGTGCTTTTCCTTGGACATATTCCAGCTTACCTATTGCTCGCAACCACTTTTGAAACATGAGACGGTAAGGCATTAATGTTAATTTAAGTTAAATATATAAGGAATAATCTAAACTGGAAGAAAAACCTTTAGCTTTTTTAATCTCTTGCTGATTTTCAGAGCTTAAAAACATCTCGGTAAACAAGACATTACTGAAAATATAACAATTATAGATTTTTTTAATACATTTATGAAGCTTAATTTTTAATGTATTTAGATCGCTTGCGTGCCAATACAATTTTTCGTTGATTTCATACCTCATCTCTTTAGGGGAAATGGCATAAAAGACATCTTTTAAAAGAAAATATTTTCGTAATTCCAAAAAATACAACATTTTTGCTTCCTCGCTAATCGAGTTAAGAAAGATAACATGTTCCTTAGAAAATTGAACAGCAAAACTCATGATGAGATAATCTTTTCCTGTAGGCTTATAAATTACAAAAGTTTTTTCTTTGATACGGTCTTCCGTGTTTATTTTGGGCGGATATTTGAAATTAATTATAAAATCTAATTCGGGTTCTTTTTTAATCTCATGGTTCAAGTTTTCTTCGTTTAGAAACCTAATAATACATTCTTTAATATCAATATTTTCCAATCAATACCACTTGCCTTTATTATTATTAAATTCACTATAGACCCTTTCCGATCAAAAAAGAAAGAATGCTATTAAATGCTTGGTTTACCTTGGTATTCAATTTTGTCCTTTTTCCCATTAAACTAACTTCATCCAGATATAGCATTAAAATTAAGAAAAAAATGAGGATTATTTAGGGAAAATTTTTCATTGGGGTAAATGGTCTTATCTCGCTTCGGAATTCATGTATTAATATTAAATTTCTCCGTATTCCTTTATTGAAACGCCGAGATAATTAAAATAAGAAGGGAAATCCTTATTTATTATTGTTCCCCGTGGGCCTCATTATCAATAATTACCTCATCGACACTATGAAGCGCACAATTATTCTCCTCTAATGTTTTTTTAATTTCATCAAGAGATATATCCCCTGTGCCTTTAATCGTAATATAGACGGAAGTGGTAACATTATCAATCTCATCGACTTTTATATGAACATACTTGACGCCGTTAAGTTTTTCTAAAGTTCGTGCAAGTAAATCATTATTTGGGTCATGAGGTTTGAGAACATCCAAAGCGTAAGTAATTCTTGTCATCCTTTTTATACTATCTCCTCAATTTTCAATTTTTTTGGATTTAATTTCTCATTATTTTATATTTTTCGTCATGCTGTAATAATGATACTATTATTTTTAGTATTTTTCTATATAAATTTTTTTCGTCAATATTAAAGTAGGGATTTTATAGCTTCTATTAATTTTGAAGGGAGCTTCGTTTCTTGAATTATGAAATCAGCTTTATCTATCATGTCTTTGCTCCAATTTTTAGAAATCTTGGTGAGAATGAGGATGGAATGAGCACCCAATTCTAATGCTCCTTGAATATCTCGATCGGAATCTCCAATTACCACGACTTCTTGAGGAGAAACCCCAAGTCTTTCACAAATTAGGTTTAGATGATCGGGATGGGGTTTAGGATTATTAACATTATCGCGACCAATTATTAAATCAAAAAAATCAATAATATTGGCTATTTGTAAAGATAGTTCCGCATTTTTTTGCGTATTATACGTATAAATTGCTTGCCTTAAATGATGGGCTTTAGCAAATTTCAAAACTTCTTGCATTCCATCAATGACTTTTGCTTGAAGCGCAGCTTCACGTTCTACCTCTTGAACGGCCTCATCTACTTCTTTAAGAATTTTAGAAACTTCTTCGGGCTCTCTTTTAGTTTTTTCAAAAAAGAGTCTTGCCTCCCTAATATTATCTAAGATACTGAATTTCACTGTAAGAATCTCTCGTGGAACACCACTTTTTTTCAAGAGTTCAATTGCATTACGTCGAGCCCGTAAAAAATCGATTTTAAAATGGATTAATGTACCGTCAAGATCCCATACGATAGCTTTTATCGGTTTTTTCATTTTAAAATACCAATGTACTATAAATTGGCCCTTTTGGTGTTAGAACTGACTTCTTTAATTTTATTGTATCTACGTGGAAGTGTCCAAATTCCTTTTCCTTGTTTTCAGAAATAATCATCTTAAATTTTTCAAATGTTCCATGGTTTACTTTCTTTCTATTTAACCGTCCAATTGTTAAATGAGGATTAAATTCGCCTCTTTTATCTTTTTCAAGATTAAATTTTCTTTTTAATAAATCCTCAACACGAGTTTTTATTGATTGTAAAAAGGAAATATCTCCGATGAGTTTAACCCAAATAACAGAATAATTTCTAAATTGTCCCGTACCTTTGAGATAATATTCACGCGTTATTCCTTGAAAGATTTTTTCATTTATTTCTTCCTTTAATACGTTATATATCTTGGGGGCTAAGGAATCTGGTATGTTTCCTAAAAATTTAATAGTCATGTGTAAATTTTCTGGTTCCACTAATTTGATACCTGGTTGAATATTCTTTAAAATTTTACCAAACTCCTGGATATTCTTTCTTGTTTCTTCTTCCTCCAAATCAATGGCTATAAAGGATCGAATCATGGGATATACCTTTCAAGCATTCTCTTATATTTATATAAGTTCTCTAATATTTCAATTTTTTGAGTTTTTTATGGCCATGTCCCGGGCATATTCAATATTCCTTATATTTCTGGAGAAATAAGGTTATAGGGAATAAATGACTCTTGGGAATGGTATTCTCCTTAATTTAACAATATTTCATCTTTCTCTGAGATTTTCGATAATTTTTGGAGCGAAAATGAAATGCTCATGCTTTTCTCCTTCATTGTTAAATCTCATGAAAAATTAAATTAAAATTTTATAAAATATTCATTTCTTAATCAAACGGAAAAAAAAGATTCACATTAAAAAATGGGCTTCAATACCTCATATTTGCTCTTAAATTAATTACATGAGTAAAAATATTAGAATCTAATCAAAGAAAAATTACATAAATTTATATAGTAATTTTATTTTATATCAATCAATCGGGCAGTCTAATTTATTTTTTTCATTCATTTGGTGGGCTTAAAATTGCCAATATTAGAAAGTGATGCTAATAAAGAGGTATTAGTAATTTGCCCTAAATGTAAAAAACAAGCACGCATTCCCATTCCTCAAAATATTTTTAAGGAAGTAAATAAAACTCTCGCTACCGTTAGAATAGAAAAAAACGTTACGTGTGAACATGAGTTTATAATTTATATCGATAGAAATTTCGTGAGTAGGGGTGAAATGGCTTCAGATTACATTATCTCTCCTGTCATTTCAACGGAAAGAATTGAACTAAAAAAAGATCTGATGAGTGAATTTGATATTACAATCATCAAGGTTAATTTATATCCCTTAGCCTTATGCTATACCCTCCGTGGATTATTATTTGGAAGCCAAGTTCTTATTATAATTGAGGATGAAAATGAATTTTTACGCCAACATTATAATGCCTTCATTTCTTACATTTTCTCCAATTCATTCGATATAAGCCAAAAATTTGCCGTGGAAACCGTGAAGAATTATGAATCAAATAAAAAGAAATATAAAGAATATCTTATCATAAAAAATGTTGATATCCTTCAGGATAAGAAAAAATTCATTAAATCTCATGACTTAGGCGTTGAAAGAGGAATGGCAAATATTTTTTATGAAAATACTTCTCCCCTTGAAAGCGTTTTACTCCTCAACAATGAAGTTCAAAAAGTTGCTTTATTAACAAATTCTCTATTAAAATTATTTAATAACGGAAATCAATTAAAAAACCTCAACATGAGCATGATTATAGATTATTTAGAAAAAACTCATGAAACAAAAGTTAACATCAAATATTGCGAATTTTTACTTCAAATTATAAAATATCGATATCAGAAATCCATTCCCAATCTTTATAGGGGAATGGAATTTAGTAAATTTTATAAATTAAGTAAATGAGGTGGAAAATGACTTGGAGGAAATTATTTATCATGGTTTAGGATTTATCATAATCATATTACTATTAATTATTGCGTATAAATTTTTAAGTAATTATAGAATCACGAAACAAAAAGAAATTATCGCGGGACTTCTCATGTTCCTTTTTTTCCTTGCAGGATTATTTTTCCATAATTCTATTTTTTTATTAAATGTTATTTTCAATTATTATCCAACTATTTCTGATGAACTTTATTATTTTTTTAATTTTGGATTCATTCCGGTCGTGTTTCTCTCTTGGTTTTATTGTTTTATGAATATAATATATCCCGAATCAAATAAATTAAAATATACCTTTTACGTTTTAATTATTTTGAGTATCATTTATGAAATCTTTTTCGTGGTTTATTTATTTTTTGGAGCGGAATTAGGAGTGCTAATAAATGACCCAAATCATCCCTTTATTATCATGTATCGTTTTCCCGCTCAATTTATTAGTCTACTTTTAGCAATTATATTAGTGGTAAAATCTATATTGTCTAGAGATCTTGTATTACAACTTAGAGGTATATTTTTAGCTGTTGTTTTTATTTTTATGGGAATTGGGTTAATTCTTGATACGGGAATATTCGTCAATACCATCCAACAACTAATCGGAAGAATACTTATTATCATTGGAGCTTATTTTATATATTATGGTTTTTTCCTCACGGAAGATCACAAACTCTTTCAATTCATTTGCCGAGTTTTCTCTATTTCCATGGAATAATTTATAGCCCTAATATATAAAAAATCCCCGCTCCAATGCCATTCGGGGGGAAATTAGAAAATTTTTTAATGTGTCAATACTACGATTAAACTGATTAGGCGCTATTTTCATATTTTAATAATCGGTATAATAGCTGAGTAATTTCATTATAAGATTAGTAATTTTAACTATTTAACAAGGTTTTATAAAAATAATGATGGTTGAAAAAATAAAGTTTATAAATTTTTTAATTTATTCAAAATTGATTACTTATTTTTTGAAGGAGAATAAATATTCAAAATTATAATATCTATATGTCTTAAATCTAGGAGGAAATTACCTATGAGCTTAATTGGAAAGGTAATAATCATTGGAGACGCGGAAGTGGGTAAAAGTAGTCTGCTTTCCAGATATATTGATGGTACTTTTCCAGACAGATATGATCAAACTGTAGGAGCAAATTTTCTCATTAAAGAAATTGATTTAACTAAAAGGTTAGAAAAAGTTGAAGGTATACCCGATAATTTGAAACAAAAAATACTCGAAAAAGGGTTTAAATTATATTTCTGGGATATTGGAGGCCAAAAATCCGTGCTTCCCGTTGTTGAATATTATTTCATACAAGCAGTAGGTGCTTTAGTGGTATTTAGCCTAGTAAATAAAGAAACTTTTGAGCATGTAGATTTTTGGGTCTCCAAAATGAAAGAGTTTAATGGAGATATTCCATTCATCTTAATAGGGAATAAAGCAGATCTTTCTGATCAAAAACTAATTGCTAAATCAGAAATAGAAAAAAAAGCAAAAGAATTGGGCGTAGAATATTTTGAAACTTCCGCAAAATTGAATCTAAACGTGGATGATGCATTTTTAGAATTAGCCCTTCAAATCTTAAAGCATGCTTTTAGAGGTTAGATATCAGTCATTTAATAATGCATCATCTTCATGACAATTATTTTGAAATCTTTTTAATGATTCATTATATAATAATAAAATTTTAAAGTTCAATTCTAATAATGAGTTACCTATTAATACCCATTGCTCCACTATCCCGAACGAAATCACGCTTAAGAGGATGTTTTTCAAAAGAAACATTAAAAGAATTAACTCTAGCCATGTTTATTGATTTGGCTACCACCTTACAAGATGTGGGGTGCTTCAAGGAAAAAATAGTATATTGCAATAGTTCCGAGATTTTAGATCTAGCAGAATCTCATGGTTTCATGGCGATAAAAGAAGAATTGGACTCATCCCCTAAAGTTTTCGATGATACCATCAATCAGTTAAATGATATTGCATTACAAGAAAATGCTAAAAGCACAGTCGTTATTTTTTTAGACGTGATTTTAATAACTTCTAAAAATTTTTACGAGATTAATTCTCTCTTATCCAAAAATCAATTAGTAATATGCCCGGCAATCCATTCTGCGGGGATATCTATTTTGGGAAGAAAACCTCCCGATGTAGTTCCTACTTGTTTTTCCGATCCCCTTAAACCTTCCTTTATTGCCCAAATAAATAAAGCTCGAGAAATGGGCTTGTCAAAAATCGCAATATATGACTCATTTCGGGCAGGATTTGATATAGATATTAAACAAGATTTAGTTTTAGCCTACGAGTATTTAAAATTGTTTAATCTTACTCACACGAGAACTTATAAATTGTTAGAAAAATTTAAGTTCTCCCTTCAAAAAGCGAATAGCAAGGACAATAGAAAATTTTTTATCATTGAAAAGAAATGACTTCTTTAAAAAGAAAACATGATATTTATTTTCACCTCTTCATTCATGACATTGCTAATCGCTTGTTGCAAGGTTTCCCGTTCTTTTTTTAAAGAACTTAGATATCTCAAGTAATCTTTATTTTTTTTGTCTAAATCATTCTCAAGATGCTCTAACTTCACCGCATTCAGAGATATTTCATTTTTTAACTCTTTAATTTTTTTATCCAAACCTTGTTCTTGAATTTTTTTCTTGAGTTGTTTTATTCTCTCTTCTATTTGTTTGTATTGCTCTAGATCTTCTAAAAGATATTTTTCTTCAAAAATTTGGTTAATTTGTTCAATGGTTTTTTCCTTTTTATCTTTTTTAAGATTCAATTTATTTTCTTCCAGAGCATGTCTTAAATTAACCAATAATGCTCTAAATTTGGGTAAATCTCTTGATTCTTTAGTTAACGTATTGATGGGGTTCTTTAAAAAATTTTGGATGTAATTTAAATTAATATTGGGTACGTGGAAAGATTCTCTTTCTAATTCCACTTTCATTTTCTTTAAAGCTTTTTTGAATGCTAAATAATCGTCAATCTTTATCTTCAGCGTGAATTTTTTCTCTTGTTCTTTTTCTAATTCTCTAAATAACCGATTTTTTTCGAGTTCTACCAATTTTGAATTTAAACTGTTAGCTTTTTTTTCCAAAACTACTTTTTCTTTCTCAAAAGTTTCTATATCTCTTTTAACATTTTCAATATTTTCTTTTAAAGTAAATAATTTCGGGAATTTTTTCATGAGATCTTCAGCTTCTCTTATTTCTGAATATCGTTTTCTTATGAATTTATCAAGAAATTGTTGTTTTTTACCCAATTTTCGCGTGATATAATTTAATTCCTTGATTTCGGGTTGAACTTCCTTTTTAAACTTGGGAAGAGATTTACGAGCAATTTCATTAATGGTTGTAAATAATTTTTTAATGGAATTTAATAGATCTTGAAGATTGTCATATGTTATGTTTTTTTCGGGTATTTTAATATCATCAGTTTCTTTTCTGATCCGTTCCGTGAAAAGTTTCAAGGAACGCATGGTTTTATCGTCAATTCGTTCTTTACCTGCTTCAACAAAATGATTCATGCTTAATTTAATGCTCACGAGATCTTTATTTATATCGTCCAATAATTTCTGGATGATTTTCTTTTCCTTTGAGAAGATTTCTTCTAATTGATCTTTATAAAAAGTTTCAAGTTCTTCTAAATTAACTTCAATCATTATTTTTATTATTAAATTATTGTTTATTAATAGTTTTCTTTCCTCCCATGTATTTTTGCAAGACTTTTGGAATGGAGATAGAGCCATCTTCATTTTGATAATTCTCTAAAATGCAACAGATGGTTCTTTCAGTTGCTATTGCCGTAGAATTTAATGTATGCACTATCTGTTTTTGCTCCGCACCTCCTACTTTTCCCATCCTAATTTTTAATTTTCGTGCTTGGTAATCCAAGCAATTACTACATGATACTAATTCTCTATATGTTTTTGAGGCCGGAAACCATGCTTCTAAATCATATTTCTTAGCAGCATTATCATTTAATTCTCCAGAAGCTATATTTACAATTCGATATGGGATTTCTAATCCTTGATAAAGTTCTTCCGCATTTCTAATCAATTCTTCATGAAATTGCCAAGAATCTTCCGGTTTACAAAAGATAAATTGTTCTACCTTTTCAAATTGGTGTATTCTAAAAATTCCTAATGTATCTTTTCCGTGAGAACCAGCTTCTCTTCGGAAGCAGGAAGATATGCCAGCATATTTTAACGGAAGTCTTTCCGGATCGATTATTTCATCATAATGATACGCAGCGAGCGTTTGTTCAGAGGTCGCAATCATGAAAAGATCCTCATCCTGAACCTTATATAATTGCTCTTCAAAATCAGCAAGTTCTGCAGCAGCTTTTATGACCTCATGTTTTATGAAAAAGGGAGTCCACATGGGAAAATAGTTTTTTTTCATGAGATGATCTAAAGCGTAGCGCATGAGAGCTAAATTCAACAATACTAAATCTCCTTTTAAATAATAAAAACGCGATCCTACCACCTCAGAAGCTTTTTTTGTATCAGCTCCATTGATTAATTCAATCAAATTCACGTGTGATTCGGGGTCAAAATTAAATTCTGGCAATTTACCTACTTCCCGGATGATCTCATTCCCTTCTTCTGTCTCAGCTATAGGAACTGATTCGTGAACTATATTTCCCACCATGTACCGAAACTCTTCCCTCTTTTCGAGGTATTCTTTTTGCTTATTCTCTACTCTTTCAATTTGCGTTTTAATTTGCTTCGATTTCTTAATCGCTTCATTTGCTTCTTTAGTTTTTTTTTCCTTTTTATATTTTCCTATTAAAGTAGAAATTTCATTGCGTTTTTGACGTAAATCTTGTAATTCTGCTAATGCCGACCTCCATTTCTTGTCATATTCTAATACTTTATCCGCGATTGAAGGGTCCTTAAATCGTTTTCTTTCTGATTCTTTAATTACTTCCAAATTTTTCCTAAAAATTTCAATATCAAGCACGTTAAATCTCTCTTATTTTATTTTTATTCATTAAAAATCTTCTCAAAAACTCAATTTTTTTTAATTTTTATGTCAAGACTGAGATCAATTTTGAGGATCTTTTTCCTAATGAAGGCGTGAAGATAAACTTGAACGTAATAATCCGGTTTTTATTTTCTTTTTATCCCATCCCACGTGATCAATGATTTTCATTATTTTAATACGATTGGATTTTCCCTTTAACCCCAATTCGTCCATGACTTCCCCAGCAAGTTGTTCTTTAGCTTTGTAGTTTAAAAAGGCCTTTTTAATTCTCTCTTTATCAGAACCCCATTGATCAATAAAAGTCATTAAAATATTTGGTATTAGTCTTTCTTTAATGTTTAATTCTTGAAGTATATCTCTCGCTAACGTTTCCTTACCCTTTAAAATTAAATATTGTTCTTTTACTTTTTCTGGATCAAGTCCAACTGAAGAAATGATTCTTTTAACTTGATTCAAAATTAATTTTCCTTCCAAACCTTCATTATTCATGAAATCTATCGCAAATTTCTCAATTTGCTCTTTATCATCTCCCGACATGGTAATCTCATTATTCTAAAATTAAAGATGTAAGAAAAATTTTAAAGATTCCATTTAACAAAAAAAAATAACTCGCTCTCAGTATTCATTCAAGTAAAAGTAAATTTATATATTACTTACCGATATTTTTTTATGTAATATTTGACCCGCATGAAAACGTTCTTTTCATTGGTTAAATCATGTTTCCAATACTTCCTGCCTTAACACTTATCATTAATTTTGAACGAAATTAATTTAAATTTCTAATTTTGTCTTGGCTTGTTGAATTCCAACTTGATATTTTTCTCTGCTCTTTCTTTCCTGATGGATTATTCTTTTTTAACAGGCGATGCAAATTTTAGATCATTCATTGAAGAAAATGAACACTATGTTTTCATAATAACAAAATATTTTTTGCCTAATTAATTCAAACTATTAAAGAAATGTTAATCTCTCAATTACAATCATTAAACCAGAATTAATTGGTGGTCCAAAAAAGGGGAATGTAAATGTCTGGTTCACAGACCAAGGATTCTAATGAAATCCGTATCGGAGTTTATGTTTGTGAATGAGGAGTCAACATTGGACTTTTTGTTGATTGCGCAGCACTTAAAGAATTTGCTGAAATCCAACCAAATGTCGTGGTGGCAAGGATGAATAAATTTACCTGCAGTGATCCAGGACAAAATCTCATAAAAAATGATATCTTGCAATTAGATTTAAATAGAATCGTTGTAGCCGCTTGTACTCCTAAAATTCATGAGCCAACTTATCGAGCCGTATTAATTGAAGCCGGTCTAAGCCCTTATTATTTTCAAATGGTGAATATTCGCGAACACTGCTCTTTCGTGCATCAAGAGGATAGAGCCGCAGCTACTGAAAAAGCTAAACGACTATTACTTGCCGGCATTAACCGAGCAAGAGAATTAGAAAGCCTTCCGCGCAAAGAAATTCCCATAACCAAAACCGTTTTAATCGTTGGTGCAGGAATAGCGGGAATGAACGCCGCCTTAGACTTGGCGAATCAAGGAATTGAAGTCTATTTGGTTGAAAAAGAAGCGACAATTGGCGGCAAAATGGCACAACTTGACCGGATCTTTCCAACCGATGATTGTGGAATTTGAGTATTGGCTCCAATCATGGTAAATGCTTCGAAGCATCCTAACATTAATCTCTTTACCTATAGTGAAATCATTGGATTTTCTGGAGTCACGGGAGAATATAATGTTAAAATCAGGAAAAATCCAAGATATGTGGATGAATCCAAGTGCACGGGATGCGGATTATGCACCACGAAATGTCCCATAAAAGTTCCTGATGAATTTAATAGGGGTATTGGAGAGCGGGGCGCTATCTACATTCCGTTTCCTCAAGCCGTTCCAAAACTCGCAGTAATTGATAAAGAGGCTTGTATAAATTGCCGTAGTTGCGAGAGGGAATGTCCTGCTGAAGCCGTTGATTTTAACCAAGAGGAGCAAATCATTGATGTAAAAGTGGGAGCTATAATAATTGCGACGGGCTGGGATGAATATCCGATAATAGAGAGTAATGAGTATAATTATGGGATTTATCCGGATGTAATCACTCAGATCGAATTGGAGCGCATGCTAAGTCCCATTGGTCCTACGAGCGGACATGTATATCGAATCTCTGATGGAACGATTCCGAAAAAAGTAGCGATGATTCAATGTGTTGGGTCTCGTTCCCTGAAAGCAAACTCTTATTGCAGTGCGGTGTGTTGTAATGTATCGCTGAAAAATGCTCAATTATTAAAACAAGAATATCCGGACATGGAGATCACGATTTTTTACATTGATATTCGAACGTGGGATAAAAATAATGAAGAATATTATCGAAACGTGCGAGGACAAGACATAAAATTCATAAAAGGAAAGCCAGGGGATATAAAATTAAATGAAGATGGCACCATGCGATTATACTTTGATCTTTCCTTGGAAAACAAGGTCACATGGAAGGACTTTGATTTAGTGGTATTATCCACGGGAATGATCCCTTCGAAAGGTACCAAGGAGATCATTGACATCTTGGGCTTGAGTAAGGGACCAAATGAATTTTTATCCGAAGTACACGGATGCTTAAAGCCCGTAGAAACAAAAGATGCAGGAATTTACATTTGTGGGTGCGCGACAGGCCCTAAAAACATTCCATACTCCGTTTCTTCCGCTCTTGCTGCTTCGAGTAAGGCTGCCACGTTGTTGTCGAATGACACCTTGAGTCAAGAATTACTCATAGCTGAAGTAGATGAAAATCTCTGCATGGGTTGTCATAGATGTGAAAAAACGTGTGAATTCGATGCAATTCATGTAAATGAAGAAGAAATTGCTGTAGTAAACGAGCTGAAATGTAGGGGCTGTGGTGCATGCGTTACAAACTGTCCAGCAAGAGCCATTGAGTTGAAATATTATAGAGATAGCCAATTTGAAGCTGAAATTCAAGGGATTACCTTATTAGGAATGAACTCTCGTAAAGAAAAGGAAAAAGAAAGTATAAAAAATTAAACAAGAAAGATGAGGATAATGAGTGAAAAAATACAAGAAACAAGAACGATTGTAGCGTTCGGGTGTGAAAAATGAGGATATGCCGCCGCTGATTTAACAGGAACGACCAGGCGATCTTATTCTCCTAATTTTCACTTGATTCGGGTGAGATGTACCGGACGAGTGGGCGTTCACTTAATAATGCAAGCCTTCTTGAACGGCGCTGATGGCGTAGCCATTATTTCTTGTCATGAAGGAGAATGTAATTTTGGTCATGCTAACATGAATACATATGCTCACGTTCAAACTTTAAAGAAAATCTTTCAACAACAAGGGATTCATCCCGATAGAATCCAACAATACTTTTGTGCTGCGGCAGAAGTCGAGAATTTCGTTGCGGCCGTAGAAGACATCACGTCACGAGTCTTCGCGTTGCCTCCTCTACCGAAAAAAGGAAATATTAAACCGAATGAGAATGCTCCTCTCAAGTAAAACGTAGGTTGAGGGGAAATCTAACCCGTGGCATGGGTATTCGGTTAAACTGAAGTTTTAAGTAATAAAAAATTGTAATTTATTATCACGAGTAAAGACTAAAAATGACTCAAGAAAAAGAACTAACGTGGGACTCCTTGAGAAATTTAGCTGATGCCCTAGATTCATATAGAGTACGGGCGTTCATTGATGCTAAAAGGGACATTTTGAGTATGGGAGTCTACTCCGAGGAGCAATATTACTCCATTTTATTTAAGATGATTGAAGAAGAGAAATTGAAATATGGCTTGTTTGAGGAGATCAAGGAAGGAAACATTTCTCGATACCATCATTTAAAATCCTTCGCAAGGCGAGTTTCAATCCCTCCTAAAAAAGCGTATAGCTTACTTAAATTACTCCAAGTAGAAAATTTAATACACGTTGACCCCATCTTGGAAGAAAAAATTGATGTAACTGAAGAACAAGACAAGAATGCATTTTTTACTCCTAAAATTCAAGATCTTAAGATAAAAGTGCTCAATAAGGATTTTCTAAAAGTAAAATCAATTTATGAGCCTGTTCGGGTCATTTTTGAGTCTAAAATCTGTTCAGGATGCGCCATGTGCACGAGCACGTGTCCCATGAATTGCCTTGACATGTTTAATGGATTTGGTAAATTTGAGGAATCTTCTTGTATTCGCTGCGGATTGTGTTATCTCGTTTGTCCTCGTTCCTTTCTCCCAATAGATGTAATGCACATGACAGTGGAGGAATCTGATGTGGTTAATAATTATTCAGTAATAGGAACGTACCTGGAGATTCATTCGGCTCGCACTAAAATTAAGAAGATTGCTACTAATTGTCAAGATGGAGGGATTTCCAGCACCATTCTCTATTATCTTTTTGAAAAAGGTATGATTAATCGTGCGGTTGGCGCAACAATGAGTACTACGCCATGGAGGCCAGAACCCATGATTTTACACCAGAAGGAGGAGGTTTTTTTAACTCTAGGGACTAAATACGTGAATAATCCATCGCTTAAAATGCTAAAACAATTCAACGGCACTAAGGACCCCGTAGCCGTTGTTGGCGTTCCTTGCATGATGCAAGCTCTATTAAAAGCTCAAATTTATGATGTTAATCTTCCATTTATCAACAATATAAAATATCGAATTGGTATTTTTTGCATGGAATCCTTTTCTTATCAATCTCTCTTAGAGATTTGTAATAAACTTGACGTGGATATCAAACAAGTTAGCAAGATGGATATCAACAAGGGCAAGTTCTTCCTGTACACGAAAGACGGACAAAATAAGAGTATTCCAATGAAAGAAATCTCCCACCTCGCTCGTGAAGATTGCGAGGTCTGCCCTGACCTCACGTCAGAAGCCGCTGATATTTCAGTAGGATCTATTGGCTCCGCCCCCGGATTCAACACGGTGATCATCAGAACCCAAAAAGGAAAGAATCTCTACGAGAAATTAATCGAAAATGATTTTATAGAATCCCACGAATTGGAAAATGATTCCCCTAACCTCTCCTTACTGTTTAAAATCGCCAATTCTAAAAAAAATAAGTGTAAAAAACACTTGAAGGAGAAAAAAAATAATAACTTGCGACATCCCCTATATTACTAGCCTTGAAAACCTATTTCCTTACATGATTCCGGATTAAATCTCTTGATCACTGGTTGACATGCTCCACCATTTTCTCTCATTGAACTAACCAGCTACAAAAAAGAATTCTCACCCTCCTTACCTCTAAACGAAAAGCATTGCAAAATTTTAAAATCATGATTTTTAACTAATGTATTTTTTTTAAAGTTAATTTAGTTCCTAAAAAATTAATAAAATTGAATAATAATTATGAATGAACAAGGATTTAGTAAATGGCAAAAATGGAGCTTCGGAATGGGGTCCTTCGCTCAATGGTTCGTAATGAGCGCTTTTAATACGTGGGTCTTCACGTTTTACTTTTCCGCTGTTAAATTGAATGTGAATCTCATAATGCTTGCTTATATTACCTGGACGATCTGGAATGCTATTAATGACCCTTTACTGGGATATATCTCGGATAGGACTCGAACGCGATGGGGGAGAAGGAAACCTTTCATAATTCTAGGAACCATCCCTGTTTTAATAATTGAGATAATCTTATGGATTCCTCCTACGGGTAACCCAATATATACTTTTATTTATTTACTCATCATGCTAATCTGCTACGATACATTTTATACCATGATCACTTTTTTCGATGCATTATTTCCTGAATTGTATGTTTCCGTAGAGGAGCGAGCAGAAGTAAACACCATCAAGCAAATTCTAGCCACGGTTGGCTTGCTCTTTGCATATTTAATTCCGGGTATTTTCATAGGAGATCTTACTGTAAAAGAGGGTTATTTAATAAATGGACTTGTTACGTCCATTATCGTGGGCATTTCCTTATTTATAGCGATTTATTGGGGCGTGAGAGAAAAGGAGGAATTTAAATTTGACCATCAGCATGAATTCAATTTTTTCGAGGGTTTAAAATATGCTTTCAAGAATAGAGGTTTTGTACTTTACACCATCATGTTTTTTCTCTATGAATACATTCTCCTGGTATTAGGTACGACAGTTCCGCTCTATGCGACCCATGTTCTTCACGTGAGCAATACGTTTCAGATTTCCCTACTCCTTGGCGTCATGTTCGTAGTGGGTGTTTTAACCGTGCCTATTTGGAGAAAGCTGGATGTAAAAATGGGTAGTAAAAGAGCATATGGTGTTTCCCTCGTGGCATATCTCCTCACTACCGTCCCTCTCTTGGTTGTTGCAGATTTTCAATCGGCCATTATTACCGTCGTGTTCATGGGGTTCGGTTTCGGTGGAATGCTTTATTTTATTTATTTAATCATTGCGGATGTCATTGATGAGGATGAATTGCGTACGGGTGTTAGAAGAGAAGGTACGTTTTTCGGGGTAACGAATTTTTTCATGCGATTAGCCATGATATTATCCATCATAACGGTCGGCATGGTTTTTAACACCACGGGTTGGGAAGAATATGTTCCCAATCCCAATGTCAATGTCATTCTTGGATTAAAACTCTTGGTATTCTTGTTTCCAGCGCTTGCAATTGTTGTTACAATGATTTGTTTATATTTTTACCCTTTTCCTAAGGAAAAAGTTGAACAAATGAAAAAACAACTCGAAGAATTACATGCTAAGAAAAGAGAAAGAATCCTTTCGAATCAATAAATAATTTTAATTTCTCCGTTTTTATTTATTCCCTTACATGAACCCCCGTTTTTTTCCAGAGGTTAATAAAAGAAAAAAATTAAATTTTTGAAAGAGCTTGATCGAAATCTTCAATTATATCCTCGGGATCTTCAAGTCCTACCGAAAAGCGGAAATGGGTGGGCGGAATGTTCATGGATCTCTTTTCCCAAGAGGCCAGGTCGATGCCCGTCATGAAAGGAGTAAATTGAATTAAGGATGTGCTGTCGCCCAAAGAAACGCCTACTTTAATTAATTTGAAATTTTCCATCAATTTTTTACAATCTTCTTCATTGCTTACTTCAAATCCAATCATCCCCCCGAAATGCTTCATTTGTTTTTTAGCTATTTCATGACCAGGATGCGATTCTAAGCCGGGATACATGACTTTTGAGACCTTGGGGTGGTTCTCTAAATATCGACTTATTTCCATTGCATTCCGGGAGTGGCGTTCCATTCTCATGCCTAACGTGCGCATGCCACGGAGAATGAGCCAAGCGTTAAAAGGACTGAGCACTTGTCCCTGAAGCTCTTGCCAAAAATATCGGATGTTCCTGATATGATTTTTTTCGCCAATTATGGCCCCGCCTAAGACGTCTCCGTGCCCATTTATGTATTTAGTCAAGCTCTCCACGACCAAATCCGCACCTAAGTCCAAGGGACGCTGTAGCGCCGGGGAGGCCCATGTATTGTCCACGATCAATTTTCCGCCCACCTCATGAATTAAGGCAGCACATGCCTCTATATCAATGACATCAACGGTGGGATTGGCCGGTGTTTCGAAAAAGAGTAATTTGGTATTCTCGTCAATCGCTTTTTCCAATGCATTTAAATCCGTGAGGTCCACGCGCTTGGTCTGAATTCCTAATTGACAGTAAAGATTCGTAAAAAGCCTATAAGAACCCGTGTATTGATTTAAATGCGTTATCATGTTAGGAATGGCATCGGGCGTTGATTGAGGATAGTATTTTTTTATTTTTTCCGGGCGGATGCGTTCCAAACGCTCTTGCAGCACGCTGGAACATGCTAAGTGAACGGCGGCCATCCCTGATGCTACTGAAATTGTCGCCTCTCCCCCGTGGAGTACCGCTAATTTCTCATCAAGGGCATAAAGCGTGGGATTTTCCGTTCTCGAATAAAAATAGTGATTTTGAAGTAATTCTGATAAAGTCGCATAGGTATACGATTTTGTCGCATAAATGGGCGTTCTCAACCCATGAGAAGTTTCCGGATAAGGATCTTCTCCGGCTCGAATTGCTTGAGTGTCGAACCTCATGGCTGCCCAAGCCTGGCGAGTCTTTTCTCGTTCTTGAACGTCGTCTTTCTTTTCTTGTTCACTCATTTTTTATCACTTTTTTATATCATGATGATTAAATTTAATTTTTAAAATAATAATGTTATATGCCGTAATTCTTTTTTTAGAATGAGCCTTGAGCATCGAATATCATGTTCCGGGAAGATTAAGGGAATCTTTCGATTGATCTAACCCTTCTGCTATTTGATAATCTTCCATCGTTCGCTTGCTCACCATCTTAGTGTATTCTTTAATCTTCTTTTCAAGTTCGGGAGATAAACCGGGCCCTTTCTGGGTTTGGAGGATCTCGTTGACTTTCAAGCGAGCTCTTTCCATCATCGTGGTACCACCTTGTCTTAACCATGCCCCCCTTCTCTGCCGATCTGCCAATTGCGGCACGAATAATTCCTTTCTCGTATTTTTTGCGGTATGCCTCAAGCTTAAATAATTCTTCCCGCTTAAAGCAATTTCCTTGATCTGTTCAATGGCTAAAGCCTCTTCATCCATGCGAATTCCTTCTAACCCCCGCATGACGATGCTTATCAGCTCATCATCTATAACCAGCAATTCAAACGCTTCCGAAAGAGAACTCTCGTAGGTACCCGCGCATGTTATGTAATTGATTCCCGCTTGAGAAGAAAAAAATAGTGTCATGAGTCTCTCATGGCCATTCTGAATATCGAAGCATTTGGATTCCGTCACGCAGCCCGGACCCCGTGAAGGAATGCCATAAAAACGGGCTAATTGTGCCATTCCTGCCGTAATTAACCCTGTTTCAACTGAACCCCACGCCACATTTCCCGTAACAGGATCCATGGGCGCACTCATGGTAGAATAAAGAATTGGAGTACCAGAATTGATGAGTTGAGCAAGTACCACGGAGGAAAGAATTTCCATGTTGGATTGGATTAACACACCTGCTAAAGTCACGGGGGCTGTAGCTCCCGCACTTGCCGCAGGCGCAATTATGAGTGGTTGATTGTATTTAGCAAAAATGAATAATCCGTTTAACATTATTCGAGTAAGATGAAGCGGACTTGTCGGATTGAAAAAACCTATCAAGCGTGGACGTTTTCTGAGTTCATCCTCTCCTCCTACAATCATGGATGTTAAATTCATCATGTCTTGACTGGCAACTCGTCCATAACATCCAAGACCGTAAGGCTTATGCGAATGTTTAGCCCATACTCTAATGGCGTGGCAATGTAATTGCAAATAGGGGACATCATTCGGCCACACGTCAACATGACTCGCTATAATATTTTTTAAACTATCTACTATTCGAATTTGGTTAATAGTATCTTCTAACACGCTCTTACGTACCCCTTTTTTCTTCGAAAGATCATGCATTTTAACCGGCGTGCCGACCGTGGCATGATGGATGGAATTCGTATCAATTTTTACTTGAAAAGAACCATCGGGCCCGTATAAGGTAAAAGCATTTGGAACTTTTTTTAACTGCTCTTCCACCAAAGTTCGGGGAAATTTAATAAAAATGCTGTTTTCCCTTGTATCGGGAAGAGCTCCGTTATTAATTAATAGTTCACGAGCTTCTTCGGATTCTACTTTTACTCCCACTTCTTCTAATAAATTTAAAGTAGAGTCATGGATTACTCTTATTTCTTGTTCCGAAAGTACTTCCATTTTTTTCATCTTCAAGAATTTTTCACCAACATGTTCGTGTTAAAAAGAGTAATTGCTCATTATCCTTGATAATATTACATGCTTCTTAAATGCTAAAAATTCCGTTTTATGTTTTCCCGAATTATTTTGAAAAAGTTTTTTTGTCAATGGAATTTAAGTGATATTAAAAATTTAATTGCTTAAAAATTGATACACGAGTTAAAAAAAATGAGTCTGGAAGAAGATATTAAAACTTCTATCTTAGAATTTGATGAAGATGGATTAAAAAAAAGGATTGAAACTGCTCTCTCCACGAAAGAAGCAGATCCGCTAACCATTCTCAAGATTATCGGGAATGTTATGACTTTAGTAGGAGATAAATTTGAAAAGGAAGAATATTTCTTGCCCGAATTAATCATGAGCGCCAATATCGTGAAATCTGCTATTGATGAAATATTGGATCCCGCTCTGAGGAACACAGGACAGAAAAAAGAATCTTTGGGCAAGGTCGTTATCGGAACCGTAGAAGGCGACGTTCATTCAATAGGAAAAGACCTCATTGCTTCTTTCTTGTTTTCCAATGGATTCGAAGTGTACAATCTGGGAGAAGAAGTGCCCGCTGAAAAATTTATTAATAAAGCAGAGGAAGTAAATGCCCATATCATTGGTCTAAGCTCCTTGCTCACGATGTCCATGGATTTCCAAAGGCAGGTCATCCAAGAATTAAAAAAGCGAGAGCTCCGAGATAAATATAAAGTAATTGTCGGTGGCAGTCCTACTTCGGAAGAATGGGCGGAGCAAATTGGCGCCGATGGATGGGCGGATGATGCTCTTGAGACCGTGGCCCTTGTTAAAAAATTATTAAATATAAATGAATAAATTACAAGAAAGAGAACATGTCATGAAATTCAAGCGAATAGATTTGTTTTCGAAAGATGAGATTGAAGAGATTCACGGTGCCAGCATGCAACTTCTCTCAGAAGTGGGTATGAAAGTAGATTCTGAGGAAACACGTGTCCTCTTAGCTAAAAACGGGGCTATAGTAGATGAAAAATCTAATTTCGTGCGTTTTCCGGAATCTTTAATTAAAGAAAAACTAAAAACCGTTCCGAATTCCTTCACCTTATATGGTCCAAACGAATCATTTCATTTTGAAGTGAACACGACAAGTACTCAATTCGGAACTATCGGTACTCCCGTAAAAATATATGACCCCCAAAGCAAAAAGGGAGTACGCAAGACCGTGATGGAAGATACCATCAAGCAGATTCGCATAGTGGACAGCTTAAAACACGTCATGGCTTCTCACGTTGATGTATGGCCAAATGATATTAATTATTTAGCCCTTCACGTGCATTGCATTTATCAATGGGCGAAAAATACGAAAAAAGCTTATGGTTTAGGATGTATTGGGAAATTAGCTTCGCAAGATATGATGAACATGGTGTCTATTGTAGCGGGAGGAGAGGAAGAAATAATTAAAAAGCCCCGCCTCATAGGGTTCATGAATCCCACATCTCCTTTACATTTGCCCCAAATCATGACGAATGGCTTTTCTATTTTCACGAAATATAAACAGCCAACCATTATCGCTCCCGAAGCGCTTGCAGGAACCTCTTCACCCATCACCATTGCTGGTCTCTTAGCCCAAACTAATGCTGAAATCGTGGCAAGTGTAGTTTTATCTCAAATCTATAATCCGGGAGCGCCTGTTTTTTTTGGCACGGTCTCCCACGTGACGGACATGAAAACGGGGAATTCTGCCATCGGTTCCGTTGAAACAGGGTTAATTTCCGGAGGAATTGCGCAATTAGCACGTTTTTATGGCATTCCTTCACGGGGACCTGGAGCTGTTACAGATTCTAAATTATTAGATCTCCAAAATGGCATGGAAAGAATGCAAACGTTAATGTGGGCTGCATTGACGGGCATAAATTACGTCACGTGTGCGGGAACTTTCGAAGCAACTTTAAGTGAGGCACTGGAATTATTAGTGATTGATGATGAATTGATAGGAATGATAAAACGGGCATTAGAAGGAGTAGAGGTAAATGAAGATACGTTGGCGGTAGATTTGATAAAAAAAATTGCTTTGAGTGAAAAAAAAGGGTCGAACTTTTTAGGGGAAATGCATACCATGAAATACATGAAAAAAGAGTTATACATGGCTTCTTTATTGGATAGAAATAGGAGAAACACCTGGTATAAAAAAGGTTCTAAAGACCTCATTCAGGTGGCACGAGAAAAAGTGGAACAAATTCTTCAAACATATGAACCTCCTGAACTAGATCCTACTATAGAGGCGAAGTTAAAAGAATATATTAAAGAGGTAGAAGCAAGAACTTTTGAATATTATAAGAAAGTAGAGGGAATCACGTCGGGCTCGGTGTCGATAAGCGGAGTCACGGAGATCAAATCAGATGATGCATGAAAAAGGAAAAATTAACATGTAAAAAATGCCGCAAGGATCGAATTAACGAGGAGATAAAGGGTAAAATGGAATACGTGATTTTTTCTTTTTCTATTATAAGTTAATTAATTTTTTTTTATTTGAGGGGCAAGAAAAGCGGGAAAAAATCATCCAAAAAATTAATATTAAATTGAATATTTTAGTACCTTGTAACATGTCAGTAACCGCTATTAGGCCTAAAAATTTTAAAGAAAAAATATTCTTTCGCAAGTTAAGAACGCAAGTAGACGGAAACGCTAAAATGGAATACGCACTCACTCAAATTAGGGGAGTGGGAAGAAGATTTGCTCAAGCTATAGTTAAGGTGGCAGAAATCGATCCAAGAGCACGAATAGGCACGATTTCGGAAAAAGAATTAAATCTACTCGAAGACATAATACTGAATCCTAAGGAACACGGAATTCCTTCTTTTCTATTAAACCGCAAAAAAGATCCACGCACGGGAGAAGATTTACAAGTCGTGGGAAACCAACTGGAGATTACCGTGAAACGCGATATTGATAAAATGAAAAGAATTAAAAGCTATAAGGGCGTTCGCCACTACTTGGGATTAAAAGTACGAGGACAGCGTACGAAAAGTACGGGAAGACACGGTCTTGTCGTGGGCGTTATAAGAAGAAAACAAAAGCAACAAAAAGGGAAAAAGTAAAAAGGTGATTATCATGGGAGACCCAAGGAGATTAAAAAAAAAATACAAAAAACCGAGACATCCTTTTGAAAAATCAAGAATCTTAGAAGAGCTTGAATTTTTAGGGAAATATGGATTGAGAAACAAACGCGAGTTTTGGAAAATGCGCTCGATCTTGAGCAATTGGAGAAACATCGCACGACAGTCGAGGGCTCTGCCTAAAGAAAGAGCTATCGAAGTGCAGCAGACTTTATTAAGAAAACTTAATCGTTTAGGAATTATTGGGCCGGAAGCAGAATTTGAAGATGTCCTACTGTTGACTGTCGAAGATGTCTTAAAGAGGCGCTTACAAACGCTAGTGTATGAAAAAGGTTTAGCCAAGACTATCAATCACGCTCGTCAATTAATAGTTCACGGGCATATTCAAGTAGGAAATAAAAAAATAACCTCTCCCTCTTATTTAGTAAAATTAGAGGAAGATGATTTGATCACGTATGCGCCAAACAGTCCCTTAGCAGGGAAAAAAGTGGAAGAAGCGACATGAAAATTAGTAATTAATGAAAAAACAATGGAGTAATATTAAAATGAGTGAAAAAACCACAAAGAATAGATGGGCTATTGTTCATATCTTTTCTTCTTATAATAATACAATTGTTACCGCAACTGACCTTTCGGGACAAGAAACCTTTTCAAAATGCTCCGGTGGCATGGTCGTTAAAGCAGATAGAGATGAGAGCAATCCTTATGCTGCCATGCAATGCGGCTTTCGTGTTGCGAATGACTTATTGGACAAAGGCATTGGAGCTGTTCACATAAAAGTCAGGGCTCCTGGAGGGAATAAATCCCAAACACCTGGACCGGGAGCTCAAGCTTGCATTCGTGCATTAGCACGAGCTGGACTTCATATTGGACGGATTGAAGAGGTAACACCCAAGTCTCATGATCATTGTCGTAGAAAAGGAGGACATCGAGGCAGGCGAGTATGATTTATTTTTTAAAAATTTTTTATACCTCCTTTAAAATTCAATATTTTTGGAAGCGTTTCTTTTCACTGTAGTTGAAATTTTCGGGCTTGCAAGCATTCAGTTCGGAAGAAGAGAAATTATTTAGAAATAATTTTTCTTTAGAAATGCTACCAAGTAGAAGTTCATCTTAATCTTGTTAATGAATGGAAAATTTTATTAATTATTTTAGCAAAATTTACATGTTACGCTTTAATATTTTTTAATTCTATTATTTTGGTAAAATTTGGAGTATTATTTCCTTATGAATTCTAAAATTAAATCGATTAAATTAACACCCGTCCATGTTCCGTTTAAACCTGCTGTAAAGAAAGCCATGGCAGAGAGCGAAGGTGGATTAGGCATGGCAATTGGCGCTGAAGAGGCATGGTTGGGGGGAGATTTCGTTATATGTCAAATTTTTGATAACCAAGGAAACATGGGAGTGGGAGAAGTATTTTTATGGCTTCCGGAGACGGGAATATCCCCAGAACAACTCATCAGTACTATTAAATCAGGACTTTACAAGTATCTTATTGGAGAAAATCCATTTAACATTAGGAAGATAAATTATCGCATGGACATTAATCTTGCTCGTAATGACGTGGCGAAGGGCTTGTTAGACATGGCATGTTACGATTTAATGGGACAAGTAGCAAATCTTTCTGCATGTGAGTTAATGGGAGGAAGATGTGCAGAAACGATTCCTTTGGCAGCTTTAATTCCCTTAGGTTCTCCCATGTTGATGAAAGGATTAGTTAGAAGCTACTATAAAAAAGGATATCGCACGTTCAGGTTAAAATTGGGAAAGGGGATTCAAGATGATGTTGAGATCGTGAGTATGATTAGAAAAACTTTTGCTCATGAAATACGGTTGCGCGTGGATTATAATCAAGCCTACACACCGGCACAAGCCATTCAAGCTATAAATGCAATTGAACCTTTTCAGATTGATTATGTCGAGCAACCCGTGAGGATTGATGATTACATTGGAATGGCTCGAGTTCAAAGAAATGTTAAAATCCCTTTATTATCTCATGAAGGCTGTTTTTCCCTTCAAGATTTCATAACGTTAGTAGAAATGGGTGCGGTAAAAGTTTTAGGTATTAATTCAGAACGGCCAGGAGGGGTTTCGAAAGCATTAGATGCGTTGATTTATGCCCGGATTAGGGGATTAGGCATCGTGCTTCATAACCAACCCTTAGGAATTTCTTCGGCCTTCCAACTACACCTTCATGCTTCTCATTATTATTCAATTGAACATGCAACCGAATTATTCGGCCAAGAAATGCTGGAAGATGATTTAATTGTTAAACCGCTTGAAATATTTAATGGTAAAGCAAAAATACCTGAGGGACAAGGATGGGGTGTTAAGTTGGATGAGTCTGCGTTAGAGAAATATGCAGTCGCTCCTCCTGAATATTTAGAATAAGGGAGGAGAAAATATAGTAAATTAAAACAAAATCCAAATTAATGCATTTTCTTAATTATTTCTTCATTCTCATGGAATAAAATGATTTCATGTAAATCATTTTTCAAAATAACGTAATATAAGAAAAAATAGTACTTGTTTTTAAAATTCTTTACAAACATATAAAAAAAATTAAATTGATGAGTTTCTTTCTAAAGCATGTAAAGGATTTTTAGGAATTAAAGGGAAAAAATTATTATAAATGAGTGAGAAATTGAAATTTAACTCTTTATTACAAGAGATTAAAGAAATTTACCTTTTGCTGACGGAAGGAGAACCTTCCCCTGATGATGAAATTGAAGCTCGGGAAAATTTTATTCGGTTCTTTAAAAATTTAAAACTGGTCACTTCCGATCCTAAACTTGAGATTTTAATTGATGAGTGTTTGGATAAACTAGAAAAATGGGACGTATTAGAATTATGGTTTGTTGAGGTGCCGGGTTTAAAAAAGTTAATTAAGCAAATTTTAGATCAAGCGGGCATTGAATTACCTGCTCAACAAGAACTCATTACCCCTACCCAAGAAAAGGTCGAATTTGAACCTATTAAAAAGGAGCGGGACGTGGACGTCGAGGAGGTTGTAGAAAAAATCACGGAACAATTTACGTCTCAAATCAATGATTTAAAAAAAGAAATTGAACGGCTCCAACAAGAGCTAAAAAAAGGAGAAACACCCTCAGAGTCAATAAGAAGAGAATTAAAAGAGGAATTAAAAGAATTAAAAATAATGAAAAAAAGGGGAGAATCCCCCCCTATAAAAAAACCAAAATTATCTCCTCCTGAGATTAAATTACCTAGATTAAAAATTACGAAAACACCTCCTAAAATAGCTAGCGAAAAAGGAGAATCAGAAGATCTATTTTCTAAAAGATTAAAAAAAATACAAGATATTGCAGCTCCCTTTAAATTAGCCGTTTCGAAGGAGAAAAAAGGATCTCAAGAAGATATTCCAGCAGCCGAGGAAGAAAGTCAAAATTTACAACAAATCGATATGAGTTCGGAGAAGGAACAAGTGTTTCTGAAAGAGGATTCTGAAATTCAAGAACCAATAGAAAAAATGGTTCCTTCTCCTTCTCCTGCTTCTGAGGAAGTTGAAGATGCACCTGAGGAAATAAATCCAGAAATATTAAAAACTCCGGAAAATATTAATACTAAAACCCAAGATTTATTAAATCTGGAAGAAACACTAAAGAAATTAGAAGAGTTAGAAAATTTAGATACTCTTGAATCAGAGAAAGAAGTTGGAGTTCCCGAGGCGGCACCAATAAATGAATTAGTTCAAAAATCTTCGGAAGATTTTCCTACTCTAGAGCTCAATGAGATTGAGGCTAAGGAAATACCAAGTATCTTGCCAGAACCCTCTCTCATTCCACCCCCTCCTCCAAAAACCGTTTCTCCTCCAGAAGAATTATCACCCGTGCCCCAAACTCCGTTTAAAGAAATAGAACATGAAGAAGATTTATCCCCAATTCCTAAAAAACCTCAAAAGGCAGCAATAAACGTGGAGACTCCTCCAAGCAGAAAAATGCCAAAAATTTCGTTTGAAATTAAAGAAGAACCAATAGAGAGTAAACCATCAGAATCAACTCCATTTGTTGAGCCACGTTTTCCTAAAGAAAAAAAAATTCCTATCGTACCTGAAGTTATTGAAGAATCAATAGAAGCTTTCCAACCGGAAAAACCTCCTTTTATTCCAGAAACAGAGACTGAAATCAAAACCGAAGAACCCGTGAAAAAAGAAGAACCATTAAGCCAACCATTTAATTTAATCGAATTAGGGAAGAAATTAGAATCAAAAACAGCTGAAAGTTCTAATTCTATTAAAACTACTAAGATTGATTTATTTGAAGCTTTTACATCGGTCGGAAAAAAACAAGTGAAAAAGAGCGAGAAAGGCACCGAATTTTTTAACCTTTCAAGGCAAAAGAAATTAGTCAAAGAAGAATCTAAAAGCGAACAAATTTCTCCTCCCCCTTTTTTTAAAGGTATTGGTGCGATCAAAAAAGAATCTCTTGAAGTTGATATAATTCCCATTAATATCGATGAGCTTCCCCGTGATAAAGATAAGTTATATCAAGAATTAATCGTTCATGAAGGCAAGAGATATAAACTCGAAAAGCTTTACAAAGAAGTGGAAGATAAACATGAAAGAGGAATGATAGATGATTTAGAATTTAAAAATGAGATCGGTCAATTGAAAAAGAAACTCAATCTTATTACCGAAATCATCAATGGAATAAGACAAGTTATATCAACATTATAAATTAACTACTAACTAAGCCTTTTTTAGCTTGATATTAAATTGAAAAACCTCGTTTTGATGTTGTATTTATTGAATTTAAAAGACTCTAAATACTATAATTATACATGCGGAAATTAAATTATGTAAAATTAATAGACGATATTGCAAATTGGATAAGAGGGTATGTATTATCAGCAAATTGTCAAGGAATCGTCGTTGGAATTAGTGGCGGAATAGATTCCGCCGTAACATCTGCTCTTTCGGTTAAAGCTTTGGGAAATAAAAAAGTACTGGGAGTTGGATTACCTTGTGAATCAAATCCTCAAGACCTAGAAGATTCTAAATTAGTCGCTAATCATCTTAAAATTCCATATCATGTTATAGATTTAACTCAAACTTATCAAAAATTTTTAGAAAGCTTTCCCGATGAAATTAAAAAAGAGCCCATGGCATTAGCAAATATCAAACCACGCTTGAGAATGACTACCTTATACTATTTGGCTCAATCGCTCGGCTATTTGGTGGGAGGAACGGGAAATAAAACGGAATTATTGATTGGGTATTTTACTAAATATGGAGATGGAGGGGTGGATATAGAACCCATAGGAGATTTATATAAATGTGAAGTACGAGAAGTAGCAAGAATTTTAAACATCCCGGAAAAGATAATTACTAAACCACCCTCTGCTGGTTTATGGAAAGGTCAAACAGATGAGGGTGAAATAGGAATTACTTATGATGAATTAGATGAAATATTATATAAAATAGAACATGGATTCGATTTAGACGATCTTAATCAAGCAAACGTGGAAAAAGTAAAATTGCTGATGAAAAATTCTCAACATAAAAGAAATCTTCCTCCTACATTTAAAATAAAAATTGAATCTGGCTAACTTGGAGTGTGTTTCCCATACAGGATTAACATCTGAATATTGTTTAACATAAATTTCTTTTTTATCAAATATTTATATAATTAAACTATTAAAATTATATATAATCGAACATTTTTAATAAAAAAATAATTAATTCCCATATTTTTACCATGAGCGAAGAATTAAAACAGATTATCAACTCGTCTTATGATAATGGCGTTCCGATTTGGATTTATACTCAAGATTATATTTATGGGCTCGTTCCTGCCGATCCAGAAGGAAATAGATGGACTGAATATGTTTATACCTTTCAAGAACCCGATGAGCCCCTTGAAAAAAAAGAAAGAAATGCTGGTCTTTCTTATCAATTTCTCTTCGAAGAGGTAGAAAAAGGCGTTTCATTTTACGTGAAAGATTTAAACGTCTTAAAATTAAAAGAATTCGTTAAAACTATAGAAAACAAACCTGATCCTGAAAAGTTAAAAGCTTTAATCAATGAATTGATTACTAATGCAGGTAGTTATTCTGCAAATTTGCCCATCATTAAATCTAAAGAAGAATTAAGTATTTTAATTGAAAAGCTTTAAACTTTTATTGTATTAAATGTAAAGACCATCTCGTTGTGGAAATCGCTTGATAAATTCTTCATCGATTTTTTTTCTTATTACTTGAGGGATATTAGAATCTCTCTCACTGATAATCTTTTTTATGTAATTAGCATGATTTTGACTATATTTTTCTACTCCTGCCGCAATCACGTTTTGATCTTTATTAATAGGAACGACCATTCCAAATAAACGTAATATGTCATCTTTAGTTAATGTTTTTCCGATTTTTTCATCAATATCTCGATCAATATTTCGTATTACTGTTCCCATGGACAATGCTGAATAGGGACTCAAAGCCTTAGATTTTAACCAATACATATTGGGCTTTTTATTAATGAACGTATCGGTATTTCCCCCTTCATCTGTACTTCCCACGACGCTCCAGCCTTTCGGGTCTTTATCATATTCCTTTTTCATCTTTTTAAAAATCGACTGGATCGGTTCTATCCCGTGATAACCCGCTTTTTCCTCTTCTTCTTCCTCTCTTCTCATGGTCTCAATTATATAAAATAAATAGAACTATAAAAATTTAGAGAAATTTTTAAACAACCATGCGCTTGATTTGAATTGATTTGGTAAAAAAAGTTTTTAATAAAAATGTAATAAATTTAATCAAAAATTTCAAATATTAGAAAGGTTACATGGCATTTAATAAAACATGATAAAAAAAGAACATGAAATTGACTTAAAAAAAATTAGTACTGCCATTCAAAATTTAATTTTTAAGCAAGATATTAGAAATATTTTTTCTTATTTGAATGAATTAGATGAGATTGAATCAAATTTCTTGGAGAGTTATAAAAATAGGAAAAATGAGGGTGTTTTTTTTACAAATCACGAGATCTCTGAATTCTTGATAAATAGAACACTTTTGATAATTATTAATAAATTTCTTGAAAATAAAAGATCATTACAGCCGCCTCTCCTTGAAAATTTAGACCAAGTAGAGAATTTAAATGACAAAACTAAGGTACAACTTCAAGATTTTTTACTACATCTTACCACTTGCGATCCGGCATGTGGTTCTGGAATTTTCCTTTTAAAACTTGCTGAAAGTCTCTTTAACATTATAGTGAAATTAAATCCACGAGTTAATAGAGAGGAACTAAAAGCGAAACTGCTCTTAAATCTTCATGGATTAGACATCAATCCCTTCGCGCTAAACATGACCATTTTAAAATTAATAAGATGGTATTATACCGGAGGAGATAAAAACAACTGCGCAAATCTTCTCTCCCCCTTAATATCTCATTTTCAAGTAGCTAATGCCATGCTAACTCCTAATTGGAGAATTTCCCTCTTTAATCAACGCTATTTTGACCTCATCACGTGTAATCCTCCTTATGGAAATATAATTAAAAATTCATTAGATAAGGAAATCTTAAAATCTCAAAACCATTTTGTTCAAGATGTGTATTGCATTTTTCTAATGAAAGCTCTTGACTGGATCAATAATGGAATTGCCTCTTTCTTAATCCCAAAAAGTTTTCTTCTTCGCCAAAACTACATTCATTTTCGAAATCTTTTCCTTTCTCAAGCACGCCTCATTGAACTTCATGATTTAGGCTCTAAAATATTCCCCCGTGCCACTAATGAAGTACAAATCCTTATTTTTGAGAAACAAGGGGGGAAAAATAGCGATTTTAAAACGAAGATATATGATTATCCTTTAAAATTATTAAATGTTTATTCTAATGGAGACTATGATTTCCTAAATTTTTGTTTAAATAGTGATTGTGAATTAAATTCACGTCGGAAAAAATTTCATGTTTATACGCCGCAACCGGAATGTCCTTATTGTAATTCAAAAACCGTTCCCATGAATCGTATTAGAATCAAAATGACCCCTTTTATTTCTTCAATTATCAAAAAGATTGAAACCTTAGGCGATTTGAATTATTTAAACTTGAAAGATTTCCCCAAATTAATTCGGGGAGAAGAAGATAAGGGATTAAAAGAACTGAAAAAATATCTAAAACAAAATACCGAATTTTCTTGTTATTTTATTGATGCGAAGCAAGATTTTTCTTATTTTCATTTAGACTTGAACAAGAGCGTGGATCTAAATAAAATCGATCCTCATTTATTAAAAGGCGATGATTTTGAATTTTATCTCCAACCTAAACTCTTGATTAAACATAATAATAGATTTCCCGAAACAATCTATACCGAACGTCCGACATGTTTCACGTCCTCTATTTATTCTCTCTTACATGAGGATCGCAACGAATTAAAGTTCTTGTGTGCTGTTCTTAATTCCGGACTCATTCAATTTTATTGCTTGTATGGAATAAATAATCAAAAAAATACTACAATTAACTTGAATCAATACATGATACGACATTTACCCATCATTCGACCAGATCTAAATATTAAAAATGCACTATCCTCTAATGTTTCAAGTTTGCTGGAGCTACATGATAAAACCAAGGGAAAAATAAATTCTAATATTAAAAAACTCATTCAAGAAAATGATGATCTCATTTTTAAATTATATAATCTAACGGATGATGAAAAAAAACAAATTATTATTGCCATTACTCTTCATGTTGAATATTTCAAACAAATTTACGGGGAGATGATCGCATGAAAGGGCCTTTATCTTGGGAACAATTAAAACAAACTGATTTTTATTCGTTTTTTAACTTGAGCGAAATAACTCAAGAAAAAGTCTCTGAAGGAAAGATTATAAAATATGTCAAACCAGGCGGATTTCAAGAACACATTAACTTGCGGTTTTGGATTAAAGAAGAAATAATAATAAAAGCGTTACTTGAGTTGGATAGGGCATGGATTGGAAATGCTAGTCATCTCAACCCATTTGCTAATGATATAACGAAGAGTTTTTTAAGCGCCTTGCTACCAGATGAGCTTCAAGAATTTAAAATCGTCCTCGTTCAAAACATTTGGAACCTACGAGGTTCAGAAGATATTGTTATTTGCTTGGATGAAGTCGTGAGAAAATGGGAAGATGCTCATCCCAAAATTAAAAAATTTCTTGACGTGTATCGTGGAATAACGGAATTTAATGAAAAAAACCTTGAAAATCTTACTCTTACCATGAGGAATCAAGTAAATGAAAAAGAAGGGAAAAACCTCTTTTTTACCATTATTACATGGCGATTATAGGAATATTTTCTTGTGTTCATGCTTGAACAGGTAAATTCATAAAAGAGAATAATTTTCAAAAAGAATATGGTTAGTTATTAAAAAACGCATGAGTAAAATCAATATTTACCGATTTTTTCAGTTAAGGTCTTAGCCATCCCCAAATTCCTACAAGCCATTTCAATTGGCTCCCAAGGCCACTCACATCCCGCCGCATACATGTATTGTCCGCCTGGCTTGCCGGCTGCTATAGTTTTCGTGATTTCATCCATCACTTCATTAATCGTATAAGTTAATGAACCTAAGATTTGTGTATTTGTATTTCCACGAATACAATGGTCTTTACCAATTTTCTCTTTAGCCATTTTTAAGTCCACTTGATAATCTAAATCAATAATATCAGCTCCCGTGCCTGAAATTAAATTTAACATGTCTCGTCCTTCCTTGTCTATTTTTGAGTTGTCTCCACAAACATGATATAGAACAGGAACTTTTCTTTTAATGTAGGAAAATAAGTCTTGAGTGGCCTTTAAACAGCAGCGCTCGTATCTCATGGGACCTATTTGAGAGATAGCAGAATCGCCGGCGCCGATAATATCTGCTCCCGCTTCTATTTGCATGCTCGCAAACTCTTTTTGGACGGGTAATATCCTTTCAATTAATTTTGCAATTCTTTTATCCCAATCCGGATGTCTACACAACAATAATACATCAATTAAACCAAATAAACAGCAAATTTCAGCAAAAGGAGCTTCAATCCATCCAACGATACATTGTTGTCCCCCTACTTTTTCGTGTAAAATCTCCACTGCTTTTACCCTATCATTCACTCTCTCGCTTTCAAGAAGATCTGGCGTTTCAATTGAGTCAAACTCCTCAATTTTTAAATGCGTTTTCGCAATGGGAGTATTTCCTTCCCAATTTATTTCCACACCCCAAGCACTCGCTTCTCTATACGCATCCGTTGATACGTTCACGTGGTCAATGCCAAACATTTCTGAACATTTAATTTGAGCGTTTGCGAGAATTTCGGCATTTTGACAATATTCTTGATTATAATTTACCCCGGCTAAAGAAGCTGCAAAGTGCATGATGAATGGATTGAATGGTATTTTTTCGGGAATGCCTTTAATTGCTGTTAATGTGAGTTCTAACGAATTCATTGTTAATTTTTTTTTTTTAGATTCTCTTTTTCTTTATCTAAAATAATGATTAATTTTTAAGGCTCAATGGGATATTTTTTATTCTTTTAAAATAAAATGGAAATCACATTCAGAATCTCCTAAACCAATAAAAGTGCTGCGTTTCAATGAGATTTTAGGATTAAACTCCTCTATAGCGGGGATAAAAAACGGAATGCACATGTCTTTACATATGAATGCCATTTTATCCCGACGTTCTGGGTTTCTTTCCATGGCTTCGATGTAAGGGCAAGATTTTAAAACCATTAAAGCTTCATTTTTTTCATTTTTAATTATTTCGTAGTCATACCCTTCAGCCTCAAAACAAAAGAACAGAATATTTAAAAGATCTTGGAGAGTCCTATCTTGGAGTGTTAAATATTTAATCAATCGTCTAAAATTTATTTTATAGAGAAGCTGCCACACAATTATGTCTAATTTTAAAGCTCTCTCAAAACCTAATTCGTTTTCCGTCTCAATCATCCACAATCCGTCCAAAGTGGTGAAATTTCGCTCAAAATAAAATAGCTTATCTTCCACGGTTAGGTCTTCTTTTCTCAAGAAATTCGCTTTCGAAAGAGCTTCGGTTTGTGAGCAGGGAAATCTAAACCTACAATTAGCATCGACCTTCTCCAAAAAAATCTCTCGCTCTACTTTAATGCCGTCGTTGAATTCACGGATTACTTGTTCATAAAATGGGAGGCACATGTCCTTACAGATTAACGGGATTTTATTTTGACGTTCTGGATTTCTTTCCATTGCAGCTTTATAAGGACATGTTAAAATATCGACAATAATTTCTTTTCTTTGATCAAATTTAATTTCATAATCCCATCCTTCCACGCTCCAACGGAAGGTAAGAATCTTGAGTAAATCGGAAAGCGTGTTAGTTTCGATCTTTAAATATCGCTTTAACCGCCGAATAATAGCTTTCATTAATTTAATCCATACTATAAGGTCAATTTTTAATGCAGTTTCCCAATCTGACTCTTTCTCCGTTTCAATCATCCATAAACCGTCGAGCGTGAAAAAACTTCTGCTTAAATAAAATAGTTTATCCTCTTTTGTAATGTTCTTAAAATCGCTCATGTGATCGTTGGGGTAATTCTCACTTGAATTATTAAATTTGAATGAATTATAATATATAGTTTTATGGATAAAATTGAAATGGAGGATCCTTTACAATCATCAGTTTCGTGTTTGTACTCGTGTTATGAAAACTTATCAAAAAACCCTAAAAATTCTTTCAGCATTTTTATAAAAAAAATTTTTTCATAAAACTCCCGTGATAAATCCATTTCTAATAATCAGCTTGTCGAACATTCATAGTTATAAGAAATAAGATTCGATCTTGATATGCTAATAATTCTTCTTTAGACGGTTGCTTTGTTTTTCTCTCTGGAAATATATTATTTGGAATAAATATCATGGCAGTATCTAAATACAAGTTTAGATAATTTTAAAAATTTTTTATATTTAAAAGCTCCCATGTGAACGACGATTGCGTTTATATCTGGATATTTTTCTAAAAATTTAATGAAATTTTTATATCCCACATGCCGATTGCGATAAGATGCCGTACCTGCGTGAAAACATAGCCATTTTCCTTCATCCAAAACCATATCATAAATTTTGTACATATGGGCATCGTCGGGATAGAAATTTTGAACTAATAGTTGTAATTTTAATCCGTGAAAGTTCCATTCATCAAATATTTTTTGCACATATTCTTCTTTATTCTCATCATCCGGCCACACGCATCCAAACGGAATTGCCCCATCATGAGTGCATGCTAACTCATGAGTCCAATAATTAATATATTCAGCAACTCCTTTTTTATGGGCATAATTATACGTGGTGTATTTTTTAACATTTTTTGCTTTTAAAGTTTCAATTAATTGCAAATAGCTTCAAAAATGCTCGGAGGAAATAGATGAACATGCGTATCAATGAATTGAAAGTCAAAATTCGACCATATCAAGTAAGAAAAAAAGAGCTTTCTTTTATTACTTATCCTTATGTTTGAAAAAGCAATTCAAATTAGATCTTATTAAAAATCTCTCATGCGTGCTGAATTTTGAAAGAAAATAATTATTAGAAAAAAAGCCTTCTCATCTTTCATTGAAATGGATAAAAAATAAAAAAATTAAGAAAAAAACCTGTAATTTAATCTCTTCTGGAAAGAGAACTCAATTCGGATTTTAGCAGATCTCTTATTGCAATTCTTATTACTTCTGATCGATTAGGATAAAGATTTTTATTGACAAGTTCTTCTATTCCCTCTATATACGCTTCCGGAATGTGGCACGTAATTAACTTCATGAATTATCTCATTCCTCCTTTTCATTTTATTGTTTACTGTTAATTCAAAAATGTGATGATTTAGATAAATATGATTATATTATAACGATGTTACTTCCATGATGTCATTTGGAACAAAGTCCCTATTCTCTTCTTCGAATGGATTGCTTTTTATTAATAATAACATGGCTTTTGAAAAATGGTAAAAAACTAAACATCATTTTTTTCAATCATTTAAATGAAGTTCATAGCTTCCACGGGTATTGTCGTTCTTTCACTTGATGATTTTTTCACCAAGTATGACTCTTGGGGTTATCTAATAATCAATGAGAAAGATTATCACGTTTAGGAAACAAAAAACAACATAACAATAGATTTGATAAAATCGAACATAAAAAAAAAGTAATGGGTAAAAAAAAATAATGCAATTTTATTCTTTCAATTCAAGGATCGAACTAGATTTCAATCGTGGTTCCTTCTTCTTTTTTCTCATTCGATACATGATATAGATGAAAATAACGCCTATTAGCGGGATTCCAAATAAGAGAGCAATATTCAAGGCAATATCATGAGAATGCGTGCTGGTAATTTGATAAATTACTGACCCATACACGTTTTTTACCGTAAAAGTTTCCTGCGTCCCCCGTTTTCCAAATGTGACTTCAATGAGCAAGATATCTTTTCCTAATCTACGAAAAATCAATGTATTATCTTCCACCCTGACATTGGCGCTACATCTAAGAGCCTCTACTAAATTTGATAGATAGAGATTTGCCGGTTGAGGAATGATCAATCCGTTTAGAACTAGATTCCATAAATATTCATCGGGAGTAAATCGGGGGAAGATTAAATTGAGAAATTTAATTAAAGGTTCACGGTTAATATCTGTTATTAAGTCATTGTAAGCCTCCAGAGCTTTAGCATGATCTGCGGGGTCCTTAAATATAGGCGTGGAATACCACGTGTAATTTGCCGTTTCATTAAAGGTGTCTTTCGTAAAAAACCATTTTGCTTGATAGACGTTCCATATTGCAAATTCCTCGTCATACGTCTCATTGATATATTCTTTATCATAATCCAAGCTTCCCACAAGCGCCGCGAGGGCATAAGACGACTCTATACCGTAAATCATAGGTAAAAATTGTTGAAGAAATACATCATACATCCCCCATGTCCAATTAGTATAAATCGCACGAGTCGTGACCTTGCTTTTTGCCCCGCTTTTATTACAATCCCCTTTAAACCAGTCTGTTACTGTCTTAGCCCATTTTTCTTCATCATAAGGCTGAACTTCATAGGTTTGCGTTCCTTTAGGTATCGCAATCGAGTAAATCGAGCCTTGAGCAATCACCGGCTTGCTCATCCCTATTAAAATGAATAGCAATAAGAGGATACTTGCCATTTTTTCATTTTGAATTCGTATTTTTCTCATCTTTATTCTCCTCCTTTTCTCTATAATTGTCTCCTCGTAAATATGATTGAAGCTAAAATTAAACAAACAAGTGTATAAAGAAGCATAACTTGAATGCCCATCTCGATTGTAGGAACAATCCATGTTCTAACCTTGAAGGTTCCAAAAGAAATTTCAATGTATCTATCCTCAAGTTCTGTTGGAAAATGCACCTCTAACACGTATAGAATGAGATTACTCACGTAGGAAAGATCCCACACGGGTTCCATGTCAGGATTATAAAGCACAATGATTTGGGTTATGATGCTGTAAACAATAAACAACAGAATGATGGTAATCACGATGGTTAAATTTACGTTAGGCATGAAAGAACTAAAGAAAGTCACGAAGGCACTCACTGCTAATAAATACAGAAATGCCATTAAAAATGAAAGATAATATCGGCTAATGATGGGCGTACCATAATAATATATTGCAATCATTCCTAATAAAAAGTAATAAACACCGAGTACACCCGTTAACAGGGTTAAATTTCCGAAGTATTTCCCAATCACGAGTTTGTATTTATTGATTTTAGGAAACACGATATATCCTGTTTTATCGCTATATTCTGCGCAAATGATGCCGGCGTAGAAAAATGCCCCTCCGAAAATGATGAACCAATTCATGAATCCCAACCCATTTTGAAGAAAATTGTATTGATAGGATGAAATTTCGTTTTCCGGAACAATCAAGTAAGGTATCAAGCTGGATAAAATCAATATAGCAATGATGACGATCAAAAAGACTAAAAAATGCTTTTTGTGTTTTTTTAGCTCAAATACGTACGTGTGAACAATGGGTTTTACGATATAATAGGGTGATTTTAAAATGCTTTTCATGCTCAATTCATTTCACCTTTTTTTTTCATTTTCAAATCTTTCATCATCTTCTTTTATCATTTGGGAGTAGATTCCTTCTAATTGAGAGGTTCTTGGTCTTGTAAAGGACACTACTGAGAAATCCGATTCAAACTCATTAATTAAAATTTTTAATATTTCAGCCCTGACGTTTTTAGACCCTTCATAATAGATCTTAAACACTTGTTCATTCGGCATATATTTTATGGGAATTTTCGAAACTTTAGGATCTAAATCCTTATCTAAATAAGGCTCTAAAGCCACTGTTAGCCGTTTAATGATATTTCCAAGAAGTTCTGGTGGTATGGGTTCTAATATTTCACAATCAATTTCTTTTCGTTTAAGGGTCTTTTCTAAATTATCAATAGTATCAAAAGCAATTATTTTCCCGCGATTAATGAGAGCTATTTTATTACATACTTCTGAAATCTCATATAATAAGTGAGATGCGACAAAGATGGTTTTTCCTTGATCCTGAAGGTATCTAATGAGTTGACGGATTTCAATTCGGGCGTTAGGATCGAGACCTGTTTGAGGCTCATCTAAAATTATGAAAGATGGGTCATGAATGATTGCTTGAGCAATTCCTAATTTTTGTTTCATTCCTTTGGAAAATTTACTAACTTTTTCATGTTTCCATTTGGTTAATTTAAACAAAAACAAGAGTTCATTAATACGCTCATCGATTTTGTTTCTAGGATAATTTCGAAGTAAAGCAAAATATCTAAGTAAATCATTAGCTGACATGTCATAAAAAGCAGGAATGTCAATTAAGAAACCCATCTCGATGAGATTTCGAGCATTCCAATGCAAATCTTGCAACTCGCCTTGCTTATTTTTCAATAAAATTTTTCCTGAAGTAGGACGTAGTAGTTTAGCAATCATTTTAATCGTGGTAGTCTTGCCTGCACCGTTAGGGCCTACCAGACCAATGACTTCTCCTTCAAGAACCTCCAAATCAATGTTATCAACAGCCCGCAAGGCACCAAAATTTTTGGTAAGGTTTTCTAATTTTATTACGGGTACCGTCATTGTTCTTGTTCATCCAAAATTAAATTCGTTGTTATATCAAGTTGAAGTTCAGTTCACATTTTTTAAAATCATGGGAGGCCAATTTTTATTATCTCTTATAAAAATCATCATAGAAATAAATCTTTCTTTTCTTGGGATTTCTACTCTATGAGTTAAAAAAATATCTGTTAACAAGAAGAATAAAAGTTTCTTCTGATTTAAATATGCCGAAATTAAAGAATGAATGCAATGAAAAAAAAAGATTTCAAGATCGCATGTAACTTTCCAGAAAATATTAAGAATTAATAGAGAAGGGAATAGTTTCCAACAATGAAATGAAATACTACAATCGCAATTTTTCACGGGCTCACTTTCATGAAATTAATCCTTGAATTCTCTTGTGTTCTCTTTTAGCGTCCACGTGATGGAGATTTAAATTCAGCCCTTTTTTAAAACACTTTATTGCTCTTTAAAATTTGAGGTATTATCGTTCTGAACGCCGAGTTGCGTGTCCATTCGGAAATGCTCTTGGCATTAATTTTTTGGCTCATTATTAGCACTCTTATAATTTCATTTTTAATTTTTAATAGAAAATAAAAGTTATAAAATTAAGATCTTGAAATGGAAAATTTATCTTTCTCAAGATTGTAATAATTTCTCCCAATTTTTTATAGTTTTTTAATAAGAGCAAAACAACATGTTCTTAAATAAAATTATACATTAATTGAAATTTCTGAAGGAGGGAAAACATACCTCTTTATTCACGAAGAACTTTATTAAATTGTGAATACAATAAATAATTAAAGATTAATGAGAAGTTGATGGAATTAATGAATTCCCCTCAGAAATTAAATATTCTCGTAATTATGGCCCATCACGATGATGCTGCATTTGCGTGTGGCGGGACTTTAGCTAAATGGGCAGAACAAGGGTATGATATTTACATGATAAGTGTCACGAGTAGCGATATTGGAACTTTACGCTCAGATATCCCGAGTGAAGAGTTAAGAGAAATTTGCGAAAAAGAGCTTCTTGCGGCTAATGAAATTATTGGCATAAAAGAGACAATTTTTCTCAGATATCCCGATGGGGGCTTCATAGACGGCGCAAAACTTCGAGAGCAATTAATTTTTTATGTGAGAAAGTTAAAAGCCGATAGGATTGTCACGTTAGACCCGTGGCAGCCTTATGAAGTCCATCCTGATCACGTGATCGTGGGAAAAATGGCAGCAGAAGCAGGAGCTTTTTCCGCTTTCCCATTATTACATCAAAAACACCTTAATAAGGGATTAATCCCTCAAGAATGCTCAGAAGTATGGTTCATGGGAACCCTTGGACATGCTCCAAATTGCTATGTTGATATTTCTTCCACTCTCGAAAAAAAAGTTTCCCATATTTTACAATTTGAATCGACCTTTACACTTCTTTCTGAGCTATTTGCTCCCGATATTGATCCGAGAAATGTAGGTTCAATTGAATTAAAGCAACTCAAAAAACTGGCACGTAGACTGCTCAATTCCTTGGCATTGACATTCGGTAAAAAAGTGAATTTAAAAGCAGCGGAAGCCTTCTATGTTCAAAAAACTCTTCCGGGACATTTTGATAATTTCATTCAAATGACGCAAGAAATGTTAGGAAACACGCCTGAACCTCCTAAAATCTGTTAAAGAACTTTTTAAACACGCAACAAATAGCACGTGCTTTTTTGATAACAAGGCATGAATAAAATTAAAAAAAAAGATTGATTATCTATTATTGGAGTGCTTTAAATTAGGTGCTTGGATCTTTCGCTATTCATTTGCATCTCACCCTTAGAAAAAATGAATCCGCGATTCATCATCAAATACTAAAGCACTCCACTTTTATTCATTATATCTCCTCAATATTTGATTCTTCTGCTGATTGCACGCCTCAGCATTCGTTATTCAGCTCTTTTTTCTGTATTCTCATTGTATTGCCATTCTTCGAATTTACTAGATTAGAAAATGAGAATCCCCTTGAAAATACTAAGATTCATCGGAGGTCACGTCAATTTTTTTGGGAGGTTTTTTATCAATCTTTATTTTCAGCAGTCCATTTTTCAAAACGGATTTAATCGATTCAGGATTTGCATCAGCCGGCAAGGGTATATCTACATTAATGGGTCTTTCCCAGAAATCCATGAATCCTCTGAAAGAGCATGGAATTTTTCCTTGTTCTCTATTTTTCTGCTCCTCCCCTCCATTTTTGGGTAGCTTTGAAGCCGTGATGTTTATATTCCCGTTAATTAAGGATACTTGGACATCCTCTTTTGTAAAACCTGGCAAGGGCACCTTTATGACATAATATCCTTCAGCTTCTTCAATTTCATGCGGAATCCATCCTTCGAACCGTTCCATGCAATCTTTTACGTGAAATATTAAACCTCCAATCATTTTAGGTATTTCTTTTCCAAAAATATGGAAAAAAGGCGGCGGTGGTGGTGGCGAATGATGATAAGGCCACTTAAACCCGTACTTTACTCTTGAATGCGAGCCTGGTTCGCAACACATTTTGTATTACATCTCTCTTTTTTCTAATTTTTTTTATTTATTTTATTTAAATCCTTAATTTTGTTAAATCTATTATTTAATTTTTTTAATTTTTAAAAATTCTCAAATTCCTCATCGTCATCTACTATTTCAATATTTTTTGCATTTTTATGCCGTTCTGCTATTAATAGATCTCTGAGGCGTTCATGTTCTTCAATTTGATTTTCAATATATTCCTCCTGCTTTTTCATTCGTTTTAAGTGATTTCTAAGTTCTCTTATTCGATTTTCCACTTTTTTGATATTTTCTAACGAACAATCTGAAGCGTCAATCTTATCAAGTCTAAAAGGCGGTTTGGGGAAAGGGAAAAAGGCAATCATTTGATTGAAAAATTGGTCCTCAGGAACAGACGCCTTGACTATGGTTTTGATGTAATCGCCTAATGTTTGTAAACTAATTTCAAGATTATTTTCAAGTATGTTTTTTAATTCTTCCTTTCCCTTAATAGTTATATTAAATAACTTCTTTTGCCGCCCTCCTTCCGTGATCTCTTTACTTGCGATAAATCCTCTCTCTTCTAACCGGTTTAATAGAGGATAAATCGTACCTGCCGACGCTTTCCAGAGATCCTTGAATTTATTATTGATCTCTTGAATTAAATCATAGCCCGTGATATCCGAACTAGTTTTTATCATGGAAAGAACTAGCACTTCCAAGCCTGACATTTTTACATTGCGATATCCCGTGAATTTTTTTCCAAAGAACGTCTTTATTCACCGCTTCTCTTAATTTTTGATGGTGTCTATTCGATTCATGATATTTCAATATATCGAAAATCGAATAGCCACGTGATTATATAGGAATTATCATATTTAAATATATCGAAAATCGAATAAAAAAAAATCCATGAGATCAGTCAGAAATCTTTTAACTATATTATAAATGATGTTCTTTCAAAACGATACAAAAACTCTTTTGCACTTCATGATGAATTATTTAGAATCGTTAAATAATGGAAAAAAAACTTAAATTTTTTATACATGTATTTTTAAGATTTATTTATGGTAGATCCGGTTTTTATTGGAATGGTTTACGAATTGATCATAATCATTATCGGGGCTCTTTTAGTAATCCTCATTCTGAACCGTTATTTCGTAAAAAGACATGTTTTAACACTTTATTTAGTATTTATTTTTCTTTTCATGCTCATTTCCATTGTTTTCTCATGGCTTTCTAAAATTATCGTGTTGACTACGGAACTTGATTACGTATATAATGAACCCATCCCAAATGTAAATCCTGACGTTCCATTCCCGTGGCTCCTTACCCGAATCGTGGATTTTAGAATAAGCATATTTTTCGTGGCATTAGGCGTTTTCCTTTCTTATATATTAAGAGTAAAGGTATTTGAAAAAGGATATAATTCGCTTGAGCGGGCAATTATTATTATTTTTGGAATCTATACCTTATTTTTCACGCTCTTTATCTACGTGAGAGGTAACACCCTCTTAGACGCCATCAATTTTTTCAATATCTTGCTTTACATGTTCATGGTGTATTTACCGTTCACGATAAATTCATTAAAAGCCTATAAAGCAGTAGAGGAACCCGGATTTAAAAGAGCTTTTGCCTCTTTAGCTTTCATGTCCGTCTCTTTCATATTAGTACTCATTAACGTATTAATCGATAGAATTACCATTCTTTTAGGATCAAGCGGATTTACTGCCTTCTATTTCGCTGCCTGGGCATTTGTAATTATTGGATTTACAGGAGCATATCTAGGATACATTCGCCCTTCAAGCCCTAAAAAAAGCTAATACACGTGATATGATTCAACAAAAATTAAAAGCATGAAATTAATCAATTAAATTCATTTATTCTTTTTTTCCAAATTTTATTCCATCTTTACATGAAATAAATCAAAAATAAAGGTTCGTGAGTAAAAATTCAATTCTATTTTTTAATAATTTTTAATAAACCATGTTTAAACAATTTAAACATCAGTTTTTTGGCAGTTTTTCTAAAAAAATAAATTTTTTTAAGAAAAAATATTATTAATATTACAAAAATCATGTAGATATACATAGTCAATATGATTCAACGCATCTTGATTTGCGACTCGCGTGGTTACCCTTTTTATTCTCGTAAAATTGATAATAATTTACCTGAAATAGATAAAATCCTATTAAGTGGATTCATATCTTCGATAGGTACCCTTGGGAGTGAACTATTTAATAAAAAAGTAGCTTCTATCACGTTTGGAGAAGATTTTGATAAATCTCACGTCTACGTGGTCACTCGGGAATTCTTAAGTGAGAAGAAAACGATTTATTTCGTGTTTTTCATGAAAGGGGAATGCAATACAAAGCTTGCCAAGGAAATTTCTACGACAATATTTATAGAAAGCAAAAATGAACTCAAGAAAACGGATGCGAATATAAGGATTGATAAAAAAATAGATACTATTATAGATAATCGATTTAATGGATTAAAAAACTTGTAAAACATCACAATTCTCTCATTTTTTTATCTTGTTTACAAGATAAAACTTTCTTTTTCTTAAAAATATTTAATGTTCATTTCATTTAGATTATAAAATAAGATTAAAAAAAAAAGTACAATGGAGTTAAGTTCATGAGCTTAAATATTGGCGTGATAGGGGCGGGTTCTATTGGAACGGTGCATTTAGGGTGCTTGAAAAAAATCATCGATGAGGGAATCTTTTCTAAATACGGGAAAAAAATTAGAATAAGAGGAGTTTCAGATATAAATGAAGAAAAATTGAATCTTTTAAAGCAAAAAAATCCCTTTAACATTGATATGTTTACTACAAATCCAGAGGATTTAATTAATGCTCCTGACATTGATGTTATCTATATTGCAGTTCCTACCAAATTTCATGAAGAATTATATGTCAAGGCAGCGGAACAGGAAAAACATGTTTTCTGCGAAAAACCTCTTGCCTTTACTACTGGTGAAATCGAAAACATGATTAAAATTGAAAAGAAAAATGGAATATTTACTCAGGTCGGATTAGTTTTACGGCATTGCCCTGTTTTTCTAAAAATGAAACAAGAACTAAAAGAAAACCAAGAAATTTTAGGAAAGGAGTTGGCATTTATTTTTCGTGATATTCAAGAGTGGCCCGTAGGGTCAAGAATGCATCCCTCTATTTGGAGAAAAGACCCTGCTCTTGCCCATGCGGGCTGTTTATTTGAACATAGCATACATGACGTGGATTTATTAGAATTCTTATTTGGGGATTCGAGAAAACTTTCCAAAATACATGCCCTAATTCGATATATCTCTCCGCTTACTAAAGGTAGCTTAGAAGATGTGTCAATCATAGATTTAGAATATTCTGATGGTTTATCAGGAAATTTAACGAGTATTTGGAATCATGCCAGAATAGACGAGAGAAGGGTTGAGATTTATCACGAAAATGGGTACATGATACTTGATGGGTATACGGGATTTGGATTTAATGATTTTTCCTTTTTAATTAAGAGAAAGAAGCACAAGTTAAATTACGAGAAAATAACTAAAGATTATCTACATGATAAAGGCTATACCCTTTCGAGTTTGGGACTAGGTCCCTATTTATATGAAAACATGAGTTTTTTAGAATCTATCCTTTTAGAAAAAAGGCCCTATCCCGGATTAGATATTGGTCTTCGAGCCCATCAAATCATAGAAGCAGCCTATAACTCATCCAAAATGAAGAATATCATTTCTTTTTCTTAAGCTTTTTTTTTAAATAATTTCTTTAAAAAGAGAGGGATCGCGATTCAATGAGGATAGTAAAAATCCCTGCGTTCTTCCTCTATCTTTTTATTCTTCGTGGAAAAAGTTAATGGTCCGATTAACTTTGAATTCTTTATTTTGGATCTTTTTCTTGAGCTGCTTGACACCCTCATCATTTTCTATTAAATCCAACACGCTATTATGAAGGATTAATAGATTATCCATCACTAAATCCGAAAAGAAATTTTCTTTGGAGAGAGTGATGTCAATGATATCATGGATGCCTTTTAAGCATTCTTTAATGAGATTATAATTTTGTATGGCTTTATCTAAATTATTCGTATTCTTTTCTTCTAAACTGAAAATATCATATATTCTCATCAATTGAATAAAAAAATAAATTTCTATTAAACCATGGGATAATAACCTAATTTTGTTGCTTTATAACGAACTTATAGATAATAATTTCGGGAAGTAAAACAATAATTTTTTAAAAGATAGGTTTTAATATACTTTCGTTCCAAAATAAATAATTCTTGTACATGAATTAATCTAATTCAATGAATTGAATTTCAACTCGTTTTTTGATTCCCATTTTTTTAGCCATGCCCCTAACATATCGTCTTGTCAAGGATTTCGATAATTCCATGAACATGACCGTGGGTAAGATGGAAATGGTTATTAAAAAAATTAACGGAAAGAAAATCATGGAATTTACTACAATATAAAGGAAATGAGAGGTAGTAATTTCCCGATTAGTAGGTACCAAGATTCTAAAAAAGTTTAGAACCAATAAATAGTAAGAGAAAATAGTGCTTATACCCGCATAGCCCTTGAGGAAATAATAGTAGTAATTTCCTAGCGTTCTTGCTTCTAATGGCTCATCTTTATTGTTTTCCAAGATTCTACTTTTATTGGAATAGACGATCCCGGCATCTAACAAGTACCACACGGGAGTGAATAGCGCCATGGATATTGCAATCATTGGCGTTAACAAAATGAAAAATGTAAATAAATAGATCGTGATGCTCCTCATTATTGGGTCGGGTATCACGATGAATTGATCAATATTTAATACGAGGGAAATCATGTTTTCATTGGAGGCAAAAAATAGTGAAAAGTTAATGGCCATTAAAGAAGGAAAAAACCCTCTAAAATATTTATTGAATTTATCAGATGACTTTACTTCTTCGATGCCATATTTCAAATTACGTCCTATAATCTTTTTATGGAAAAAAATATATAATGGTAAAATAATATGGCTAAGAATGGAAGTTCCAATGAAGGCTGCTAATGGCCAAAATACCACATAAATTAAAATCAATTCAATTGCACCCTTTCCAAAAACTAACGGAGAGATATTTCTTCCGGCAAAAGGGGGTAATACGATTAAGAAAAAGAAAATAAAGAAAATCTCATAAGCGATAAAGACAATCAGTGGTTTAATAAATTTTGAACGCATCACTTTCTCTCACGTTTATTTTTTTAATACAACATGTTTTTCTATTACATGGTCTTCATGATTTATAAATTTATGGTAATCATGAGGAGATCATTCCCATCACTCTTTTATTTTTCTCCTTTTGAACCAAACTTAATTAGCTGTGTTTCAAATAAAAAAGGACTTTTCAATACTAAAAAGAGGAATATAAATTCAATAGAGAAAAAAATAATAATTCTTGTATCATTTGTGGTAAAGACTCGAATGGATTCAAAAAAAAATAGTAAAGCAAGTGTTATTAAAATGATTGACAAATAAGGATGGAGCAAAATGATGATCGCCAGTAATATAAGATATATAATAACCACGACAGCATTACTCATCGAAAATTTCAGAATTTCTACGATTTCAATAATTCCAATTAAGAAAATAAGGAGAAAAGGTAAGATCAAGGTTCGAACATCCTTTAATTTTCTTGTAATCAAAAGATAAATGCTGAAAAATAAAAGAGTGGTATAAAACCAACCCGCAAGGAGATCAGAAGCCGCATAACTAGAAGTTTCGAAAAAAACTTCCCACCATCCCATGTACATCGCCAAGGTTTCAATGGAAAAGCATATTACTGATGAAAAAATGGAACATGCCATCATTAATCGTAAATAATCTTGATGAGTTTTAATAAGAATTAATTTTGAACAGAGAGCATGTCCCAAGTAAAATGTAAAAATCCAACCAAAAATAATAGTAAGAGGAACATCAGCCACTCGCAAGGGCATTTGTCCAAAAGAATAATTTTTAAACCAAGTCCTATAGATTATTTCTCTAATTAATCCGAAAAGAAATCCGAATCCAAAGAAAAGCGTGGTCTCTCTCATGCCTTGCTTTTTTAATGAATGAATGATTAAAAAGATAAATGCAATTAATACTGAAAACATGAATACTTGAAAACTATATTCCATTATCCTCTTTCCCCCATTTTCTCATTTGGTAAAAAAAGTATATTATAAGGAAAATTATTAACGGAATTAACGAAATAACGATCTCAATAGCACGGGTGAGTATAAATGCAAACATGAAGACTCCAAAATAAATAATAAGAACAAAATAGATGAAAATATCGGAATTTTCGTTCATTCAATTTCCCTTTTAAGAATCATTTGGTATTTAATTATTATAAAGTGACGTTTTTTTAATTAATTTTTTTAATCATTTTGCACGTACCAATTTTCAGGCTTTAAAGTATTTTCTTTCAAGAATCCATTTAGAAGAAGATCTGGATAAACTTAATATATTCTTAAAATGGTCTTATAACGAATGAAAATTAAAATTTTAAATTAAGAAGACTTAAACTAGAATCTTTTAGCTTTAATTCAATTAAGATGAAGTCTATAAATACAATTCCTTTTTTTCATAATAATAAAAAAGGAATGAAATGGTTATGGGATTAAAAATAGTTTATTTCTTATCCAATATTAATGGAATTCTCTTCTCCTTCAGCAGAAGCGCCATACATCGTATAGGAATCTTGAATTTCCGAAAAATCTAGGGTTATTAGAGTATGACCCGCATGGTTGCGTTCAAACTCTTTGATAAGAAATAAATTTTGAGGGTCATTTGGCCTGACTAAAACGTATTCCTTGCATTTAATACATGCCCTTGCTCTCATTTTTTCCCTCCTTTATGTTATATCTTTTTAGAAGATTAAAATATATTTTTTTATATAGCTTTAATTTGTAAGAAATGCCCCTATTTTTTATGCATGTAAAAATCGAGTCATGAGCTTCTAAAAGAAATTAAAACATATAAGAATAAATAATTTTTCCTTTTAAATTATTTCTTAATTTAAGTATTCACAGATTCTTGATTTCTTTTTTTCTTTTCTTTAATTATTGCTTTTTTATATAGAACTTTATTTAGAAGTTATGATTTTAAGGAAATTAACTTCAATTTTTTTCCTTCATCTTCCAATTTAGCTTGGAATTCCGTACTAAAACAACTTTTACATGTTAATTCTTTTTTTATTCCCAAGGATTGACTTAATCCTTGCAAGGTTTGGAATTTTAAAGAATCTGCTCCAATATATTTTCGTATTTCTTCAACATAATTTTTAACATTCATTTCTCTCATTCTACAAGCAATTAACAAGTTTCTATCGGAAAAGCTATCATTTTTCTCACAATTGTTAATGATTGGGGGAGCGCTAACTCTCACATGAACGGATTTTACACCTGCTGCTTTTAACATGGAGATGATCTCTTTTATCGTTTTTCCACTTAAAATAGAATCATCAATTAGAATCACGTTTTTATTCCTCACAACATTTTTTATCACGTTTAATTTTTCTCTTAAATCATCAATTTTAAGCTTCCAAACATATCTATTCTTTATTAGACCTTCTTGATAGGGCAATTGAGCCTCCCAAGCATAGCCCATAGCAGCAGAGCGGCCAGAATCCGGCACGGGAACCACGATGGTATCTTCAAGGTCAAAAAAATCATTTTTCGCCAGCGATTTTCCAAGACGATATCGAACGTCGGCAATGGATATGCCCTCCATGATAGAATCTGGACGAGCGAAATAAATATACTCGAATAAACATGGTAATGTATTCTTAGATTTTGTTATTTGAAACGAAGATATTCCTGAAACAGGATTGATTTTTATCACTTCTCCGGGCTTGACATCTGCAATTAAACTTGCCCCTAACACGTCTAAAGCGCAAGATTCTGATGCAACGATGTAAAATTTTTTGCTTTCCAATGAAAGAATTCCATGACAGAGTGGTTTATATCCTCCTGGGTCTCTAAAGCAGTATATATTTCCATCATTATTTAATAAAACGCCTGAATATGCTCCTTCTAAAACTTCAAAGATTATTTTAAAGGTATCAATCATATTTTTCTTTTCATTAAATCCATAAAAAGTATCAATGAGTGTCGCTATTAATTCCACATCACTATTTCCAGTAATAATTTTTCCCATGTCACGTAATTTTTTAATGATCGCCTCACGATTTGAAATAGTGCCATTAATTGCTATTGAAAAATCATTTTCTACGGAAGAAAAATGAAAGGGTTGAGCATCTTCTAAGGAGGTAATCCCCCTTGTTCCGTAATTCACGTGTCCAATACCGATATTTCCGGAAAATTCTTTCAATTTTTTGGGATGTAAAACTTTTGAAACAATACCTCGGTTTTTATAAGTAAATATTTTTTCATTACAATAGGTTGAAATGCCGGTAAATAATTGACCACGATGCTGCAAGGCCATGAGTCCGTTATAAATCATGCCTGCTACGGAATAGCTGAAATCATTACAAGTTATTCCAAAAACTCCACAAGATTCTCTTTTTTCCATTTTTTAACGATACCTTGATTGAGTATTTTAACGTGTTTATTTAAATATCCATGATTTCATGAAGAGTAGACTCATGGAGATGCTTCATTTTTAATACATCCAATTCAATTTCCTTTCTTTTTTTAAGCCCTTTTATTAGGATTCGGGGCTCCGAAATGATTGAACCAATTCGCATGATTGGAACCCCGTGATCTTGAGCCATCTGCGCGATCTCCTCTCTCACTTCAGGTCTGGTTTCTATAATGAACCGTCCTGTAGATTCACTAAATAGAAATTCTTCATCATTTAATTCGATGTTCTGCGATTCAAAATCAAGCTCTGCACCGAAATTATTTTTAAAACACATTTCTGCCAAGGTAATGATGAAACCTCCTTTATTTACATCGTGATTAGCAAGAACATGTTTTTTTTCATAGAGTTCAAATAAAAATTCCCATGTTTTCTTTATTATTTGTTCATCTACTTTAGGCGGGACTCCTCCTTCTAAATCATGGATGACAGAATGATATTCGGATCCCCCTAATTCCGCTTTGGTTTCTCCGATTAAAAATATATCATTTCCCGGTTTTTTGAATGGTAAGGTCACGATATTATCCTCTCCTTCAATGAGGCCCACGATCATCACTACCGGGGTTGGTTTAATCGCTTTTTTTGTCACCTCATCTTCATTATAAAAAGATACATTTCCTCCCACCACTGGAATCCGTAAATACTTGCAAATATCTGCCATGCCTTTAACTGCTTGAGAAAAATACCAGTATGATTCGGGAATCTCAGGGTTTCCAAAATTGCAACAATTAACCATGCCCATGGGACGTGCTCCATTTGCAATTACATTTCCACACGTTTCCACCACGCTCTCTTTCGCACCTTCATAAGGATCTAAATAACAATGTTTAGAATTGGTGCCGACACTAATAGCTATGAATTTTTCCGTGCCGATGATTCGTAATACACCTGAATCCCCATCTCCACATTTTACAACGGATCTTATTCCTACTTCATGATCATATTGACGATAAACCCATTCTTTACTACATATATTTTCCGAGGCAATTAATTCATAAAATACGTTCTCTATCGCACGAGTTAATTCAGGCGTTTGTTGAGAAAGTAAATCATCAAGATATGATGGTCTTCTCTCTTCCCTTTGAATTACTGGGGCATCTGAGAGAGCGGTAGATGGAACGTTTACAACTAATTTTTCACCGTCATATATTTTAAGAACTTTACTATCATCAATTTTTCCGATTATGGCATGTGCTAATTCATATTTTTGAAAAATTTTTAACACAGTATCTAATCCTTCGGGTTTAATGATAAATGCCATTCTCTCTTGGGATTCTGATAGCATGATTTCAAATGAATTCATTCCTGGCTCTCTCATGTAGATATTCCGTAGATTTATTTCAGCACCCGTACCTCCATCGCCAGTCAATTCACTTAAGGCACAAGAAAGACCTCCTCCTCCCAGATCTTTTAATCCTCTAACGTATCCCGTTTTTATAGCTTCCAGCGTTGCTTCGATAATAATTTTTTTAGTAAATGGATCTCCAATTTGAACGGCGGGTCTATCTGCTTCAGACATTTCGGTTAGCGTCCTGGAAGCAAATGTAACGCCATGGATTCCATCTCTCCCAGTAGACCCTCCCATTAATATCACAAAATCCCCCGGAAAATATGCTCTGCTGGGAGCGTGCTTGAAATCTTCAATGGTCCCTAATCCCACGCAAGCTACGTTGACTAAACAATTATTTTCAAAACTGGGATCAAATTCCACTTCTCCTCCAATAGTAGGAATTCCCGTACAGTTTCCATAATCTGCGATGCCTCTCACGACATGCTTGAAAAGCCATTGCGAATGAGGGTTATTTTTCAAATTTCCAAATCTTAATGGATCTAAAAGCGCTATGGGACGCACCCCCATGCATAAAATATCACGGATAATTCCACCGATTCCCGTTGCCGCTCCGTGATACGGTTCGATGGCGGAAGGATGATTATGGGATTCAATTCGAAAAGCTACGCAATATCCATCTCCTATATCAATGACTCCCGCATCTTGCCCTGGCCCGGCTAATACATGGGCATAATTTTTCTCCGCATCTTCGAAAAACGTTAGCTTTGGTCGGGAAGATTTATAAGAGCAATGCTCGCTCCACATCACGTCAAACATTCCGAGTTCAGTTAAATTAGGCTCTCTTCCTAAAAATGTCTTGATCTGATTGACTTCATTTTCCTCAAGATTCACTTCTATTTCTTTTTCCTCAATTTTGACTTTAGGCATCTTAAACTCCCTTTTTTATGAATTCTATCATTGAATCAAAAAACAAGCGACCGTGCGTGGTTGCAAAAGGAGATAAAATCTTTTCCGAAGCACGCTCAGGATGAGGCATTAATCCTAAACAATTACGTTCTAAATTACAAATACCCGCAATATATTCCAAGGAACCATTAGGATTTGCATTCTTTACCGTGTTTCCCTTTCTATCTACATATTTAAGAACAATTTGATCGTTTTCTTCTAATTCCTTTAATTGGTCTGTATAATACCGCCCCTCGCCGTGAGCAATGGGTAAATCAAGAACATCACCCCGTTTCATTAAACTAGTAAATGCTGTATCCGTTGTTTCTATGCGGACATAGATCCATTTGCAAATGAATTTAAGACTATCATTCTGCAATAACGCTCCTGGAAGAAGTTCTGCTTCGATTAAGATTTGAAATCCATTACATATCCCTAAAACCGGTTTTTCTTCTCTTGCCATGAGTCTTACTTCTTCCATGGCAGGACTGTGAGCCGCAATGATTCCCGCTCTTAAATAATCGCCAAAAGAAAAACCACCGGGAATTACAACACCATCATATTGAGACCCTTTAAATTCATTATGCCAAACGAGATCTGCTTCGATATTAATGACATTCTTGAGGACGTGAAGGGTATCTAAATCGCAATTAGAACCAGGAAATTGAATGACCGCAATTTTTATAGTCATGTTCAAAAATCTTGTTTAGAAATTTTTAAAATTTTTAAATCTTGAGTAACAGGATTAAAAATTCGTAATTTGTTTGCCATTTCCGTTACAATTTCAGCAGCAGTGTTCTCATCTTTAGCTCTAAGAGTAATGCGGAGATATTGTCCCGATCTCACGTTGGATACCATTTCATATCCCTTCTTTACTAACAAATCTTTTTGGATGGTTTCTCCAACGGGATCTCGTGCTCTTTTTTTATTCTCCAAAACGATTTCTACTATAAATTGGTTACTCTCCATGTATAAAAGAAAAAATGATATTCTAAATTTAATTAATTTTTATTAACAATTAAATAATGGCTCTCTTAAATATAAAGAAAATATTTTTCACGTTAAGTTTTCATGGATTAAATGAATTGAATTCCTATTTTACGTCTTTCCCGTGATTTTTGCTCATTCTTCATGGAATGCGGTATTGGATGGGAGATTTATTACATTAATAATTGTTGCTCATTCTTCATGGAATGCGGTATTGGATGGGAGATTTATTACATTAATAATTGATTTAATAAAGCTCATAAGACAATAGGAACGCCTTTCAAGAATAAACTAATTAATATCAATATTAACATGGATAATAAAGAAAACAACAAGACATATCCACTTATTTTTGGAAATTTTTTTACCTCAAGAGTCTCATATCTACCTGGTTTTAATTTAAAGAATTGTATCACGAGTAATATAAAACCAACGAAAAGTAAAGAAATATTAGAAAAAATTATGAATTCTTCCACCATGAGTAATAATAATTATGAATGAGATTAAAAATTTATCTACGATTTATAAATAATTTGCTTTTCTCAAATTTTCTTCGATCCTTTTTTCTACATTTGCGGGAATCGCTTGGAACGTTAACCCCGTAATTTTATTGAAACTCCTCATGTATCTTTTCGCTAATTCGATTTTAATCTCTTCTGCTATGGGAGGTATTTCCTGATCAGGTTTAATGTCAGGAAAGATGTTGGGATATGTTTCCATGAGCCACCCTCTGAAAATTTCCTTGTCTAAAATCTCCGGTTCTTCTCCTTTGTTGAATGCCTCTTCATAAGTTTCTGCAATCCAGAATCGTGAGGAATCTTGCGTGTGAATTTCGTCAATTACCATTAATTTTCCTTCTTTTATCCCGAATTCATATTTGGTATCAACCATTATTAATCCGTTTTTTTCACAATGTGCTTGACCAAATTCAAATAATTTTAATGAAGCTTCTTCCATTTGTTCATATATCTCTTTTGATACTAATTTCCTTTTAATTATCTCTTCCTTAGAAAGATAAATGTCATGACCCGAAGTTGCCTTAGTAGAAGGAGTTATTATTGGGGCCGGTAATTTCTCATTTTTATGTAATCCTTCAGGAAGTTCAATCCCTGATGTGTGGATTCCTTTAAGATAATTTCTCCAAGCGGTACCCGTAATGAACGCTCTAACAATGATTTCGACGGGAATGGTTTCACATTGATGTGCAACCGCAACATTGGGATCGGGTACCTCAATTAAATGATTCTGAATGATATGCCGAGTTTTTTCAAACCAAAAGGAGGAGATGCGGTTCAATAGTTCTCCTTTAAAAGGAATGGTTGTAATGACCCGATCAAATGCCGATAACCGATCGGTTGCAATAATTATCCGCTTATCGTCATTTATATAATTATCTCTCACTTTTCCCCTATATAATGTTCCAAGGGAAGAAAAATTTGTTTCTTTCAAGGTATGATTAAGTTGTTCACGAATGGCCTCTTCAATTTTAGTATCGTTCATGCCGTTCATTTTTTTCACGTTCTCCAATTTTAAATGATTTATTTTAATAAAAATTTCTTATTAAAGAAAAAATATTTATTGAGAATCCTTTTTGTAATAAATTCCTCCGTTGAATTCATCTATAGGATACTTTTTTTCGTTAATCTTCATCTTGTTTATAAATGCGTTTGTCAAATCAATATTCAATGAATTAACGAAACTAATTAAATAAATAAAAATATCTGCTACTTCATTGCATACACTCTCATAAAGCTCTTCATTTATGAGTATATCTTCTTTTAAATATTCCTTGAATAAGAATAATTCCGATAATTCTGAAACTTCAATCTGTAAAGCTTGAATAAGATTTTTCGGCGTGTGATATTTTTTCCACTCTCTCTGCGTGATGAATTGTTCTACTTTGTTCTTGAAATATATTATTGGGGTCTTTTCATCTGTTAGAAAAGATTTAGACATGGTAATTTAAAAATTATTCTTTCAAATTAATATTGGTTAATAAGTGCTTGATAATTTTCTAAAAAAAGTAATGAAGGAATCATACTTTTTAATTTAAAATAATGTTCATCTTTGAAGGAGTTGGCTTTTATCATGCTGAATTTTTTTAAGAAAATCACAGATAATTGGATTTATGACGTCCGCCCTTTGAGCGGGTGCGAAATGTCCCGCCATATCAATGATTTCTAATTGTGAATTTGCAATCATTTCATGTAATTTTTCGGACATTTGCTCAGGGCTGAAATTATCTAACCGCCCTCCAATTATAAGCGTGGGACATTTTATCCCCGAAGGATCATACTCCTTTATCTCGTGAATCATCCTAAATATTTGATCTTCAATGATCATGTAGAGATCCTCTCTCGTCATTTTAGTCCCGACTAGGGAATCTGCTAAAGACGTAACAATATAAGGTATGGTTTTATCGAGAATTTTTTCCACGCTGTTAGCTACAACCTCTAAGAAATTCATACGAATAAAATAAGGTAAGAGATTATAAAAGATATTTCGTATTACATTATCAATCATTATATACCCTGAATTGAGCAAAATTAAGAATTTCACCCGCTCAGGATGTTTTAAACAAATTAATTGAGCGATCATCCCACCTACTAAGGAATGACCAATGAGCCCGAATTCGCCCTCCACGTGTAAATAGTCCAAAAGATCTTCCAAATCCCTTATAATTTCATGTCGTAAATTATGGGTTAGATCTAAGGTTTTTGGATGATCACTCCTTCCATGCCCTAGAGCATCAAACAAAATGAGCCGATAATTATTTTTCAATATTTTGATTTGTTTCTTAAAAAATGCCGCTGATGAGGCGAATCCATGAAGTAGAACAATCGTACAACTTTTCGAAAAAGGATTGATATCTTCGTAATATAATTTATAATTATCTCGGTTTTTAAAATAGGGCATTCGATTTGGAACTTAATAATCATCTAATAAAAGATAAAATAATCTATAAAAAATATATTTTTCCACTCCCTTAAAATCCTTTTAAATAAGAAAAAAAGAAAAAAATCCTTGCGAACTAACGTTCGCTTCTAATCACCAATCTTTTTTCCTTGTAAGGTTAGATTGACATTCATGGATTTGAAAAATCCATTTCCAAAGAATTTTTGGATAAAAAAAAAATCACAAAGGAAAAAAAAAAATAAAAAAACAACATTTTTCAGGGTTTATTTTAATTCAAATGATTTCCGCTTTTCCTCGTGAAGTTCAAGCACTTTTTCTTTCACTTCTTTTAATCGCTCTCCTTTAAGGGGGTAATGTCTATATATTAAAATTCCAATGAACATTACAAATGAAGGAATCAGTCCAATCAAAAGTCGTATTCCTAATAATGCGGAAGGAGGTTGAACAGGATTGCCAGCCGTGAATCCTGATAGCACGAATACTATGGACATGATAATGTAAGAAAGGGAAACTGAGCCCTTGACTATGAAAGCTTGAATCCCTTGATACATGCCTTCCCTGCGAACCCCCGTGGTTATCTCGTCTTCATCTATAACGTCGGCATAAAGTGTTTGGGGCAATAAAATAACTCCCGCTAAGCCTACTCCCAGAGTAATCATGGCTACCACGAACATGATTTGATTGAATACAAATAATAAGAGAATGAAAGAAAGTCCAAATAGAAACATGGTAAACATCGTAGCTTTTACGGTTCCAATTTTCTGACTCGCCTTATACCATAATAATAACGATGGAATAGCCGTAATGAATATAAATAGCAAGGAAAATGCAGATTCTAACTCATTCATGTTAAGGATATAGGTTGTAAAAAAGATGGCCGTGGCGGAAGCAATATAATAGGCAATGTTAATGCAAAACCACGCAAATACCACGATTCGAAAAGCATGGTTTTTCAATGTCTCCTTTAAGGCGGGAATTAAGTGCAAGGCTTGTTCTTTACTAAAGATCTCTTGTTCTTTTGTTACAAACGCACTCGTGAATATGGAAATGGCAATCACGATTCCAAGCACAATAGCCATTAAAAACCATGACATGCTAGCAGTATATCCCATTTCTCGAAAAATTCCAACTATAATTAAAGAAAACACGTAGCCTAATATTAAAGCCAAGATATCAAAAAATTCAAGGTAGCTTGCGATCTCTAATCGTTCGCCAATGTCCGTGCTTAATTCAGGATATAGTGCCCTATAAGATAAAGAGACTACCGTGAACATCCATTCAAATGCGATAATGATGAACAAAAAGTATAGGAATATTGCCAGAGTCTCTTTAAAAGGATTCCACCATAGAAAAATAAAGGAAACAACCAAAGGAACGGTTCCAAATATGAGATAGGGTCTACGCCTGCCCCAACGAGTTCTTGTATGGTCTGAAATGTGACCCATGAGGACGTCGTTGAACATATCCCATATTCCAAGGATACCCATTGCCAAACCAATCCAGATGGGGTCAAGACCGACGATACTTGCATAAAAGAAATAGATATAAGTAGAAAAGGTCCATGTAGAAATTACCACGCCGAGATATCCAAAGCTATATCCCAATTTTGTTTTTTTAGTTAATTTTATTTCACTCATGAAAATCCTATCATCATGCATTAATTGAACTACATTTTAATTGTATAAAGATGAAATTATATTGTCTTTTGTAAGATTTAAATATTTTTTTTCTTGAACTCATTAAATTCATTAAACATGATTGGGGGTACCTCTTTAATTCAGAAATCTTAAATCTCAATTCGAAAAATAGAAATGAAATGTTTTTAAAAAGAATTGAGAATATAAGGAGTAAGAGGGAAATTCTGTAATAAAAAGAAAAAATCTTTAAAAAACCCTTTAATATATTGTTTCTCCGGTTATTCTATCGACCTTAAAATGCCTGAATTTAGCGGAAGAGCGCCCTATTTCCTCTCTTTGTCGAATTTTATTTACCACTTCTTTTGGAAAAAGAGCCCGGGCAAGGTGAAGGATCATTTCTTTTGTTTCAATACAATTGAATAGTTTTAAAGATTCTAAAGAGTAGAAGATTTCACTAATTAAATCATAATTTACAGTTTCAGAAAAATCAACAAATTCTAAATTTCTATAAATTCTTGAAATAATGGTATCAATGAAATTGAAGGATTTTAGATCTTCTAAGGTATTTCGCATGTAATTGCAGAAAAGGACGTAATAAGTAGCTTCCGAAGAGACAATTTCATCCCTGTGTTGCCTGATTCCTTCTGGAGTGACTCTTAGCTTAATTTCTTCCACGATAGCCTTGATATGTTGGGGATTGATTTTATCGAGAAACCCTAAAATTCTATAGATTTTTAAAATAACAACTAATTGTGAAGTTTCTAATTCTTTTAAATAAGAAGATTTAAAAAATTTGGACTCAGCTTGTACTAATCTTAATAATTGCTCTTCACTTAAGTGCCATTTTATCAGCGAAGTCGATTTTAGGAAATAATAGATGCGGTCAGTTGCTTCGATAATCGGGGCTTCAAATTCATCTATGCATTCTTCATAAAGTTCTTCTAAAAAGGATTTTACTTTTACTTCATTTATGTTAACCCCTAAATATTTCGATAAATAAATTCCACAGAAGTATATGTCCGGATTTTTTAAAGAGATGAGCGGTATGGATATTAACCATTTATCTAAGTTATTTTTCAAGTAGTCCTTTAATGAAGTAAAGTTAAATAAATATTCGAGATTAAAAAAATTAATGATTCTAAAGATCAAGTAATTTAATTGAAGTTTATCTTGAATATCTTCAAGATTTTCTAATTTTTCTATTTTTTCTTTATTTTCTTGAAATTTTTGGATGATTCTATCCCGAATTTGAATATATTTTTTTAAATTCTCCGTTTTTTCGGATTTTTCCATGAGTTCTTTTAATTCTATTAATTCCATTGTAAATTCAATGGGTAAATATCCGCGAGCTTTTAGATTCAAGAGAACAAAAGTAGCATTAAGATCAACTAGATAATTCAAGACTTTTTCTAAGAAGATTTCATATAAGATGGGAGCGATTTTTTTCTTGTAAAGAACGATAGGAGAAGAAATTGTGTTGTTCTCTTCCTTTTTGATTTTCAAAAAAGGATCCATGAATCGTGTTTCGATATATTCTTCCCTAAAACCTAAAGATATAAATTCTTTTTTTAAGAAATCCAAGAAATTTCTCTCTATTTCACTAATGACTTCAGTCATGTATTGAGAATCTTTTTTCTTTTTCAATTGGGGATGGAGTTTTCGCAATTCTTGTAACTTTTTTTTTTTAACCTCCCATTTTTCCTTCTTTATCTTCCATTCTTCAATCTTATTTTCTCTCTTTAATTGCCTTATTTCTCTTCTTAAATCTCTAGGTGTTTGATGATCTTTATCAAAAATACTGGTTAAAATTTCTTTAAAATGCGGATTTTCTTTTACCGATTCAATTATATGAAAATTAAGTGTTTGAATGGATTCATTAAAATTTTTTAGAGAATTATTATTTAATTGTTTTAACTTCTCTTTAAAAAAGTTTTTCATCTCTAAATATCTCTCACCAAAAAAACTCTTAAATTCTTTCCAGAAATAATCATCTAAAGAAGCATAAAATAAATCAATATTATCTAAATAAAGGTCAAGTATGTTAAAAAGCCCTTGAATGAGCATAGTCATCCACGTATGTTCTAATAAAATGTAGTCCAATAACCTACAATTACTATTACAATAATATAATACATGAAATTAATAATTTATCATTACAATTTATTCAAAATAATTTTTTTATTGATTTAGTTTTTATTAATTATTTTCATCCTTTTTATAAGCATTTATAAAAATATTTTGAAAATCTTTTAAACCTCACTTTCAAATCTAAAATTGGGACATTCCTTTCATGACATGATGATATTGGGAAAAAAAATCATTAGCTTACCATGAACTTATTTGTATATATAAAAAGAACAAGATCTCATGGTTTTCCTCTTTTCTTTTTCCAAACTCAACACGTTTTTCGGTGTTAGTAATAATCGATTTAAGCTATAAAGTTTAAAAATTAAGATTTCTTCAATTTACTTATAATTATAAAGTTTATTTAACTAAATAGAAGAGTATTTTATCTTATTTTAAATTAGTATTATTATTTATCAAGTTAAAATGACGAGTAATATATTTGGAACTTCAGGAATTCGTCGAGTTTTTTTAAATTATAGTGAATCTGATTTAGTTTTCACACCTCAGATGGCTTTAGAAGTAGGTTTAGCCTTGGGAACATATTTAAACGGCGAGGGCACCGTAGTAATCGGAAGAGATATTCGAACCTCAGCCCTCCCAATTGAATATGCTTTAATTTCCGGAGTTATTAGCACGGGGTGTAAAGTTAAGACTTTAGGAATCGTAACGACCCCAACCTTAGCAATGTCCTTGCGATATTTAGATGCTTCTGCGGGGTGCATGATCACGGCATCTCATAACACTCCGGAATATATTGGATTGAAGATTTGGAATCCTTCTGGAATGGGCTACACCACGGAACAAGAAGAGAAAATTTCCAAGATTTATGACACTAAAGCGTTCATAAAAAAAGAATGGAATGAGGTTGGAAAAGTTACTCCGGTTCCTGATATTAATGACATTCATATTTCCGAAATCAAATCTCGCATTGAATTTGATGGAAGCAACTTAAATGTAATTGTAGATCCTGGAAATGGCGCCGGTTGTGAAATCGTTCCTAAATTATTGGGGAGTTATAATGTAAATGTTATAACATTGAACTCCCAAATGGATGGAAAATTCCCAGGCCGGTATTCTGAACCGAATAAAGAAAATTTAAAGCAAATATCTTTATTTTTAAAAGCCTCAGATCAAGAAGATATCGGAATTGCCCTGGATGGAGATGCGGATAGAGTGATATTTCTAGATGAGGACGGGGAAATCGTTGATCCCATACGACTTTTTGCGTTAATGGCAAAATACTATTTAGAAAAGTATAAGGGTACCAAAATCACGGAGGAAAAAATGACTGTAGTTACACCCATTAATTCCTCAAGCCTAGTTGAGGATGTATTAACGCCATTAGGATGCAAAGTATTGCGCACTGAAGTAGGGGATATAAAAGTGGCAATCGCATTAAAACAATGTGGTGGATTCGTAGGAGGTGAGAATTCCGGTACCTATATTTGGCCAAGCACTCATTATGGACCGGATTCAATTGTCACTATCGCAAAAGTTTTACAAATGATAATTCAAACAGAAAAAACATTAAAAGAATTGTTAAAAGATATACCCAATTATCCATATTATAACACTAATCATCGATTAAAGCGGGATATTCCTTTCACTGATAACATTATCGAAAAAATCATTAAAGAGATGAAAGATGCGACAAAAGAGATGAATAATTCCATTAAAAAAATAATACGGATTGATGGAGTACGTTTTGACTTTAATGATGGATGGTTGCTAATCCGACGGTCTGGTACCAGTCCCTATCTGAGAATTTCTGGAGAATCCACTACAAATTTGGAACGATCTATCGAAATGAATACTATCGCTACGGAAAGGATGAAAAAATTAGACCTTATTTAGAATCAATAGTTTACTTAAGCCTGTTCTTAATCTTATTTCTTCTCTTTAAATTCCTGAAATCTTAGATAAAAATTTGGGTTGATCAGGGTCCAAGTTTTTTAATTTTGCTATTTCTAATGTTAGTAAGAATACAGCTAAAATCATTAAAATGGGTTGAATGTCAGGAGACGTGTTGGGTACGGGAATGCCATAATCTATTGGTTCGGGTATCTCATTGAAACTAGTGGATTCAAAAACGGCTAAAATTGTTGCTCTTCTCTCTTTAATTCTTTTAAGTAAATTAATTAATTTTATTTTTCTTTTATCCTCTTCATGGGGGATGATGGCTAAAATCCACGCTCGAGGATCTGCTAAAGTAATGGGGCCATGAGGAAATTCCGCTGTCGCATAGGCTTGACCAAAGATCCTCGCACCTTCTTTTAATTTAAGCGATGCTTCCATCGCAGTAGCATAATCTGGACCAGCTCCTAAAATGAAACAAAATTCTGCAAATTTAAAATAATTGGATAATCTTTTAATTCGTTTATGAAGTTTAGGAAGTAAGGTTTGAATTATTTTTGGTAAGCTTTTCAATTCATTTATTAAATTATCATGATCTTCAAGAGAAATGGTTTTTTTTATTAAAGCGATTTCGAGCGAAAGTAAAATTAGAACCAATAATTCAGAAACATAAGTTTTAGTTGCTAAAACACTTTTTTCTTTATTACATTTTAAAGAAATAGCATGATCGCAAGTTTTAGCAAGAGTAGAATTTAAATCATTTGTAATTCCAATCGTTAAGCACCCAATGGATTTTGCAATTTTTATGGATTCAATGGTATCACGGGTTTCTCCACTCTGAGACAAACCAATCACGCAATCATTTTCCTGAAGAATGGGTTTTATCATGTACTGGAATTCCATTGCATATTCCGTAAAAGTAGGTATTTTAGTTATTTTATTAAATAAATAAGCAACAGCAAATCCTGCGTTATAAGAGCTTCCCGCTCCGATTAGGTATAAGTGTTTTATATTTCTATCTGTAATTTTTCCTGCTATACTATTAATCTGCGGTAAATCATCAAGAACCCTCTGTAGGACGTGGGGAATTTCATAAATTTCTGTTTCTGTATATTCACCTAATTTTTTTGACGAGGTCATGAAAAAAGCCGAAAGAAAATTCGAATTCTTTGATTATATTAGTTAAATTAATATAAAGAATTTTCACTAAAATTCATTATATTCCATGAATTAATCTAATTACTCATCTTATAAATTTTCGATCAATTAACATGTAGGACTTTTTAAGAGCATGTGCGGCATTTTTGGCTTAATAACAAATCAAGAAATCGATATTGGTAAAATTACATTAGAGAGCATTAAACGATTGGAATATCGTGGTTATGACTCTTGCGGGGTCGCTACTATTACGGATGGAAAGCTTTTTATCAAAAAAGATGCGGGAAAGATTGATGAAATCCATAAAAAATTGAAATTGGACAGTTTTCCAAATGGATCCAAATTAGCTGTAGCTCATACTCGATGGGCCACGCATGGTCCTCCTACTAAAATTAATAGCCATCCTCATGTGGATTGCTCCAATAAAATTGCGATTTGTCATAATGGTATTATTGATAATTTTATTGAATTAAAAGAAGATTTAATCTCTAAAGGACATGAATTTAAATCCGAAACCGATACTGAAGTGATTGCCCATTTAATCGAAGAATTCATGAACATGGGATTAGATTTCAAAGAAGCATCTAAAGAAGCGATGAAAAAATGTGTTGGGGGCTTTGCAATTGTCGCGTGTCACGTGGATTACCCCAATTATTTAATTGTAGTAAGAAAAGAATCGCCTTTAATCGTAGGGATTGAAGAGGGAAAAACGGCTTATTGTGCTTCCGATATCCCTGCTTTTCTCCCTTATACACGTAAATGTTACGTGTTAAATGATAATGAAATGGCTGTATTGCGGGCTGGAGAAGTAGAATTTTATTCATTGCAAGAGGAGAAAAAAATATCAAAAGAACTCCAAGAAATAGAATGGAGCATTGATGCCGCAGAAAAAGGGGGTTATGATCATTTCATGTTAAAAGAAATTCATGAAGAACCTTTAGCTCTTCGGAAAACCTTAAAAATTCCTAAAGATGAGATTCAAAAATTTGCTAAAATTCTTGTTAATTCAGAAAAAATTTACATCACTGCCGCAGGTACCTCTTTTTATGCCTCTTTAGCTGGAAAATTTATTATCACGCGCTTTTTAGGTAAATACATTGAAGCCATTGAATGTTCCGAATTTCAAATCCAATTGGAAGATTGCATGGAGAACAATGCTGCGGTAATTGCTGTATCCCAATCAGGTGAAACCATTGATTTAATTGAAGCCGTGCGCTGGGCAAAAGAAAAAAAGAATGCTAAAATTTTAGCCATTACAAATATCGTGGGCTCTTCTCTTACTAGATATTCTGATGAAGCCATCGTAACAAGAGCTGGCCCAGAAATTGGAGTAGCCGCAACAAAAACTTATAGCACTCAAGTGCTAACCCTCGCAATAATCGCCCTCGAAATAGCTGAAATCTTGAAATCCATTCCCGATGAAGAACTAGAAAAATATCGCAAGGCTCTAGCAAAAACCCCGGATATCGTAGAACATTTATTAAATAATGATATTAAAAAATTAAAAAAAATCGTAAGAAATCTCGAAAAAAGCCATAACTTTTTCTTTTTAGCGAGAGGAATCTCCATTGCTACCGCAAAAGAAGGCGGATTAAAGTTAAAAGAAATAGCATGCCGCTTTGTTGAAGGATATTCCGCAGCACACGCAAAACATGGCCCCATCTCTTTAGTAAGAAAAGGGTTTCCCATCATCTTTATAGCTCCTCCGGATGAAACGTATGAACGATTAGTGGGAAACGTGATGGAATTTAAAGCAAGAGGCGGTCTAATTATTTCTGTAGTCGTTGAAAGCGATAAAATCATTTCAGAATTAAGTGATATCACGATACGTATTGATCAACCCGCAAGTAAATATTTTAATTTGTTTACTCCCATAACATTCATTCCAGCGCTTCAACTTTTAGCCTATTTTTATGCTGTTTATGTAGGATTAAATCCGGATCAGCCTCAAAATCTTGCAAAAACCGTTACCGTTCATTAACTCTTATAAAATGTTTCTATTTAAAATTAATAGCATGTTTAAAAACATCGTTCAAAAAAAATCCTTAAATTTGATATCGATAAATTTTGAAATATACCATTAAATGAATGGATTCTTCTTTATGGTTAATCCTTCTTTAGGATCATGATAACAGAGTGAATTTGGAGGAAGATCTTCTACGACAAGGGTATGAGCCCCAATGATCGAATTTACTCCTATTTTTTTGCCGCACATGATGCTGGCATTGATGCCCGTTTGAACTCTTGACCCGATAATAGCTCCCAATTTCCTTCTTCCTGAATCCATCACGGTTCCTTTAATGGTCATTTTAATACTTTTATTATCAAAACGAAGATTAGATATTTTTGTTCCAGCACCTAAATTTACATGGTCGCAGATGATTGAATCTCCCACGTAATTAAAATGGGGAATGTTTGTATGAGAGAATATGATTGAATTTTTAACTTCACTCATTCCAACATGGCAATTATCCCCTATGGACGTGTTAGGCCTAATAAATGCATTAGGGCCAATTAAACAATGGTTTCCTATATAACATGGCCCTTGAAGAGTTGTTCCGGTTTTAATCGTCGTGTCTTTCCCTATATATACATTTCCCGTTATGGAAACATTCGCTTCAATGGTTCCATGGTGTTCTCCCTTGAGATTTTTCAAAATATATTCATTTGCCTCTAATAATTGCCATGGCAAACCAATATCGCTCCAAAACTTATCTTTTATCACGTATCCTAAAATGTCTCCGGAAAATTCCTTAATTAATATTTCCATGGAATCAGTAAATTCATATTCTCCTCTAACAGATTTTTTAGTTTTCTCAATTGCCTTAAAAATTAGGGGATCAAAAATATAAATTCCCGCGTTAGCTAAATTTCCCACATTTAATTCAAGAGTTGGTTTTTCCGTAATTTTTACTACTTTATTTTCCGAATTTAATGTTATGATTCCAAAAGCTTGGGGATTATCTACTTCTTTAAGAGAAATGAGCCCTTTTACATCATTTTTTTCGTACTCTTGGATGATTTCTTCAAAGACTTGGGGATCCACTAATAAATCACCATACATTAGCAAGAAGGGGTCATTCCATGCGAACTCTTTAGCAAGGCGCGCCGCATGTGCAGTACCTAAATACTCTTCTTGGGTCGTATATTTAATATCTATTTCTAAGGTTTTGCTTACTTTATCAAAATAATCCTTAATGATCTCTTTTTTATATCCGACAATCAATAATACAGTCTGGATACCCGCTTGTTTTAATCCTAAAATAGCATGTTCCAGTAAGGGTTTTCCGGCTAAAGGAATCATGGGTTTAGGAAGAGCAGAGGTAATTGGGCGAAGTCGGTTTCCTTCTCCTGCAACTAATAAGACGGCTTTATTTATTTCCATGAGTTTAAAAATTCAAAAAATTTAAAAAAATTTTATTTATTCTACTGAATAAACTTTAAAAAAATGAGCATTCCATGGATTTAAATCAATATAGAGCCCATATGCTTGTAAATCTTCTCCTTTATATTTATAACTTTTGCCATTCATGATATCTTCAAAAATCCAATAGTCATGCCCAAAATTGATGTTAGGGATTCTCAAGTGGCATTGCGAGGGATAAGAACTATAATTGATGACTAACAAAACGCGCTCTTTTCTTGTAAACCAAGTATAAGAAATGATGTTCTCATTAGTCCTATTAATAGTATTAATGGCTTGTGCTTCGCATGGGTTCCAATTACCACTAATAAAAGGCTCCAAGGATAAATTCTCTAATATCAACTGATAATGCTGGTAGATGGAAGTTCTTAACGCTTCTCTCGGTTTTCTTCCTAATTGAACGGGAATTTTAATTTGATTTCCTTCCATTTGCCCATCATGGATTAATTTGGCTCCAGGTAGAGTCAAAATAATGAACGCAGCGGCTTTTGATTTTTCTTTACCAAATGCTTTAATTGCTCTCTGTTCATCGTGATTTTCAATGAATCGAAGAAGCTTCACTTGGTAATCCCAATCCGCCCTTAAATATTCTCTAACTGAGCTTGGTGAGTCGTGGAGCAATCGATCATATAATTTTTTATCATAAACTAAGTCAAAACCTTGTTGCATCAATTCCCATTCTGTATTCCAATAGGCTTCCGCAATAAATTTGAAATTGGGCGTGTTTTTTCGAACCATGCTTATTATTTCACTCCAAAATTCCTTTCGGGGGCAAGATCCCGCTTTTTCTCCCCATGTCTCATGAAAAATATTGCTCATCACGAGCATTGCCATGTCACACCGAACGCCATCACATAATTGGGCAATTTTCAAAATGGTTTTAATAGCTAATTCTCGCGCTTTTGGAGAAAAAGCATTAATTTGAACCGTGTCCGTCCAGGGTGGAAAATAAGGATCTTTTCCGTGAGCATATACCCATTCTTTTACCTTATAAAAATCATAGGGTTGAGAAATCAAATCTTCCTCTGTTCCTTGAATGAAAATTTCAGGATGGGTCAATGTCCATTCATGATCAATCGCCACATGATTAGGAACATGATCTAAAATTAAAAATAAGTGGCGGTTTTTTAGATTTTCGCGAAAGATCACCAACCCTTTATTCCCTCCCAAATTTTTATCGACATCATAAGCATGTATGGCATAGGGAGAGCCAACCACATCCCTTTCAGAATTAAAATCATTTAATGCATTTTGATACTCTTTTATTAACCCTGGATGAGAATTCGCTATGGCTTTCCCTTTTGGACTTCTCTCCCATACCCCCATGAGCCAAATGGCATCAAAATATTTGAATTTTTTATCAAAAATTTCCTCCGGAACGGTGGCTAATGTAATTGGTTGATAATATTCCTCTGAGAGGCTGGTCAGCCACTGCCAAGCGTTTATCTCAAGGATTTTTGGTTGGAACGGCCATTTATTCTCTTTAAAACTCATTACAATAATGAAATGTAACCATTTTAGATTTAACTTTATTTACTAATTTAATAAAAAAGAGGTAATTTAAATTAACCTAAAGAAATTGTAGTTTCTTCGGCACACCAAGTAGAATTTACAATCAAATTTTTGCTTTCCATACGCTTAAATCATGATTCAGCTCTTTTATTAGATGAGCTATAATTCATGAAAAAATGAATTTAAGATAAATTTAAATTTCAATTTAATTATTATAAGTATAAGAATTTTTCAAGAATGTAGAAGGAAAAATGAGCGATCAAGAAAAAGAAAGCTTGCGAAAATTAATAATGCTAATCTCTGAATTAAGAGCTAAAGATGAAGAACGCTATGAAGCCCACGTCCAATTCATGAACGAGACAATAAAAATGATTAGTGCGATCGAAAGTCAATTGAATAAACATTGGAATACCGTCTTAGAATCTTTACGTGAATTAAACGAAAATATTAGTACAAATTTGGATTCTCTTCTTACTGGCATCAATCCTAAAGGATTAAAAGAAACTTCCAAATCTTTACAAGAAATCATGGATACCATGAATAGAAGCGTTCAATCAATGAATCTCGAGAAAGTTCTGAGTGAATTAAAATTATTGAAAAGCATGGCGCTTGGAAAAACTCCTCCCTTAAGTAGCGCTCAAGAAGTGGAACAAATTAGTGCTGGAATGGGACTCACTCCTCCCGGACTAAAAGCACCTTCACCCACCGCTACAACCTCAACAGATGCCACTACTGAATGGGTTGACCCTCATGAAGCTAAAAAAAAGAAAGAAGAAGAGGAAGAGCCTCATTTATTAAAACCATCAGACTTCTTTGGTTCTTAATTTTAAATAGCCCTATGCCTGTATTCAATTAGGGAATCAAAATTATTTTTTATGAAAATAAATTTTCGAGCATTCAGTTCAATTATTCATGCTTCCTGTTCTAACCTATCTCCAACCTTTTACTGATAATCCACAATTGTTCATGGTAATGCGATATGAGATCAATCAATAATGCTCGATGAAGTTAAGGGAACATCTCCATGAAGGCATTTAATCTTGTTTCTAATTGTTCAATGCCTTCACCAATTTTATTAAAATTTATTACGGTCGATGGAATTTCTAACGTATTTCTAACCTTTTGTCTAAGCATGTTATAACAATTCGAAATGGAATGGCATCCAAATAATTGATTAAATATTAAACCATCAACATTCAATTTTTTCGCAATGCGCACGTAGGAATCCGTCAAGGTATCATTATCACAGCCAATTCCATTTGTTGAGGCATTTAATAAATATTTTGCATATTCTTCGACCGGATTACTATTTTTTGAAACATTTATTTCATCCAAGAGGCCTAAAATCTCCCAATCAGCGTATATTGTCCTTCCCCCTAATTTATATAGAATTTCCTGCGTTTTGGGATCCCATCCACCGAATACGGGGGTGACTAATATCCGAGGCATTTTTGATACATCCATTCCGATATTTTTTTTAATTCTTTCCCGCATCTCATTTACTAATTGACTAACGTTTTCAAGATAAACCTGAGCATTGGAATTAAAATCTTGAAAAGTTATTCCCATTAAAGCTAGAATCTCAGCGAAAGTTGCGGGATTACATGGATAAAAATCTGAATTACTAATTTCGTACAAAATCGTTTTATAATATCTCTTAACTTGATTTCCTATTCGAAATTGCTTATTCAAGCTATTGTCCGTAATGATATTGCCAGTGAGCTCTTCTAATTCAGAAATCGCCTTAGAAATATTCTCCGTAAAAATTTCTAAGGTCTCATTTTGATTTCCAACAATGCGTGGCGGAATATCAATCCATATTTGTTTGGGAACTAAGTTTTTTAACGTTTCCAAGTATTTATTAAAGGCACTACAACGAATTGCCACGTTAAAATTAGCATCGACGTTTTTCCCTTTAGATACATGCATTCCAAATAAAGATTTTATTCCATAACAGAAATCGGTTGAGATCCCACTTTCAATGCCCAAATCATATAAAGCATTATATTTTTCATTTAAGGTGTTTATCACGTCATCCAATATAGAATCAATGAGTTTTAAAAAATCAAATTGCCTTGCATAACCAAGAAGCTTGGTTGTTATATCCCACCCAAAGAGATTTTTTGCAGAATCTAAAGCTATTAAATATTTATTTATCTTAAATTTCTCCATTCTAATTGGAAAAACAGGGACTGCTCCGGCTGCAAATATTAAATCCGAAAAAGGAAGTGCAACGGAAACTAATTTCTTTCTCTCTCTAAATTTTTTTCTCTTCAAATATTCCCGCCCAAAAAAATCATGGGCTAGTTTTAAAACGGATGTGAAATTCACTACATCATCTGCAAATACGCTCATGATTAACTCATCTCTAAAAAAGCTTCAATTCTAGTAGATAATTGACCCTTATTACTGCCTGAATAATCTCTTTCAATGTTTAATACCTTAATCCCCTTTTCTTGTAATTTTTCTTTAAGAAAATTTTGAAAAATGCTAATATGATCACAAAACTTAAGGACGTGATTAATTACGATGGGTTCTCTTCCCGTCTTTTTAAAGTGCATTGCGTGTAGTTGTTCAATCCGGGCTATTCGATTTTCTAAAAAATTAGGAACTTGATGGTCATTACAGGTGTTTTTTTTAAATCGTTCAATTAATAAATCAAACGGATTACTGCTTGAATTTAATTCTTGTTCTTCGAATATCTGTGAAAAATATTGTTCCCCAATCCACGTGTCAAAATGGATGATATGTCCTCCACTATTGTTAATTAAATTGATTAAATCATCACCAATAAAAAGTGCACAACCCGTTAAAATTATATCTTTTTTATTTTCTTGAGGCTTGTTTTCAGTATTTTTAGAAGATTCGAGTAGCGTATCTAATTCTGAAGAAATTTCCGGACCATATAATAAGGCTTTCTGAAAAATTTTTAATTTTTGTTTATCATCATGGAGGACTTTATTAAGTTTTGAAAGCTTGATTTTAAACTCATTATAAATTTTTATACTTTCAAATAACTCCGTATTGGATATTACTCCTCCTTTTATTTCTTCCAATTGTTTTTTGAAATCTGTTAATGCTAAATTAAAATATTTTTGGGAATATTCTGAAGCAGTATATGAGATATAAAAATTTAAACGGGGGATATTGAAAAATTTTGTTATGATTTCGGAAGTACAAATATCCGAAACACAATGATTTGAAACTACAAAATAATCAATTAGTTTTAAAAATCTATAACGACTTAATTCTAATTTAAATAATCCAATACACGTTTGAGCAAAACAACACGTTGAGGGGGGCAAATATTCATGACTAATATTCATCAGATCATCATTTCCCGCAAATATCAGCCGCATGGGAATAAAACCGCCCGCATGAATTAATTCTTCGGGCATGTTATCATGTGCTATGAACGCAATGATTTTTTTTCCTTCGCTTTTTTTTTGTTCCAAGTAGCCGGCGTAGTCCGTGAGTAATTCTATGTCTTCCATTTTTATATGAGGAAATTATTTTTTTTTTTAAAAGTTATGCCCCTCTTTATATTATGTAAATTAGTAAATTCAAGATGAGTTATTTTTCGCTTTATTAATTTTTTATAATAATAATAGATATTATTTAGAGGAAATAAGATATCTTGTTAATAAATTACGAATATTCATTTTATTATTATTGCGTGTTTTTTTGAGCGATCAGTGCCGCTCCAATAGCTCCCGTGAACTGAGGTAGCTCCGGAACCACAATTTCAAATCCTAACTCCCTTTCTAAATATTTCTTTACCGCCACGTTCTTAGCAACGCCGCCCGTGAAGACCAACTTAGGTTCGACTCCGATTCTTTTTGCCATTGCAGCTACACGACGGGCGATAGATTTATGAATGCCTGCTGCAATATTTTGCTTTGATTCCCCCCGGGCAAACAAACTAATTACTTCACTTTCGGCAAATACCGTGCAAGTAGAACTGATAGAGGAAGGATTGTTAGAACGTAGAGCTAATGAACCTATATCCTCGATGAGGACATCTAGCGCATGAGCCATGACTTCCAAGAAGCGTCCTGTTCCCGCAGCGCATTTATCATTCATTTGGAAATCAATAACGTTTCCCGTTTTTTGAGATATTAAAATGGCTTTTGAATCTTGCCCTCCAATATCTATGACAGAACGCACGTCAGGGAAAAAATATTGAGCTCCTCTAGCATGCGCCGTTATTTCCGTAATTCTATCATTTGCAATATCAATAGTATTTCTTCCATAGCCGGTTGACATGATATATACTTCAGATTTATTTATATTGTTCTTTTGGAGGATTTCTTCGAATAATTTCTTTCCTACTTTTTTGAAATCGTATGTAGATCGCTCAGCTTTATAATCCAATAATTTTCCATCACTAAATAAAACGATTTTCGTAGCTAAAGACCCTATATCTAGTCCGATTGTATATGGTTTCAATTTAATCAATTTTTCCACTATTTTTTTGATATAAAAAGGTGCAAATTGTAAAAATCTTATGATTTTTTTATAAAAATATCATTCTGAAACTTTCTTCAGCCGTTCTTATCCTAAGAGGAGGATTGAAATTAAGATCGTGAATAAAAAAGCCCCGATCATCTGAAGGGTGGTTTTTAAGATAGAAGTTTCCGAAATTTTTCCCAGAAATACACCAAGCAATATAATGCAACTAATAATAATAAAAAAAGAGCAAAGGAAGGTCATGAATGTAGCTTCCGAGATAAAAAAAAATGGAGTTAAAGGAATCAAACCTCCTAAAAAAGGTGCTCCTCCATTTATTAATGCGACTATTTTTCCGGCAAACGATTCTGCCCTTTCATGGAGTGTTTTTATCTCTCTATTTTTTAGTTCATTCTTAGGGAGTTTAATTCGCTTTTTGCCTCTTTGTTCTTTAGGAGTTAGCATGGCTTTTTCTACTTCTTCTTGATAATTGATTGGTGGAGTAGATTTATTTTTATTGTTCGATTCATGTTTTCCCATCGCTTTTTTTAATTCAATATGAATTTTTTTTTGCTCTGCTCTCTCAGAAAGGTAAGATCCTGAAAATCCTGAGATGAACATGGAAATGCTGGTGCCTAACCCGGTATAAATTATTAGGCTACTATCGATAAAAGGTTCTCCCGCTTTTAGAATGATTACAAAAAATCCTAACAAGATTCCTAAAATTGTTAACATGCCGTCATAAAAGTTGTTCACGAAATACCTACGAGAAATTGGCCACAAGTCAGAAATTCTAGCATAAATAGAGAAATTTTTAATTAGATTTTTTATTTTTTTTCTCCTCTAATTGATAATTGGTGTTATACTATTCCCTAAATGGTGAATAAAAGTAGAAAAGCCCATTTTAATATTTTCGTTTTTAAAATACACTATTAATATTGATCATTAGATATTATTTCAATATAAAAAATATTTTTAGAAATTAAATAAATTCCCTTCTTCATGAAACTTTTCTTGAAAGAGATTCTCTATTTAATTGAACGGAATTCATCAAATCAAGGTTTGTCGATCACTTTTTTCAGATTCAAACCTATTTTTTAATTTTTAAACCATGAGAAATTTCTTGAAGGGATTTTTAAAGTTCTTGAAGTATTTAAATTCGATTGTAAATCATTAAACGTTAAATTTCAAGAGAATTTGTTTTCTTCTCTTAAACCTATATTTTTATTTCCGCGTTCATATATATATTTTAACCTATTAAAAATTATGGATGAAGTGCACATGAGCCAAAAAGTAAAAGATCAAATTCTCACGATGTTAATCGAGCATTCAAGAATCATATATTCCGTTATAAGTGATATGGGTGTATATTACTCCGCTTGGGCGGAGGGAAATGAATCTAACGCGAAAAACATGGAAAAAAAGAAAAATAAGTTATATTTATCGGAAGAAGATGCCGATGTTATTAAAATTAAACTCATACAAGAGTTTTCTGAAGCTGGACCCCAAGGACTTGGAAATTATATTGCTTTAATATTACGAATGGATAATACAATCAATTATCCTTTAGAATTCATTAATATTTTGAATAAAATTCCCGTTTCGGACGAAGTGAATGATGAAATAAAAAAGCAATATAGGAATTTAATTAACAATATTCTCGAGATGGCCGATGTCTTGAGAACAACTATTAAAGCGTTACGGGATAATAGAGCCGAGGTCTTTAAAAATACCACGAAAATCCATGAAATTGAAAATACGGTGGATGGTATTTTTAGAGAGTTTTTAGATTATCTTTATGATAAAAAAGATTTAGACATTCGGCTACTGTTAAGAATACGAGATAGCATAAAGATTTTAGAAGATTTGGCAGATAATATTCATGACATAGCGGATTTTATCAGAATTTTGATTTATCAATAATTTATCGTTCATGGCTTATATCTCTCACTATTCAAGCTTCTCCTTGCTCGTTTTATTAATAGATACCAAACCTTATGGTTTAAACCATTCAAAAAAGTAATAACTTTTTGTGTGAGGATTAGCAATGACGAATTTCTTGCGGACCGATGTAGCCAAGCGACCAGCTCGTACTACATCAATTGCAGAGATTTTTGTTTGACTTCTATGAACGTGAACAATAAAATGGGAATGTTCCAAACCAGGCCCTTTCTTGTACACCACAAAATCAGCTCCGAATTTCAATCCTGGTCGAGGCACGTATCCTTTTTTTCTTAAATCTTCGTAAATCATGTATTTTTCCTCAAATTTATCGTGAATCTTCTTGGCAATTTCGTAAAACTCTTCAGGAGTTAACTCTCTTTTTTGTTTTTCATCAAAAATGGAAATTTCTCCTCTTTTTAATAAATAATATGCCTCTATTAAAGACAGCTCACTCGGTCTATTAAAAAACTCTAAGCGTGGTTTATTTATTCCAATAGGGCTTCCAAAAAAATTCATTTTCACGTAAAGAAAAGAAGCGTGAAGGGGATTAAATACCACTACCCTTCCATTAATCAATTTTGTAGGAATCTTCTCGGGTAAATCCTCCCTCTTAATATCATCTAAATTAATCTGTGAACTATCTTTTTCTTCCCTACTCATTGCTTAAAAAATATTTTCGAAATGTAAAATATTTTTTCAATTTTAAGAATCCAAGAAATAAAAGCAAAAAGCATAAAGGATTATATTGGTTAAATTGAGAATCATCGGGCCTAAATTTTTTAAATAAAAGTACTCATGATAACGTCTTTTAATTGGGCTTATATAAATACCAAGCTCGTTTTCCGGAGATTTGGGCTGAATTTATTCGATATTAGCAATAAAATTTCATTGATACTAAAATGGAAATAAAAATATTTATTAATGCTGAAAAGAAAGTCAGAGAAAATTATTTATTGTAAAAAATTTATATTTTTATAAATAATAAATTGAATATATAAATATTAAAATGATTAGACAGCCCGCCGTAGCAGGCCAGTTTTATCCCTATTCGAAATCGTCTCTATTGGAGTCATTAGAAAGCTGTTTTTTGGATAAAACTTATGGTCCAGAAAAACTACCTGCCTCTCAAGATTTAAATCAAAGAACGATAATAGGAGGAATATCTCCTCATGCGGGATACATGTATTCGGGAAGCGCAGCAGCCCATACATATTTTAATCTATTCAAGGAAAAAATTCCCGATACCGTTATTATTTTTGGAACCGATCATGTGGGATATGGTAGAATTGCGTTAATGAAAGAAGGTGCTTGGGAAACCCCTTTAGGAAAGATTAATATAGATACCGATGTAAGTAATGCTATTTTAAAGCAAAGTAGTGTCATCTTAGATGACTCTTCGGCATTTTTAAGAAGTCCTTTTTCCCATGAACATAACATTGAAGTTCAATTACCTTTCATTCAATATTGTGCGGGAAATAAAGAGGTTCAATTTATTCCCATTAAAGTTTCTACGCATGATTTCAACAAATTAGAACAGATGGCTAAAGGTATAGCCGAAGCAGTAAAAAATCTAGACAAAGATATTGTTTTTGTAGCTTCCTCCGACATGACTCATAAAGAAATAAGAAATTCAGGACCAGATTTAGAGAAATTTAAACAATTGGATAAAGCTGTAATGGATGCTTTTCTCGAATTAGATCCTGAAAAAACGTTTAAAATGGCAAGAAAGACAACTGTTTGCGGGGCTCAAACCATTACTTCTCTAATATTGACTACTAAATTACTTGGTGGTACTAAGGCGGAGGTGTTAAAATATTATACGAGTCATGATAAGACCGGTTCTCTTGGATATTGTGTCGGCTATTTTTCAGGAATCATTTTGAAATGAATTAATAATGAATATTTAGAGGTTTATTTAAAATGCCTGTTGAAAATGATGAAAACATGGATTTCATGACAGAATGGAAAAGAAAAAAAGAACAACAGCAAAATGCATTCAAGGCACCCACGAAAAAAGGAGGAGATTCAAACGATAACACATTAGATGATGAGAAAGATTTCATGACCTTCTTTAAAAGTAAAAAAGAAAGAGAAAATAAAGGTTCTGCTATAGGAGAATTAATAAATAGGGTAAAAGAAGCAGAAGCTAAACAAAAATCACTTGAAATTCAAAATAAAGAATTAAAGAAAAAATTGGAATCAAATCTTCAATTCATGGAAAAGGCAGAAAAACTCATTCAAACAGCAACCAGTGCAGAAGAACGATTAAGAAACGAACTTGAAACATTTAAAAAAGAAAATGAAGGGCTTAAAAAAGAATTAGGCCAAAAAACTGCGATATTGAACGAATTTGAGGATAAAATAAAAGATATAGAAATCAAGATTAAAATGTATTCCACGAAAATCAATGAATTAACAGCAGAAAATAATGCTTTAAAGCAAATGATGGTAAAACAAGGTAAAGAAATTACTAGTAGTGAAGATGGAACTCTTGTAATTCAATTAAAAAATGAAATTAAGGAGCTTAAAAGAATTATCGAAGAAAAAGATAAAATAATCGGAGAATTGATGAACATTTAAAACTTTTACTATAGAAGTTAAACGGAATAAAATATTTAACCAATAAAGATTTTTTCAAGATATAAATTGGAATCTTTTTATCATCTAATCTAACTTACTTCCCTTTCTTTAGACGATATATTTAACTCCGAATTACAAATAATGGAGAAAGTAAAATGAGTCATAATGAAAAAAGGAAATTAAAAATTTTTTTCGCCGGTCATTTTGCGGTGGATACTGTTATCCGATATAATCAAGAATTTTCACCTTCGCTTGGAGGGAGCGTGGCCTATTGTTCTTTATCCTTACAAAAATATGCGAATGATGTTGATATCGCAATCATTTCAAACCTAGGAATGGTAAATTTTGATGATAAATTATTAGAAGAATTTGGCAATGGTTCTGGAATAGATATATCGGGAATAAAAAAATTCCAAAAAAGAAACACGAATTTCGTATTGGATTACACGAATCATTCCCGTAGCTTGACTCTACGATCAAAAAGTCCTAATCTTAAATTTAAAGACATACCAAAATCTCATATCGAGCATCCTCCCGATGCTTTAGTATTTGTTCCTTTATGTAATGAAATTTCTCTTCAATATATTCGGAAAGCCATTCGAGCTTTTCCCAATGCTTATTTTGGAGTCGATTTACAAGGTTTTATACGCTCCTTTGATACTAAAGGAAAAGTGCAATTAATACGGGAAAAACGCTTATTAAAAAAAATGGATAGAATTATTCGATTAATCGGAGAAAGATTAATTCTAAAAGGCTCCGAAGAAGAAATGAAATTTCTCACGGGATTAAAGGATTTAAATGAAATCATGAATTACTTCCGAAAATATAAAGGATTATTTATCATGACACTGGGAGAAAAAGGCTCTTTAATTGTAAAAGGAAATAATGACGTCATAAAAATTCCCGCTTTCAAGGCAGACAAGGTAGAAGATGAAACGGGCGCAGGAGATGTGTATTTTGCAATTTTTCTATACGAATTTCTAAACTCAGATAAATCCTGGGAAGCCATAAAAAAAGCAGGCATGCTAGCCTCTGTAGCAGCCTCTTTTGAAGTAGAAAGGAAAGGCCCTCGCGGATTCAAGCCCAGAGAACTGGTTTTAGAGCGATTAAAGCAAAATGTAATTATAGAAGACTCGAGTTGATTTACCATTCACATCAACACGCACCTTGCCGTTGGAATCATCATTGCTTCAATATTTCTTAATTTTTTTAAGCTCACGTTTTTTGAATTCCTTCTTATAGTACTATCTTCTTTTATATTAGATCTTGATGTATTTTTCTCTAAACTTGCCGAAAATCACAATCATCGCATGCTCATCACTCACTCTATTATTCCAAGCCTGATTGTTTCTCTACTCGGAATTATATTTCTTTATCCCGCTTTAATTTTAGCAGGCTTTTGCTTATTTTTGCATGTATTTATTGATACTTTTGATTGGGGAACAAATTTTTTCTTTTTCCCTAAAAAAATATGGGGTCTAAAATTTTTAATTTCTAAAGAAGAATTTTTAAATTTTAAACGATTAATAGCGCAATATAATCATCCCGCAGCATTTTTTGATTTTAAATATTATGCCAATAAGACTTGTCTGGCAATAGAAATAATCATTTTTATTGGCATGGTATTCTCTTTATTTCTTTTTGCTCGACAATATCTTTATTTCATTTTATTCTATTTTCTTTTTCTCCTATTTCATCTCTATCGTCATTACAAGCTCAAAAACTTACAGGAAAGGAAAACCAAATAAATCGAGACAATTAAAAAAACATCAAAATAAAAACTAATAAAAAAAAAATTTGGTAATTATTTTCCATATTGGATGAATAATGCCTCCAAAAATGCACAAATTATTAAATAAATTAAATTTGAAATAAAACAAGGATTCTGGAATTATTTAAACTATAAAAATACTATTTAAACAAGCTCGATTCCAATTCAATTTATAAAATTGATGAAATAATATTCATGCTCAACACCGCCTCTGGCAAATCTTCAAGGAAATTAAAAAAAATTATGGGATTAAATTAAATAAAAAAAATGAATTATACTTCTTCTTCCTCCTCCTCTCCTCCCTCTTCCTCCCAATCTTCATCATCTACTCTCGGAACAATGAAAAACATGAGTTGGCAAGTTCCGAGTTTCTTGAACTCCATAATGACCTTGAGCGGATGCTCTTCCTTTATGTGAAAAGCTATTTCCTCCTTTTTGTCCAAGGGAAGCAAAAGCTTATCCAAAAGCAAGAGATACTCCTTGCTAAAAAAACATTGACATTGAATTCTTTTCGGGGTGATGAGGGTTGGTTGGACATTGATATTTTAACATTTTTTTATATATTTTTATGTAAGGAAGGAATAAAAAATTTTGGGAGAGAAACAATTTTTTCTTTATTACAAATATTATTAGAGGGTATTTTTAAGTTTATAATTTAGCTTGGTTTTTTCATCAATTTGTCTGGAGGAATAGGTATCAAATCAAATACCGTCATGCCGGCCAACTTGAATTTTTCGGGATAATCGTACGCAAAACCTTGTAAGGTTGCCAAGGGATTATTTTGACACCCTTCAATGCACAAAAGCTCCTTTCCTTTTACAATTTTTACATCTTCAGGAAATTCTGGTAATAAATTCCATTCGTATTTTTCTTTAAACTCATCCAATCTTTTCCCGATAACGTTGATTTTATTCAGATCTCCTTCTCCCAATCCCCGTTCATGGGCGATTTTTAAATGTGGCACCTCATTAAGGGTTAAGCCAAACACTCTTGCTCCTACGACATCGACAGCAACAGTATCTCTTCCACCAATAAGAATATTGAACTTTTTAACAAGTCGGTCTGCAAAAGCTGTAGGAGGGTAATGCCCATGGATGGTCCCTTCAATTCCATCGATGATTGTAATATCAGGCCGAATATATTCATAAACATCCACGATTTTAGAGTGCAAATTGAAATTATGTGTTTTTAAATTCTCTAATCCACGCAAACCAACTGCATGATTTAATCATTTATGAATGAAAAAAATTTAAATCATGATATTTTTTTATGAAAATATAATTGAAAAATACACTCACCTGGGAGGAGATAAAGAAATTGTCATCAAATAGACAAGAACATAAAACAAAAGTGGGTCTAAAATTAACGGAAGTTGAATCTCAAATGATATTTAAATGTGATATGGGAAATATTAAGGTAAATGATTGCTATATTGATGAAGAACAGGATAGTGAAAGTGAAAAGATAGGACCGAATCCCTCCAGACTGCTTGCCCTTGCCGTATTGGGATGTTTAAGTGCAAGCTTTATTTTTTGCCTCAAGAAAAAAAATTTTAGAGTAGAGGATTTTGATGCTGAAGCAGAGATTATCATTAAACATAATCCTAAGGGTTTTTGGAGAGTACAACAAATCGATGTGAATATTAATCCTAAAATTGAAGACGCTAACGCCTTGAAAAGGGCAAAACAATGCTTGAAAACTCTATCTGACGATATCAGCTTTTTCGAACAATATTGCATAGTGACTCAATCAGTTAGAGAAGGAGTTAAAGTAAACGTGAATGTAAATGTTTAACTGCCAGCTTTCTCAAATTCTTATTTTTTAGTTAATATTAAATCTTTGTTAAAAATTCTATTTGAATGAAAGGTATCCCTTAATAAATTTAATCTCTAATTCCATCTTCCGTAATAGAGAAGACAGCTTCTTCTTCAGGCAAATGTGGCGCATCTACTACGCGGGCAATTCTCTGTTCTCCTTTTCCTTTGCGTAAATATAATCGAATGGTCGATCCATGAGCAATAATATGTCCACCCGTATGTATAATGGGGTTTCCATAAAACATATCCGGCTTTGCTGATACTTGATTCGTGAACACTACCGCCAGCTCATCGTAAGACTCCGATAATCGTATTAAATCATGAATGTGACTATTGAGAAGCTGTTGCCGGTTAGCCAATGTTCCCCTTCCAATGTATTCACTACGAAAATGCGTGATTATTGAATCTACCACTAAAAGCTTGACATTTTTTTCCTCAATAAATCGCGCGGCTTCTCTAGCTAAGAGAATTTGATGATCACTATTATAAGCTCTTCCCACGATAATATTTTTCAAAACGGTATTATAATCCATGTCCCGTGCTTCAGCCATTTGAATAATTCTTTCGGGCCTAAACGTACCTTCTGTATCTATGTAGATAGCTGAGCCTTCAAGACCTCCATTTTCATGATCTAATTGGACATTCACGCATAATTGATGTGTAATTTGCGTTTTTCCGGTTCTAAACTCTCCAAAAATCTCCGTCACGGCTCCCGTTTCTATTCCGCCACCTAATAGTTCATCAAAATTCGCACTTCCGGTAGTAATCCTTCTTAATTGCTTCCTTTTTTCCCAAACAGCCGAAGCAGATTTAAATCCCATGCTTTCTATTTCTTGCGCTGCTTTTACCAATTTATAAGCGGTTTTCTCTCCTAATCCCACATCTTCAACTAATCTTGTTATCGGATATAACGCTAATTCCTTTATGGATGAAATCCCCGCATCCATTAACTTTTTTTTCGTAGCATCGCCTACTCCTGGCAAATCTATTAGGCTCATAGATTTCTTCCTTTCATCCTCTTTTTGATCATCCACAGATACCTTCTCTTCATTCTTTTTTTTTGCCATGTGTTTTGAATTTCACCAATTTGTTCTGTAATTAATTATAGAAAATCATTATTAAAAAAAATAGAATATAAATAAAAATAATGGATTTAGGTTTTTTCAGCTTAAAACTATTTCATTTCTTTGCCCGATCGAGTAATAACCAATAATACAATGAGGAGAATGACGCATAGTAATAATGTCAGCACGCCCATCGCAACTGGAGCCCAAATATAAGTGAGATAGAGGAAAGCGGGAATGAACAGAGCATCAATTACTAAGATGGCCAAGAAATTTACTTCTTCTCCTTTTACTTCTGATACTAAAGGAATGATGGCTAATAGGATCAAAAGAGTTACTCCCCCACGGAAACCTAATAAATAGGTGCTATTTACCCACGATTCAATTTCAAAGGTATCCGTGTACAAGTCAGGAAAATAAAATACCCATAATTGAAACGTATTTTTCTGGAGATCAGGTCTTACTTGGTTAGCAGGGATGATAGCGGCGACAATTACTTGAACCAAGATGCCCAAAAGTAAGAAGAGGATTTGATCATCTAAATCTCTTTTTTTTCTTAACACGCCAATTAAATCCCGAATCATGCAAATATTCCATAATATTACTAATACCATGTACACGCCTAACACATCAAAACCCAATAACCATAAATAATTAACGGGCAATGTAGCAATGATATAGGCTAAATATCCATATTTTTCATTTCGCTGGAAAACATCAAAAAATAGAAAGATTCCCCATATGAGGAAAAATATCGTCAAAAGAATTATTGCATTCAGTTCAAATTCAGCCATTTAAATATCCACTCATTTTATTTTTATTTCATATTTATGTTAAATTTATTTATTATAATAATTTTAAAATTTTTAAATTCAAGGGTTTAAAAATGCCTTGAATTAATTTTTCGTGAAAATTTAAGTAAATTATTTTTCAACCAATAGTTGTTCAATTGTTTTAATCATTTTTAAAGCTTGTTCTTCATCGTCTGATTCAGCAGAAAGTAAGATGGCGTCCCGATTTAGCGCAACTTTGACAATACAAGTAGCCTCGTTTTCGATTATTTGTAATTCGTTAATGATATCTTGATACTTCAAACCCACTTCATTAACTTTTTCAATTAATTTATTATGGATGTTTTCAATAGAATCCAAGTTGATATTGATTGATTTATTCACTTTTTTCCCTTTTGGAAATCCCTGGATGAGAGAACTAATTAAATCATTTTCTTTGCTCATGATATCTAATATTTTCAAGAGGATGAAATTCCCATCACTAAACGGTGCTAATTGGGGGAAATAAAATTTTAAAGTAATGGCGGCTCCGAAACAAGCACGCTCTTCTCTTACTTGCCGAGAAATCTCTCCCGGCGAATTATTAATTTGTTTGACGATAAATCCTTCCTCTTCAATAAAATCTTTAACAATTGGCGAAACGGACGTAGAGAGGATGATCTTGCTGGATTTGGATTTCTGTATTTTCTCATCATGCCTAACAAATAACATGACCAGATCATCAAACCCGATTTCTAATCCATTTTCATCCAATACCAAAATGCGAGAGCCATCTACATCGAAACATACTCCCATTTGACTATTTGATGCTTTCACGATATTTGCCGTGTTACGTAGTGTTTTTATGCTAGGAATGGCGTGGAGTGAGCGTTTTTTATAGTGCGTGTTTAAGGCAATAATTTCTACTCCTAAGTCATTAAATAAAATAGGCGTTGTTCTTCCTGTAGGGCCATAAGAACAATCCACAACGATCTTGAAATTCGAATTCTTAATCCTTTCCTTATTTACAAATTGAGTTAATGATTTAATGTAGATATCTTCCGTTTGAGGAATGTTTGTAATATCCGATATATCTGTAGGCGCCATTCGCCGCACGCTTTTAGGATAATTGTTATATGCTTCAATGATTTTATTTATTTCTGATTGTGAAAATTCAAATCCTCCCGCATCTACAAATCGAATACCCACATCAGAACTATAAAGATGTCCACCGGAGAAATAAATCCCTCCACTTGCACCAAAACGTCTAATCGTGAATTGTAGTAAAGGAAACGTGCACACGGATAAATCTAACAATTTAACTCCAGTAGATAATACACCAGCTGAATAAGCAATTTTTAACATGCGACAATCATTATGATAATCCCGTCCCATAACAAGAGATTCATTCGAATTAAAAAAACTTCCATGAATTGAACCCAAGGAACTTGCGATTTCGGGAGTAAATAAGAAATTTGCTTTACCAATGATTCTTCCGTCTCTCAAGAGTTTAGATAAATCCTCGACCATTAAAATCAATTATTATTTGGAATTTTCTTTTTCTAAATATAATTCAATAAAAATAATTAAATTATGGTTGATATAATTAATCATTTTTTCTATTTCTTTTTTCTAAATAATAATAAAAAAGGGTAAAATTACATTTACACGATTACATTATTTATACGATTATCCTAAACTAAAAATATTTTAACGTTCTATTTTAGTGAAATATGAGGTAATTATTGAGAGGTCAAGATAATATTTCAAAATACGGGAATTCCACGTTAAATCCGTGATAAAATTAATGAATCATGAAGGATGTTAATATTCTAACTAATAGAAAAAAAGTCGCATTACATGAAAATTAAGAGAAACATTCGGCTAAAATACGAATTAAATGGCAATATCTTTTCTCAACGTGGAGATATTGATTTTGGTGGAGATATTCAAAGAGTTAGAAAGTTTGTGGAGAAGATTAATCAAAAAAAAGAATTAATCAAAATTCCTGAACCTGCACTTCGTACCGGGTTGATTAATGGAGTCGATATAATTTTTGAGGTTTATAATTATTTATTAAAGATATATAAAAAAGAAATCAATCAGGAAAATTTAAATGAAGAATTACACGAATATTTAAGAGAAGAGATGGGCGATGAGGATTTAGAGAAGATACTGATTTCATATTTAGAAGAATTTCCTCCTCCCGCAATTTTCAATAATGAATTAACCCCCAAGGAGTATTTAGAAAAGGAAATAGGAAACCGTAAAAATGAGGTTCTTCTTTTGGAGGATCTCATCATTCTCTGGATTGGAAACGAAAATCCTTCTTTTACTCAATATCTAGAATTTTTTGATGATGAGATTTTAGAAAAGACTACAAATTATTCCATTTTTTTAGAGAAAACAATTACTTTTTTTGAAAATAAGCCTCCTTTCGGTCCAAAAAATGAATCCATAATAGAAATGTTACAGGAGCCTTCAAGAGAACATCCGAACTCGATAAAAGATCAATTAGAGTATATTTTAAAAAATTGGAGTCATTTAATTGGGGATCTTTATTATAAAATTCTCTTGGCCTTGGATTTAATCAACGAGGAGGAAAGATTAAGAGGGTTAGGGGCAGGAGAATCCAAGGTTTATGTATATGATCTGTCCGAGGAGGAGCATTATACTCCTGATAAAGATTGGATGCCCAAAGTCGTAATGATTGCAAAAAATGTATATGTTTGGTTGGATCAACTTTCTAAAAAATATGGACGTAACATTACAAAACTCCATGAAATTCCTGATGAAGAATTAGATATCTTAAGTAATCGAGGATTCACGGCTTTATGGCTCATTGGCGTTTGGGATAGAAGTCAAGCTTCTAAGACCATAAAACGATGGTGCGGAAATCCCGAAGCAGAAGCCAGTGCGTATTCCATTTATGATTACGTGATATCACCTGATTTAGGTGGTCCGGATTCTTTTTATAATTTAAAGGAAAGAGCATGGAGGCGAGGAATTAGATTAGCATGTGATATGGTCCCCAATCACATGGGAATCGTTTCAAAATGGACAATTGAACATCCTGATTGGTTTATTTCATTACCTTATCCCCCCTTTCCTTCGTATAGTTATACAGGAGCTAATTTATCCGGGCACCCGAATATAGGAATCTATTTGGAAGATAAATATTATACCCGAACAGATGCCGCCGTAACCTTCAAACATGTTGAATTTAATACGGGTATCACGCGCTATATTTATCATGGAAATGATGGAACGCACCTTCCATGGAATGATACGGCTCAATTAAATTATCTTCTTCCTGAGGTTAGAGAAGCTGTCATTCAAAAAATAATAGAAATTTCGCGAATTTTTCCCATTATTCGATTTGACGCCGCAATGACTTTAACCAAAAAACATTATCAACGACTTTGGTTTCCCGAACCAGGTACTGGTGGCGCAATTCCTTCCAGAGCAGAACATGGTCTCACGAAGGAAGAATTTGATAAAGCCATGCCAAATGAATTTTGGAGAGAAGTTGTCGATCGCATTAATATAGAAAATCCGGACACTCTTCTTTTAGCAGAAGCTTTTTGGTTATTGGAAGGATATTTTGTTAGAACTCTTGGCATGCATCGTGTATATAATTCAGCTTTCATGAACATGTTACGAGATGAAGATAATGCTAAATATAGGCAAGTATTAAAAAATACCTTGGAGTTTGATCCTCAAATTTTAAAACGTTTTGTCAATTTCATGAATAATCCCGATGAAGAGACCGCAATAAAGCAATTTGGAACGGGAGATAAGTATTTTGGCACGTGTACTTTACTGGTTACCATGCCGGGATTACCCTTGTTTGGACATGGACAAATTGAAGGTTTTAAAGAAAAGTATGGAATGGAGTATAGACGAGCGTATTGGAACGAAGAAATTGATTGGGATCTTGTCAAGCATCATGAAGATACCATTTTTCCATTAATGAAAAAACGATATTTATTCGCAGACGTAGAACATTTTGTTTTATATGATTTTTGGGAAGGAGATCATGTGAACGAGGATGTATTTGCTTATTCAAATCGATACGGAAATGAAAAAGCTCTCGTAATTTATCACAATAAATTCGCTGAAACAAGAGGGTATATAAAAAATTCTGTTGCATTTAAAGGAACAAAAGAGAGTGAAACACTCACGCAAACCACGCTTGCAGAAGCATTAGATCTTCCAAAAGATAATTATTGCATTTTTAAAGATTTTAAAACTGGACTTGAATACATTAGAAAGAACGCAGATTTACATGAAAAAGGATTATATATAGAACTTTTCGCTTATAAAGTATATGTTTTTATGGAATTTCAGGTGGTTCGTGATAATGAATTTTTTCATTATGCTAAATTACATGAATTTTTAGGCGGAAGAGGAGTTCCAAACATCCAAGAGGCTTTACAACAAATCATTTATCAACCATTACACAATGCTTTATCGGAGTTGTTAAATAAGAACATGTATGAAAAAATATTAAACATGAGGATGATTGATTCTAATGCTTTAGAAGAAATTGCCGCAAAATTACATTCCTTCTTCCAATTGGTTAAAAAATATACGAATCGCCACGTTATTGATGATTCAATAATAGTGGAAGAAATATTGACAAAAATTAAAATCATTAAGTCCATGGAACTTCTCATTTCTGAAATTTCGATTCCTCAAGATTTAAAAAGATTCCTAATTGATTTACCTCCTCAAGATGAGTTCGAAAATGCTATCTTGCTCACTTGGAATTTCATTCATCTTATTGGTAAACTTAATTCTAAAGAAAACCACGAACGAGAAAGCATTTATTGGATTGAAGAATGGCGGTTAACAGAAGTAATGAGAAATATTTTGGAAAAATTTAAGTTTCAAAACACGAATGAAATTGAAAATGCAATTGCTCTTATTAAAATAATGATACTCTATCAAAAATGGTTTTTTAATATAGATATTAATGATAAAAAATCAGAGCACCTTTTAATTCAAATTTTTGGCGACAATTTAATCAAATCCTTTTTAAAAGTAAATCAATTTCAAGGAAAATTATGGTTTAATGCAGAGGCCTTCGATTCTCTTATTAAATGGCTTTCTCTATTAGCAATAATCAACTCATTTGTGAAAAAAGATTCTTATTCTCACGAACGTCTTAAGGATTTTTTGATTACCATGAGATCTTGGAAATCTGCTGCTTTAAAATCTGAGTATCAAGTAAAAAATGTAATAGATATCATTAAATCTAAAAATCTTTAATTTTTTCCCCTGATAAATAAATAATTTAAAGTAATGAAAAAATCAGGAACCCTTTTCTGAATTTAATAAAAAATTTATTAGTATTTTAAAAGATAATATCGAATTTTTAATCCATGGAATTAAAATAATAGCAATTTAAGTCAAAATCTTTTAAATAGGGTCTAATATAACTTAATGAGAAGCATGAAATAATAGATCTATCTATTCTTCATCATTAAATGGTCATACCTAAATCAAGTGATTTATCTCTTATTTGAATATTATCAGAAATCTTACAATTTGGGCCTACAACGGCTCTTTCTAACAGGACATTGTCTCCGATTTCACAATTATTACATATTACGGTTTCCTTGATTATACATCCTTCTCCAATCTTCACGTTATCCCAAATCACGCTTTTCTCTACAATGGTATCTTGGCCAATACTAACATGATTCCCTATACTACATAATTCTTTTATTTTTACTCTATTTGCTAATTCCACGTATTCTCCAAAACAAGTCGTTCGTTCTATGATGACATCTTGCCCCGAATTTATAATTCCTGTAACAAAGATTCCATCGTACTCCGTCCCTTTAGGCGTAATGGGCCAAGCATATTTTCTCAAAAGGTCCCAATTCGCCCATAAATAAGTTTGAGCATTCCCACAATCTAACCAATAATAATCCTTAACAAATCCGAATAAATTATAATTATTTTCTAGTAAATATGGAAACACTTCTCCCCCAAAATCCATTAAACGTGTCTCATGTAAAATATCTCCCATCTTTTTATTAAAAGCATAAATCCCTGTATTTATAACATTAGTATGGAGAAATAAATCCGTTCTTTGTGCCATCGTACTTAAATATAACTCCATAGGTGCGGGTTTCTCCAAAAATAAATATATTCTACGATCACCATCTAAAAGCACGACACCATACTGAGATATATGGGTATCCACCGTTTTCATCGATATCGTAGCTATACCGCCTTTCTTGAGGTGAAACTGCATGAATTCCTTCATGGGTAGATTCGTGACAATATCAGCCATCGAAACTATAATATTTTCAGAATCAAAGTGATCAGTGAGAAGCCTATAAGCATCAGCCGTTCCCTTGCTATCATTGATAATGCATTCTAATTCAACATCCCCTAACCGTTCTTGAGTCCACGTTTTCTTAATATATTCTTCTAATTTTTTCCCCATGAAGGCTAACGCTACAATAATGTGTTTTATCCCAGCATAGGTTAAATGAGCAATGGAAAAATCTATCATTGGGACATTTGCGACCTTGATTAGAGGTTTTGGAATTTCAGATGTTATTGGCATGAGCCTAGTTCCTTTTCCTCCAGCTAAGATCATGGCACTCCAATCTCTGGACACTTAGAAAACACCCTCCAAGATTAAAAACTATTAACTATTGTCTTGTAAAAAGATGTTATTTAAAGGATTAAAGGTTTGTGACCCTAAAATATTTTTTTTTAAAAATTACAACATAAAATGGATTAGTAAAAAATTTTCCTTTTGTTTACTAATATAAATTTGGCTTTATAATTTTAACGCTCGTTTAATGAATTTTAAGAATTCATTAAATGCTCTATTCTTTTAAATGATATATCCATTATCTATGATTCTCACGTTATTTAAATTAAGATTAAGGCCCTTTTATTAATGATAATTGCGTTCAAGCAATAACATGTCTTAAATTGCATGTAAAATTTAAGAAAGGGCATGTTTTTTTTCTAAATCTTTTAAGGTTTCTCTAATTTTCCTTGCAGTTTGATGAGGAAGCATGCGGGCAACTCTCATGTCATCTGCTAATTCAGCACCTCCGATGATTTCATGAGGGATTAAATCACCAAAAAGATGAAAATTAGCATCATAACCGAAAGGACAATTATTAAATAAGATATTCCGGTTAGGGTCAATATTTAGAGAGTCTAATGCGATAGAGATTTTTTTTAATCCCTCTGCTAAATCTTTAAACTGATTAATATTTAATTGAGAAAATCTTCTCACGTGTTCTTTTGGATGAAATCGTATGTGATAATTTCTTACGGGGCTTCCTGTTGTATACCATATCCAATAGGGCGTTTTCATTATAATGCGATCACTATTTCCGTGAGTAGTTGTACAAAGTTGGCAATGATCTCCCATTTCTTTAAAAGCTTCCAAATATCCTTCCAAGCGGCTTCCATGACCGTCCATGTTTAAATCTATATAAATTTGTCCGTGGATTCTGGGTTGGCTCCCTCCTGCTTTTGTCCCGATATTAAAGAAAGGAGAAACAGGAATATCATAAAAATCTCGCTCAATTGCTTCTTGCACGCAATGGAGTATGGTTGCTTTCATGGATAAAAATATACCGGTCAATACATCCACGGGAATTAAATGAAAACAGCGAGAGGGATAAAAATGCCTTGAAATGGTAAGTAAATTAATACCCCGGGCTAATTTGAGATGGGGTGGTAATTGTTTTTTGATTCGAATCTCTAAATCTTCATCAATGATTCTACACATGGCGGGATATCTATTTATTAAGGTGAGAGCTTTAACAGATTCATCAATTCTTACTGCCTTACGAGGCATTGCAGTGAAGGCATTATCTATTATCTTTTCATCTTCTGCAATCACCACGGTATATCCATCTCCTAGAGGATTTCCTCTCTCATCTTTAATGATCTTTCCTTCTGTAATGGTCATGAAAATGTCTTTAATGCTTATTATGGTATCTTCCGAGCAACGGATTTTTTCAATTTTCTTCTCAATATTTTCAATATTTTTAGGGCGTTTAGCACGAACGGGACTTAGATAAGCATAATGACCATAAAACCTTTTTTTTTCTTTTCTAAGCCCGAACTCTTTAGAATGGATGGTGACCGTGCTTAATGGGTCCCATCTTTTTATGGGAATATCATAGATATCTTTAAAATTATATTTTTTGATTATGCCCCATTCCATAAATTTTATTTTTTTAGGATCAAGTCGTTCCATGATTTTTTCCCTCAATTTTATTTATTATTCCTATTTCAAGAGATTTCTTGACAAAACTTATAATCAATAAATTAGACGTGTTCATTTAACTTAATTTCTTTCTTTTTAATGCCAAGAATTCCGGGAATTTGTTCAATTTCATCTCGAATTTGATCATATTGTTCATCATTTAAGTGCACGTAAACTTCATAGAGACATTTATCGAGTTCCCTACATGCGCCTGCTGTATAAATGAGCTTGATGGAATTTTCGTGTTCTGAAAAAATTTTGGAAATTTGATGAATAATATTTATGTTCGTTTGTTCTCCGAATAGTATCATAATTTTTTGAACGGTGGTTTCATTAATAGGAATGACCTCTATTTTTATGGAATCACCTGTCATCCGATATCCGATAAAATAATTTTGCTTTTTCCGACTTGCTTCTCGTATTCTTGACAAAAAATTAAAAGATAAGGGAATAGATTTTCTCTCTTGTAAATTTTTGAAATTTATTAGCATTCCCTCCGTTTCAATATTTTTTAGAGCCAAACTTTTATAAAATTTTTGAAATTCAGCGGTTAGGAGATTGTATGCATAGATTACCTTTTCTTTTTCACTAGGGGGTGGAAATGTTAAATAAAATGCTTTATACAAGTCTGGATATTCCCTTAAAGTGACAACTAAATCATTTAATATTTTTTCATAATACCCGTAATCGGGCTCTTCTTCTGATAAAATGATTGAGATTAAAATTAATTCTGTTCGGCCTCTTGCCCATTTTGAATCCAGTTTAAAGATCAAGTTTGCTGTTTTTATATTTTTTGAAAAATTATGAGTGAAAAACCCTTCTTCTTCTGTATAAATTAAACTCTTTATTTGGTCCATGATCTCCTCACCCAGGTCGTCGCTTAAATTTTCTGGAATGGTGAAATAGATCTCTGCCCCGAGAATTCTATTGAAATAAATGACAATTAGCATGAGAATAATTGATTATTTTTTTCTTTCAAAATCTAAAATTAATCATGCATAAAATTATTCATGGTCCTTTTTCATGTTTTTCTTTTTATTTTAAAAAGATTTGGATCATGTCATGTATTAAAAAATGTATTTCATGAGAATTCCGTTAAATTTAAACCTTCTAAAAGCCATTTTATGGCAATTTTCAAGCCTATCAAGTTTCTGGGAAATATACAAAACGTTCCATGTCTTTTTTGAAGTTAAAATGTCGAATTTTTCTTCCTTCACCATGGAAATAATTTTTTCACCACATCCACTTAATCCCAATGAGAATAAGAGAGAAATACTTCATGAATAGGATACAGACCCATGGCTTTTAATTTAGTCATGATCTTTCTTGCTGATAAGGGGGACGTCGTAGTATCAATCATTAAGCGTTCATCCTAATTTTCTATGATATAAATGCTCGCATTACCTTTCACTCCAAACATTTCCGCATCAATGAGATGCCATTTCTCATTAAATTTCCCTTCGTATCTCACGAAATGGCTTTTCACGTCTATTAAGAATTTCTTTTTTTCATTGTCATTTTGAAAGAAATTAACCAGATAAATGATTAAATAAATGTTTATTTAAATTTTTAATAAAACTTTTCCATGATAAGCTTGAAAATGAACGATTTTTATAATTTTATTTAAATTATTCGAATGATGCTAAAAAATATTCAGCATACTATAATTGATTTTTAGAAAAATTTAATTTATATTTTAAAATAAGAAAGATATTTTTCTTCATTAGATTTTTGTAATAATGGATTAATTTAAAAATTAAAACCTTAATAAGAAATACTTAAATAGGAAACAAGCTTATTGGGAATACCTTTAAAAAGGGAAGAAATATTAACCCGATAAAAAAAAAGATTTATATATAATCTTATAATAATTATCTATATAGAAAAATTACACCGGAAAATAGGTTGTAAGGCGATTTTAATGAAAATAGTCACTGTAAATATCCCAGAATCATTTATCGATGTCATTGAGAAGTTAGTAGGTGAAAATGGTATATATCCTTCAAGATCTGAATTAATTCGTTGTGCAGTACGCGACTTTCTTTTAAAAGAGTTACAATCTGCAAAGGATTTAACTCTTCTTAATGAACCGGAATTTGAAGAATCCGTGAAAGATGATAAATATGTAAAAATTCCTATTGAACGAATTGGAGAAAATGATGAACCCATCAGGGAATTTAAAACTTATAAGATTATAAAACGATTAGAATATTAGTTTTGGGATGAAGTTAGGAGGGCATTAATTTATTTCTATTTTTCTTTTTTTTATTTTTTTAATCAACTTCTCTTTTTTTTTTGTTTATTTGGACATTTTAAAATCTCTCTCACGCTACAAGAGAATATTTTTTATTTCCGATCAGCTTTAGGAAATTCTTATTTCAACTGGTTGCAAGTATTCTCTTTAAAATAATAGTTGGATAAAAATAAACGCTTGTAAAAATAAAGTTTTAATCAATTAAATTAATATTATGTTCTCTCACTACTTTTTTAAATTCGTGCGCTTGATACGCTGATGCAAAACATTCTTTTGCATCCTCAATTGCCCCATAGAAAATAAAATTCGAAAACCACGAGGCTATGAACATGATGCTAGCTTTTCGAAACTTGGTATGGAATTTAACGTTCAATCGAGGAGAAGAGTATTTGAATAGAAAAAGAGTAGGAGCTGTTCCCACGGGTAAATACAAGGAAGTAGAAACTAATCGTTGAAATTCTAAAATGTGAGCTAATGATTCCAAATTTACAACGCCTCCATCTATCCAAATTCTTTCTACTCCTAATTTTTGAACGCCTTGAATTAAAGATTGACCGGTGGATTCATCCTTTTTCGTAATGTAATTAAATCTTTGTGTGGAAGTCATGTTTTCCGAACCAACAATCAATATGACGATGGAATTTATCTTATTTTCACGAATGACCTCTAATTCTTTTGGATTTTTTAGATTAGAAATGGTGTTATAAATGTAATCCATGGGTTTTATTCCCCTTTCTTTTAAATATTGAATACCTGCCATGCGTGCTTCAAAAGTTCCTCCCAAAACAAAAGGAGTCTCAAAATTATCGAGATAAAATGAAAGATATCGTTCTATGGACTCAGGAGTATCTCCTGAGATTTCAATTAAACCCGGCAAGTGGTATTTTTCTGATAATTCAAAGTGTTGTTTTATCCGTTTTTTTGCTTTTTCATCGTTAAATTGGGAAGGATTCATTCTATCTACGATCGTTTCTCCTTGATAAAAAATGGTTCCAATAAGAACAGGGGGCAATTCAAAATTTCCCCGACCTAATTTCACGTTATTATAAATAAAAGGATCTTTTTCAGACATGGGCTATCATTATTGATTATTCTTATTTAATCTCTCGTAATATTAATTATCATTTACGACAGTTTTTATTTTTTAAAAAAATAATGCAATGTCTTTATTAAATCTTATATAATGATTTTATTTATAGTTTGGACTTGAAAAGAAAAACACTTTATCCTAAGAGTTGTAGAATTGGATAAATTTAATTCCTACTTCAGCTTCCAAGGGTTTTAATTTAAAATTATAATATTATTGAAGATTTAACTTAGCGGAACAAATCTTACACAAGGAGTTCTCCAATTTTTCAAAACATTCTTCATGATATAAAGTTTCACATTCAGGATTATTACACATGATTACGTGTTGGTCGGGCTCAAAAATAAAATTACAAACAGGACAAGATTTATATAATGCCCCTTCTCCCAATTCACTCACGACATGCCTGGTTGCAGCAAATTCTTTAGGTGTAATTCCTGAATTCAAGCTTGTTTTAGAAGTCGCTAATATTTTTAGACGTTTTACTTGACTTACCTCCGAAGGAATTTTCAACAAGTAGAAGCAATGAGGGCATCTCACCACGGCAGCTTTATTAAAAACTTTATCTTTTTGAGAATCCGCCCATTCGGAAAGACAGTGAATGTGAAAAGGAGCTTGACAATTCGGACAATATCGTCCGGTAAGAAAGAAACTTCCCCCCGTGATGGGATCTAGTTCTTTAAAACAGATAGAACATTTTTTATAATCAGCTTCTCCCCGAATCTGTTTTATTCTTTCTTCTTGATCTTTTGTCATATCTTGTAAGTTTAATAAGGGTGCGGCGATTTTCCTGGCAAAAGCAGGGTTTTCTAAAGGAGTTTGAGTTTTTTTACCAAAAGATTTTATATTAGAATATGCTACCTTACGCACTGCTTCTTGGAGGCTCTCAATAGTATTGATATAAAAGTACGTCCCTCCTGTTATGTCCGTCAAGCGTTTTAACACGTTAATATTAGAGGTTTCCCCTAGTCGAAACACGTCAATTTCAATCCCCAATCCCGCTGCTATTTTAGCCATTTTTACAAGATCTTTCTCATCCCCTAAATTATTGCCATCCGAAACGATAAGTATCTTCGGATTCTTCGCTCCGACTTTCCTTAATTCCGTAATTTCCATTTTTATTGCTAAAGCCAAAGCCTCTCCCAGGGAAGTAGTTCCATTATATTCCAGCGAATCTAAACTTTCCTCTAAAACGGAGAATATATTGGAAAATTCAATGATTTTTTCAGCTGTATCAGAAAATTGAATAATAGCAAATGAACTTGAATTGTCGACCTCTAACCGTTCTTTAATTAAAGACTTTAAAGCGTGTTTAACAGATTCCAAACGCGTCGGTTCATAATCCGTACGACGCATGGAGCGAGAAGTATCAATTAAAATGGCTATATTCTCGGGAATTCTTGACGACATTTTAATATAATTATATCATTTTGCTTATTTATTTTTTTAGAAATAAAAAACCATTTCTTGAGCTTCCAAAATTCTATGGAATAAAAATTATAATGAAATATTTTTAATTTACCAATTTTTTTCTTGCCTTACTTTTTTTAAACTTCGAGCTCCAGCCTTAAAAATGTCGTTTTCTAATCTCTATTTTTTTTTTATAAAGTTAAAAACAAAAAATTAAAAAAACATATTTTTGTTAATGATAATAATACAATACAAAAATTATAATTCAAAAAATCTCTAATTAAAATCATGGCCCTTCAAGAAAATCTCTCAAAAATAAGGGACTTTTTCAAATCTAATGTTTCCATAAATGATATTGAGGCTCTCCTTCAATTTCCTCCAGATACTTTAGTGGGAATTGACCAGATAAGTGCTGAAAAACTTGCTCAACAAGAAATAAATACTATTGAGGATTTAGCAAAAATAAATGAAAATAATCCTCCAGAGATTAGGGGAATACCTCCAATAATTTTAGTAAAATGGATCAAGATTGCAAAATTACTTCAAAAAAATGTAAGCGAGCAAGTAAAATTACAGAAAAAATTGTTAATGATCGGATTAGATAATTCCGGGAAATCGTCTATTTTAGCTGTGGCTCAAGATAAATTTTCCATAGTAAAAGATTTATTGCCTACCAAAGGTGTAAAACGAGAAAGATTAGACTTTTTTGGCTATCCCATCATATCTTGGGATTTAGGCGGCCAAATTCAATATAGAGAGAATTATTATTTTAATAAACCTGAACTCTTCTTTACAGAAGTAGACCTCATTTTATATGTGGTAGATATTCAAGATGAAAATAGATTTGAAGAATCTGTTAATTATTTTGAGGAAGTAAATAAAATATTAAAAGAATTGGGAGAAACCCCTCCAATGGTGATCGTCCTTCATAAAAGCGACCAAGACTTAAGAAAGACCCTCCGCTGGCAAAAAAATGTAGCTACAGTGAAAAAAGAATTTGATCCTATAATTGAAAAATATGAAATTGACGCAGATTATATTGATACGACGATTTTTCAAAAAGAAACAATTCTCCAGATGTTTAGTATCGCTCTCAAGAAAATATCTGAAACTTCAGAAATTATTGAACATATTTTATTAGATTTCTCATTAAGCGTACAAGGCAGGGGCGCATGTTTAATCTCTTTGGATGGCCTCATTTTTGGTAGTTATACTAAAGATAAAGTGGATGAAAAACTATTACATAATACTGCTTTATTGTTACAAACCCTTACCAATTTTCATAAAACGATAGGATTAAAACAAGAACATGTTCTCTCTCTCGAATTTCATAGAAATGGGTTTACAATTCGGGGAGAGAAATTATTTGAATATTCTGAATTAGAAATCCCCGTATTTCTATGGACACTTTCGGAACAACCAGAATTAGTTATTGAAAAAATCAAGTATTTTAGAGACCAATTACTTCCTTTAATAAATTTATTTCTTTAATTTTTCCTTTCCTTACTAGTTTACAAGAGATTCTTGGATTTCCCTTATATCTTTTTTTTATTGAATTTTTTTGCATTTAAAATCTTCTAATCTAAAGCATCATGAGCTGCTATTAAATGATCATTACACAGTTTCATTTGTTTAATTGCTTCATTTAATTGTTCAACAATGAATTTTAATCCATGAGATTTAGCGATATCGCGCCATTTAATAAATGATTCCACGTGTGAATCATTATGCTCCGCCCAATGCTTTAATAACTTTTTTAACTTAAGGAGTTCTTTTTCTTTACCATTCATGTTAAAACACCTCCATTAAAGAATAGAATTATAAAAAAATCATGATTAGTACTTAGGAAATAATTATTTCTAATAAAAAAATTTAACAAAAAAAAAAAGAACTAATGAAAAACCCATGAAAAGACATTTTGAATAAGAGATTTTCCTAAAAAATCTCGCTCTGGATTCCTCACGATTTCCATGGAAAAAATGAAAAATCTAAAATCATGACATGAAAAAAAGGAAATAATTTTTTATGTAGGAAAACAAAGTTTCTAGTGAGGCGGAAATTGCCAATAAGATCTTGACCCCTTTAACATTTATTCCCTCTAAATCTCTTTACCTGAGAAATTTTTATTTAATCCTTCGCTTTCATGGAGGAAAATTACGAGGTAAAACTTTATTAATATATACTAAAAATTCACTCTTTTTATTCTAATTATAAAATATACTTTCATGAAAAGTTCGATTATTAATTAACCTTGAAAGTTTATTAACGTTTCTAAATAATTTTAAATACATCTATATCCATGCCCGTTATCCATTATAAAAACATTTATATATAATTATTGATCAAATATTAAACATCAGATTTTATCCAAAATTTTAATGAAATTTATACAAAAATTAAGGAGGAAAAATTTATGAATGATTCAAATAATAATCAAGAAATTGCATCGACTAAGAAAATGTTGTCTTATTCTCTAGGATTTGTCATTACCAATAGCATTGGATACGGCGTTTCTCAAGTGTTGTTTTATTTCTATGAAGTTGAGGTAAGACTCCCCGTTGTTCTGGTCGGTTTCTCGTTTGTTATTTTCGCTATATGGAACGCTATCAATGATCCGCTTGTTGGATATCTAACTGATAGGCCCTTTAAATTCACGAAAAAATGGGGCATGCGATTTCCTTGGATATTAATCGGTGGCGTTCCTACTCTTATTTTCTGGATGCTCCTATTCATTCCCCCAGATATTGATCCCTTGAACCCTTGGCCAGTTTTTCTATTTTTCGTGATAATGGCATGTGCCATGGATGGATTTTTTTCTCTTTATGCTACTCACTTAGGAGCGGGTTATACCATTCATTTTCGCACGGATGAAGAAAGGAGAAAAGCCGGAGCATTTAATAATGCAATTCCTCAGACAGTTGGTTTATTTTTAGGATTCATCTTTCCATTAATATATGTTTATGGTCAAAAGAGCACTGCTTCTCTTGCAGTTTTTTATTTAGTATTAGCATATGCTGTTTGTTTAATTTTCCTAATTCCAGGTATAAAAGAATCAGACATTATTAAGGAGCGTTTTCTTCAAGGATATAAGACGGAAAAGCATCTCTCTTTCTTCCAAACAATGAAAATTGCCTTAAAAAGGAAAAATTATCTGGTTACCATTATCATTTTCTTATTCACGAGCACGGCTTGGAACCTCTATCTTTCCTCAGGAATCTATTTTGTCAAGGATATATTAAGAAAACCTTTAAGCGTAAATGTTTTCATTAGTATAGGATCCTTTCTAGGATTTGTTGGTTTCATCCCCATGTGGGTAAAGATTGCCGGAAAAATTGGACACGTGAAAACCATGAAAATCGGTTTAATAATCGCAGGAATTTCATGTTTGCCATCACTATGGATTACAACCGTGTGGGAGGCTGTATTTTACAGCTTCGTAGGGGGAATAGCGTTTGGGGCTCATTCCATAATGATTGGCCCAATAACCGCCGCTGTATATGATGAAATCACGGTAGAAACAGAAAGGCATCAAGAAGCGAAACTTGAAGGAGTTCGAACCTTTTTCTTGCGATTTGCGTTCATTCTTCAAGCACTCATCATTACAGTCATTCACATTCTCACACAATATAATCCCGATCCTCTTGCGATTCAGACTCCCTTGGCAACTTGGGGAATTCGCATTCAAATGGCTTTGGTTCCTTGTTTGTTTTATATAGCAGCAGCTCTCATGATGATATTTTTTTACAATCTCACGGAAGTAAGAGAACGCGAAATTAGAGCAAAAATGCTACGATTAAAACTTTAAACATGAAAACTTTGTAAACGGGTGGCGGAGATATTGATTTATTAATTAATTATAAATCATTTTATTTTTTAATATAAAAACACAAGCAATTATCATGTATTAAACAAGAGTAAAAAAATCATGAAAGAATTTAAAGATAAAGTTGCAGTAATAACGGGCTCTGCAAGCGGTATCGGTCAAGGGATTGCAAGACGTGCCGCAAAAGAAGGGATGAAAATTGTATTGGCAGATATAGAAGAAGAGGCACTAAAACAAACAGAAGAAGAACTAAAACAAGCCGGATCACATGTCCTTTCTGTAATAGTAGATGTTTCAAAACTTCACGACATTGAAAATTTAGCAAAAAAAACGATTGATGAGTTCGGAGAAGTACATCTTTTATGCAATAATGCCGGAGTAGGAGCTGGGTGTTTTTTATGGGAATGTGATATTCATGATTGGAATTGGGTAATGGGAGTAAATCTATGGGGGGTTATATACGGTATTCGAACATTTGTTCCAATAATGCTCCAACAAGATAATGAATGCCACATCGTTAATACAGCATCCGTGGCAGGAATATTACCGGGAGAACCGGCGAATGGCATTTATAGCATTACAAAACATGGTGTAGTAGCCCTCTCTGAGAGCCTTCGAGCAGCATTTGATTATCTTAAATGTAAAATCGGTATATCTGTACTTTGTCCGGGCATTGTAAAAACTCGGATTACAAATTGTGAGAGAAATCGCCCTCAAGAATTCCGTGGTATAAATTATATTTCTAGTCAAGAACGCCTTATTCAAAAACATCCGGAAATTGAAAAATATGTCGATAATTACATTAAAGCATTTGAAAAAGGTACATCCCCAGATCAAGCTGGTGATATCGTCTTTGAAAGCATCAAGAGAAAAATTTTTTATATATTTACGGAAACAGGTTTTTCATGGAAAAAACTAATGGAAGCTCGATTTAATAGTATTATAAAGGATTTTGAACAAATAGATACCCTTTTAAAAAAGATGTAAAATATATTATCATGGATATTTTAATATCAGAATAAAAAATAAGAATAAAAAAATTTAAAATTTAATTTTTTTCCTTATTGATGACATAATCGCTCGAGTAGGGTAGGATCCACGATTTCCTTTGGTTTCCAACCTTTCTGCTTTAAATATTCTATGATCTCGTCTTTCATATTGATGGGGATGTCTGCCTCCACCCGAATGAATTTTTCAAGGTCATTCGGAAATTTCACTCCTTTGTATTTCCTTTCTAAATCAATCCAATGGCTTAATTTGATCATTCGTCCCTTGCTATTATCGGCAGGACGTAAGCACATTTTTGCCACTAAACAAATGGCTTGTTCTATGGTTTCTGCCGTAGTTAATAAATGCTCGGGACAGGGACCAACTACATGACCACCAGTACCATCTCGCGCATTATATACTTTCCAAGCTTCCTCATCATCAGATCTTCCAAGATACATCCTTCTATATTCTGCTGAATGAGGTCCACACACAGCAGGAATGCCCATGCCATTACAACTACTTGCAATACTTGCCGCTTTCTGACTCATTGCACCCCAAGCTACTCCGCAAGCACCAACGCGATTCAGAATGTAATCCGCAATTTCTTCATAATTTCCTCGAAGCGGTCTTCGTGCGAAGATATTTGCAACCTTTATAGCGGCTCCATTAATGTGAGGATTTGAGACGCAAGAACCGACATTTACTAACCCTCCTTTGTCGAAATCTCCGGGGAATCTATCATATAATGTTTTGCCTTCTTCATCTTTGACCAAACCAATGTCCATTGCTCCGCATCCCGAAACCACGACAATATAATTACGCTTGCAAAATTCTTCTGCCATCATGTATAATTCTTGAATTTCCTTACCATAATTTGCACATCCTATGATAGCAACGATCCCCGGAATCTCGCCTAATACGATTGGAGCTCCAACATTTCTTATTTCTGTATCTTGTATTGGACCCCTTCCTACTCGTAAATTAAATTTTTCATTTCTAATCTTTTCTCTTCCGGCATACATTATCAAAGTAAGCGGTGAAACCTCTTTCATGCAATCTGCTTCACATCGTCCACAATCTAAACAAGCATCAAAACATTCATTTGCCAATACAGAAAAATTTCCCTCTTTTGCTAATTTCACGCCTTCCACGAGAGGTAAATCATTCGGACAATTTCGTTGACAATTCCCGCAACCAGTACACCTTAAGGCCATTTCAATGCAGCCCTCTTCATCCGGTACTGCGCTTTTAGCTTTCCTGATAGGCTTTACCTTGATTGCCGTTTTCACAGCAACCTTTCCCGCTTTAATGGGATCTAAAATTAGTACCCCTTTCGCCTTTCCACTTACCAAATCTTCCACGATCTCATCAACGGGGTCATTAGTCCTATCAGGTAACCCATTCATGTTTTTTTCATTTGTAGCGATGAATGGGGCATTAACTAATTTTGCTTGTTCAAAACATCTCAAATTGACGCATTGCTCATCAACCATGACTACATCCGCTAACCCGGAACGGATGAAGTGCATTTGACGAGCTAAAGACCCTACAATTTTCGCTCCACTATAATATCTGGTTAAATCAAGGGCTGTACAGCAGATTGCTCCTACATCTACTTTATTTTCTAGCCCTTCAGATCTTAAATAATCTACCAATTCAATACCGGGGGCTACATTATGTCCGATCATTAAAATAGTAGCCTTGTTCTCTGTATCTAATGTCCCCATTCCTAACTCTACTATGGGTACATCTGCCTCTCCCATCGGAAATCCATAGGCTGCAATTTGAACAGCATCCGCAATTTCCATGCCCACAGCATCTGCTAAACCAGCTAAAAAACTTTTTGCTTCAAAATCTAAATAACTTGCTTCTTGACCCGTATGTCCGCTCGCAAGTAAATGAGTGATGGTATAGTGAACCCATTCCATTGCAGTCTCCAGATCTTCTAAAGTTTCTGGTTTCATTCCTACAATTAATCTCGTACAAGGCATCTCTACAGCAATATTATTCCCATAATTAATTGGAACATTTCCATACTTCTCTTTTAACCAATGAAGAAGATGGTCTCCATGAGCTGAATGACAACTAGCTCCAATACAACATGCTATTTCTACCATCCTTGCTTGTTGCGTTTCCATGTTAATTCCACAAGCACCCGTCCGCCCCTTGGAAAGATTGCATTTTCCGAACGTACATAGACAACACATGTCACAGATTGGCATGTAAAATGGTTTGTAGCGTTCCATGAGCTTAAAAAACCAAGAACGTAGAGTTGGAATATGTGGACAAGGAGTAGGCCCCATGGGTTCCCATTCCGTCTCATCACCTAAATGGATTTTACCGGTGGTGAATTCAAAGCCCTTAATAATTCCGAGAGGTCCTTTATATTCGTCGATTTTTAATTTTGCGCCTTTTTTAGACATGATATTTCAAACCAATTTATTAATTTTTTTGAATAATATGTTGATTAATAATTGTTAATATACTCAATTTTTATTAAACTATTTCAATTGAATCTATGATAGACAAGCAATAGGGAATTTAAAAGTTAATTCTTATATTCTAAAATGGAAGTGGGAAAATCGTTTAAACAAGAAATGTGTGAAATTTCAAACTCATTGAAAAGAAGAATTTCTTAATGGATCTCGATTCTTCTTAATGTTTATTTAAAGAGATTAGCTGGAAATGTATTTATGTAAAATTCATTGTTCAAAAAAATTGAATGAAAAAATTTTTCCCAAATAAACGAGATATTTTATGAGAGAAGAGAGGGTCAAATTACTTTATACATTATTTAGTTAAAAAGGTAAAATATTCCTATTTTATGACCCTTTTTTATATCCTTGTATCTATGAATTGGATTTTGAATTTGTTATTGAGTCAATATAGAAAAATCTTATAAAAAAAAAGACCTATTCTGAGCATTTGATTGTTACTATTTAGAGGGTTGATAAGAACTCTGTTACTGCTTCTGTTTCATCAGGATCAATATCTTCTTCTCCAAATCGCTGGTTTGTAAGGGTAAACTTAAAGGTACATTTTTCACCTCCTAATAACATGCACTCAATTTCTTCACTTTCAGCTTCAATTCCTAAGCTCGCCATTACACCATTTAATAAACCCTCATAGAGATAACATAAATTCTTCGCCATGACGTTTGTTTTTTCTTCTTCTACGAGGGAATTATAGACGCTAATTAAAATATGATCTTCCTTGAAGATCCCTCGTAAATATCCAAATCCTAATAATCCAAAACCTTCTAAAATTCCCAAAATGACTTGTTTTTTAGTGGAAAGGTCCACGTCACTCCAATCTTTTTGATAAAAGAATTTTTCCATAAAATTTTTGCCAATATTTTTCCCTGTCCAGATGATAATATCCATGGCATTCGTTCCTGCGAACTCTAAAAATTCAATTAAATCAATGGGTCGTAGCATTAATAATCGTAAATCCTTGTGAGGGTCTCCTAAAAATAATTGTCCTTTATCTTCATCAATTTTTATTTGTAGCTCTTTTTTCAGCTTTTTAAACATGGTTTGGGCCTATAAAAGGAATTTAATTTATTATAAATTATTATAAGGACTCATTCTATATAAAGAAAGATTAAGTATTTATTTTTAATTTTTTATCGCGCTAAAATTATCATGAGGTTAAAAATTAGTCCCTTTTCATTCTTATTAGCTATAATACAACTGAAATTATTACGATTCATGTTGGTTTTTTCGAGCAAATTCGCGAACATAGCGAATGAACGTGTCAATGTTAAAATTTGTCTTGACTGAGGTGAAAAGAAATTTCCATTCTCTATTTTCGATAGCATCAAATTCAAATGTTTCAAACAATCGTGTTTTCAATTGAGAAAGATGATGCTCATCTGGAGCGTCCTTGGACATGTTGTTAATTAAATCTACTTTATTAGCTAAAATAATTAAAGGGACTCCATATAATTCATATCGATTTAAAATTTTCCAGAACGCTTGTTTTGATTCCTCAAATCTATTAGGATTCGCAGCATCAATCATGAAGGTGATAATGTTCGAATCTTGTATTCCCAATAACCATTTTTTTCGAAAATTTTGTTGTCCAGGCATGTCCCATAGAGCCAATAGTCGATTATCATCTTGAACATATTCAATATTAAATTTTCTAGTGGGCGTAAAAAAATTATCATCATATTCCCCTGTCTTGATCCTTCTTACAAGAGATGTCTTTCCAGCAGCATCAATGCCGAATAAAAATAGTTTAATTGTATTTGTTTTAGTCATCAGCTCTATTTTTGGATATTTTTCAACGACCTCATCTCCATATCTCCTCAGATCAATAAATAAAGTGATTAAAAAGTTTTCGATATTTATTTCTTCTTCAAAAGGGCTAAAACTTTCAGAATTTAAGTACTCATTTAATAATTCCAAAAAATATTCTCTATAATCAAAGGGATTATCATGCTGTTCAAAAATTAAACCAACATGAATTTTTTGATTAATGCTCATGGAAAAAATGTTGAGTCCCTTGAGGACTTGAGCTTTTGGTTCAGAAATAGTATATTTTAAATGATTATTGTTTTTTATTATTTGGACATTTGTTTCTAATCCTTGCCCGAGAAAAAAATTCTTAATAAGTTGTTTATCGTTGAGGAAAGGAAAGTTTTCTGGATAACTATAAATGTTTAGCTCATCTAGCTCATTGATGTCATTTCCTATAAAACAAAATATATACTGTATCAAGTTTTTCGCAAAGCGTTTTATCCCTTATTAATGGAAAATAACTTGTACCTAAAAAAAGTTTTGAATGATACATGGAAAATTCGTGAAAAAAGAATTTTATGAACCAGATTTTCTTGGAGTATTACATATAGGACATTTATTCCATTCTGGGCGTAAAGCATAGCCACATTGTGGGCAAGGCTCTAAGCTTTCCTCTGGCTCCCATTCTGGAATGTTTAATTCGCTCATTTGTCTTTTTTTTGCCAATTCCTCTAAGGATTTTTCATCCCAAACCTCCATTCCTTCAGGAATGCCAGATCTTCGGCTTTTAGCTAATTCCTCCAATTCTTCTTCCGTCCATACCTCTAAACTTGATGGAACAGGTCCCTCTGCCCTTTCGGCGTTTTTCACGAGCTCTTCTTCCTTCCACACGTCTAATTCGGGTTCTCCATGCCTGGATTCACCTTGTAAGCGCGAAGTAGCTTCACAACAAAGGGCAGAAAATTTTAATAACGCTTCAAAGCACCTTTCAAATTTGGTATTTTCAGTAGATTCATTAATTACAGCAATAAATGTAGTTTTTCTAGAAGGTTGGGGAATAGCGAGTGCGTTTATCACGATATTCGATTTAGCTCGGCCCGATTCAAGATCCGTGGTAAGATTATTCATGACCTCCATTAAATCATCGTCTTCATGAAGATAATCGCAATATGGATCGCCATGACGCTGAAAATTTTCTTGATAATTAATTAAAAAATTTTTTATATCTTTCGATTCAATTTTTTTTAAAAGTTGATCCAATGCATTAATTAACGTTGAGGTAGAAGTTTCCCCATTGAAAAAATTCGCTCCTTCTTTCCATGTGATACTTTCCATTACCGGTGAAAATAAAGGTTCTACATTCTTGATTTTACCATGGATAATGGCCCGAGGTAGCAAACATTTAATTTCTCCGGTATAAATAATGAGGGTATCATATAATTTAGGATTTTTCCCATCTATTTCTATTTGGGGAATATTATTAAAATGAACATTGATAAAAGGCATTTCTTTAACGGCTATGATTGCCCCACAAGTTTTATTAATTTTTTCTCTTAGCATTTTAAAATAAGATTTAACAAAATCTTTTAATTTACTTTTTTGATCTTTATATTCTTCTTTTTCTAACTCTTTATCTACTTGTTCCCATAGAGATTTTATTAGATTCTCATTTCTTTTAATATTTCCACCGTACTTGATCACGTCTCCCACGGTATTCAGCTTTAAAATCTCAGTTGCTTGCTCGATTAAATTTTCTTGATATGGGTTTAATTTTTCAAAATCTAAAAATTCTTGAATATCTATCTCTAAGAAATCTATTATTTTTTGATAAAAATCGAGTTCAGACAAATATAACCACCGCAAGCCATGAGCTTGAAGTTTTTTATCATTATAATATGATTAATGATAAGGCTATAAAAATTTAATGTTGTATCGCTGAATTTAAAAACGATCCCAAAAATTAAATCCTTCTGACTTTTATTATCATTCTTACCGAAAACCTAGAATTAATATTAATAAAATATAATATAATTTGTGATACGGTTTTTTTAAATAACATGAAAACATTTATAGATGGTTTTTATTAAATATAAAAGGAGAGGTCCATGATTCATCATAATACTGAAAAAGATGAAAAAGAAATAGAAGCCATAAAATTAATTGATAAAGCAGAAGAATTAGTGGCTAAAGGAAAAGGCGAAGAAGCCATTAACATGTATGAAAAAGCCGCTCAAATATATCTCAATTTAGGAAGTTATATCAAGTTAGACCAGTTATTCATCAGAATCATCGATATCATTTCCCAATTCAAGAATAAAATTCAAGCGATTTATCGATTAAAATCCATGATTAGAAAAACGGAAAAATTGAATTTAAAAGAAATTTCTGCCCGATTGCTAATACAACTTGGGAATATCTCCTTTAACATGAAAGATTGGGAAAGTGCGGGTGAAAGCTGGAGAAAAGCTTCAGAATATCTCCAAGAAGAAGATCTAGAAGAATACCGCGACCTGTCTTCCTTATTGCTTCTAAAGGCGGGACAAGTCCTTGAACGCTCATCTATTAAAAGAGATCTAGGAAAACGCCTTATATTAAAAGGTGTCATGAGAAAAACTAAATTTGATGAACATTATGAAATGAAGGAAAATAGAGCCTTAACACTCTTGGAAATGAAAGAATTTGAAGCAGCCGGAAAAAAATTCTTGGAGATTGCTAAAAATTTTGAAAAATCGCTCAGGAATATTGATGATCTCATTGATGAGGAATATAAAGACACTATTTTGACTACAAAAGCAAGGTTCATCCATTTCATAGCAGAATATCAAACTGTTGCCGCTCTTTGTTTGAGAGCTGCCAAGGATAGCAAATATAACGACCAAATTAAAAGCCTTGGAAAAAGCTCAATTGAATTGTTTAAGAAATCCATTAGCTTATTAAAAGAATATCTTCTAAATGTAAAAAATGAACATGATTTTGATAAGGAACTCATTCTCAGGATAACCTTCGACACCATGCTAATTGAAATCATTCAAGAAATGTTAGGAAATCAGATAATAAAACCCTTAGAATATCTTCTTGAAAAATCTGAAGACCATGAAATTTTAATTCGAAAACTGAAAGAATCTCCATATTATAAGATATCTGAGCGAATAGAAAACGTAGGAATCCAAGATACTTTAGATAAATTGCTTGAAACTAATCTTGGACACTTCGAGAAGATAAAAAATACCTTAATTTCATATTTCATGTAACCTTACTATGATTATATTTCTTTTAAACAGCATTTAGAAACAAGGTTTTCTTTAAAACGTCTTTTTAACTAAAAATTTATACCCAACCAAAAATTTAAAATAATTTTCTCAAACTGTTAATTTAAAACTTGAAAATCAGGCGTTTAAATTTAAGAACACTAATCTTTCTCACGCCATGATTTCCACTGCTATAATCACACGTTATAAGTCCTGCTCTTTCAAGCATTTTAATCTGTGCCGAGATATTCGCTTCTGTCATGTTTAGCGCCGAAGCGATGTTTGACACGTCCGATGGTTGATGTTGAATCATGGATAATATTTGTCGCCTGGTTTTACTGGATAAAGCCTTGATAGTTAATTCAATTTCCTCGTCTGAGGTAACAATTTGGGATTCATTTTCGTTCTCTAATTTTAACATTAGTGTTGACTTAGGTAAACTTTCACTTTCTAATTCTAAAATATTGCTATCTGAAATTTGCATTATTATTTTATTAGTGGTTTATTAATTTTAAATCGATTTTGACAAGGAAAATAAATAAATTCAAGCTTTAAAATGTTGCTTAAAAATTTTACATGATGATATTGTAAGTAAAATATTGAAATGATTACAATGGATACAATACTTACAAATGATATCAAAAAATTACCTTTTAAACAAACAATTATTAATTAAGTTCAGATCTTAAATATTAAAATAGATCTTTATTTAATTAATTTAAATTATAGGAAACGCAATTTAGCTATGAAGATTGATGAGAGCTTGTGGAAAGTACAATTTATCTCTTTCCGAATTGGTCTATATTCTTGAAATTCGATTTTCTACAGCTAATTTCACATTTAATGAAAGTTCAAGTATTTTTTGAAATTTCGTTAGTATTTCGAATGTTTTCTTGTCATGACTATAAATTAATTTTTTTGGGAAAATTGCTTTAAAGACATTTACCCAATTTATCCTAAAAGCAATAAATTTTACCAATTGGCCAAAAACATTCACAATTTTATAGAAATAAAAAATTTTTTAAGATTTTCTCTATTTTTTCGAATACTTTTAAATACAATGCTTACTTTTCCTACAAGATAAACAAAAAATTACATTTTCTATAATTATAAAACACAAAAATTTTTCTCATGTCAACAAGAAAGAAAAAAGGCTCCGCAATAATCCGAAAGGAAAGAGGAAAAAATGATACTGTTCTGACCATACGTATAGATAAAGAATTAAACGATATAATTCAACAACTTGGAGTAAAAAAGAGATTATCCAAATCAATTGTACTTAGAAATTATTTAGAACTAGTACGCTATTTCCATGTCGATCATGACTCATTACGCTCATTAAACGAGAATGAGCTAATTATCACGAAAAGAAATTTTTTGTTCAATCTTTTGGAAGAATTAGATGAGTTAAAACAAATTGAATATGGTTCACGCTTGGCCCGGTATATTAATGATATAGCCAGAATTCAGGGAAAAGATGATGATATCGGCTACAAGTTAGATTTATGCGAAAAACATGGTTTTTTTCCTAAATTTATTGATAAAAGAAATTATATTCTTATTTCAAAAAAATTTGGCCCAAAGAAATTCGTGGAAGCATTTTCTTGGATCTTACTAACTAAGGGTGAAGAAGGAGATTTTGATACTGCATTCATAGAGAGTGAAATATCGAAAAGTAGCAAAATAAAGCGAAGTTATTTCGAAAAGATTAATCCGATTGAAAGAGATGCTTCCTATTATGCTTTTGAATTTGCTAAATATACTGAGAAATAAAAAAATATGAGATCCATGAAAAAATTTCATCAAGGAAGAAATTTCAGTTTTTATCCAAGATTTCCTTCAATCCAAGAATTGGAACGATTGACTTGTTTGGGCGATAAAGAATTTCATAATTTATTTCATGGAGTACTCTCTCAATTGAAAAGTAATTTAGAAGGACAAGAGAGCAAGAATAGGTGTTTAAAATTTCTTTCATCACTTTTCCTTCCCAATAATTTAAAACGTATAAAAGAGAATCAAGGAATTTACTTGAAGGCTTAGCAGCTTTTCTGAAGAACATTCTGTATAGAATCTCTTCTGGAACTTCATATTTTCCCTTAGAAATCACTTGTTTTTCAATATAAAGTAAGAGAGTATTAAATTTTATATAGGAAAGTGCTCTAAAAATTGAGGCTAAATCTTTTTCTATCGGGAATTTTTCCTTTTTTTCTTCAATGGTTAGTTGAGGATCTCCTTCAAAATCGATGAAATAGAATTCATGAGCACCCTTTTTCTTTTTATAAAGGATTTGTTCCATGTGAAGATCTTGATGAATTTTTTGTACATATACGGTTTTAGAATCGTAATCATGCTGAAAACGTTCAATTAAATCTTGAGTATCAATAAGTAATGAAATAATTTTTGGTAGATTATAGTAGGAACTTTTAGATTTTTTTTCCATGGTTTCGTGTAAATGAGCTATTATGGTATTTAGCTTTCTTGAATAAACGTCAAAAAAAGAATTACTCGCAACATGATATTCTTGTTCGTCATTAATATTAGGATCTTTCAGAGCTTCATGTAATTGCCTGATGTATGTGCCTATTTCTTTGGATACTTGAATTGTTTCCATGCAATATTGGTTTATTAATGCTGAGCAATCATCATCATTTTTCAAATAAGAATATTCTTCATTTACATTCTTAAAAACGTCATAAATTAAGGAATTTAATTCATTCCAATAGATTTCACCAATATTTCCATCGTTTTCTACCTTTTCAAGAATTCCTATCGAATCCTTATTTTGCACTCTTAATTTTCCATATATTTTCGGAGCATACGGAAATTTATTTCTTACCAAGAGAAAAAGAGTTGAAGTTTCCACGTTTTCGGTATATTCTTTATAAGATTTCAAGATAAATGATGAAAGATTATTTTCTTTTTTCTTTTTATTAATTACATCCAATTGGAATACCAAATTCGTGGTGTTTCCTTTACCTAATTGCGATAATGATAAAGAATATCTATTCGGATATAGGCTAGCTTCAATGAGGTCTTGTACTTTCCTCATGTTCACGGGATCTTCGAATTGTTCCAAGTAAAGACTTAACTCTAAATCGTAATCAGGAAATCGCTCTGAAATATCTTTATCAAATAATATCTTTTTCCAAAAATATAAACAGAATTCGGCTTCTACTAAATTTAACGTGATGATTTCTCGTTTGTTTTCAATAGTAATGATAATTTTTTTGCTAAACGTGTTGCTGGTAAGTTTAATAATGTTTTCCGTGGATTGCTCCTCAGGATCCAAAATCTCTTGTACATTTTTCTCATAAGAAATGAGAGGAAGAAAATACGATTTTGAATATCCTGGTCCATAGATCTCTATATTAGAAATAATAAGAATCTCTTCTAAAAATTGAAAATATTGAATTTTTACTTCAAAATTGAGAGTAGAGAGAAGGGATTTGTCTCCAAACCATCTTTTAGAAAGGAGCCATCCTTTAAATTCATTAGAATTAAAAACTTCCTGCATTAAATTTTGATCAATATAAGAGCTATACATCGCTGATTACATTTTTCTAGTTTTTATAAATAAATAGTAATCTCATTCTTTAATAAACTTCATCAAAAATTAAATTTATAGCCTAAGTAGAAAGTCAGTAAATCATTAAATCTAATAATACCTCAATAAAGAATCGGATCAAAATCCTTAACAAACATTTTTAATTTAATGGAGAAATTGATATATTAATCGTTCGATTATCGCCCATGTTATAAATATTTAAAATTAGTAGGAAAGCTAAGAATGCATTTAACGATTGAATGCCGTTCTTTTTCGATTTCTATTTTTATTAAAAAAAAGGAAATTAATGATTAAATCGAATGAATTATTTAAATCCTCAATCCTTTTTCTATCTAAAAATTGCGGTCGGTACACGATTTTTTATCCCAAAATTTTTTCATGGAGGAATCTCTTTATTATTTTACCTAACAAAAAACCAATTCACCTTAAGAGAATAGAAAAATGAATGATGAAAAATCGCTCTATTTTGGAATAACTTTTCATTTTCATCAACCCGTTGACAATTATAATAGCGTAATCGAAGATTGTTATCAAAAAGCGTATTTACCTCTCATCAATTCCATGTTGGACCATCCCCAATTAAAATTTACTTTGCATTTTTCTGGAAATATATTGCAGTGGTTTTTAGATAATAAACCAGAAATCATTGAAAAAATTCGGTTAATGGCAAGGAGAAATCAAATTGAAATAATCGGCGGAGGTTTTTATGAACCAATATACGCAATAATTCCCGATAGAGATAATATCGTGCAGATCAAAAAATTATCGGAATTAATTGAAAGGGTTTTTCATTTAGAAGTAAATGGAGCATGGTTGTCAGAACGAGTCTGGGAACCTCATTATCCCACTTTTTTGAGGAAAGTTGGATTAAAATATGTTATTGTTGATGATAACCATCTTCGTTCTTGTGGCATGCTCGAGGAGGATACACTCTATACCTATAATACGGAAGATCAAGGGCAAACCATTCGCATTTTTCCTATTAATGAAAAAATTCGATATTTAACTCCTTGGAAACCAACACCTTATACTATAAAATATTTGAAAGATTTAGCTAATAAAAATGGAGACCGCCTGGTCCTCATGATCTCTGATGCTGAAAAAATGGGCGTTTGGGGTACCACCCATGAAATTTGTTATATTCAAGGAAAGGGGCATCAAGAAGGAGATAAAGGAAAACCCTTCATTCCGACACTATTTTCTAATCTCATCAAGAATTCTTGGATAAAATCCATAACGTTAACAGAATATATGAAAATCCAGCCCCCTAAAAGCTTAATCTATTTGCCTACTGCAAGTTATGATAAAATGGAAGAATGGGCTCTTCCCACGCCTATGCGAAAAAAATTTGAAAAAATGAAAAAAAAATTAGAAAATGATGAAAATAATAAAGAATGCTTGCAATTTTTAAAAGGAGGTTTCTGGCGTTATTTCTTGGTAAAATATCCCGAATCTAATAACATGCATAAAAAAATGCTTCACGTGAGAGAAAAAATCCTTCAAGTAGAACAGGCATTAAATAAGATTAACGATAAATTAAAAGTAAAAAATATTAAAATGAAAGTATCTCAGGCTTGGGAAGAAATCTACAAGGCTCAATGTAATGATGCTTATTGGCACGGTCTTTTCGGAGGTATATACTTGCAATTTTTGCGATTTGCGATTTATGCTCATTTAATTAATGCAGATAAAATCATCGATGAAATTACTCAACAACTTTATTCGGGTCAAAAAAATTATATCTCAATTCTTCCGGCAGATTTCACTAAAGACGGCAAGATGGAACTCCTTATCGAGTCTAATGTAATTAATGCGTATTTTAATTTGGATGATGGAGGAACGATTTTTGAATTAGATTATAAACCTAAATCTTATAATCTTCTCAATACTTTGACTCGATGGATTGAAGCATACCATGACGAGGAGAAAATTCAAACAAAAGAGATCTTCATTGATGATTATCGACAGAGTATGTTACGCATCCGATTCTTTGAAAATACTACTACGATTTATGATTTAGAATCGAATAAATACAAAGAATTAGGCGATTTTATTGATGGAGCATTTCAAGTATTAAAGAGTCAAAAAGAAAATAAAACGGCCATTATTGAATTAGAAAAGAAAGGAACGATAAATCTTCTTACCCATGGGATTAAAATTCCTTGCATTCTTACAAAAAAAATTTTAATTGAAGAAAATCAAATACTCATTTCCATTCATGGAACTCTCGAAAACCTTTTTGAAAAAGATCAGGAATTTATAAAAGCCCTTAAACTTATTAATATTGGGATAGATCTCCCCTTTTTCTTTAATGGAGATCCTTCAAAATTTAATTGGGAATGTTCGAATCTTAAAGTCTTACCAAATCAAGATGAATTCAAGGAGCTATTAAAAACATGTGAATTCCATGGCTCAGATTTTACAGCTAAAGATGAGAGCTATGATTTAAAATTCTCCATCATGGTAGCTTCTAATACTGAAAATGTAAAAATTGGGAAATATCCTATAATTACCCGTACTTATACGGAAGAAGGATATAAAGATCTCTATCAAGGTGTAAGCGTTATCCCAATATTCAACATTAACGGGGATTTTGAAATCAACCTCAAATTAACCATCATATAAAAACTTTCGGTTATTTTCGATAACGATCTCATAAAAATTTCTGCTTAATATTGTCGGAAAACATAACTTTTTTAAATATTTAAAACAAATCATTATTTAGATTTTTAAATTATTCTTTAAAAGGGATTAAAAATTAGAAATTTAACCCATTTAAAACAAGAAAAACCTTGGTCGTTTTGGAGCCGTTCCATTAAAGAGGATATCGCTAAAAACCAACATGTGAAAGATTGCAGAAAAAAACTATTGGAATCAAATAGGTTAAAATTTCTTTAAAAAATGTTTTCTCGTTTTATTATTTTTTTCTTTCTTATAAAGTTAAATTTTCTTTACAAGATTTAGCACGATCATGAGATAAATAAAAATAAAATCCGGTAAATGAAGTTTCATTATTCAATAATATTTTGAAGTAAATTAATAACCATCTTGTTAAAATTTTGATTAATTATTCATTCCAAATTGATTTTATACTCCAAGCATCTATTTTTTTAAATTTCATGGCTCCGTTTTTAACTGCTATCATTAATTTGCTTTTTCTCCTAATTTTGAAAAAATACCGGGTGGTCAAACAATAAACATGATTAAAAAAAACTTCTATTACGGAATTATCGATAAATACGTGTAGCATATTCTCTTCTTTCTTGATATCATGAGGATCAATTGAACATTCATCCTCTCCACATTGAATTTTGTTAGAAGCCAAATCCATGGTTAAAAAAACCTCCCGATTAGAAGTAATCAGTTCTGATAATTTTAATTGAAAACTTTCTTTACGAGGATTCTTAAATTGGATAATAAGTTCAACGCATTTATCTTCTATTCTTTCTATAATAGTAAGGGAATTGGAATCGATCGTGATGTTCTCAAGGTGTACGTGTCGTTCTCTCAATTTTTCAAGTTCCTTAACGGGTCTTATGAGGAGTCGATTATCACTACTTTCTCTCAATTCTCGAGGTAACGTTAAACATCCATTCCATCCCTTGATTTCTCCGCCTCCAAAAATCCACCCCCACATCAATATTCTTCCGCTTGGCTCTTTCATCGTTGCAGGAGCATACATCCACTTACCATGATCTAAAAGGTGCCATTTTCCGTGCTTGAAATCTTGATTTTTCCATGTTCCAATAGTATAAATAACCTTTTTCTTTGGAGATACGGAAACAATTAATACTCGCTTCTCCTTGCCTCCTAAGGAGAAAAAATTCGGGCATTCCCAATTTTTTCCTGTTTCTCGAGAACCATCTCCAAGACAAAGTATTTTAATGAATTTCCAATGTATTAAGTCGGAAGAACTATATAATAAAACTACGGGCTTTTTTAATCTTTTTTTCTCTCTCACGTGCCCCGATAAAACCATGTACCATTGGTTTCCTTCTTTCCATGCATGAGGATCACGCCAATCCCAAATTTGTAGATTTCCGTGAATCTTTAACGTCATTGTAGGATTTTTTTCATGTTTGATCCACGACACCATATCATCCGTGCTAAATGCTAACCATTGCTCGGCTCCCGTTAATTGGTCTCTCTGGTGTCCTATACTTGTATAAATGATAGTGGGGATATTGTCATTTAGCACGCACGTTCCGGAAAAACAATGTTCTTCCCCTTTCTTATGCGATGGTTTTAGAGCAATTGGTAAATGTTGCCAAAATACTAAATCTTTACTTTTAGCATGTCCCCAATGGATATTCCCCCATATATCTCCTTCTGGATTATGCTGATAAAAAAGATGATATTCCTCTTTATAATAAATTGGACCATTTGGATCGTTGATCCAATTTGCTGGAGGAAGAAAATGATATTTTGGACGGTGGGGATCTCTTGATAAAAGCTTGCTAACTTCCATTTCTGATTTACCCGCACCTTATTTAACTTTAAAATGTTACCCCTCTCTACGAATTAAATCCATATTTACCGAGTAAAGGGACAAATCTAACGCCTGTTATGCTTTTTGTTTCAAACTTATTACCTTTCTTTTTAATCACGTATAGATTTTGCCCAAAAGATTTAGAACCTGCCGGAATGCAAAGAATTCCTCCATCACGTAATTGTTCTTTCAGGGGTTTTGGAATCTTTGAAGGAGAAGCTGCTGTCACGAGAATTTTATCATATGGTGCTTTTTCTGGATATCCCAATGTACCATCTCCGTGAATGACCGTGATTCTATCCTCATACCCAGCTAATTGAATATTTTTTATAGCGGTTTCTGCTAAACTTTTAATACGTTCAACCGAAAAAATATGTCCCCTCTGTTCCGAATTTTCGGGTGCAATGATCTCAGCACATAAGGCCGCATGATACCCCGAACCCGTTCCCACTTCTAATAAAATATCTCCGGGCTTTAATTCCAAGTATTCGCACATCATGGCATTCATGTGTGGTGCGCTAATAGTTTGTCCAGCTCCTATGCTTAATGGAGTATCCATGTATGCGGAAGAACGCGCATCTTCTGGAACAAACAGCTCTCGTGGTATCTTTCGCATGGCATTAATGACAGCAGGAGTTTTCAAGATTCCCCTTTTGATTAGATTATCCACTAAACGGTTTCTCTTTTCTTCAAAATTCATGATTAATGGTCGTAAACAAACTATATCGATAAAACGTATAAAAACATTTTTTCGTGTGTTTATAATTATAAAAACTTTATCGTTATTTAAAAATCGAGCCTTGAGAATTCTTTAAATTCCTTTTAAATAAAATCATTAAAAGATATTAAAAGTATAAAGATTAGATATTATTTCTATTGTTTTTAAGAAGCAATTTAAAAAAATCAAAAAAAATATATTTTCAAGAAGCTTTTTCATGTTCTTTTCTTAATAAAAGAGTATATTAGGAAAAAATTGAAAGAAAAAAGAATAAAGAAAATTCCGTCGAAAAAAGAGCGTCTAAACGAATTCCAGAAAAAATACTTTTATTTAGTAGCTTTCAACTCTTTTAATATTATTCCAAGAGTAATAATGAAAACGGCCATGGTCGATATAATCCAAATCAATTTATAGGATTCCAAGCGTATGGAGATGATGGGCGTTTCTAATTCGTAAAATTCATGGGGGGCATTTGTCTTAACCCACGTCACTCCTAAGCACCATAATTCGCAGAATCTCTCTACTGAATCAATCGTGTATACCATGACGGGAAAATCTTGTTGATAAAAAATTCGATATTCCTCATTCGTGTAGGCGTCTCCTGTATTGATGTATTCATATCCCGTTAATACATCCATGGCATCTTTATACATGAGCATGTTCATTATTTTTTCGTTTTTAGTTGGAATCATTATCTTACTTAGATTAATTCCTGAACGAAGGGTAGTGTCCAAAATGATTTCAAAATACTCGTCGTGATAAGGATGGTCGTTGGAGGGAGATTTCATATCAAAATCGAGATAAATATCGTGATTTTTCGTAAATTTCAAAACTTCTGCCAAAGTGGGTATTTTTACACCCCTATATGATTCGGCTTGTTCGGGAGATATGATACCAGCGGCAATGACACCGAAAGGATCTTTATCCACGAACCAAGAACCTGCATCTAATTGCTTGAGTTCCGAAATGGTGAAATTCTCAGCAGGTTCACTAACTCTATCGGGAAAAACATCCCGAATATTTGTTGTTCTCGTAAGAGTATCATCGTGCATCAAAAAGGGAACGCCATCCTTGCTGATTTGAATATCCACTTCCCAACCCACGATACCGAATTGAAGGGCTACTTCCGCCGCGATAAGAGTGTTTTCTGGGCCTAAAGAAGCCCCTCCTCGATGTGCAATTAAATCTGGTTTTGGAGGCAAATCGCCTTCGTGGACATTTGCCGGGATATAAAAAAAGGGTGTGGCAAAGGCAAATCCATATCCGATTAAAATACACGTGATTATAATAATGCTCTTTCCTTTGGCACGAATGATTTTATTCGAGAGATTGGCTTTTAAATGAGGTATATTTTTAAGAAGAGGGTACACCAATAAAATAAGAATTATCTGTATGGTTAGAAAAATAAAAATGCTATAAAATTCAAAATATTGAGGAATTAATCGAGAATAGCTTCCTAACTCATCAAGGAGAAAAGAGATGAGAATATTAAAAATTAACATCAAGACGAAAGGAATGAGCTTATACATCCTTGAAAGGATGAGTTCATTTCCCTTTAGTAATTTCTTGAAACTAAAGATTAAAAATATTAAGGAATAGAGCAACGGTATCGTGAAGAGAAAATATAAAAATAAGATTAGATTAAAATTAAAACCCCACCAATCAGAGACCGTTGTGTTGATTTCTCCCCAATAAGGTCTTAAAATCCATAAAAATAACAAAAATACGCCAAAATTAATCACACAAGCAAGATAAATGATAATCCATTTTTTTCCTTTTTTATTTTTTAATTTTTCAATCAGCACGATAAACACCTCTATTTTAATTCATGCGTGTTTTTTAATTAAATTTTGTAATGACGGCACAATGATCCGAAGCTATAGAACAATAAACGTGACTCGATTTTGCGTTCATGTCAGGGGAACATAGAATATAATCGATTCTTTTTCTCGGGATAAAATTCTCATCAAAATGCCCGGTATAGCCCGCATTGCGTGCAGTATCTATAAAATTCATGGGTGAAGCTTTAATTAATTGATATTCCTCTGAGGTGGGTTCAAAGTTAAAATCTCCTAACCAGATCAGTTTGTTTTTATCTTTTTCTTGCTCGATCACGGAAAGGATATAAGGAACTTGCACCAATCGATCTTGATGGTTCGTAGAGAGATGCGTAATGAATAATGTCCAGATTTCATTGCCGATTATGATTTTTGCTTTTATCATGGATCTAGGCTCTGTAGATTCTTTAGCTTGGGGGAGATGAATGATCTCAGCGGAACTGATGGGATATTTACTCAATAATGCATTACCATAATGCTTGTAAAATGTATAACCATAAAAATAATACATGTCAAGATGATGAGCGAAATAGGAGGTTAAATCAACAAAAGATGTTTTCAAGGCTCCTAAATCTACTTCATTCAATCCAAGAATGTCCGGATCGTTTTGTTTGATTTCTTCAGCAATTCTTTCCGGATCAAACACATCATCCACTCCAATTGCATTGTGGATGTTCCATGTCATTACAATTGGGTGCTCTCTTGGTGTGGATTCCGGAATCCTTTGAATGAGAAGACTCCCAAAAGAACCAATTAAGATAATAAAAATTATCACGTATAAAACTTTAATGGGCATTTTCCAGTTCCAATTCAATAATTTTCGATTTAAATTTACCCGTAAATTCTTTCCCTCCATTAGGAAAATGAGGAAAGTCCCAATTAGCGAAAGGATGAATATATTATTTATCAAGAGAGATAGATATTCATACCACAAGAATTGGACTTGTAAAATGATGAAAAAGAAATTCGTAAAGAAAAAAATGACCAATCCATGATATAACTTTCTTCTATTCTGAAAAGAATAAAAAATAAAACAGTAGAAAAAGTAAATCACGAGCGAAAAAATATTAACAATCTCCAAAATCGTTAAATAAAAGGTCGATACTCCAGGAATTGGCTCATTTTCTAAAATAAAAATCGCTAATAGATTTAAAATAAAAGATGCCCCTATAAATGTGAATATTAGCTTTTTTAGAAACGATTGGGACTTAGTATTCATTATTTCATGAATAACATAGCTCCCTATAAATATCACGGCCGTAATGAGGAGAATATAATATGTAAATCCATAAGAAATCCAATTTAATTTACCATTCGGAAGCAGATTGTTATAACTACGATCCAACACGTCATATGCCGAAATAGCCATGGGATTAAAAACCCAAGTTAAAATGAGCAGAAATAAAATTCCGAAAATAATGAAATGAACTAGGGAGATTTCTTGCCCTTTCCTTTCTTCCTTCTCAATGCTCTCCATCCCTCGCTCTAGATCTTCTAATTTCTTAGGCGAAAACATGCTCCAATTCATGTACAATAAAAAACCTGAGAAAATAATAATTGGCATGATTTTTATGGAATCGAACGTCAAACTTAAAGATGCGTTTGCCATTAAAAAAACTAATTGAATACTCGCACCCACGCATCCTCCAAAAAGTAATGTTGAAAAGCCTCCCCCATTCGCTCCCAATTCCATCAAATACATTAATTCAATGATGACTAATACAGAACTAAAAAATAAGATAAAATTGAAAATCATGAGTAAGGAAGAAATCATGAGAAATTGGACCACAATTCGAGAAATTACTACAAGATATATCAAAACATGGATTTTTAATCGAAAATTAAAAAAATTTTTGTAAAAAATCACCAGTTCCAAGATGATGCTAATAACTATAATAATAATCGTGGGTAAAATCGTGCCGATTCTACTTAAATTCATGAAAACATGTGCATTCGTATTTACCATGATATTGCTAAACGATTCCATGATGAAATAGAAAAGAATCGCTTGAAATAATAAAATCCGCACTTTTTTTTCCACGATCATTTTTCGTCATTCCATCGCATTATTTTCAATAATTATTAATTCGTTAAAGAACTATATAATCCTTTCGTCTCTTCTCTTGATATTGTTAATCTCAAAATACCCAAAGCATTTTCTAATCCTTCCTTTTTCACGTGAAAAAGATATATGGAATGAATGATTTATAAAAAAAATAAAATAAATTTAAACCCCGTGAGGTGAACCATGATAAAAGTCGTTTTATTTAACGGAAGCCCAAGAGCTAAAGGAAATACCTTTCAAGCTCTGGAAATCGTACGCAAGGAATTAGAAGCAGAAGGTATTGAATGTGAATACATTTGGCTTGGAAAAGAACCATTATTGCCCTGTAAGGCTTGTTTTAGATGTGCAGGAAAAAAGAAATGTAGCCAAGAAGATGACAAGTTGAATGAATACGTGAATAAAATAATAGGAGCGGATGGAATAATTATCGGAAGCCCTACTTATTTTGCCAATGTGTCGTCTACCGTGAAGGCATTTATTGACCGCGCAGGTATGGTTTCCAAAATGAATGGAGATCTTTATAAATACAAAGTAGGTGCTGCTGTTGTCGCCGTACGTCGCCAAGGGGCTACCCATGTTTTCTCTAGCATTAATTTTTTCTTCCTAATTGCCCAAATGGTCGTGGTAGGATCTTCCTATTGGAATTTGGGAATAGGACTTGCGCCGGGAGATATTCAAAAAGATAAGGAAGGTATTGAGACTTTTAAGAATCTGGGAGTGAACATGGCATACGTGTTGAAAAAATTGAAGAGTTAAATCAAACATCCGCTCTTTCCATTTCTATCTATTTTTTTCCACGTGGAAAAAACCAAACATTCATTATCTTTTCTTTCCTATCATGTTTATCGGGAAATAGAACTTTATCTTTTCTTGAATTTAATTCTATAATTTATTAGAAAAGTTCTATAAAAATGAAAAGAAAATATTAATATAATGGCTCTAAAAGTAATCCTTTTTAATGGAAGCTCGAGAAAAGAGGGAAATACCTATTATTGTTTAAAAATCGTGAGTGACGAATTAGAAGCAGAAGGAATCGAAACGGAGCTTATTTGGTTAGGAGAACAGCCAATTCTTCCTTGTAAGGCGTGTTATAATTGTAAAGGTAAAAAAAAATGTATTCAAGATGATGACAAGTTAAATGAATACATTAAGAAGATTTTACAAGCTGATGGGGTAATTATTGGAAGTCCGACTTATTTCGCTGATGTTTCATCTACCGTAAAAGCTTTCATCGACCGAGCAGGATTAGTCTCGAGAATGAATGGAGATCTTTATAAACATAAGGTTGGGGCAGCTGTAATTGCCGTCAGAAGAGCGGGGGCATTGCATGCTTTTTCTTCTATTAATTTTTTCTTTTTAGTGGCGCAAATGATCGTCGTGGGCTCGTCATACTGGAATTTAGGTATTGGAAGGAAACCAGGCGAAGTATTGAATGATCAAGAGGGCGTGGACACCTTTAGGACTCTTGGAAAGAATTTTAGTCGAGTTCTCAAGAAATTAAATTCATAAACGATTTTTTTTTCTCTTTTGAATTATTTTTAAAAATAAATAACTAAAGTAAAACAATTATAAAGGAACAAGAAATTGTTCGGTCGACCACGCTCTCTCGTGCTTTTATTGAAAATAGGAGGGATTGTTGAGATAATAATAGGTGGGTTGTTTCTTTTCTTATATTATTATCTCATTTGGGTTGAATATTCTCTCTTAAACATGATTGTTGTCATCGCTGGTGCGTTTTTATTAGGATACGGCATATTATTAATATATTCCGTGAAAAATATCCAAAAATTAAAGGTTATTCCGATACTTAATGTATTTTTAAGAATTCTCGTTATAATTTCGCTCATCGTTCAATTATTTGTTTCTAGTGAGTTTCAAGCTTTTTTTAGTGGAAGCAATATAATTTTTTTATTAATTCCCATTCTTTATGATCTTATTTGGTCGTTCTTAGTACTTTATTTCATGAGGAGGGTGGGGTTGCTTTAATGCTCTCATGGGGAGGCAACCACTAGAAAAGCTAACTTTTTGACTTAGAATAGAGGATGTCTAATTCTTTTTTAATTTGTTGAGCGATGGCTTTTGCTAAAAGAGGTGGAACTGCATTCCCAATTTGTTTTAAGATAGAACTTTTTGTTCCCTTGAAAATAAAAGCATCATCAAAGGATTGGAGGGCTGCTAATTCGCGAGGCGTACATGTACGATCGAATTTATAATGAACAAATACACCTCCATGGTTTTCTTTTACGGTTTTAGCCGGTTTAGTCGGGTCAAGCCTGCGCCAAGCATCACTATAATTTTTATAAACAGTTTCTCCAATAGGCGTTTCATGTAATTTTTGAATAAATTTCTTCGAATGTTTCGTGAATACATGGCTTAATTTTACATTTTCTGGCCACGTTTCATACTTTTTTAGAACATCTCCTGCAGTTTTCCAAGAATTTGGCGGAATTGAAGATTTCTTGGAAAAAGGAGCTGAATCGCAATCCTCCAAGCCCCTGGGCGGAGAACTTTCATGATGGGTTGGAGCTGGAAAGTGTATCAGCGTATTTTTATGTCGGGTCCCCAAGAATATTATTCTTTCTCTGGTTTGCGGCACGCCATAATCCGCAGCATTCAATACTTTCCATTCGACTTTATACTTGATTTCTTTTATTTTTGACAAAATGATATTTAAAAGGGGCATGAGACGTTTATCAATTTCTTGCTTGAGCTCCTTTACTTGCTTCCTTAAAGAGAAATATTCTTGTTCTTCTGCCGGATCCAATCTTCTTTGGGCTCGATATCTCTTCAAATCTTTAAATCGTTGAAGTTGTTGACAGTGGATTTTAAATTGTTGTAATTTTGGCCGTGACAGCTTCGGATCCACGTGTTTCATGTGGAGTAAACCTTTAACATTTTCCATGACGAAAAAATCAGGCTGCAAATGAGCAATAATGTCAAGAAAATCGACGTATAATCGTCCACGAGGATCATCGGGATTTCTATTACCCGAAATCGAATAAGCTTGACAAGGGGGTCCACCAATTATTACGTGAATCTTTTTATTTTTAACCCGATCGTATAATTCTTGCTTGATTTCAGGTAAGGTGATGTCTCCTTCAATTAATTGAGTAGTAACATGATTATATTTATAGGTTTCGATAGCAGGCTTCCAAAATTCATTGGCAGCAACAATATCAAAACCTGCCGCTAAAAATCCTTGACTAAACCCTCCACATCCCGCAAATAAATCGATTACATTATATTTGGTTTCAGAATGGATTATTCTTCACCCAATTTTTCTCATGAAATTATTATTGGCATTATTTTAGCACTAAAGTATTTGCATGGTTACAAATTTCGATTAATGGGCATTCCTCACAATGCGGATTTTTAGGAGTACACATGAGTGCTGCAAAATCTAAAAGTGCTAAATTAAACTCCTTATAGTGTTCTTTAGGTATTAAATGTTCCATGAATTCATTAAGTTTTTTATCCCGAGAAGGTGCTTTTTTTACGGGAAATGAAAACACTCTTTTTATCACGCGTCCCACGTTTGCATCGATAATGGGCACCGGTTCATGAAATGCAAAACAACGGAGGGCATTCGCTATGTATTCTCCAACGCCAGGCAACTTCATTAGTTCTTTTTTCGTCTTCGGGATCGTTCCTCCTTGTTCTAAAATAAACTTGACCGTTTTTAATAAGTCTCTCGCACGCCTATTGAATAATCCTAAGGGCTGTAGGATGTTGGCTAATTGTTCTTGGCTCAATCGATGGAGGCTTTCCAGATCCGGATATTTCTTGATGAATTCAGGAAAGATTTTTTCCACTTGATTGGCATTCGTTTTTTGTAACATCAATTCGGCAATTAAAAATTGAAAAGGCGTGAGCTGGTTCTCCCTCCAATAGAAACTACGCTTGTTTTCCTCGAACCATTGCAGGAGTAAATTAATGAAAAGCTCCTTCTTTTTCTGCTCCATTAAGAATTTTCCCTCTCATGTTAAATATTCATGAATTTACCACTAAAATTTCATTAATTTCGCCTCTTTTCGTCCCATCACTATTTATAGCACGCTTTGCTTTTAAAATAATGATTTTATAGTCCTCATATAGCTTTAAAATGAAATCAGTATAGGAATTGCTTAACATGAGCTTGCAACCCCTCTCATCTAACCTCTCAAAAACTTTCTTAAGCTTGAGCTGATCTTCTATACCAAAATCATGCCTTGTATAACTCGTAAAATTAGCCGATTCCGAAATGGGAGCATAGGGAGGATCAAAATATACGAAATCATCCTTCTTTGCCAATTCTAAACATGTTTCAAAACTCCCGTGAATAAGCTCGACATTCCTTAAAGCCTCATAAACCGCCCATAAATTCTTCTCATCGCAATAATTTGGATTTTTATATCGTCCAAAAGGAACGTTAAATTCTCCCTTACGATTCACCCGATATAATCCATTATAACAGGTTCTATTAAGAAAAATCGTTCTTGACGCCCGTTCCACCGGGGATAACGCCTTGAAGGCCTCCGGATTCCGATCCAAATTTCGAATCATGTAGTAATAATCCCGCTCGTTTTTATGCTTTTTCAAGGAACGGATTAATTCCTTCACGTTCTCTTGAATTACTTGATATACATTAATTAACTCTTCATTAATATCAATTAAGATCGCCTTTATGGGCATGAGATAAAAAAATATTGCACCCCCGCCCAAAAACGGTTCTATATACCTGTTAAACTTTCTTGGAAAATATGGTGCCATCTGAGAAATGATTTGCCTCTTACCGCCCGCCCATTTCAAAAAAGGTCTCGGCACATCTACTATTCTCTTTTCCCTTTCATTCTTTCTCCGAATCATGTTCTTTACATGATCAATATCCGCTTCCATAAACCGCAATAATGAATTATCAAACATCTTGCTGAACTCACGCTTTCAAAATTCTATTTCAAAACGTGAATACGTTTTTTAAAGCATATTTTTTTTTAACTCAATAAAAGATCGTTCTTACCTTAATAATTCTATGAATTTAATCCTTAAAATTCTTTTATTAAACTCAAAATAAGAGATAGCTATAAAATAAACTTTAAAAAAGCTCAAAAAAAAAATGCGAGTTAATTCATGATTTTTTATGATCCATGAATCATCATTGGCTTTATTTCATCAAGAATTGCTAAATCGGCCCTTTTTTCCTCTTTCTAAGTTTTAATTCATTAATATTTTCTTTTTCCTAAAAGTTCATGAGAAATAATTTTACTCTTTTCAATGACGTGTTAAAAAAAGGAAAAAAAAAAAAATCGTAATTACAAAATTTCTTCTTTTGATAACTCCCTTAATCTCTCCTTGAATATTCTTTCTGTTTCCTCCATCTCCGGAATAACATTCTTCAGCACGGATATCCAGAAAAGAGGAATTAATATCCAGAAAAAAATTGAAATCATCATTCCATATACCAGCCCAAATGCATCTGCTACTAAAGAGCCAATCAGAGGACCAATAGCCCGCCCAATTATGTCAAAAAAATTAGAGGTCGCAAGCACTGTACCTCTATGTTCCGGTAAATTGATGTCAACCACGGTGGCGTACCAAGAGCCATTCACAGCTCCATTCACGAAGAGTCCTATCATAAAAAATAAGATCATGATCACTGCACCTGGTATTAGAAAGAGATCTCCAAAACTAGCATTGTCTTGAAGCTCAAAAGGAATAATTAGAGCAATAAAAACAAACGGAATGGGCACGAGATTTCCCATCAGAGCTAATAAGACCCGGGCTCTTTTTTTCCCTTTTTTAAATAAATTATCGCCTATAAATCCAAAAATGACCGTGCCGATTAATGAGCTAAGAATCACGAAAAACAAGATAATTAGAGAGATTCCTTCGGGAACGTTGTGGTATTCTGACATGTAATAAAAGAGAAGGAATGTGATGATGCCTGTAGGAATGGTATCCACGAAATTGACTACGAGCCAAAAATTGCATTTTTTCTTGAATATCATTTTTAAATCGGAGATTCTAATGCGATAGGTGTAATCAATCACTTCTTTATCCAATAGATAAGAAAAATCTTTACCGATGCGTGAGGGTTCTTTAAAAAAAAGCAAGATTAAAACAGCATTGAATAAACCGGCTAAACCAATAATGAAATAGGACAATCTCCAGTCGATGGGTCCCATTATAGTGGCAATTAATAAGCCGATGATCATTCCAAGAAGAGAAGCTATTGAAAAAAAGGAGTATCCTTTCGAGCGGTCTTGTTGTTTCACGAGATCTCCGATGAGAGAAAAGATGGAGGGAATAATGGCTCCATAACCCACGCCCACTCCGCTAGCTAAGAAAAAAAATAAAATGTATCCTACAAAATCGGGGGAAATGAGCATGATAAACATGGAAAAGATGGAATAGAGTAAAGTTCCAGAGACCAAGATCCACTTGCGAACAACTTTATCAGCGAGATAGCCGAAAATTGCAAGGGAGATGGCAGCAACAAGGGTGAAGGTGAATGTTAGCAAGCCCAGTTGAGCAGTTTGTCCTTGGAAACCAAAATAATAAGACATTCGTTCTAGATTGGGAGAAATCAAGCTTTGCGTGGAACTAATTAAAGAAACAATGACAACGAAGAGCGATAAGGAGAGAAGGGAGGAATCTTTTGTTGTGGATGTCATGGAATCACGTTTTTTAAAAATAATTTGCGAGTTTTATTATTAAGAGATGGGGTAAGAAAAATTTTATTTATTAATTTTTATATAGAGTTTAGATTAAATATTTTTTATACTAAAAATTAACCATCGAGTATGTGAAAAATGAGTAAAGATATAAAAAATTTGATCGATAAGGTCGAGGAAGAAACTAATACGAGGATTGAATTGGAGAAAAAAATCGAAGCATTAAATGAGGAGATCGTGCGGTTAAAAAGCATCATAGAGGAGCAGAATGCGTTGATCGAGCAGCAAGATAAAATGAGCTCGAATATTCCTCCCGATGTAGCAGTACTAAAGGATATGGTTATGAAAAAGAGACAAGAATTAGAAGAAAAAGATAAAGAAATTGAAGAGCTTCAAAATGAGCTCCTTACTTTAAAGGAAAAAGGAGCCTCTACAGCGGTATCGGTGAATTCTAAATCGTTTTCTGAGGAATTAGAAAATGCCAAGCAATTAATTCTTCAATTAACGGAGGAGAATAAGATGTACAAGCTAAATGAAGAGCAATCACAGAAAATTATCAAGAATTTAATGGATAAAAATGAAGAATACAAGAAAGAGATAGAACTCTTGAAAGCTAAATCTGAAATTCCTGCTCCTGTTCCTACTCCCACTTCCGAGTCGGAAGAAGTAAAACGATTGAAAGCAGAAAATGCGGATTATAAAAATCAAATTAGTTCTCTCAAGGAACGAATTGAATTACTTGAAACTTCAATCACAAGTTCCACGGGCGGAGTAGAAGAAGAGTTGAGGCACCAGATTGATAACTTGCGGGAAGAAAATTCAAAATTGAAAAAAGAAATTTTCCTCTTAAAGAAACGATTAGAAAAGGTGAAAGCTCTTTCAGAAAAACCGGAAGTGATCTCACGCGAACCCATTAAAAAAGAATATGAAGAATTCATTGTAGAATCAGCGCAAGAAAGGGTCGAAGAAGTGGAAGAGATTACCGTAAAACCCTCAGAAATCTTAGCTAAACAAAGAGCAATGGGGAAAGTTAGTGAGGAAATAGAGCCAATTAAGGAAGAATCCATGGAATTAATGGCTCGTTCTGAAGAAATGAAAGAAATTTCAACTCCTGCTTCCCCTACAGAGATCGGTCCTGAAATTGAATCAAAATCCATTCCTTCCTTAGAAACTTCCAAAGAAATATTAGTAGTTTCAGAAATAGAGGGCCATCGCAAATGTCCTAAATGCGGAAATACTAATCGAAATAAGATCCATGAAGAATTAGACAAATCTAATATCATAATGGCTTATCCTAGAATGTACGGAAAGAAATATCGTTGCGGAGACTGTGGTTGCGAATGGAAGATCCGACAAGAATAACCTTTTAGAAAAAAAATGAAAAAACATTTCCATTTTTTGAACCCAATTCGCTATTTTAATTTAATCCTTGAATAGTAAATTTTTACTAATTTTCTTTCTTGGATTTCTCCCAAGAATTCAATTTATTTTAAATTGTCAAAATAACCTTGAGTTAAAAAATATATTAAAAAAAAGCAAATGTTTAGGCATTAATTTTGCTCTATTCTCGAAGTGAGCGAGTACTTTTTATTTTTTTATTATTGTTTATTAGCTCTTCTAACCTGTTTACGTGGTTTAGCATGGTTTGGTAAAATTCATCCAAGAGATCTCGTAGACGGTTTTTGATGATGGGAAGGTCCATAATATCATATACATATAAATATCCTCGCTTACCACCAGCATGTTGCATTTTTTTGATAGTGTTAAATTTTTTAAGTGAAATTCGTGTTCTCTTTATTAAATCCAAGGATAATAATGTTTTCAGCGTTTTTTGAATGGTGCTTCGATCTTTTCCTAGTTGCCGTTCTAATTCAAGAGTACTGACATGATCGTGTCTTAATATATAACAAAAAATTTCAGTCTCTAATGGATTTAACCCTAATATGCATTTAAAAAGTTCGTGTTCTTGTGAACATTTTATTGAGGAAGAAGACTTGTCATCATTATTTCCTGCTTTTAAGCCGTTTAACCTTGCCAATTGCTTGTTAATGATTTCCATAATTCTAAAACCATTTAATTTTAGAGCCTTGTATACAAATTAATGGCTTGGTTCAAGAATCACCGGATTTGAGTTTCATTAGAATATTTTTCATCATGTCATAATTCATGGCTCCCACAGCTTTATGGATGACATTTCCATTCTTTATAAAGAGCGTCGTGGGAATTCCCGTAATGCCGTAATAAGCGGCTAATCGTTGCTGCTCGTCCACGTTTATTTTCGTGAATATAAACTCCTCTTGATATTCTTGATGGAGTTTTTCAAAAACGGGCGCAAATATGCGACATGGAGCACACCACGTTGCCCAAAAATCGATAATGATGATTTTATCCTTGTATTTATTCAGTAGTTCTCTAAATTGCTCTTCTGCTTGGATGTTAATGATCTCTTTAGGCATAGCTTGCTGCACCATTAATTTTTTCATTTTTTCTATTCTTATTCGTTCTAATTCATCGTCTGACATTTTTAAAAGGAATGATTTTTTTTTTCACAACTTAAGAATTAAAGAAAAAGATCCTTAAAAAGGTTTTTTCCCATGAAATATAAAATTATTAAAAAAGACAAAAATAAAATTTAATTGCGAAAAAAAGACTTAAAAGATTAAGTCACTATGTAAAGGGTATATCAACAATAAATCATTCTCAATACCTACTATGAAAATTCATTCCTTATTCATCTTGGATGCCGGAGGCTGTTGCTTTTATAGCAGGAATTTTACGAATGATTTTAATTTAAATGTTAATTTAATCACGCCGTTTTTTTCCGCCATCATTACCTTTGCAGAAAATGTCATTGCAAGAAAAATGGAAATTCTGGAAATGGGAGACTTGCGATTTGTATTTAAAAAAAGAAACAAGTTCATTTTTGCAATATTGGCGGATTCTACCGTTAGTATTCTTTTCATCCACTCGCGATTAGACCGGGTCATGAATGTTTTTTTTGATTTATATTATAAGCCGGAGTACCTTGATTCTTGTAGAGAAATCGAAGATCCGGAACTCGACAAGATGATTGATTCAATAATCAAGGGAGAAGAAGAAATTCTCAAAAATAAAGAATTTTATCAAAAAGTAATTGATTTATTTAAGGAGCAAATTTCCAAGAATGAGATAATTGGGGCGTGTTTATTAACCACAAAGGGAAATATCATCTACTCCTCCCTACCAAATCAAATATTGCTTGATTCCCTACATGAATTGGAAATTCGATTCATGACGGGAGTGGAATCTCTGCCAGAGTTATTCTATCAATTAGAAAATGGACAAAAAGTGTTTTCAAAAATCATTCATGTTGATAAGGAAGATATCGATTTTTTAATCGTACTTTTATTTGAAACATCCGTCCCTCTCGGAATGGCAGAATTGAACCTCATGAAGGTGGGAAAAATGATAAAAAATCTCGTCTAATTCTTTTTTTCCAATTAGCTAAATTTTTATAAAATCATGAACCCATGCGAAATATTTTTAACATACGACTCAAATTTAAGCTTAAGAAATTACTATTACAAAAGGAGTTAAAAAACTTACCCTTTCTCACGTGTTCATCATGTATGATGTCGCTATTATAGGTGCGGGTGTAGCGGGGTCGTCATTTGCATTAAAAATCGTGAACCATGCGAAAACGGTATTAATTGAAGAGCAAGATTTTGATAAAAACATCCCCATTAGAACGAATATATTTGCGGAGCATAATCGACCCTATCTTAAAGAAGTGGATTGGAATGATAAAAACATTTTTCCCATTCCTCACTTGCGCTCCAACTACATGGCAGATACCGCTAATGGCGTGATTGATTCTACTAAATTTGGAATCCCATTAGGAAATATTTGCTATACGGATCGCCTCATCGAATTTTTAATTACTCAATTTAAGGATAAAGGAGGAGAAACCAAATTTGGCGTGAAAGTGAAAAGAGTAAATCGAAAAGGAGATCATATTGAACTCACATGTGATAACGGAGAAGTCATTTCAACTAAATTTTTAGCAATTGCTACTGGCTCGCATGATTTCAATTTACAAAAATCTCTTGGTTTTGGTGTTCCCGATCAATACATGGGAATTTGCGTTCACTTACACGGGGAGGAGGCTCAATTGAATGAAAACTTGAAGTGGCAGTACGTGTTTCATTTAAATCCTAAAATTAGCACGAATGGTCCATTTTTTATCAATAAAGGCGTCGAAAGAGCATTCGTGGGCTTTCTTGGAAAAATGCACGATTCTCCTTCGGATTTAAAGGATAAATTAGAGAGAATCTTGCAAAACTATAAGCGAATCCAACCATGCATTAAAAATCTAAAAAAAGGCTCAGATGTAACTATTGGAAAAATCTCTAAGCATCCCATTAAAGAATTTTCGGGCGATAGAATGTTGATTCTTGGAGAAGCCGCAGGACTGGTAACATCTTTTTTTTATGAGGGGATCTTGTGTGGTTTAGTGAGTGCTCAGGTTGGAGCAGATACCATAATTCCCTTGTTAGAAAAAGAAAGCTCTTTTTCAAAGCATGAATTGAGAGTTTACGATTCGGAAATCCATCGAATTTTGCTAAAGAATTATTTCAGAAATGGAAATGCGTGTGAATATCTATTTTATACCGATGCCTCCTACGTGAGGTCCTTGTGGAATCACTATTGTGAGTTAATTGCTACCGATATCACTTCTCAACGCTACATTTATGAAGCGTATATTAATCAAGACCTCGCTAATCATGATATCAATAAAGATCGATACGTGGGAGAAAAGCTCTTTGCTAAATTACCTGCCTTGTCCAAAATCACCCTTTCTCCTCGTTTCTTAAGAGCCATGATGATTTAAACGAAAATAAATGAGCCTTTCTGTCCATAGAAAAAAGGAAATCTTCTGGGGAGGTATTTTTCAAAAACTTTTTTTTATGAGGAGTGTCTACCATCATTTCCGCCTTAATTTCATGGGACGTTCGTGTTAGTAGAACAAAAAAAGTGTATTTTAAGGAAATATTTATAAGATTTCTTAGATCTTAAATTCATATTTAACGTGACGATGGGTCATTCTTATATTAGGAGGATATCATGTTCTCACAAAAAGCAATTTTATGTAAGTTGGGGGGATACGTGAATGCTAATCCCGAGATCGTTAGTTCCTTTCCACCATTAGAAGAATCGGAAAAAGATTATCAGGAATTATTACAAAAATGTTTTCCAATAGGGTCAAAACCAGGGACCTTTGCCATTAATAAATATAAAAAGGATAATTTACTTTCTTTCATTTTTAAAATCAAGAAAGAAGATGGAAGGGATGATTTATTATCTTTTTCTATCCTGATTGACAAAAAACTCGAGGCGGAATATTATAAACCCATAGTCGAAGAAATTATTACCTCATTAAATAATGCCGGTATTTTAAACGAAGATACTCTAATTAAATATCACCAAGAAATATATGAATCCATCAATCAAGAAAAAGATTTAAAAATAGAATCCCTCTCCATCCCCTTATCAAAACTTTTTAAAACTATCAACGCGAAAATTAAAAAAGAAAAACCACAGCTCAAGGGGAGTTTTTTTTAAATGGAAACTGAAGCATTATATATTGCGTTCAAAACGATAGCTAATATTTCTTCGATAATTGTTGTACCTATCATGACGAGCATTATTGGACGAAGGTTATGGAACGAATATAAGAATTTTAAAAAAATTAATGTTATAAGGTTGTTAACCTTTTGTATTTTTCTCTCGTTCTCATGGACCAATCTCTGGGAATTTTTATATGAAACCAGTCCTCTCGCACCGCTATTACCTAGTTATGTTAATTCTCCTAATGCTGTTCAAGATATCACGTTATATTCCATAGGAATAGGATTCATGGTTACTTTTGCTCTAACATTAACCATTTATGCAAACAAGTTGGAAGCATTTTATCTCGCTCCGCTTTCCTTTTATCTAGGGATCTTGATATATTATATAGCAACCGGCAATGTGAATTTTCATGCATATTATGTTTACGGTTGTGCAATAGTTGGTTTAATCTTTTTTTATGTAACGGGATTTCGCCTAAAAGATGATGGGCCTTTAGGTTTAGGAATTCTTTTTACCATTACCTATATTTCTTTAATTTTTTCTGATACATTAATCGGAGAGATTTTCTTTTTAGCCTCATTAATATTTGGAGCGTTTTTTAGTTTAGGTTATTTTAATGTTTTTAAAAGCGTGGAGGAAAATTAAAATGATTCTCATTATAATAATGGCAATATTCAATGTCATGTTTATAGGAATTATTTCAATAATTATTTTCAATGAAATCAAAAAATGGAAAAGCATTCACAATCAAATTCTCTTATTTATAATTTGTTATTTAATTATTGTTATCGTTCACGCAGTCTGGCAAACATTTTATGAAATTTTCAATTTTCAAGAAATCTTTAAATTAATTGACAATTTAACTGTTTTTAATTTCTTTTATTTGCTTTTACTCTTGTTCGCCACAGAAATTGTCTTATATATAAACGGTTGGAAAATGTTATATTCAATTCCTCTTATCGCGTGCTTTTTTATCGCTTATGGCATGATCATGAATGAAAGTGTGATTGTAATAGATTATTATTTAGGAATAGTGGTGAGTAATGCGATAATTTTGGTTTTAATCTACGAGGGCTATAAAAATGAAAGTGGAACAGTATTTAGCACCGGTATTTTCATGTTCCTTTTTGGACTGGGATTTTATCCCAATTTTCTCTTTCCCGGTATATTAATTAAATTTTTAGGAAGCATGGTATTATTATTCGGATCTTTTGGCCTTTTTGAGCGAATGATTTTTATTGACGAAGAAAGAGAGCAAAAGATAAAGAACACGTGGATTGCGAAAATTGTAGACTTAAAGGAATAAAAATTTCAATATTTAAATCGTTTGTTAAGTTAAGTTAAGCATATCAATTCTATTTTTTATTATGATTCAGTTTTAAATTCTAATAAAAGGTTTTTCTAATTATATAGCTTTTTTCTCGAAAACAAAATGGTATTAATCTTTACACGTGAGGATAGAACAAAAATTCCTCAACTTGTTAATATATTTATCTCTTTAGTCTTTATATTTTTTAACAAGATCTAATCTTCGATTAGATCTTTTTTAAACACTCTCCTATAGGATTATTATGGGGATAAAGGATATTGTAAAGCGCATTTTTGCCAAGAATAAAAAAGTAGTTATATGTGGACTCGATAATGCTGGAAAATCAACCTTAGTTTCGTTTTTACAAAATGGAACCTTTATAGAGCATGCGCCTACTCTAGGAAAAGAGCAGACGACCCTAGAAGTTCAAGGTGTTCGCATGGATCTTATAGATTTAGGAGGCCAAAAAGATTTTCGCTCACTTTGGCTTGGAGAGATGAAAGATGCTGAATGTGTTTTGTTCATGATTGATGCCCATGATGTAGAACGTTTTAAGGAGGCAAAGACGGAATTGTGGAAATTATCATCGATATTTGAAACAAAACCTTTGATAATACTGGCAAATAAATATGACCTTGAACCTGTCGCAACGGTAAAGGAGATCATCAATGCCTTAGAACTGGATAAGATATCTTCTTTTCAAATCCTGCCTATTTCTTGTAAAACAGGATATGGAATTGTTAATGCATTTTCAAAAATTTATTATAAATTAACGGGAAAGCAGTTATCCAAAAAAGTTAGTCCAATGGCTTTGACCGTTTTCGATAAAGGCGGGGTTCCTTTAACCTCCACCTCTAAAGATGATATTTTAAAAGGCGGGTTATTTGCTGCTCTTACCACGTTTGTAAAAGAGTCTTTTAATTCCGAATTAAATCAGCTTAAGATTGGAGAGCACGTGATTCTTGTGAAGCGTTCCAAGCATTTAATGGGCTCAATCATTTTGAAAGAGGGAGATCATATTGATATTAAGGAAGCGGAAGTAGGTTTAAATGAATTATTAAGCCATCTAGAACACATGTGTCCGGAGCTTGAGGAGCAAAAATTAGACACGAGTAAGATTGAATATTTAGTGAAACAATATTCGACGAATTTATTATAAAAATTTTTTTTAACTTTATTTTTTCTCTTATTTACATCTTATCTCTTGTTTTTATTCGTGTTCCTTAAGTTTAAAATAAAGTTGACGATTTATTTTTAAGAATTCAAGTAAATTGATGGCACTTGCTCTTTCATAAAATTTACGTGCCTCATCGATATTTCCTTGGAGTTCATGGATCAGTCCAAGGGAAGTTAAAGCGTTCAAGTGGTGGGATTTTAAATTAATTACTTTTTCTAAATTTTCAATGGCTTTATTGAAGAGATCTTTAAATAGATAAGCCTGCGCAAGGTAATAATAGGCATCAGGGAAGGTATCATCAATTTTTATTAATTCGAGTGCTTGATTAATTACTTTCTCGAGGTCATCTTTCTTTAATAATTCTTGAATTGAGATGACTAAGTAATTTTTTAGTTCATCTTTAATTTTTAAAATCAAATTCTCTTTTAATTTTTCATTCTTGCTTATATTACTAAAAAACAAGGCCTTATTTAAGATGGCAAAAATCTCATCCCAATTTTTAGTATCATGTAATTTTTGAGATAGAAGAAAAATAGAATGTATTAATTCCTCAAGGAGATTATCTTTCTCTGCTTTATTCTCCATTTCCTCGATAATTTCATGAGATTTTTCGAGCAATTTTGATAAATTATCAATTTGATTAGCAGCAAGCATTATATTAAAAAGGTTCAAGAGATTTTTAAAAATATTCTTCAATACTTGTTCCTTATTCTCCTTGAGTTCAAAAGTTTGACTAATAGACAGGGCACGATCAATATTTTCGAGTGCTTTTTCATGAATTCCTTTCTTGAAATCTTGATTAAAATGTTCTAAAAGCATGTTTATTTTAGAGCCATGAATATCATCAATCAGATTTTTGATTTCTAGTAATTCTTGCGCTTTTAATTCAGGATCAGTGATATTTTCAGCAGAAGCTAATCTTTTCTTTAATTCTTCATGTTGTTCTGAGAATTCCTTTTCTATTAATAAATCCTCGCCTTTTGCTATAGTTTCTTTTAATTCCACGCGTTTCATTAATTTATTGATATTATCTATTTCCTCATCCATTTCTTTTGATAGATACATTTTATTAGTAATACTGAGCGCATCTTTTAGAATTTTTTTTGCTTCGTTAAAAGATCCCTCGTTTGCTTTATTTCTTGCATTATCCATCAATTCATGTATCTGAATGGAATAAATTTCATTAATGAATCGTTTAAGCTCTTGAATGGGTTGATTTTCATCTTCGGCACATGCTAAGTTCTTAGCGATGCTTAAAGCAGAATATATCATTCCAATGGCTTCTTCGTATTTCCTTTCTTTTACGAGATGTTTGGCGGTTTCTTTTCGAGCATGAATTCCTTTCGTGCAAGTTTTTTCTAACAATTCACTAATCTTGGCTACTTCTTGTTCCTTTTGTTTTGAATTTATCAGTGAATCTGCTATAGTTAAGGCTTTTTTAAGGAGGCTCATGGCATCAGTAATTAGTTTTGTAGATTGTTCAAAATTTTCTTCCTGAATTAAAGCTATTGCTTGTTCAAATAAAGAATTTACTTCCTCTTTTAGGTAAGGATCTAAAATTGAGCTTAATTGCTCAACATGCTGGATTTTTTGGTCGGTTTCTTCCATGGTTTCAATGATTTCCCTTGCTTGCGTGAAAAAAGGGAGAGCATTTTCAAGATTCCCTTGTTTTAATAAGGATTCTCCTTCCTTAATTAGCGGTTCTACTTTAATTCCATGAATTTCATTTATTTTTTCTTTTAAATTTAAAGTTAAAGGTTCTAAAATTTCAGAATAAGGAGATTTTTTTAAAAAATTAAGCTTGTCGTGAAGCATGTTTAAAGATTTTTCTAATTCTTTTTGACCAATTAACGCATTTATCTCTATTAAGCATTGGTCTACAAGGGAATGATATACTTGTTCCGTTATTTTTTGAATTTGCTCTTCCATCTTACTCTTGGTACTTGAAGAGGGTGCTTCGATTACTTGTTTTTGCGCTTTTTTTAATTCACGCATGGCCTCTTCAATGTTATCTTGCTCCATGTATGCCGCAATGGATTCAATAGTATTATTAAACTCATTGATCATGAGTATATTTTTAACATGAGCGGTGAGATTTCCTCTAATTTCAAGATTATCAATTTTTTCTGACACGCTCAAGGCTTCTTCTAAAAGTTTTTTAGCGTCTGCTGATTTTCTCTCCTCCATTAGTTCCTTAGCCTTTAAAATAATGGAATTTATCTTATCCGAATGAATGTTAGTTATTGCATTCTCTATTTTCTCTAATTGCTCGTTAACCAGTTCTTCATCTTTAAAACCCGAAGAGATTAATTCCTTTGCTTCTTCGAATTTCAGAATTGCTGAATCAAAATCTTCTCGTGTCTTGAATTCATTAGCTTCTTTCATTAGTCCTTCGATTTTCTTTAAGAGAGAAGATCTTTTTTTAATCATGAGCCCGTTCTAACCTCAGACAAGTTTATACTAATTAAATAATAATTCCCTTTAAAAAATATTGCGACCCATGTTTTGATTAATAAAGATGAGCTCTTTTTAATTTTATTTACTTTACTGTAAAAATAACAAGCTTTATTATTAAATAGATTTTCGAGAAATCATGTTAACGCAATGCTAATTAAGGTAAAAAAGTGAATTTTTAAGATTCTTCCGTGAATAATAGATTTTAAAACGAGTGAATGATTAAATAGAATATTTATAGAAGTGAGATATAAAATTTTAAATAGGAAATAAACATGGCAAGTAAAAAATTATTTCATGGCGGAACCATTCTTACCATGAATGATGATTTACCAAGAGTTGAAGCCGTGGGAACAATCGATGAAAAAATTGTTGCAGTCGGAACACTTGAACAAGTCAAGAAAATATTGGGGGAAGATCATGAATTAATTAATTTAAACGGGGGGAGCCTCCTTCCCGGATTTATCGATTGCCACGTTCATCCTGTTGGCTCTCTCTTTTATTATATTTATCCCGAGCTTTCCGAAGTAAAAAGTATTGAAGAAGTAAAGGAAATCCTCAAAAAACATGCTAAAGATAAAAATAATGAGGATTTAATTTTAGGCTTAAATTTCAATGAACAAAATTTTGATGAATCTAAATTACCTACTCGTTGGGATCTTGATGATGCTATTCCTGAAAAGCCGTGTGCAATTTTAAGAACAGACGGGCATCTAATTGTAGCTAATTCAAAAGCTTTAGAATGGGCGGGAATTACAACAGAGACAATCCCTCCGGAAGGGGGAGAAATTCAAAAAGATGATACCGGTAATTTAACAGGAATTTTAACGGAAAATGCAACTAATCTCATCATGAACAAATTAACACCTCCAGATGCCGATACAATTAATGAAGCTACGTTAAAATTTTCCCAAGATCTGGCAAAAAAAGGAATTACTTCGATTCACGGAGTGATTGAATTGGATACGAAAGGCGGTGTAGAAAATTTAGGTGGCGTATCGATTCCCATCATGAAATTAATAAAATCCCAATTCTTACAAAATTGCTACTTCCTTGTATATACCCAAACTCCGAAAAAACTTAAGAGAATAAAAAAGCCACCCTTGCATGAGGACATGGAAGATGGAAAATATAAAATTGGAGGATTAAAATCTTGGTTTGATGGTACATTCGGCTCATCTTCAGCTTTAATGTTCGAAAATTTCGCAGATCAGCCGGAGAAAAATGGATTCTTGGTCATCAATGAAAATGTTTTATATGAGCGCATGAAAGCTGCCCACGAGCTTGGATATCAAATTGCAATTCACGCCATTGGAGATAAGGCTAATCGCATGATCGTGAACATGTATGAGAAAATTTTGAATGAGTCCCCCCGACCAGATCATCGTCATAGAATAGAACATGCATCCATGCTTACTGAGGATGTGATTAACGACATGAAAAAATTAGGTCTAATCGCCAGTTGCCAACCCTCCTTCCTTAATTCTGAATATACATGGTTGGAAAAACGGCTTGGTAAACAGAGGTGTAAACATGTTTATCCTTATAAATCTCTAATCTCAGCAGGAGTGCTCGTAGCTGCGGGCTCTGATTGTCCCGTTGAAGACCCTAACCCAATTTTAGGACTACATGCATTAGTAACACGCAATGGATTTATTCCAGAAGAGTGCATTCCTATCGAGGAAGCCCTAAAGTTTTATACGGTTAACGCGGCCATGGCGAGTTTTCAAGAGCACGTGCGAGGTTCAATTGAAATTGGTAAAATGGCAGATCTCGTCATTCTTGATAAAAATCCATTAAAAGTTCCTCCAAATGAAATAAAGAACTTGCGTGTTCTTTCCACATTCATTAGAGGCAAGAGAGTATATAAAGCCGATGCGGATTCATGAATTTAATATTGCATTACTTCAAATTTAATAAGTAAATATGTTATGTATTTTCATTCTAAATATATTTTAAAATTAAAATACCAAGAGCATGATAAATGTCTGAAAAGAAAATTTTTCACGGAGGCCCCATTCTCACCATGAATGATTCCATTCCAATGGTTGAATGCGTGGGGATTGAGGGAGAAAAGATTGTTGCCGTAGGAAAACTTTCGGATGTAAAAGCTAAAATGGGAGCAAGTGCTAAAATCATTGATTTAAAAGGTAATATAATGGTACCAGGATTTCATGATTGTCATTGCCATCCTATAGGATACATTTTTTTCCAAATTGTTCTTAATTTACGGGGACTTACGAGTTATGAGAAGTTTTTAACACGTTTGATAGAAGCATGCAAAACAAGAAAGCCGGGTGAATGGATATTTGGAGTTGCATATGATGAGTTAAAATTTGAAAATCCAGAGGATAGAAAATTACCTAATCGATGGGATCTTGATAAGGCATGCCCAAATAATCCTGTTTTCATTTTGCGTTTTGATGGGCATGTTGGAATAGCTAATAGCTTAGCTCTACAAGAAGCAGGGATTGATGAGTCATCAGAACCGCCAGAAGGAAGTGAATATCGGAAAAACGAAAAAGGAGAATTAACCGGAGTGGTCACGGAACAAGCGGCGAGAATGTTTTTAGGTAAATATGCCATTCCAAGCATGAAACAAGTAAAAGAAGCGGCCCTTAAAGCTTTTAATGATTTAGCTGCAAGAGGAATTACATCACTTCATGGCATTCTTAGTTTAAGTAGAGGGGGTGAATTTGAAGATATTGGAGCCATTGAAATTCCGATAATGAAAGCTGTTCAAGATCAAATCCTCCAAAACATGTATGCCATGATTTATTCTAAATCACCAAAAAAGATTAAAAAAATTAAAAAACCACCGTTGCATGGAGGAGAAAAAGAGAGTCAATTTAAAATAGGCGCTGTAAAATTATTTATTGATGGTTCCTTGGGAGCAAGTACGGCATGGATGTTAGAACCGTATACTGACAATCCAACTTCTAATGGATTATGTGTACATGATGATATAGAGGAGCTTTATAAAGAAATGAAAGAAGCACATGAATTAGGATATCAATTAGCAATTCATGCAATTGGAGATAAAGGAAATAGAGTCGTGGTTGATTTATATAAAAGATTGCTCCAAGAATCGCCCAAAAAGGACCATCGCCATCGAATTGAGCACGTTTCCGTTATAACTCCAGACACAATTAAAGATATGAAAGAACTGGGTTTGATCGCTTCAATTCAGCCTCCTTTTATCACTACGGATGCACCGTTAATAAAATACCGTCTTGGTGAAAAAAGAGCCAAATTCACTTATCCTTTTAAATCTCTTGTAGATGCGGGTATTCTTATTGCTTCCGGGTCTGATATGCCCGTAGAAATACCCGATCCGATATTTGGACTCTATGCGCTTTGCACGAGGGGAGGCTTCGTGCCAGAACAATGCATCTCCATTCATGATGCTTTAAAATCATATACGATTAATGCTGCTTTTGCTGCATTTGAAGAAGATATAAAAGGAAGCATTGAAGAGGGAAAGTTAGCAGATTTGGTTATTTTAGATAAAAATCCTATCGAAGTAGCTCGAAAAAATCCAGAAGATTTAAAAGATATTAAGATAGTAGAGACGATTATTCGAGGAAAAAGTGTTTATAAAAGGTGATTAGCGTTCTCGTACCCGTGGATGTGTTTAAATAGTAGAGACGATTATTCGAGGAAAAAGTGTTTATAAAAAGTAAATCAATTTTTTTATTAAACCTATATTTCTTCATTTCTTTAAAAAATGAGCAAGCAAAAAGGTCGCTATAAAATAATTCAAGAGAAAGAGTATTTATACATCATTCAAGAAAGCATTAGCGATATCCATCCCGTTTATAAAAATAGTCCTTTGAACTTATATTTATTAATTGGCACGTATAAGGCCCTTCTCATTGATACGGGCTGTAGAATCGAACCTTTAAAGCCAATAATAGAAGAAATAATTAACGAAAAGGCTCTTATCGTCGTTAATTCTCATTTTCATTGGGATCATGTTTTGGGAAATGGGGATTTTAATGAAGTATATATTCACGAAAAAGAAGCAAGTTATATTTCAAGGCCTTATAATATCTCTTTTTTAAAAACATCTCCCCTCGAAACGATTAAAGCATATGAACAGCATGATTTCATGATTCCTCCTGCAAGGACGATAAAAACATTAACGGACGGAGATAGAATTGAATTAGGCGGCTTAGAGGTTATTATCTTACATGCGCCTGGACATTCTCCTGGCTCTATTTGTTTTCTTTCTGATAAAAACGAGCTTTTCACGGGAGATGTTGCGTATTATGGAGAACAATTTTTACCTTCTCCGGCAAATTTTCCTATCGTATTGAGAAGCTTGGAAAAGTTAATTACCGTTTGTAAGGAAAAGAAATCCATTAAATTATATCCTTCTCATGGAATCACGCCCTGTGATATCACTCTTTTAATTAAACTTCATGCGGGTATAAAAAACATTAAAAATATCTGGAATTCAAGGAAATTACATTATTTTTTTTCTGCTCATGAGGTTAAAGATGATACCTTTACCTATTATGTTTCACTTTTTTAAATGTTAATCCGTAAAATAGAGATGTTCATCAAATCCCGTGGCTCTGATGAGGTCTTGTCCTAATTTTTGAAGGGCTTTTTTAGAAGGATTTAACAAAATTTTATTCGAAATATTCACTACTTTTTCTAATTTAGAATCGGAAAAATCTTTAATGATATTGTCATAACGGGAAAATTCAATTCCTGCCGTATAAACTCCCGTACTTCCGGGCCTTGCAGAAGAAGAAACTTGCCAATGTTCCACTTTTAATTCGATTTTAGAGAGCAAGAAGCTATTGGTAAACCAATCTAATAATAGCGTTAATCTTCGTGAATTTCTTTTGTTATCTCCGAGCATTTTCAGAGCCCTATTCAACCGATCGGGATGCATTTGTTGAAACACTTTTTCTTGATTTTCACTCATTCGGTCTTTAACAATTCTTTTAATTTTTTCGAGGATCTCTTCTACTTGCTTCCGTCTTTGTTCTCCAATCTCTTGTTGGATAGATTCAACATGATGGCTTATTATCTCATTCTTCTTTTTTTCATCTATCATTTCTTTTTCTTCAGCTCCCCCCTCTCGTTGCTGGAGTTCTGGTGGGAGGCTTATTATTTCTTTTGGGGGCAAACAAAATATTGAATCAATTTTCTCCGGATTCTTCTTGATATCATCGATTTTATTTTTAATTTCCTCCTCCGAATATCCCATTTCCTTTAGATAAAATTCTGCGGAAGCTAATTGATTTTCTAAAGCTTCGTACGAGCTATAAGTTTGCCCTCCAAATTCTTTTTGTAATTGTTCATCTCCTAAAAGACTGATCTTATTTTCGGTAAGCTCTTCTTCTGATAATTGCTCTAATTTGCTTAAAACGTATCTGGTCTGATTTTCCGTAAAATAACTCAGAGTTCCCGTTGGACCTGTTAATTGCGATAATTTTTCTAATTTTGGAATTATACTTTTAAGGCTTTCAGCCCCACCTTCGGATACTTTTTTTAAAAAATGTTTCAATATTTCTTTATTAAAGCCCGCAGCAATTTTCAAGGTTGATTCCTCAAGTGCATCCAATAATGGCCTTATTTTGTCTTCATGGAATTCCGGAATATCATTTAAACCATATATAGAGATGTTTTCCAAGATAAATGCAATATAATCTCTTTTTTCCATTTTAATCTCCTAATAAGCGAATCAATTAAACTTGAAAGTATTAAGATATTAAGACATTTTTTTAATAACAAATGAAAGATTTAACTTTTATTTTTTTTCACATGATTTTTTTTACAATACGTCTCGCAAATTCCATTTGTTCTCTTGTTTCTAAACTACAAGGCCTTTTTTTTTTAATCCATTTCACGGGATCCATGTTTTTTGGAATATAATTATTCTTTGCAGCCCATGCCACGATCATTTGTCCTGTTCGTCCACAACCCGCAACACAATGAGTCACGATAGCTTCTTTCCTTTTTCCATGATAGTCAGTAATCTTTAGAAATCGTTCAATTTGCTCCTCTGTAGGAATCCCATAATCCGGAATCCTTATATGATAATAGGAATAATTGGAAGGAATATTTCTTTTATTATCGAATTCCGAGCAATTAATTATTACCTTTATATTTTCTCTCTCGTAAATTTTTAACACCATGTTATCCGGCCACCAACTCGCCGCCATTTTATTTTTAACGATCCAATCGAAAGGATTTGCTTTTTCTGGCATCCCGCCGATTGGCCAATACCAAGGTCGATCCATTTTTAATCCTTAATCCTTCCTTTATTAAATTCCAAACTCTCATGCATTTCAACGATCAATAATATCTAACTTTTATTATTTTTCTACGAAGAATAATTAAATCAATGACAAAAGCAGGGAATAGGAAATCCCCTTAGATTTTTTATCCTTGATAAGTAATTTTAACATCGTGCCCTCTTTATCAGCATTTCATTAAATATAAATTGCCTTTCCTTGCAAAATTCACAATTCTTTATTTATCTAAAATCTTTTATAACTTGAGTATTACTTCAACCATATAATTTAAATTCCCGAATATTTATTTACTCATTTTCTTGGGAGCATTCATGAAAAAAAGAGAAGATTTATCCGTATATGACACCCGACATTATCCCGTTCGCCCGCAAGTTGGCGTCGGTATTTTGCTAATCCGAAATGAAAGTTTATTATTAATAAAAAGAAAGTTCAACCCTGATAAAGGATATTGGTCCATTCCTGGTGGCCACGTGGAACTTGGAGAGAAAGTAAAAGACGCGGCCGAAAGAGAGGGATTCGAAGAAACTGGACTGAAAGTAAGAGTAACTAAATTAGCTGGAATTATTGATAAAATCATGCGGGATAAAGAGGGAAACATTGAATACCATTATGTATTAATTAATTATTTTGTAGAACAAGTAGAAGGTGAGCTCGATCAACCCCCTGTTGCCATGGATGACGCATTAGAAGCTAGGTTTGTTCCCTTTAACGAATTAAAGAAGTATAAATTAACAGAATCCTTGATCGAATTGTTAAAACAACTGAAAATTGGATTTGAATAAAAAAAGAATGAAAAGCTTAATTTTAAAAAAAAGCGGTATCAACCAAATTCAAGGTAATTTACGATTTAAAAAATATACCCCGAACAAACTCCGCAATTTTCTCTATTCCTTCTTGCCCTTCTGGAGCGAAGGCTGCAAAAGCTGGAAATACATGAATCATGTCTTCCCATACATCTAAAATAACCTTTACTCCGGCTTTTTTTGCCTTCTCTGCAAAGCGAACGGAATCATCTAATAAAATTTCTCTCGTACCTACTTGTAGGTATAGAGGAGGTAATCCCTCTAAATTTCCATAAAGAGGGGATGCTAAAGGATTGGTATAATCCTCATCTCCTAAATAAAGCCTCGCATCAAACATTAATTCATCAGGTGAAATGAAAGGGTCTATTTTCAAGTTCGTTCGAATAGAATCTCCGGTATTTCCTAAATCTGTCCAAGGAGAGAAACAAAATGCCGCCGCCGGCAAATCAAGATGTTGTTCTTTTAAATTTAATAAAAGAGCCAACGTGAGCCCTCCTCCTGCCGAATCTCCACCAATGATGATCTCATTTGCCTTGAATTTTTTTATCTCAATTAGCCATTGATAGGCGGATGTTGCATCTTCTAAACCCTCTGGAAAAGGATGTTCGGGTGCTAAACGATAATCGATGGTTAAAACCTTGGTTTTTGTAAATCTTGCTAACCTTGCCGCAAGTTCTCGATGACTATTAAGAGATCCGCTAATATATCCTCCACCATGAAGATACAAAGTGATTTTATTCTCAACGCTTTCTGGAGCCACGATCCATTCCGCCTCCATCTCATTTATTTTGACAAGTTCTACTTTTATATCTTTTGGTATTTTTGCCAATTTTGATAATTCTTCTAACCCATCTCTTGCTTGTTTTACTCGTTGTTGAATTGCTTGTTGCTTTCGTTCTTTTAAAATTTTAATGACAAATTGCATTCCTTTGCTTACTATTATAAACAACCTCCAACATGCTACATGCTTTTTTCCATATAAGAATTACGGTTCTTTTATTTAAGGTATTTTAAAATTCCAAATAAAATTTTTTAATTTATTAACATAAATTTCTTAATTTTTTCTACATTGAGTTTATTGACAGAATTTATTGGGTATTAGAATCATGGAAATTTTATCAAAAGTATCTTGGAGTGGTCCGGCGTTAAAATTAATTTCTTATGTTCATGAATTAAACCCTTCAAGTTCCGTCTTCATGATCATTCGTCATTCAGCAAGAGAAGAATCGGAAGATATTCAAAAGATATTAAATGCTCCTTTAACAAAGCAAGGAAAAAAAGCGGCTTTTGAATTCGGACAATCCTTACCATCTCATTTCACGTATCATTTCCATCATAGCATCATTGAGCGTTGCAAAGAAACAGCTTTATGTATCGAAAAAGGAGTTCGGTATAATGGAGGCAACACGAGATATCAAGGCAATTTAGAAACCTTGACTCATATCAAGGGAAATTCGGAGAAAATTATTGAATTTATTGGAAGAGATCAAGAAAATTTCATGCGTTATTGGATGCAAAATCAGTACCCCCCCGAATTAATTGAGCCACCTTTAAATTTAGCTAAAAGGACTGCTTCAGAACTCATGAAAATTTTTCAAAATAACCATTCGCCATCTACAATTCATGTATTTGTCACTCATGATATTCACATTCTTATATATTTATTTTATTGGGCAAAAATTGAAAAATTTGAAGAATGGGTTCAATATCTCGAAGGGTTTATATTACAATTAAAAGAAAATAAATTGGAAGTTTATCATGAAAGAGGAAAAAAAGAATTAAATTATCCCGAGTGGTGGACTTTTTCCTAATTCAATTACTTTTCATGAAAATCGAAGTAGATTTACCCCTTTACCCCATGACTACCAAAATAAACTAAGAAAAAATAAAAATAAATCCAAATAGCTTTAAGCTTTATTTTTTATTATACAAAATAATATTAATTTAATACTAATAATTTTAGTGTAATAGATATTTAATTTAATGTAACGTAAAAGATATTGAGAAAAAGGTCGTGAAACTTGACCACGTTAATGAAACTGGCACGAGAAGGAAAAATTACTCCTGAGATGAAAATTGTTGCTCAACATGAAAAGGTAGATGCCGAATTTATTCGAAGAGGAATTGCAAGCGGAAGGATCATCATTCCTAAATCAAATCGACGAAACTTAGAGAATCCAATAGGAATTGGGGAAGGATTGTTGGTAAAAATTAATGCGAATGTGGGGTCCAGTAAAAAAGTATGTGATGTTAATAATGAATTGGAAAAAGCTAAAATCGCAGTGAAATATGGTGCAGATACCGTCATGGATTTAAGTACGGGCATCACGGAAAGAGATATTATTACCATTAGAAATAACATATTAAGGGAAGTAAACGTTCCTATTGGTACTGTTCCTATTTATCAAACTGCATTGAGAGCAATAGAAAAAAAAGGAGCAATCGTTCACATGGATGAAGATGATATGTTTAATGTCGTGGAAGAACAAGCAAAAGAAGGCGTTGATTTTTTTACTATCCACGTGGGCGTGACCAAAGATTTAGTAAAGTATTTAGTGGACCATCCCCGAACAATGGGTGTAGTTTCTCGCGGAGGCACGTTTTTAGCAGCTTGGATCTTGGAAAATGAAATGGAAAATCCTTTCAATAGAAGATATGATTATTTACTAGAATTGGCAAAAGAATATGATTTCACTTTATCATTAGGCGATGGCATGAGGCCGGGAGGAATCATGGATTCAACGGATTACGCACAAATTCAAGAACTTTTAGAAATATCCAAATTAGTGAAAAGGGCTTGGAAAGAAAATATTCAAGTCATGGTAGAAGGGCCGGGGCACATTCCGGCAAATGAAGTGGAAAGAAATATTAATATCCAAAAATCCTTATGTCATGGGGCACCGTTCTATGTTCTGGGCCCCCTCGTTACCGACATTGCACCTGGTTATGATGAAATCGTGGCTGCTATTGGAGGTGTATTAGCAGGCTTGGCGGGCGCTGATTTCTTATGTTATCTAACACCCTCCGAACATCTTGGCTTACCAAATTTAGAAGAAGTAAAAAGAGGCGTTATAGCATCAAAGATTGCAGCTCATGCTGTCAATATTGCCCGCTACGGTAAAAAAGCCTCGCAATGGGATGAAAAAATGGACATTGCTCGAAAAAACCTGGATTGGGAAGCAATGATCAAGTTGGCCATCGATCCTGAGTTAGCTCGAAAAATACACTATAGGGATGAAAGCTCGAAGGATGATAGTGTATGCAGCATGTGTGGTGAATTTTGTGCCATAAAAATGCTAAAAGAAGCGTTGAAGAAAAAACAATGCTAAGCTCCTCGCATTTCTAAAGTCTTCTCGGCAATTTTTATAATTTTCTCCAGTTTTAAGAGCATTTCTCTCGAACTTTTGCCAAATAATCTCATCATGGGCTCCTTTCCCATTGCGCCCGTATCCCAAATTATATCTGGAATCGTGCCTGTTTTTCTCATGCTCTCTTTAATTAACCACTGCATGGTAGATTCGTCTTTTTTTCTTACTTTTTCAGGCTGTTCGCTTCTTTTTATTTCATGCAAAACTAAATCCGATTGCTCTTTTAATAAATCAATTAATTCGGGATAATACTTTAGATTCATGACAAAATTGATGGAAGGGTCATGAGATTTTGCGGTTAATAATAAGCGTGCAGTATGATCAGAGGCTCCAAATTTTATTTCTCCACAAGCATGAGGAAAACCATTAATTACCGTGACCCTGCCTTCAATTCCTGCCACATCCGATTTAGTTTGCGCATTCGGTAAAGCACCAGAGATATTCATTCTTACTTCAGGAATCAGCTTGCTAAAACTCCTCTTGCTTGAAATATACGAATATAATTCCTTTATCTGATTCATTAATCGCACATGATCTATTGGAAGCGTTAAATCCAGGGCTTTTCCTCCTTTAGGATCTTCAATAAATTGTTGAAATCTCTCATCAAAATACAATTCAGCACTCTCAATGGCCACTTTCAAGGAGGAGCCTCTTGCTAAACTCGCCGCGATGGCAGAAGCGAAGACACATCCCGTACCATGAACGTTTCCCTTTATTTGAATGTATTTTTTTTCATGGAGCTGAAATTCTGTCGTAATCTTATTTTCCTTTCTCGTTCCAATCATGCTAACATCAAAGACATTGTCTTCTCTTTTTAACGCAGTCTTGATTATTACTGCTTTTTCTCCATTTTGAATCGTTTCTTCTTCTTTAAATAGAGGCATCATTGCTTGTAGCAGTTCGCTTGTTAACTTTTTAAGATGGTCCATGTTTTTAAAATCCAAATCTCTTGAAATGCCCGAAAATTTCCTAGCTTCCTTTAAATTTGGTGTTATTACTCTTACTAACGGAAATAATATTTTTTTCATGGATAATTCTAGATTTTCCGTGGATAATCTCTCTCCGGCACTCGAAACCGTCACGGGATCTAAAATGGCGTCTAAATTGTACTCCTTAATGTATTTAGCAAGAATATTTAAACATTCTTCATTCGGAATCATCCCTATTTTAACATGTTTCACGGGATAATGTTTTAATACGGCATCCAGTTGGCGTGTTAATTGTTCTCTTGTAAGAGGATGATATCCATGAAACACCTTGAACGTCTGGTAAGTCACGGCTGTAATGATCGAAAAAGGATGAACTCCAAGCCGATCACAAGTTCGAATATCGGCACTTACTCCTGCTCCGGAAGAGGGGTCAAATCCACCTATGAGAAGACATGAAGGTTTCATAAATAAAAAAGAGAATTACCTCAAAAAAACTTATTTAACCCTATCAAACGCCCATTTCGCCTTATCCACCAAGCCTAAGGCTTCATAAGATTTTCCTAAATAATAAAAAGCGTCGGGAAAATTAAAATTCTCCTTTACCAGTTTAAATAAAGAGCCTATTGCCAGATCATACCGTCTTCGAAAATAATTAATTTTCCCCCGTAAAAAAAGCAATTTTTGTTTTTGGTCCTTAGATAAGTGGGTTTCATTATAACCATTTAGCATGGCAAGAGCACTATTATATTGTTTTTTCTCGATCATGAATTCTAAAGCTTCTATAAATTTTAAAAAGCGAATCTTCTCCGTGATTACTTCAATCTTCTTTGCAGCTTTCTCTTGCGCCACCCGTTTCTCTTCTTCTAATCTCTCTTTTTCAAATTGTTTCAGATAAGTTTCATATTTAGCTAAAACTGATGGGGGATAAGGTTCATGACAAACCGGGCAGTTCTTTGAATGTACATACCATTCTTTAAAACAGTGCTCGTGCGCCACATGGCCATTCGGACAAACAACTGCACCATTTAATGAACTCTCAACCTCTAAATAACAAATTATGCATTTCGGCATTAGATAGCTCTCCTTACTCTTCTAATAATATTTTCTCATGCCTATTTATAAACTAATAATAAAATTATGGGTTTTTAAGAATTTGCTATTCAACAAGCAGTGACATATCTATTATACTACTAATATTTTTTACCCTCCTTTTCTCCTCGTCCTCATGACCTCTCACGAAAAATGATCCTCATTTCTAATTGAATATCATGTCAAAGTTTTTTTACAATAAATTTTATATTCTTCACTAAAAGAATCACGAATTTTATTGTTTGAACTTTATCATGGTCTTAAATAGAAATCAAATTTTTTCCACTCTGTTCAATAATTTTCTCTCCGAAAAGAATGAAGTCGTTGCTGTCATTCTCTCTGATGACCAAGGGCTCATGCTCGCAGGTGAAAAAAGAAAAGAGCTGGACATGGAAATCATCGCCGTATTAACTAGTATCATTAATCCCATATTACAACGCATCCGAAATGAATTTGCTTTCCAAAAATTTGGCTCCGCTTCCTTTGATACGAATAAATATCGGTTGCTCTTTATTTCCATTGATGAATTCACCACGCTGAGTCTGGTCTTAGACACGATGGCTTCAATTGATAAAATTGCGCCTTATGGCTATTTTCTTGCCGAAAAATCAGCTCAAATTCTCGAAGCTACCGATGAGGACATGATACAAGTTTCCATACCGAATTTTGAACATGAAGCGGAAGAAAGTGAAAGGTTAAAAAACCAAATTTATCAATTGCGCTTAGATCATGGAGGAAAATATCGATTCAAGTTCATTATAATTGGAGATCATGAGGTTGGAAAGACCTCGCTTATTAAACAATTTGTAGAAAAAAAATTTTCCCATGATTACCGCGCTACAATCGGAATTAACATAACCACACACTCAATTCAACTATTCGGGAATGAGATTATATTTTCTTTGTGGGATATCGGAGCTCAAGAATATTTTAGACGTTTTCGTCGAACATATTATAATGGAAGTAAGGCGGCGTTTATTGTATTTAGTTTAACGGATGAAAAATCATTTAAAAACGTGAAAACGTGGTTTGATGAATTAATGGATTTTCTTCCCACTAAAGACATTCCCATTATTATAGTTGGGAATAAGATGGATTTGGAAGATCAGCGGGTAGTATCTTATCAAGAGGGTGTGAAATTAGCCGGTAGTTTGGGAATGAAGAGAATTTCATACATCGAGACATCTGCGCTAACGGGAGCCAATGTAGAAGACGCATTTTCTCTCATTGCCTTTAATTACATTCAAAAAATTAGAGAAAATGAAGAAATACGGCTTCAAGAAGAGCTTTTAAAAGAATTGGACCTCATTTTAGAGAAGAAAAAACCGCTCATTTTGGTATTCATCACGGAATCGGCTTTCTGGAGTCCAGGGCTTCAAATCATGTGTGAAACTATGGGAATGGGTCGGTGCGTATATTCTGAAGATAAAAAAGAATGGAGGATCTATGAGTTCTCCAACGGTTTAATTGTAAGAAGTCATTTACCGGCTAACATGAAAGTAGCTGATGCGAATGGCATCTTATGCATTTTTGACGCCCGAGGAAAAGCCCATGCGGAGCCGCGATGGCGGGAAATAATTATTAGGATCATGGAAGAAGTGGAAGAAAACACCGTGATCTTAGTGGGGATACACGTTAGCAGCGATATTAATTGGTCTCAACTTTTAGAAGAATTGGACGTGAGTGATTATCTCGAAAAAAAGATGGTCTCGGTATTATTTTTTAAAATAGGGTTCGAATATGAATTAGAAATTTATGATCAGCTAAAAGTAATGCTTAGCACGATTAATTCACTCATATTTTAACGTGTTCAATTCACTCATATTTTAACGTGTTCAATGAGGGCGTGAAAGAGAAAAATTATTGGAAAAGCAAGGTTTGGTATAGAAATTAATTTTAAGAAATAACATGTATTTAATTTCAAAGAGCATCAACCACGAGCTTGTTATACCTTATTCTTTATTCCATTAAAAGGAAATGCTCCTGAAGATAAATACAGAAAAACAAAAGAGAAAAGGAGCAAGAATTCTAAAAAAAATGGAGGTGAAGAATGCAAAAAAAGTTTAGTTTTTAATGCCCCCCTCGAAAAAGTGAGTAACCCTAGTACAAATCATTTAAGTTCAGTCAGGCACTTGCTAAAAAAATCTTCCACATTTAAGGAGAAAAGTGGCGTAAAAGATAGTATTGGCTCTGAAAATACATTCAAGAAAGAGAAATCAGACTCAGAGTCTTTTGAACATGTTCGGATCAAGAAGTTTTTAAGGGATAATCTCCCCTTGCACAATGATATAACTGTAATTGCCGAAGAAAAAGTATTTGGTACGAGACGTGCTGATCTTTATTTACTATTAAAAAACAAAAAGAAAATCACAATTGAGATTCAGCATTCTCCCATGACTTCAAGGGAGTTGCTCAAGCGTACTACTGATTATACGGCTCAAGATATTCACGTGTTGTGGATTTTTAACGGAACCACTTTCTCAAGATACCCTTTCCTCCAACATGGGATTCAAATGACACGGCTTGAAAAACTCGTCCATCACTTGTACAATGGAAGGATCTATTACGTGAATGCTTTAGAAGAAGGACTAGCCACTTCCATTTACCCCCTTCACTTTGCTCCTTTTCAAGAAACTCAAAAATTAATGCATGGATTAGTATATTTTAAGCGATCTCATCATAAAAAATCGGTAATTCCGGGTAAATTGTCCTCCCTCAAATTACTTACCTTCCGACATGAAAAATTAAAACTTGCCCGATTTACCGACGAAAATGTGAAAATAACATGCAAAAAAAAGCTCCTTTCTTTTATTAATAACTTCAAACTCGCTGAATTCCAAAAGGTACATGAAATTTCACCCTCCTTGACCGATATCGAGAAATTATTGTTCATGATAATGAGAAAATATGAACATGAGTTTGGAATCCATTTAATCTATGATATATTAAAACAAATACGCCTCTTGAAGAAAAATGAGTTTTATTTCTTAAAAACCATTTCAAGATATAACCGGAAAAATTTTCAAGGGTGAACTTAAATTAAAAATTATAAAAAACAATTACATGAGAGCAAAAGAAAAAAAAGAATTTAAAAAAAATTAATAGGATGTAAAAAAAAAATTATTTAAAAATTAAGATTTAAAAAGTTTCCCTTGAACCACTTCTTTATCCTTCTAAATCTTCAAGGAAATCGCCGAACATGGCTAGAATTTCTCCATACGCAATGGCATCTTGTAAATTTCCTTCAATCTTCAAATCTCCGGACATGTAGGCGCTTGTAGAATCAATTTCCCCGCTTCCAAGTCCGGCCCACGTTGCTGCTGTAGCACTCATTGTCACGGTTGGCTCCTCTGCTTCTCCTTCTCCATATTCAAACTTCCCTTCTCCTAATTTTATCCAGAACTTGAAATCGGTATCACTATAATTATTTTGAACTACAATCGTGTCTAAATCTTCCAGTTCCTCCTTAATTTCTTCATCTTCCTGAGCAATTTGCTTGTAGACTTCAAAAAGAGTTAACGCGTCTCTCGGTTCGGCTTGTCCTTTATCTCTCATTTCCGCTAATTTTTTTAATAATTCTGCATCCACCATTTTATTCCCTCACCTCATATGAAAGGATATAAATTTTAACTTTTTAAATAAAATTTCTGTTAGATGATTAGTATTCTTTTTTTTTAATTAATAAAGATTTTGCCTATCCTTAGGAGGTTCTTTAACCTTCCTTCCTCATGAAAATTATCTTATTTATTTCTTTAAGCGCAGTTTTAATTTTTGGGCTATGAGATCGCCCATTTCCACAGTAGACAGCGTTTTCAAAGTGGAATTTTTGATATCCACAGTCCTTCCTTCTGCTAATGCCTCTTCCACGGCAAACTCGATTTCATTTCCTAATTCGTTTTGAGCAAAACTAATGGATAGCATTAATTTTACGCTTAAAATGGTGCCAATGGGATTGGCAATATTCTTCCCTGCGATATCTGGTGCTGAACCATGAATGGGCTCATACATTGACACTTTATTAGGATGAATGTTTCCGCTAGAGGCCATTCCAAGGCTTCCAATTAAAAATGCAGCCTCATCACTTGCGATGTCGCCAAACATGTTTCCTAGAACGACTGTTTGAAATTTATAGGGCTCCCGAATTAACCATTGGCAAAATGAATCGATATAATAATCTTCTTTTTTCAGTGAAGGATATTTTTCTCCTATTTCATGAAATATGGTCCTCCATAATTGGCTTGTTTTCAACACGTTCGCCTTGTCAACGGAAGTGATTTTTTGATGGTTCATTTGCTTAGCAAATTCAAACGCATAGGATATTATTCTCTCACATCCTTTTCTCGTGTATATCATGAGGTTTTGAGCGACCTCGTTTTTCAAAATACCGCCGATATTTGCATAAAGACCTTCCGTATTTTCCCGCACGAACGTAATGTCGATGCCCGGACCAATGTATTCCTCTTTTAGGGGGCATCTATCTCGCAACGTCTCATAAAGCTTGACAGGCCGTAAATTAACGTAAAGATCGAGTCCTTGTCGGATTTTTAGAATCGCAATTTCTGCCACCCCTTGCGGCAGACCGGGTATACCGATGGCTCCAAAAAGAAGCGCGTCTGAATTCTTTATAGTTTCAAATGACTTGTCGGGCAAACTTACACCATATTCCTTCCACACACCTCCTCCGGCAGGTGCTTCTCTCAATTCAAACTGTAATTCGGAATAATCCTCTATGACTTTTAATATTTTAATTCCTTCTCTAATGACTTCTGGTCCTACACCATCTCCTTCGGTTACGGCAATAACTTTTTTCACGTGAATGCTCGCCTCAAATTCCTATTCTACGTTTTGTTTCTAAAAATGAACGATTCTTTAATTAATTTTTTGAGAATCATACGTTTTTTGTTAATCGGGCCTTCAAACGAGGTCCAGTGCTAAAGTTAAACAATAATGAAAAGCGGAAAGTATAAAATGAAAAAGAAGACATGTCTCTTGTATTTTTAGGTCAGTTTCATCTTATTAATTAACAAAATTAAATTGAGCAAATTAGAAAGATTGTGCCCTTAACACTCGTGAATCGCATGGATCTATCTTTCCTTTCCAAATTAAAATAAATTTTTTCATTGATTCAAATCGTAAATTATTCATGTCTGATCTAATAAAAATCTCATTCAATTATTTAGCCAAAATAAGTGAATATTCAAAATTCAATGGCCGTTTATTACTCACATCCCTCATTTTCAAGGTCTATCCCTCAACAGGAAAAAAATTTAAAATCATGAAAGATCTCAAGGCTAAAGGCTCAGAACCCCATTTGCCGGTTTTTTGCTTAAACTTCACTTTTTGTCGAATTGGTTGAAAATATTAACTCAATCATGCAATAGGAACGATCTAACATAACATTTATATATTTGAATTGAATATTATTATTTAAGAAACTTCTATGTAAGAATTTTCTCATGTAAAATTTTATCAAGAATAAAAAAGTGGAGGAATAAAAAATGGCTAAAAAAATATTCGCCTGGAGCCCAATTAGAAAATTAATGAAAGATAATGGCGCAGAAATGGTAGCACGAGATGCCGTGGACGCTTTAATCGATTATTTAGAAGCTTTAGCGAAAAACGTGACCAATAAAGCTCTTGAAATGACCCGACACGCTGGACGCAAGAAGCTCGTGCTCGAAGATCTCGAATTGGCGCTCAAGGTTTTATAGAATTGCAATCTTTAAAGTATCAATTTCCCAATAACTAACGTTTTTTTCTTTTTCTATTTATAAAAATTCTCTTTTAAAAGTTAATCGCCCTTCTTAATTGAGCCTATTTTTGACTCTCTAAAATTAATGGAAGTTTAAACATCGTTTATCAATAACCGACAAAAATTCACTCCATCTCGTCTTAAATCATGACGGATTCATCCGTAAAAATTTCAGCCCACAAAAATGATCATTTTCATGCAGTTCCTTCCACGTCCATGAAATTTCTGCAAGAACGCTTTAACCCGTTGTAGAACCCGATTGCTCGATTCTTGACAAAATTCACGGGGGTAAAGATTTGCTTTTCGTCGGAGCATCTTTAATGATTTTTAAAATTCAGTTAAATATAAAATATTAAAAATGCCCTCCATTTAAATTGGGAGATTAAAAAAAATCAACGAACAAAACAATATACATCATCCTAAAAAAAAAACAACAAAAATAAAAAAACCAATAAAAATAAAAAAAAACAACGAAAATAAAAAAAAAGTTAACATGCTTTTTACAAGCGTTCTGTTTCCTCAAGAATCCCTATTCATCTTCTTCCTTGTGAAAATACCACTTGTAGAGCAAACTCATGTTTTTTCTGGGAAATAATCCTACTATATCTCCCTCCTTAACGTTCTTATTAATTCCCGCATACCTGTTATTAACAAATATATGCCCAAGTTCAGAAGGCTCAATAGAAAATTTTTCTATTATGTCTTTAACCTTCCTTACATCTGCCGAGTCTACTTGAATAATACGGGGAAATCCCGTCTCCGTCGTATCTCCCTCTATTTTCTCCTTTAAAAGCCCAAATAGCTTGACCTTTATGCCCATCTTCTCATTTTGTTGTTCCTAAAACACTTTATCAAGTTCTTCCTCTGAAACGTTGAAAACTTCATTCGTGGGTGGTAAAGGCTCCAAAACCATGAATTCAGGAAGTCTATCATGAGCCTTGGTAAAGCCTGCTGCTTTATTGAAATTTAATTCGGTATCCAGAATCTGTTGTCCAATTTTTGCAACATCTTCCACCTTAAGATCAGTTCCATATACTCCATTTATTGATTCTACAACGCCTTCTAAACCTGATGGGATATCAAGAATTGCAAAGGCGATAAACAAACAATAACCTGAAGCATCAACGGCAGCGGTTGCAAGTTGTAGATTACGAGATAAATCTGATTTCTTTACATCCCGGGGATCAGCAGTCCCTCCCACGCCCATGATTTCAGTGGCTATACAATATCCAGCAGTGTGGTCCGCTCCCATTGGCGTAGTGGCGTAGGTAACACCGATACCTTTAATTGCACGCGGGTCGTAAGCTGGAATACCTTGTCCTTTGACGGTAGGAACTCTCCAAACACCATAAGCTCGTGCCGTGTATTCTGTACCGTTTGCGATGATTCTCCCTAAGGGCGTTTTGTTTCGAACTTCTTCTAATAGTTCAATGGCTTTCTGTCCATCTCCAAAATCAAGAACGCCGCCTTCCATGGCAACGGCTATAGTATCCCCGCATTCAATCGTATCCAGGCCTAAATCATTGCATTGTCGGTTTAGTTCACCTATGATATCTAGGTCATAGATTCCACAATTTGGTCCCAATGCCCAAGTTGATTCATATTCTAAAACGCCTACGGGGTTTTCTCCGTTAGGGTCCACCCAAACTTCAGAGCATTGGATGACACAGCCCGGATGGCAGGCATGGGGTCTTTGGCCAGCTCCACCCCTTTTCTTGATTTCTTCAGCTTTTTTCTCACCGGATACCATGGCTGCTTGATCCGATTGACCGGCAGAGAAATTTTTTTGAGGCAATCCTCCAGCTTCATTAATGATGTTTATTAAGACATCCGTTCCATAGGAATTTAAAGCACCTCCGGGTTTAGTTACATCATGAGTAGTAAGAGCCTCTCTAAGTTTTCGAATTCCTTGATTAAATAATTCTTCATTTTTAATTTCCACGCCAGGAGCATCCGTATCATCCACAATGATAAATTTCAAGCCTCTTGAATACATGACAGCACCTAATCCGCCTCTTCCGGCATATCTGGAGGGCAAGCCATCTATATCATTAAAACACAATCCGGAGTTAGCACTTAATAGTTCTGCTGCTATTCCTACACCACAGATTCCTACATTCTTGCCAAACTCGTTGTAAAGATCTTTATAGGCCTCGTAAAGTCCTTTTCCGAGCCATTTATTAGCATTTAGTAATTCTGCTCCATCCTTGTTAATTTTTAACAGGTATTTATCATTATCCTCTGCCTTACCTTCCACTACGATCGCAGCAATTCGCAAGCGAGCTACTTTTTGACCGAAAGACGTTCCTGCGTTGGCTTCTTTAATTCCGCCAGTCAAGGGCGATTTTCCTCCAACAGAAATTCTACCCGAGCTTGGAGCTTTAGTTCCGGTGACCAAGCCAGGTGCTAAAACCACTTTATTAGAGGGTCCTAGGGGGTGGCACGTAGGGGGTACCTCTTTGGCAACGATAGTGGAGGTAAGCCCTCTTCCACCTAAAGCATAGTATTCTTCGGGCAGATCTTCAAATTTGATGGAACGATCTGTCATATTTACTCTTAAAATTTTTCTTGGCAATAATTTCACCTTTTTTTTGTTGTATTAATAATATTATCAGCGTTTTATTTAAATTTATGTTTTTAGCGTCATGTATGCATTGATATAACGCATGGAGAAGACGATAGGAATTAGTAAATCTCTCTCAATTAAAAAGAAATGGCAAAACTTCATGGTAAAGGATGGTGGAAGCATCTTGAGCTCGTATTGAGAGAAATTTTTCGCTTTTACAAAAATAATATAAATTGTACTTTGATTACATGATACCATGAATCTCTTTTAGGATTTATCCTGCATTATATTCTCGTAGAATATCTATAAGGATCAGCGTTTAAATTTGAAGAGAATGATGAGAGTGGAAATAATGGGAAAAATGATCATCAAGGAGATGCCAAAATAATAATCTGGGTTAATGGTTAATAACAAGGTAAAGAGCAATCCCCCTGAAAAACCTCCTAAAAAGAAGCTTGAATTTACATAGCCAATGTATTTTCCCTTGTTTTTAGGCGTGGTATGCTTGGAAATATAAAGATAAATGGCGGAATAAAACATGCTGTAGCTTAAAGCTATGAGGATTTGAGATATGAAAAAGCCAAAAAAAGTGGTAGAAAAGAAATATCCAATTAATACGAAAATGCTTAACACGTATCCCACCACCATGAACGCTTTTTCATTCTTGTCATTAATTAGGTTTCCGAAAATAATGATGAGAAAAAACTGTAGTAAAGGATTAATTCCCATTAAAAATCCAATTTGGACGTCATTGTTAAGATATAATGCCATGATGATTGCAAGGATGGATAAAACGGGACGGATTCCAAAATGCCGGAAAAAAAGGGAATAATATACGGATTTTGAGATATTATTGCCGGAATTTTCATTCATATCCATGATTCCATGATTTTTAGAGTTCTCGCTTGAGTTTTTTGTTTCTTCGATTCTATTTAAAATAATAAAGCGATTTTCTCGGGCAAAAAACACCAAGATCATGCTGATAATGTTAAAAATCAAAAAAAAATAGAAAACATGTTCTATACCATTAATTTCCACGAAAATTCCGCATAATTGAGCTCCTGCAAACCATCCTAATGCTCCTGTTGCATTAAGATAGGAAATCATTTTTTGATCATTTTCTACCAATTCTTGAAACAAGACTAAAATTAGGCCAAAACAAGCCGAGAAAAATCCATGGGCAAACAGGGCAATGATAATCATGATTAGCGTTCGATGGAATAACAGCCATGAAAATAAGATGGTATCGCCAATTGCTCCGAAAATGAAAATATAGTATCGATTTTGAATTTTATCGCTATAATTTCCGACAAGCGGGGGAAAAACAAAATTAGTAAATGCCATGATAGTTGAAACTAGTTGGATTATTGATTTTTCAATTCCCATGTAATAAAGATATCGTGGAAGATAGGTATAAAGAGCCATTCCAAGGATGCCAGAAAAAAAAATAGATAAAAAAATGATGAATCCTGATTTTTTTGATAGAATCAATGTCCCCAAATTTCCGTGATGTAGTAGAGGTCTATTAAATGTTAAAATCTAATGCCTTGGAGTAAAAAATGATAAAAGCCTCTTAATTTTTATGGAAAAGTACTCTCTTACGTCATGATTAAAATGTCATGAGGATTACACGCTAATGATTTTTCATCGGGAATTGATAATTCCTTTTTTTATTTATTCGATTTTGAATAAACAGGCATGATCAAGTAGCTGGGGTGATTTTTATCATGATAAATCTTTTGGACAGCTTTCATATACTCGAATGGCTTTCCTTTTCCCCCTAAATTTGAATTAATGTCAAATCTAGGAAAATTGCTGGAAGTTATTTCTAATCGAATTCGATGTCCTTTTCGAAAAAGATTAGAGGTATTACCAAGCTCAATTGTATATTTAATAATCTCGTCGGGATTAATGAGAGAAGGGGCTGAAATACCGTTTCTAAAGCGAGCTCTAATTCCAGCGTCTAAAATATTATAAGCTTTCCCATTAGGAAATACATCCACTAGTTTCACCATGAAATCCGTGTCTTGAGCTGAAGAAGCTGCGAACAAGACCATTTTCACGAGCCCAGTGATTTCTATTCCTTTTTGTAAAACATTTGAAGTATACACGAGCACGTCTAAACGCTGTTCTGCATCTTTTTGGTCATGGCTTCCTTTTAAAATATCTAAATTCCTGCCTCCCCGAGTAATAACGGGGTTCATGGGATCAAATTCATACTGGTCAGGTGGTTCTTCTTTAGGATATTTAGGACTTAATTTTCCATGGACCTTCATGCTATTAGCATCACCATCGGAATGAAGATATAATTTTCGGTATCTTATTTCTTTAGGAGGCCAATAATCCGTATATCTCCAGAGATTTCTCCCCATGACCCAATATTTAATTGGAGGTTTATCTATATCGGTAAAAGTGGATCGTTTTTCTTTCAACCAGTAATCAAACCATTGCTTGTTTAAAAACAGCTTGTAAAACATTAACATTCCCGCATTAAATAACGTGCTTTCTGGGTGTCCGCTTTCAGCATGAGCCCAAGGGCCTATTACCATTTTAGAGTGTTTTTTTACAAAATCATTTGCATTTTTTTGAAGTTCCAAGAAATCTTTTAATTGATGTTCTAAAAACATGTCTTGCCAGCCAGCAAGCATGAAAACTGGTTGCTCTACATGTTCAACGGCATAGTCTAATAAGCCTAACATTCGTTCCGTGTCTTTTTCAATTTTCTGATGAAATAAGAAATCATTCAAGAATTTAAAAAACAACGAGAAGTTCCGTTTCTTGAAATTAACGTGGTTATTGAGGTAATGTTCCGCTATTTTCCGTTTTACTTTATCAAGATTTAAATCTTTAAAATCAGAAAATTTAAGAATGGAAGATTGCTTTTCTAAAGGATCATTATATAGAGCTGTGGTCGGATTCAAATATCTTTCTTGAATTTCTCTCGGCAAGAGATCTACCGGCGGTTTTTCACGATTTACCGTGATATTTAATAATATCCGATACATTGCTGTTGTTAATGAATGAATGTTTAATCCTCCAGACGAGTTCCAGAGATTCAATGTAGAGCAAATCGCCGGAGAAATGCAAGTAAGGATTCCCTCATTCTTAAATGAAACACATAACTGAGTTAATCCGAAATAGCTCCCTCCATTCATTCCTATTTTTCCATTGTACCAAAATTGTTTTTTGATCCACTGAAGAGTTTCTAGTCCATCGCTTCTATCTGCTAAAAGGTAAAAATTGAACCCTTCAGAATGAGCACATCCTCGAACATCTTGCAATACAACCGCAAACCCGTGGATGGCATAAAAGTGAGCTAAATAACTAAAAGAATCTTTCCAATACGGTAATCGGATGAGCATGGTTGGACATTTACTTCGTTTTTTGTACACTTTTTTAGGCAAATACACATCTGTTGCTAATTTCGTGCCATCGCTCATTTCTAACATGTATTCGGGAAAACGTTTTACTCCTTTAAATGAAAATCCAGAATCGAGGATCAAGCTCAAGATTCTTACAAATGGCAGAACACCATTTCTCATTATCCGCTCTAGGAGGCGTCGGAAAAAAGGAGGGAGATTATCTCTTTTAGGAATTTGTAAATAAGAAAAACTAGTCACGTAATGATCTACATTCATGAAAAATAAAAATTGTTCATCTATAAAAAGGGACATTAAATTTCTAAAAACAAATAATCGTGTCAAAAAATCTGCTCTACCGCTTCATGCTTGACTCCTAAATTATAAATAAATTAGAATCGTGATTGAAATCAATACATGAAGATTTTTTAAAAACGATAGAAAGAAGAAATATTGTTTTATAATCTTCTTAAAAAGAATTTTTATTCATGAGAATTGATAATAATTATCAAAAAGTAACATTTAATTAAACAATATTTAATACAAAAATCAATAAAACATAAAATTAAATTATCTTTTTAGAAAAAAATAATCGATTTTCATAATTATTCATTTCAAAATAAGTCATGGTTTTAATAGGAGTAATTCTATTTTTATCATATAATTTTTTACTCATTGACTTGCGATAGTGAATAAGAATTCCAATTGATTTGTCTTTTAAACTCTGCGTGTTCGGGGCTAAGGGTTCTGGGAAATCGGCGATAATTTATAAACTCATATCAGCAAAATTAAAAACACAAATGGAGCTTGGAAGAACATTGGGGGCGGATATTATTTTGAAACAAATCACGCGAGTGGGAAAAAAAATTCTATTACAAATTTGGGATATTATTGGAGAGAAGCAATTTAGAATGATGCTTCCAATTTATTCGAGGGGAGCGGCAGGAGCTATTTTAGTATTTGATATGAGTAGAGAAGAAAGTATAGATGAATCTAAAGAATGGCTTGAACTTTTCAAATCAGGTCAGGAAACGATACAACCACGCATTCCTATAATCTTAGCAGGAAACAAGGCAGATCTCGTGGAAAATAGAAGCCTGATTTATCAGAGAGCTAAAAAATTAGTTATTGATCATGATCTTATAGAATACATGGAAGTTTCAGCGAAAACAGGAGAAAATATTCAAGAATTATTCACTACATTGATTGATACTATTTTAATCGAAAGGGGGTTTTATTAGAAAAAAATCTCTTCAATTAGATGTTCCATGGGGGAGAATGCGTTTAAATTTCCCTTCCAATCCTCTAAAATGGGTGAAAAAAGTTCTTCAATTCTGCTGGTTAATTTATTGAGTAAAATTTGATAATGTTTTAAAAGCTCATCACAAATTAAAATGGAATATACATGAGTAGATGGCTGTACGATTATTATTTTCCCTTCTTTTTCGATAATTGAAAGTCCTTCAACTTGGGTGGCTTGTTCTAACATCATTTTTAGCATGATCAAGCTTCCAGAAAAAACATATTCGCCTGCGGATGTATCTATTCTTTTTCTGAAGTTTTTCTTATAAATTAATAAACCCGATTTATGAATGATGAAGATACTTTCCAGCTTGTCTTGCCAAGCATATTCTGTTAAAGAAGGAACAGAAATAAAAAACCACGCAAGCAAGATAAATCCAATTAATTGAATGATATCTCCATAAAAACGGTAAATCACGCCAAATGGGACGATTATATAAGGCGTGGTTAATAGAAAACCGATAATGATGATTAAAATTCCTAATGAAAACTTGAAAATCTCAAATTGTAAATTGATAATCCCCTTTTTAACTTGTAGTTTAGACCTCATGCTTATAAAATAGAGGATAAAAAAAATGATGAGTATTGACATGTAGAGATAACCGAAGATAAATCCAATGGATATATCTATTAAGATTATTATCATGTAAATAGGAAGAAATATTAAAGAGATTCTGGTGAATAAATATCTTTTAAAATACACTTTTAGATTTTCCATTATCTTAAAAAATAAAATGATGCTGGCAACTTGAATCGACATCCCGATGGTAGAAAAAAGGTCATGAAAATAGGAAGATTGAACGTAAAAATCCGCAATAACGAAAAACATCCACATGAACGCATATCCCAAAAATAACCAAAAATACGCTTTTTCTTCTAACGATTTTAATTTCATTTTGTTTTTACCATGAAATCGTGTCCATAAAAAAAAAGATTGCTCGAAAAAGAGAAAGGTGATTAGATATTCCAAGATTAAAAGAGGTTCTCTAAACATTCCGGTTATAGGAAAAAAATCTTGTGTGATCACGTGAACACCCATCTAATAATTGGTCATAATTTTTTGTTTTATAACAGTATCGAAACTTGAAAATAGTTTTTGTTTAAATTCTTTTGATTGAGCAATCTTCATTAAAATAGGAGAATATAGCTTGATGAACTCCTCTTTTACTTGTTTGATTATATATCTCAAGCTGTTTAACTCTTTTTTAACAAAAAGGTAAAAGATTAAAAAATCAAAAGGCTTTTCAGCATGTTGGATTAAAATCAAGTATTTTTGGTGAGATATCTTATCTACGTTATCATTTGTAGATTCAGAGATAAAAGAGATGATGCTTTCCATTCCGATTAGTCCTCGTGAAAATAATATATTTGATCCCTTCTCTTGTTCTTCCCATTGCTCATGGTTCGAAATAGGAATAAGATTAAAGTGATATTGATATAGAATTTCAAAATTCACCCTATTTACAACGTATAAACTGATAATATTCTCCTTCCAATCAAATTCTAAAAACATGGGAAATTTATAGGCGCCCAAGAAAAAAATTAAAAGTCCAATAATAAAAAGGGGTACGGAAATGATTTGAAGTAAATCAGTATAAGCACTCAATAATACATTGCTCGGCGTATAACCTCCTAAAAAATGAGATACAAATATTAATATGATGGCCCAAAAAATAAGATTTAACCTTTTTCGAATATCTCCTGTAGTGAGCTGAGCTAACTTATTTTGAAATTTTAAAATAATGGAATAATAAAGTACTAACGTAATGCCGGCAATCGTGCTATACAATAAAGTTTCTATGGTCATGATTAGAGAACAAAAAATAGGAATCAATAAAAGGAATGATAATGCACGAATAAAATTAGTCCTTATAATGGCATTAAATGCTTTAGAAGAAATAATCAGATAAAAAACCATAATCCCCGTATATAATAAAAGATATGTCGTTCGAACTAAGGGAGAAAATATCTTTGGATAATAAATTCTTAAAAAATATAAATTTAGAATACGAATCGTAAAACCTGTTAATGTGATTCCAAATATCAAGCCATACCCTAATAATAAATTATTAAATTTAATTTTCTCATTTTTGTATTTGGCATGCAAATATAAGAAATAACCCGAAATCTGATATCCAATTACAATAGCAATGAACATGAGGGGTAAATAAAATTCTCTAAAATAATTCGCCATGGAACTCTTGCATTTTAGAGTTTATTTCGATATAAATTTAATTTTTTGTAATAAATAAATTTAAAATAACACGGCATATAAATTCTTTTTTCAGTGCACATGGAATTCTCCCCCTAAAAAAATTGAATCTTGGGATAATTTCTCTCTCATTTTGGTTTTTTTCGAAAAATAGCAAAAATAAAGCTAAAATTTTCTACAAGTTTCTTATTCTTCGTAAAGATCGGAAAAAATGATGAATAAATTGCAAGTTTGGTAAATCCATTAGAGATGGCTAATTTTTCAACCTCCTCTACTGACAGAATAGTTACATGGGTAGGATCCCAAGAAAAAAAAAGATTGTAGATAATTCTACTGAATTTATTGCTAATAGTTGGAATCTCGAAACAGAATAATCCATTATCGTTTAAATGTTCATGTATATTTTTAAGTGCCTTATTCACGTCATGAAGATGCTCTAGCACGGAAATAGCAGTAATGACATCGAATTTCTTAGAGTATGGAATCCCATTTTCCACGATATCTGCTTGCAAGCAAGCACATTTTACTCTATATTTAGAAACTTTTATTGCATGATGAGAAATATCCATTCCGTGAACGTTAAAATCATTTTTAAGGATGTTCAAAAAATGCCCATAACCACATCCAATATCCAATAACGTTCTCTGACCCGATTCCACGTGCCGCAAGATGAATTTTCTATATTTTTCCGTACGCCAAGAATTAAGTCTGGTAAGCAAATCGTACCCACCAAATTGGGAAAAATGCGAATCTTCAAAATATTCTCGTTCAAATACCTCTCTTGAATTCACCTTGCTCACACGTATTTTAAACCGTTAATGAATTAAAATTTTCACATTAATGCATCCTTAATTGAAGTAGATAATACTTCATGATTTTAAAAGAGAGGAGATATCAAATTAAAATTTCTCTTACATATTTTAATCCTCTTAGAAAAATTAAGAAATCCTCAAAACCATCAATTTTAAAAAAGAACTGTGAGAAGCAGGCTCGGAGGGATTTGAACCCTCGATCTTCAGCTCGCTCCACGTTAAAAAGTTTAGGAGGCTGCCGCCTTATCCAGACTGGGCCACGAGCCTTTTCAAAATCAAATTTTCTTGATCATTTTAACGTTTTATTGTTTAAAAATTTTAATATCTATACATGACCATTAGATATTTAACATGCTGCGATAAAAGGCCACGCCACATGGTTTACAATAATACGAAGTGCCAATTTTGATTGCATCCTCAAGTTTTATCGTTTTTTGACAATTTTTAATGCTACATTTAGTGATATTTTTTTCTCTCATAGCTTTCATGATCAATTGTATAAAATCCTTGATCCTTAATAATTAGAATTGTTAATTAGAAATGATTAGGAAATAAATATTTTTTTATAAAAGGATAAGGTTTTAATTTAGAGCATTTTTTTTACTAGTTGTTAATAAATACTTTTAAAGATTTTTTTTTAATAATTAAAGTGAGCATGTTAGAATGGAAAGGAAGATATACCAGCAAAGACCTCAGAGACCAATTGATTATCTTAAAGATAGCATGAATAAAATAATCCTCATTAAAGTAAAACGTAACCGACTATTCAAGGGCAAACTTTTAAGTTTCGACGATCACCTGAACCTTTACCTAGAAGGCGCGAGTCAAATTTTCGAATACCAGGATGAGGATGGAAGCATTCGAGAAGAGCATGAAGAATTGGGGTCAATCGTGATAAGGGGGGATAACGTGATCTTCGTTTCGCTTACCAATACTGATTAGATACAAGTTTACAGGAAAAAGAGACAATTTTTCAGGAAATAGATTAAGCATTTTCTTTCTGGTAATAAAAAGCGTTAATTTCCTCAAAGGAATGCTTCGCCGCAAAAATAGGTGTAAACTTTTTTTCGAGAGCGAACAAAAAGACGATTCGATAATTTTTGTTAGTCTAACAAATACGGATTAAAGACAAGTTTCCATGAATCATTCGCGGGGAAAATGTTAAATATAAAATAAAAAGCGCTCTTTTAGTATATTTTCTCCTCGAATGGAACCCCTATTATATATCTTCTCAAAATAGTAATAGATTGTTTTTTGTTCTCATGAAAGAGTCGGGATTATTAGGTAAATGTTCTCGAACTCAATGGGGACTTCATGAGTTTTTTTTGGATTCATTCATTTTAATGTTAAGAATTATTTTTATTTGGCTTTTATCTTTTTCATACATAAAAATTGTAAGATCAATCAAGAACGTGTCAATTAATTAAACCATGATCCCAAAATCTCTTTTCTTCCCGCGAGCCGAGCAGTCCAAAAATATCTGGTTGATTAATCCTAATTTAGGGCATCCCTTGTTCTTGAATACCGACCCCGATTTAAAAAAAAGAGAATTTGAGGCAGATTTTTTATTCATGAGCAACATTGACGACGAAAAGGAGGTTGAGCGCATCCTTACTAGAGAGATTCAGTTGATTCCGATTCTCGAATACAAGTGGAAAATTAAAAAAATTATAGAATCAAAGAAAAGGGAAATAGAAGAAAGGTTAACATTAGAGAAAAAAGAAAAAAGAGGGTTATTTTCTCGCTTGAAAAGGAAATTCTCCATGAAAAAAAAAAAGACCAAGGAAACAGAGAAAGCGGAATCCCAATTCATGCAAACGATTACTTCGGGTATCGAATCTCTTAAAGAGTTTGCTGAAGAGAAATTTGAAAAACTTAGTCCTCGGGCAATGAGGGGAGATTCGATACCTACGGCAGTCTTGCGGGTTGAGAGAGTGGGCATCAAGACATTAAGAGATGCAGATTACATAAAAAACGAGACGTGTACGCCCCTTCCTCATTTTACTAAATTTAACTCTCTGAGACCCGACTTGAATCAGTTTTACAAAGTTTCCATTAATTTTGACATTACTCAAGAGGTTTTTGAATATTTAGAAGATCATGGCTTTATCATGTTTGACGTGGAATGTTTTCGCAAGCGCATTAATTACCATGCTCTTGTCATTTCTAAGAAAGATTGGCAAAAATTTACGTTTGTACAAGCCACGGATCTTCATTTGGCCGAAAGAAATGATAGAATTTACGAAATCGTGAAGAGATGGACCCGGACTTCCGTAAAGCGTAATGTTGATGCATTTCTTAAGGGTGTCATGAAAAAATTAAAAATTAAAAAAGATGAAGTATTCACGGAAGAATTCAAGGCGCCTCTCAGAAAACGCTTCATTAACCCTAATAATCAATTTAGAAAATTCATAAAATTAATGAACAGGAAGGTCCTAAATAATGAATTGGATTTCATTGTACTTACCGGCGATTTGATTGATTTTACTCTCCTAAGTAAACTTTTCAAATCCTTAAAAAAGATAACCAGCTTTAAATTTAAGCATACTAACTGGAAAATTTTTAAAGATATCATTTTAAATTCGCCTCATCAAAGAAGATATCGAGGCATGATTCGTGGAGAAGAATTACTCTGCCCCATTTTCACGATTTTAGGCAATCACGATTATCGAGCGTATCATTATGACCTTACATGGGCGGGTCTTTATAGAAAAATGGGATTAAATGCATCAGAAGCTGTTGCCTTGAACGAGTTTTTTTCGGCCTCTCCCATTACGGCTATCATCTCCTCAGAAATGGTGCTTCGAGGATATTTTACGGAAATCAACCCATTATTCGATTATTCATTAATATTAGGAAAGAATCTCTTCATCTTTTTAAACAGCGGCTCGGATTCATTCCTAAACTTTCGGGATTTGATAGCGGGCCATCCTTCCGTTACAGGTCTTACTAAGAATCAAATATCATATCTCGAAAATTTAATAAAAACCACGATTAAGAAAGGAATGAACGTCTTTTTTTTTGTTCACGGACCTCCCATAAATACAGCCCCCAAACCGTATCTACTCAAAAGAAATAGTAATAGATCTATTGAAGTGTCGGGAAAAACTATTGAGGATTTTAAAGAATCTACATTATTAAATAGTGGTTTTACCCTCCAAGATGCTCGAATCGATGACGTGTTTAATGTAAAATTCGGCACCATTGCTTCTAATTGGGAAAAAGTAATTGCTTTTTGTAAGGATTATTGTACTTTAACATTGGCCGGACATACTCATTCTTTAAGAGAATATCGTCTAGCTGATCCATCATTTAAAACAAAAATTTTTGATTCTCCTCCGTTCAAATTGAAACGCCTAGAAATTCCAGCGGCTATTTATTATGACCTTTACTCCGAATTGTATCAAAGCCCAGAAGAAATAAAACAAAATGGACCGTTTGTTGTTCAAACTCCCGCCTTAGGCATGGGCGGATATAAAAATCCTTCAATTGTAGGTGCCTATAGAGAAATTGTCATTAAAAATGGAATGATTAACTCGTTTAAGGTAAAATATATTAATCGATAAGGCGAGATATCTTCCTTCAATTTATCATTCCTTCTATCTTTAATAAATTACCATCTCTCCAAAACGAAAATATATATAAATAAGTTCAACTCTTATCTAAAAATAAAACCCAATTAAATAATAAAATAAGAAGAATTATGTCTGAAGAAATAAAAGAAGAACTTATTTCAAAAAAAGAGTTGCGATTCATTGCCATTAACGCAGCTGTCGTGTTTGTCGTGGGCCTCATCTTATTATTACTTGGATATAACATTTATTTTAATGAATTGTTCTATTATAATGAGCAAATGTATGCGATTTTCTCCGTGATTACGAATCTGGGAGATTTAATTGTTTATATCATAATCATCACGGTTGCTTGGTATGCTTATGATAAAAAAGTGGCAAAAAATTTAGCATTCTCTCTCTTATTGGGAGGTGCTTACGCGAATGCCCTTCTAAAAGATATCTGGAAAGATCCGAGACCATGGACCAGAAGAGAAGTGACGGGCTATGGCTTTCCTTCAGGCCACTCACAATCATCCGTGACCGTTTATGGATATCTTGCTCATGATGTAAGGGAAAAAAATAGAGGTATAGCAATAATATTTGTAATTCTATTTTACGTGATAGCCATTTCCCGGGTTATTATCGGCGTTCACGACATCCAGGACATCTGGGGAGGGCTATTGTTTGGCATGCTTTTTCTCACGCTTTTTATCATCTTAGAACCACGAGCCTCGGCAAAAATTAATGCTTTAACCCTACCCCTTAAAATCCTCCTAGTAATTATCATTCCCTTGATCCTGTTCATTGTTGCAGTCCTTATCTTTCCACCGATGGAACAAGGCTATGGGATGCACGCGGGAGCAATGATTGGCTTAGGCCTTGGATATATCATTGAATGCGAGAAAATAGGTTATGATCCTACCATCCTCTCGACAAAACAGCGCTTATTGAACATGATTATAGGATTATTAGTAGTGTTCGCGTTGTATTTTCTTTTGAACTTTATTCCCTTAGAATCCGTGATCTGGGAGCTTATTGAATTTTTCATATTATCCTTTCTTCTGACGACTCTAAATCCTTGGATTTTCAATAAAATACAAAAAAAGTAAATTAATATTTTTTTCCTTATTTTGATTTTAATTTATATTTTAATTCGTAAATGTTTCAAGTTAATGGGCGGTTTGCTGAATATAAATTATCATAAAAAGCAAAAAAAACTATGGGTTCTTAAATCAATTGATATCCCATTTCTAACGCTTGAATATTAGGAGAATGCTCTCCGAAATATTTTTTTAGAATTTCCATGATAACCTCCTTTCGAAAAACTTCCCTGAATTCTTTTACAGCCACTCCTAAAATGATGCTATTTGCGAAGATCGCCTCTCCAAGAGTCTCTTGCGACAATTCGCTGAAATCCATGGAAACGATTTTTCGGGCAAATTGATCAAGTATTTCTAATATTTTAGCATTGGAAGGGTAAGCTTTTCCCGATGAACTCCCTCCTAATAATGTTTTTTTAGGAAAATTATTGCGGGTGTTCATTATGATGACGGTCTTCTCTGAAATATACCGGAGATTTCTGATTGTTTCTAATGGTTCTAACCCCAAAACTAAATGAGCATCGTTCATTAGGATGATAGGTGAGATGAGATCTTCGGGGGCACGGTATTGGTCAAGAGAATATATCCTACTTTCAATGAGATATCGAATGGTAGAAATTACAGAGCCTTCTCTTTGGGAAACTCCTCGACTTTCCGTCCCTACCACGTTCTTTATTAACGGCGTTCGTAATCCAAATTCTCTCAATAAATTTCCCATTAAGATAACACCTTGGCCTCCTACACCCGCAATTAGAACATTAAATATATCTGCCATTAAACTCATTCCTCTGTAATTTTATTTGAATTTCTATTTTTCCTTCCTTGAAATAATTGTTTTTTTTATAGCGTCATTTTTACATGTGGATCTACACGTTCCCGGGCACACGTTAGCTATGCATTTTGATTCATCGATGTAATAAATTAAATTTTTCTTTTTAGTAGTAGGTTCCATTCCGGTTCTATTTACAAGCTCATGAAACGTGGCATTAATGGCCGGACATCCAAAATATTCAATACATTCATTGCATTGCACGCACGTGTCTAATATGGTATAATATTCTTCCCTCTCGCCGTGGGGTTTTTTATTTAATCTTCTTTTCTTTTCAAGAGCACATTCCTCCTTGATTACTATAACTTTCAACCCTTTCTTTAGAAGCGTACCCTTAAACAGCCGTTCTAATTTTTCTATATTATAAGCATTAGTAATAACAAGGTGTTCAATACCCAAGCTCTCTAATAATTTTTCCAAGTCAATCTCTCTTAAATCTGTTTTGCGATAATTACCTGAATAGGAAATTACTTCGTGAGGAGTGGAAACATGAGCTTGGTGACCGGTCATGGCCGTGTAAAAATTATAAAATATGATGATAGTAAAATCCAAATCATTTTTAATAGCGTTTAATATGGGTGGGAGGCCCGAATGGAACAAAGTAGAATCTCCAATGTATGCAATGAGTTTTTGCTTTTCGGAATCTAAAGCATGAAACATACCATCGGCAATTCCGACCCCAGCCCCCATGCATACGACCCAATCCAATAATTGATAAGGATATGCCTCAGCAAGCGTGTAACATCCAATATCTCCCGCGTGAATGAATTCTAAATCGTGTTCTTTTTCTAATTGCTGTAGTACTTTTTTTAATGCATAGAAGACTGGACGATATTGGCAACCAGGACAAAAAGTGGGTTCCCGGCGGGGAAGTAAGGGTAAAATTTCTTTTAAAACTTGTTCTTTTTTAGTAATTTCCTCAATTATGGAATTATTTTTTACGAAAAAATAGTGGAGGAAAAAATGCATGATAGTTTCAACGTTTAATTCGCCCGTTCGGGGGAGAAAATCTTTTCCGTGTATTGAAATATCAGTTGATAATTTCATTTTCCAGCATTTTAATTCTATTAAAGACTGAAGAAAGGGTTCTAATTCTTCGACAATAAATAGCTTCTGTAAGTGGAATTTCTCAATAAAATCAAGGATAATCTCACTATTAAGGGGATATATCAAGCCTAACTTTAAAATAGGAGGTGTTATTCCTAACTTGTAGCAAACATCAAGCACGTATCCATAGCTTGCGCCACTGGTAATGATACCAATAGATTCATCTTGGTGGGGACTTGAATTTTTTAGTTCGGGAGGGAAATCTTTAATGAAATTTAATTTTTGGTGAATATTTTTGTCTTTCTCGAGACGAGAGATGATATTAAAATAGTTCTCTTGGTTGGCTAAAGCTCTTCCGAGAGTATTGATGAAACGATCGGGATTTTTTTTAAAAAATCCGGTTGCGTTGGGGGATTCAATCTTTCCTAACTTTACAATTCCGTGTCCATGACATATCCGTGGAGTGGTATTAATCATGACGGGTATTTTGAATTTTTCCGAAAGGTGAATTCCTTCAATAATAAAATTCTTGCATTCTTGAATGGTCGACGGTTCTAAAATGGGAATATGGGTATGTAGGGAATAAAATCGATTATCTTGAGCATTGGTGGAAGATAAAATGCCGGGATCTCCTCCATTTAATATAACCATGCCGCCATTAACTCCTGAATAAGGAAAAGAATGAAGTGGATCTGCTGCAACGTTCATTCCCAAATGCTTGAACATTGCAATGGCTCTTAACCCTGCCCAACTCACGCCAATGCATGACTCTAAGGCTACTTTTTCATTAACAGAATAATCAAAAATAAAATCTTTAGATGTTTCAGACAAATAATGCAAGTAATCTCCTACTTCAGAAACGGGCGTACCGGGGTAATTTGCTGCAAAAGTAATGCCCGCTTCGAACACGCCCCTAGCGAACGCTTCGTTTCCTGACATTAGCACTTTTTTATTTGGAGAATCTTCAAAAAGTTCAGAAAGGTTCAAGCGAAAAACCGAGACCTATAAATAATTATAATGCAATTTAATACCAAGAAATAAATTCATTCATGTTCAAAAAATCTTCCCGTAATACTTAAAAAAAGAAGGATTTAATAAACAAGAATTGGACTCCCAATTTTTTTTTATTTACCATTCAGATTTAATTATTAATAGGAAATAAAAGGTAAAGAGTATCGGAATGCAGTTTAAAAAAAATAAAAAAGATGAAGAAGAGCAGTTAATAATAGAACGGGAATATTGGGAACGCTTTAGAAATGTGGAGAAAAAGAAGAAAATCCATGAACGGTATCAAGAATTAGAAAAATTAATAAATTCTTAAATTGTCTTAAACCAGACTTTTAGTTCGCATTTCTGATTTTTAATCTTTTATAGGTTAATGTATTTTATTTTAAACCACGGAGTATTTTTAACATCAAAATTTACAAGTATTTTTGTGATAGAACCCGGGTCGATTTCTAAAGTAAAACTATTTTTTAAGGGAATTTCTAACACGCGTGTTAGAATAGAACGGATAACCCCTCCATGGGTAATGATAAGTACGTGCTCGTGTTCTTGCTTTTTTATCAACTTCAAGAAGAAATCAGAAACGCGCTCATGAAGCTCGAGATAGGATTCTCCATTTGGGGGGGAGATACTAACAAAATCCTCCATCCATTTATTTACTTCTTCAGCGTCCAATTCATCCCAGTTTTTCAATTCCCATTTTCCAAAATTAAGCTCTATTAAACGAGGATCTTCGATTGGTTCGCTACGTGAAAGAGCTCTCGCAAGCACCCGACATCTTTTTAAGGGACTTGAATATATAGCAGTGTTCTTAGTTATTTTTACCTGTTTATTAATTTTTTTAACTATTTTTTTATAATCGTCTGAAGGTTCTACATCAGATTGGCCATGAATAATGCCTTGTTCAATTTTAACAGTTCCGTGTCTTACTAAGTAGATTTCTATACTCATGTTCGACTTTTCCCTAGGGTATTCATGTTCTTTCATGGCAATGATTTAAAATAAATTTCATTTTCAGGTATTCTTTTTTCTTAATCTTTTTTTTTCTCGAGATCCTTAACCACGAGAGAGACGAGATAAGATTTTAAAAAAGACAAAATTTCCTCGATTACCTCCTTTTTTCTAACCTTATTCGAATGTAAATTGAAATCCGCCCCGATGAAATTAAATAGAAATCTTATTTTTGAAAATAGTTGCTCTCTCGATAAAATATTCCATTGATACTCGTCTAACAAGTAAGGGAGTAATGAAAGGGAAGCATTGATACCTTGATATTTTTGCAAAATAGAATTTAAGATTTTTTCAAATTGCTTTTCAGAAATTTCCTTATTTTCATTTAAGGTATTATAATATTCATGTACAACTTGAGGTGTAAGCTTATATCGTTCTAATTTTGAAAATAAATTATTTTGCGTGCTTGAAGTTAAATTTTCTTGGAATGCAATAGCTCTTTTTACGCCTTTAATTATCACGCGTCCGATCAATTCTCCTAATTTCGAATGCTTTCCAGCATTCGTGAGAGTAATGGAAGAATCCATGTTTCCTATCAATATACATCCATCCGTGCCCGTTCCCGTTGCAATTCCCGTCGAATATTTGCTTCCGATCAGTAATTCTTGTAAAGCAACGGATTTTGCTTCCGTACAAGTAATTAATGCCCTGGTCAATGTACCGGGAGATAAACGGGCATTAATTTGTACTAACATGTTAATAGTGCCGGATATTTTTTTGCTCTCAGATAATTTTCGTTCATCAAAAGAACTTGGGTCTCCTGCTCGTGCCGCATTTCCTTTTGTCCCAGCTGTAATAATTGCGCATGCGGAAAGCCCCTCATGACTCATGATGGTCAAAGATGCATTTTTCATGTCCGCCGTTGTACTAATGCCGGTAGTGTGGCTAGGGGAAAGCCCTAGATTTTTAGCTACTTGAATCAAGTGTTGTTCATAGGTTAGTCCTTCTAAATCATATTCGTTGTAAGTTCCCTTTTTCCCATCATAATTGTACACGTATTTTAAATGTTCGGCATATCCGCCATTAAATATTGAAGTACTTACGACATTCCGCTTTCCGTTAAATTTTATGACAATGGCTTTAGGATAAAGATAAGGATAAAGATAAACATCATCTCCCAGCGGCGTTTTTAAGCATCTTAGGCTCATGGTTTCACTCCTTTTTTATTTTTTTCATGGCATTCATGTAATCTTTAATCGTGTTAATATTATATAATAAATCTCTCTCTTCATTCAAATAAATTGCTTGTTCAATAGAGGGTAAACCTATATAATTTCCATCCAATAAATTAATTCCTATGGGATATAATGAGCACGATTTACCTTCAAGTTCCATATCAATCGTGCTATAACCCGTAATTCCTTCTTTTTTTAATAAACTTTCATGAGACATGACACTCATGGCAGGTTTATTTTTTAAAAAATATTGTTCGATGATGCGTTCTAAATATTTTGGCTTAATTAAGGGAAGATCAGCCGTGATTGTAATAATCCTTTTCAAATGTAATTTTTGCACTACATGCTTTAAATCATGATGATATCCCTTGCCGGGCGTTCGAATTATTTCAATAGGATGTCCTAAAGATATAAGAAAGGATTCTGTTTTAGGAACATGAGGTGAAGTAGCAATAATGACCCGATTAATTGATTTCACGTTTAATACTGCTTCCATGACTCGTTCGATTAAAGTTTTTTCTCCAAATTTTAAAAGGGTTTTTTCATGATGTTCAAGCTTTAATTTTTCAAAATCAAATCTAGAACTTTTTCCACCAGCCATTATTACACCCGTGATTTCAATCAATTTCTTCACCATGTAAGTTCACTGAATTATATTAAATTTAGAGAATAAAAAATTATAATGAAGATCAAGCAAAAAAGACGCGTACATTCATTTAATGCTCCCATGCAATCTCCCGTGAAGCCCTTGAAGTTCTTGTAAGCAATTCTCATGATTAATAATAATGATAAGAAAGTACTAATGAAGGCAATGAAGAATACGCTAAAAATAGAATAATAATTAAAAATTGAAAAGGCTTCAATTGAAATTAAAAAATTTGGTAGAACCAAAATGGTATTTGTCATGAAAGAATAGATCGAATTCAAGATAATAGTAAGATAAATGAGCACGCATGTAAGAATGAGGGAATAAATAAATTGCATTACCGAATTTTTCTCCATGAAAGGTCGCACTATTTCTGTATCAGCAGATTTACCTAAAGAGCAAGCAGCTACCATTGAAAATTTAGCGCAGACTTCTGCTATCAATAAAGATATAATGATATGAGATTTAGAAAATGCAATAGAAAAACCAGTTAAACTCATGATGATGAATCCTAATGAAAAACCGCCGGCTCCAATCGAGACATCGTGCATTATTTTGATTTTATGTTCGGCTGTTCCCCTTGCCATGATACCGTCACCAAAATCAATCAGTCCATCCAGATGATGAGCGCCCGTGAGATAAATGAGAATCCCCAATATAATAAAGCCAACTATTGTGGCGGGTAAAAATTTAAATAGAATCAGAGCAATTATACTTCCTATTAAAGCTAGAACCCATCCAACTAGAGGAGAGAGCCAAAAAACAGCGGCAACATCTTCATAGTTATTTAATTCGACCTTCACGGGAATTCTTGTCAAAAAAAACAAATTATACTTAATTTTTTTCATTATATTGATTTTCTTCATCTTAGAACCCCCTGATTAAATATAAAACAAAATAACAGACTATGGTTAAAAAAAGAATGAACATGTAACTCGTGAGTTTTATTATTTTATAAGATTCTTCAATGTCAGAAATTTCTAAAGATTTTTTTGGAGTACCAAGAACATACTTTCCAATTTTTTCTAACTGAACGCCTAATAGGCCCGCCATCGCTCCCATTGTCCAACCCGCATTCACGCTTTCTAACGAATTACGCTCATTTTTCAACACGCGAAGGGCATTTTTTATATCTTTTCTCAATAAGAAGCCGGCACATAAAATAAAAAAGGCAGTAAGCCGAGCAGGAATGTAATTTGCGATATCATCCATTCGAGCAGAAAACCATCCAATATTGCGAAATTTTGGATTTTTATATCCTACAATGCTATCAGCGGTGTTTATCATTCGATACATGTAAGCAAGGGGAAGTCCCAATAATAATAACCATGCACTTGATACATGGAATATTTTAACCATGAGTGCAGCAAAAATGTTTCCAATAAGGTAAAACCAAAAAACACTAGTAATACTATCTGTTGAGCTCTCAGCAATGCATTCAACGGTTGCGGAAATGATATGAACTTTATCAAGAGATGTGGTATCTCTTCTCACGATAAAAGATAAATGATGACGAGCAGAGGGTAAATCTTCATTTTTTATCCCTTGAATAATGGGTTTGGACACGTCTCCCAAGTTTTTAAGCGCAAAACTCCATTTAAAAACAAATGCACTAATTAATGAATAAATTATAATGTTGTATAAAGTATACTCCTTCCATGAAAGGAAAAAATTATTATTAACGATCCACCAAGAACCAATCTGGATTAAAAAAAGAGGAATCCAAACAATTGCGATTGAAATTATTAAAATTACGCTTCCAAATAACTTTTGTAACAATGGATTTTGGACCTTCATTACTAAATTTTTAAACAAGATGAAAAGATTGCCCATTAGATTAACAGGATGGTATTTTACATGAGGATCTCCAATTATTCCATCGATTAATAGGGCAAATAATACTGTGAGAAGAGTAATCAGGGGAAAATAAATATTTAATACCAAAAAATTCATTTTTCTTTTGATTCCTCTCATGTATTAATTAATGTCATGAGGTCGTCCATGTTCAGGTGTTTTTCCACGACTGTTGCCAACTTATCGATATTAATTTCAATTAATTCTTTATATTTAACCAGGGGTTCGTGATATTCTTTTCTTCCTTGCTTCCGCATGAAAAGGTATTCCAAGAATTTTTCTCTAAATTCATCCGTGTTAAAAAATCCATGAAGTAAACAACCAAATACATTTTTTTTATCATTAATAGCTCCTGCGAAGCTATTATCATGATTATTCGCTTCGGCTATGATTTTTAATAAATAATTGGCACGCGGCTCGTGAATGATTTTACCCATGTGAATTTCATATCCACTCACGATAAAGCCCTTACATGATGGCAAGCCGATAATCTGAGCCTTCACTTGTTTAGTAATTTTTTTATATGTTGTAAATTCGGTGGAAATGGGTAATAAATCTAATCCTCCGTGAATATCATCTTCATCTCCTTCAATTTTCTTGTCTATTATGTTCTTTCCTAACATCTGATACCCTCCACAAATCCCTAGAATTAGAACATTTTTTTGGGCTAACTCCTTTAATTTAGAAAAGAATCCTTTTTCCTTTAACCATTGCAAATCTTTTACAGTATTTTTTGTACCCGGTAAGATGATTAGATCTGCATGATTCAATTCATGTGGTTCTGAAATATAAGAAATATGAACAGAAGGCTCCCAGCTCAAAATCTCAAAATCGTTAAAATTGGAAATCCTGGGAAATCTAATTATTTTTACCTCAATTTGCCCTGAAGTCTCAAGGTGATCTTCTAAAGAAAGCGAATCTTCAGCTGGAATTTTTAAATCTTCAATATAAGGGATTACGCCATTACATTTAATGCCAATCAATTCTTCTAATTGCTTAATACCTGGTTCTAAAATGCTTACATCGCCTCGGAATTTATTTATGATAAAATATTTAATTCGCTTTTGGTCTTCAGCATGTAATAGTTTAATGGTACCATAGATGGAAGCAAAAACCCCGCCTCTATCAATATCTCCAATTAATATCACGGGCGCATTTAATAGTCGAGCAACAAACATGTTTGAAATATCCTTATCATATAAATTTATTTCAGCAGGACTTCCTGCTCCTTCAATTATGATTAAATCATATTTTCTTTTCAATATTTGAGCAACTTCTTTCACATGAGAAATTAATCGGGGAACAAGGTCATCATAATATTCATTTACTTTATAATCAGCGAAAGGTTTCCCCATTAATATGATTTGAGAAGCATTATTTCCTTTTGGCTTTAATAATATGGGATTGAAAATAGCTTGAGGTTCAATCCTTGCAGCAATAGCTTGCACCGCTTGAGAATAAGCAATTTCAGCCCCATTTTTAGTGACATGAGAATTCAAGGACATGTTTTGCGCTTTAAAAGGTGCCACCGTGAAGCCTTTATTATTAAAAATTCTACATAAGGCGGCAACTAAAAGCGATTTACCCGCGTGAGAAGAAGTACCTTGAATCATTAGGGCTTTACCTTTCATGAATTATCCCCATTTATTCTTTCTTGTTTTCTTTTAAGATTTTTTTTCGAAGAGCTAAAAGGTTCTCTCTTGAGATTAAATCAAAATTTTCATCGAGTTCTATCAAGCCTTTTAAAATTTTCTCGGCATTTTTTCTCACGTGTGGAAAAATACAGGAAGAGCATGCCCAAACGGGTTCTTTCGTAATTGAACTCAATTTTTCAAAACCGCCAGTATCCATTTCATGACAAGGGTAAAAAGGGCAATAACAAAAAGTACAATCTTCTAAGCCCTCATGACATGGAAAATAGGGGCACTCTTTATCCAATCCAATAATGGTTTTTCGTTTCATTGCTTCTTTTATGAGCTTCCTCCCTTTCTCATGCATTTGATTTAAAATTTCTATTCACTCCTATTTTTTAATTTTTAAATTCAATACATTTTTAAGGCTCATTATTAATTTTTCATTGGATTCTCTCTCTTTAATTGAAATTCTAAAGAAGAACTCATCCAATCCTTTATAATTGGAACAATCCCTAATTAAAATACCTTCTTGCAATAAAGCATTTTTAATTGATCGTGCCGTGATGCCCATTTTTCTCGTATTAATTAAAAAAAAATTGGAATCAGACGGATAAATTTTCAAGTCGGGGTATTGATTTAAAAAATTTAATAAATATTCCTTTTCTGTTTGAATTAATTGACGGGTTTTTTCTATTAACGTGCCATTATTTAAAACGTGCTGGGCACATTCTTGCGCAATGCAATTAACAGGCCATAATTCTTGACCATTTTTCAGGTATTGAATTATTTCAGGAGTACTAATTCCAAAACCAATGCGTAAACCTGGTAAACCAAAAAATTTCGTAAAACTCCTAGCAATGAAAATGTTATTATATTGATTTATTTTATTTTTAAAGGAATTATGTTCTCCCGTGAATTCGATAAAAGCTTCATCTAAAAAAACTAAAATATTTTTCTCAGAGGCGGTTTCTATAATTGTTAAAATTTCTTTAGAATCATCCAATGCTCCATTGGGATTATTTGGATTGCACATGATGATAATTTTTGTTTTAGAACTGACTTTTTCAAGCACTTTTTCGCTTTTTAAAAGAAAATCATTTTTCTCCTCTCGCCATGCATTAACAACCTTACAATTATTTCTTTTAATAGCCCAATCATATTCAGTAAAAGTAGGGTGAACCACAATAACTTCATCTTTCTCCACCAAAAACATGTCGCAAAATAATCGAATGAGTTCCATCGAGCCTGCTCCAATGAGTAGGTTATCTGGTGAAAGAGAATTTCCGAAATATTTAACTAGAGCATTTTTTACAGTAGTTGAATTAGAATCAGGATACAATAAAATTGAATTTAGACTTTTTTCAAGAAGGTTCTTGAAAATATCAGTAGATATTAGAGGATTAATGTTTGTACTATAGTCTAATATGTTTCCCTCGTGTGCTTCGGAAGAGATTGCATGTATTTCGCCCCCATGCCTCTCGTGAGTTAAATCCATCAATGATTTTTTAAAAATTCTATTCAGATCTGCCAAAATATTATCCTCTCATGTTATTTAAAATTTTCAAAATATCTTCTGCTTTTTTCACGATTTTCACGTTGTCTCTCTTCTTTAATTCATTATAGATTCGTATTGCTGAGCCACCAGTATAATCTCTTTCTTCAATTGGCTCTTTTTCATGAATTATGATTGGTTTATCGGACTCTTGTAAAATTTCTAAATTTCCCAAGTTATATTTTCCAAAAGGGAGATTTGCCAGAACCACCACATCGACCTTCTTTAAAAAATCTTTTAATTTAAGTTTTGATTCCTCAGTTATCGGAGAAAAAGGTGCCTCTGATACGATCTTATAATTCAATTCACTTGCTAAAGTATGATCATCATCTAACACATTAATGATTCCAATAGATACGTCATGAGTATTTAAACTTGGTAAAAATTCTACAGCAGATCCTCCTCCTGCGATTACATGGACCTTTTTAGCGTTTTTCCTTATAGCTCTATTGTTTGAATCTTCTTGAATGTTTAATAGCGTGACGAATATCGAATTTGTATAAATATTTTTTCTCACAACGACATCAACATTATACACTGCTTTGATATTTTCTCGCGTGATTATCTCTTCCACGGTACCAAATGCTTTAATCTTTCCATCATTCAATAAAATTAATCTATCACAAAATTGTGCCGCTAAATTTAAATCGTGAAGTACAGCAATGATTATTTTACCTTTTTCCACGTAATTTCTCATCATCATCATGAATTCGATTTTATAATTAATGTCCAAATGCGTGGTAGGCTCGTCTAAAAGAATGATCTTGCTATTCTGGGCCAATGCTCTACCAATTATGACCTTTTGTAATTCACCTCCGCTTAATTCATTGAAACTTCTCTTCTTGAGCTCAAGTAGTTTTAATTTTTTTAATATTTCCTCCACGATGTACTTATCTTCAGGAGACTCTTGTGAAAATCTGCCAATATGGGAATATCTCCCCATCATCACGATTTCTTCCACGGTATAATCAAAATTAATGGAGGTCGTTTGGGGAACCATGGCTATTTTTTTGGCAATTTCCCGTGGATCCATCGTATTTATTAAAATATCATCCACGATCACTTCCCCTAATTCCGATTTCAACACGCCACTCAATATTTTTAAAAAAGTAGTTTTACCGCTCCCATTGGGCCCCAAGATACCATACAAGAACCCTTTTTGAAAATGTATCGTGATATCTTTTAGAACTAATTTACTTCCATAATTAAAACTAATATCATTAGCACTGATAGTCAAATGTGCACCACGCTCACTTCTTTTAATAAAATAATTAAAATTTTTATTTTAATTCTCCCAATGCTTTCTTTTTTATGACGAGATATAAGAAAAAAGGCCCACCCATGAGCGCCGTAAAGATCCCTACTGGAATTTCTCGTGGTGAAATCAATGTTCGAGCCAAAAGATCTGCCCATACTAAAATTAATGCTCCAAAAATGCCCGAAAGAGGGATTAACTTGCGGTTGTCACTTCCGGTAAGCAAGCGCATGGAATGAGGAATAATGAGCCCTACAAATCCGATACTTCCGCAAAACGCGACTGCCGTGGACGTTAATAAAGTCATGAGCAATAATATCACTTTTTTTGAACGTTCTACATTTACACCGATGGTTTGGGCAGCTTCATCCCCAAATACCATCACGTTTAAGTCTTTAGCATAAAAAAATAATGCAATCGAACAAGGTATCATTGAAATTAAAGTAATATAGACTTTATTCCACGAGATTCCCCAAAAACTCCCCATCAAGTAAGAGAGAATAAAATGTGCCTTGCTTTCGGAAAAATATAAAATAAAACTCGTCAAGGCTGAAAAAAAGAAGGAGATTGCAATGCCGGATAAAAGCAAGGCCGATGTGGATAAACGAAACGTAGTCTGAGAAAGCTCATATACTAACAATATTGCAAACATGGCAAATAGGAAAGAAACTAAAGGAAGCGTGAATAACGAAAAGATCGTGGCTCCAAGAACAACCATCAATGCAGTTCCGAAACCTGCAGCAGAAGAAATACCAATGATATAAGGATCTACAATGGGATTTCGAAATAATCCTTGAGCTGCCACGCCTGCCATGCCCAACATCGCACCAACAACAGCAGCCATGATTACTCTCGGAATTCTAATGTAAATGATTATTCTCTGTTCTCCTAATGTCCATGTTTGAGGAAGATCAAATCCTATTGCATCCAAAATGATATACCAAATGGTTCTAAATTCAATATGAACGGAACCAATATAAATTGCAAAAAACATGCTAAATAGTAAGAAAAAAAAAGAAAAAATTAAAATAATAAAATTCCTTGCCATGAATCGCATGTTTCCTCACTTAAAATAATTCTGGGTAAAGATATTCTGCCATTATTTCTAATGCCAGGACGCTTCGAGGTCCAGCCCTCGTGAATACATCATCATCGCACACGTATATCTGGTCATTAATGACAGCATTAATGACATCGTATCCCTCTCTCTCTTTCACGTTTACCGTGTAGGATTTACGGCCCATTGCCGTGATGAATATGACATCGGGATTTCCGTTAATCACGGCTTCATGACTAACGGTTGGAAATTCTTCATTAATGTTTCCAAAAATATTAATTCCTCCTGCTTTCTCGATCATATCATTGATGAAAGATTCGCCTCCCGCAACGATGGGAGTTTCCCATACTTCAAAATAACACTTTTTCTTCTCTTCCTCGGTGAGTTGCATTACAGTAAAAACTACTTTATCAATTCGATATTGCATGGTATCCGCTAATTCATTTGCTTGGGATTCTGCATCCACTAATTGCCCCATGAGCCTAATATTATTAACGATCTCATCCATGGAATGGGCAATTAGAATAACTATGGTAATGCCGTTATTTTCCAAGGTTTCAACCATCTGAGCATCATAGTACTCTCCGATTACTAAATCGGGTTCAAGACTAATGATGACATTAAGATTGGGGCTGGAAAATCCTCCTACTCTCGTTTTAGACACCACAGCCTTGGGATAATTACAATAATCGGTTACTCCTACAACTCTATCTTGTACTTGGATGGCGTATAGCGTTTCGGTTATCGAAGGCGCTAAAGAAATGATTCGCTCGGGATGCTCCGGAACTTTGACTTTTCTGCCAACGGAATCAACAAAGTAGCCCTCTTCATCAAAACCTTCGGTAGATACTTGTATGGTGCCCATGATGGCTAAACTAATAACGATAGCTCCAATGACAATTGCTAATATAACAATTTTTCCAATAGCTTTCATTTTTTCTTAATTTATCAGTAAATGATGTTAAATAATAAAAGAAAAAACCCTTTAAAAGCTTTAGGATAAATTATCCTAATATTTATTAAGCATTCAATATTTAAAATCCTACTAAAAATACATGAGGATTTTTTTTCATCATTTTGTAGGAATGAAAAATGGAAAGCATTATAAAGATAGGAAAACCTTCTAAAGTTGAGAATTTTCTTGAAAGGGTTCGAAATAAAAAGCCTTTATTCATTGTCGTGTTAGGAAATACTGAGACTGCTAAAATTCCGGGAATATCTGCCGCTGGGGCGAATCCTGCTCTCACGGATTATACGCCTGCTGCTGATGTGGAATATCTATTTCATGGAGCGTGCAAGTCGATCGAGGGCGTTCCCATCACGCCAGATGGAATTCCAACGCCTGCCTTAATAACAAAAGCTTGCTTGGAACTTTCGGATATCCCCTTATTAGTGGCTATAGGAGGGGTGAGGATTTATCCGCAAACGCCTTATGTAGAATTTGGAGGAAAACCCGGTCATGACATTTCGAAAGGGAATGCCGTCGAGTCGATTGAAAGTGCCCTTAAAAATGCGAAATTATTCGGCGAGAATATTTCAAAAATAGCCGATTATCTCGTGATTGGAGAGAGCATAGCAGGAGGAACCACTACTGCTTTAGGTGTCTTAACGGCCATGGGGTATGATGCCTCAGATAAAATTAGTAGTAGTTTGCCGATGAATCCTATTGACTTAAAAAAGAAAGTCGTAAATTCTGGATTAAAATCTATCGGAATTACCGCCGGGCCATTCCGTGAAAATCCGTTAAATGCCATCAAACATCTAGGAGATCCCATGCAACCCGTACATGCGGGCATTGTCATGGGTGCCGCAAAGAAAATACCGGTGCTATTAGCGGGTGGAACACAGATGGCTGCAATTATAGCTATCATTAAGGCATTGGGGCTTTCCATTTTAGAAAATATCGCTATAGGAACAACCCGCTGGATTGTTCAAGATTCACAGACCGATTTAAAAGGTATTATTGATCAAATTGCTCCGGATTTGCCCATTTTCGCCGCCAATTTGGATTTTTCCGCGATGAAATACGATGGCCTAAAGGCTTATGAACGTGGAATTGTAAAGGAAGGTGTTGGAGCCGGGGGAATCACTTTAGCTACGCTCTTTTCTCACGAAAAAACCACGGATATGGAAACAATTCTCTCAAAAATCGAAGAAAATTATGCTAAACTCAGATCAAAATAACTTGTTTAAAAATTCCTGTTTTTCTTCTTTTTCACTTATTTTTCCCTAAAAGAAATGCAAAATTAAAAAAAAATGATGTTAAATATAGAACCATAGGAATTTAAAGAAAAAACTTCTTATTCATCTTGCATGGAAAATAATTTTTTAGATTTTAAAAAGCGCCAAATTAGGAGTTATTTTTTCCATCTCCAAAAAAAGGAGGTTAATGAAGCTAAATTTAAAATTCCCATAACTTACATCCAAATGAGGCTCCCCGTTGAAAAAATAACGCCACAATTTGAACAAGCCGTTCAAAAACAAATTGATTCAAATTACTTGCATGTACTAATTCGAGAGGCCAAAAAGGAAGACTTAAAACATGTTCTTTACATCTATAATAAAGCATGGCAAAAATTAGATGATCCCCATGGGCAAATGACCCTTGAGGCACTGCAAAAAATTCACGCATTTCCTGAAATTACCATTTTCATCGCAAGCATTTATGGAATGGATGTTGGCTTTATCATGTTAGATAATGAAAAGGATGAATCTGGAAATCCAATAGGCATCATCGCTGGATTGGGAATTCTGCCTAAATTCCAAACAAAAGGCATTGGAAAAGTTCTTGGAATGACCGCCTGGAAGTACTTCAAGGATAAAGGGATCAAGGAACTCCGGTGTGAAGTTTTTATAGAAAACAAAAAATCATATAAGTTCATTAAATCCCTAGGATTCGAAGAATTTAAAACCAAAATATATAAAATTGAAGATTTTAATCTACATCAAAATAATTCTGGTTAATACACTTAATTTTAACCCCCCCCTCGAAAGAAACGATGAGGAAAAAAACTAAAATTTAAAAAAAATTAAAATTTAAAATTAAATTTAAAATAAATAATTAAATGCCTAATTTTTTTCGATTAGCTTCAATATGTTCCATTATGGCATCCACGGCCTGGACAGTGTCTTTTTCAAGATGTAAAATGCCTCCCGTAAGATCTTTACAATCTTGTGTTAATAAACGCACTAGATCGGGTCCTCCCGTTACGGTTGGAACGGGATTGACATACGTATATAAACCAAAAGCAAGAGCAAAAATGGCATCAATAGTAGCTTTTTGTTCCATGTACTCGGGTGCCACGACTACAATTGGAAGATCAGGTACTGCCACGCCTCCTAATGCCTCAGACACGGCACCAATGAGGTCCGCTACCCTCCCTGTATCCGTACAAGTCCCATAACTTAGGATTGGAGGAATATTTAAGGCTTCACAAATCTCTCGCAAGCCTGGTCCAGCTAATTGCTGAGCTTCTAATGTACATAATCCCCCCACCTGTAAAGCAGCATTCCCGCATCCCATGGACAAGATCAATACGTCTCTCTTTATTAATTCTTTAGCTATTTCAATGGTATGCACATCTTGACCGTAATCCCTCAAGGTTGTACAAGAAATTAAACCTGCTATGCCACGGACCTTTCCTTTTTTAAGGCTATCAAGGAGTGGCTCCAAGCTTCCCCCCAATGCTTCCAAGATGCTTTCCGTGGAAAATCCCACGATCGCTCTTCCCAAATCTAATCCAGTAACTGGCTCAACGGTTGCTCTTCGCTCCTTAAAATTATCAATGGCCATTTGTAGCAACATGGCTGCCTGCTTTTCGGCCTCTTCAGGCTTATAATCTAGTCTCTCATTTATCCCCTCAAATGCAACCGCCTCCGACACCGGAATTAATTTGAATTTATATTTTTTCGCATAAATGGGATCAATCGACATGCTGCAATTCATGTCGCATGCATATAAATCTGTGGCCCCAGTTGCCAATACCGCTTCTTGTGTGATCCAATTGCCCGTAAATCCATAAAATACTTCATCCATTTCCCATCTCTGAATCATTTCTTGCCCGGTTTCGATGTTAGCTATGATTCGCAACCCTTTGGCCCCGACTGCTTTTGCTTTTTCCTGCCACTCCTCCTTTCTTGCTAATTGTACCATTGCAAACCCTATAAAAGGTTCGTGTCCATTAGGTAAAACATTCACGTAATCTGGGTTCAAAACTCCTAAATTTACCCGCATTTCATGAGGTCTAGGAATATTGAATAAAACATCTTGAAGAAATTCATTAACAATTTGAGATTGATATGCCATGGCAATCCCTAACCGCATGGCTTTAAGAGCCAAACTTGCATAATACCCATCCACGTTTGTTAAGCAAGAACTGGTGGAAAGCATCATTTCTCCGTAAATTCCTCCCGGAAAAATACCTAATTTCTTCCATAGCTCTTTTCTCTCCTTAGGAGCTAAAGCTTCTACAATGCGGCTAGACTCAGAAAAATCGCGATTGAAATCCTCTTTAATGAAGTCAAGCAAGTCCCGAGCAAGTTTCTTTAGATCACCAGTCGTTTCGAGCCCTAATCTCTTGGCAAATGCTCTTAATTTCTCGGGTTCTCTGATGCTAAAAGGTGAAGTGCCTTCAATCGTCGCTTTTAATGTCCGCAGCGTGGTTTCCGTATGGTAATGATACGTGGAAGTGCCCATGACATTTCTTAAAAGCATCATGCGCATGGCCATGCCATCTGCCGTTATTCCGCAAACACCTCGCTTGTCAATCGATGCATCTGCACGACAAGGACCATTTGAACACAAATCACAGCGAGCTCCCTTGAGACAGAAGGGGCATCTTTTATCAGGGTCATCCTTTCGGAACCCTTGGGCTTGAAATCGATCCCAAATTGTATTCATTCCATCCTTCTTGAGACGCTCCCTTACTTTTCGAACAGACTCATGATAAGAAATTCTTTTTCCTTCCATTTTTTTACCTTTTATTTTTTTGATTTTTATTCTAATTCATATTGAAGTTCTAGATACTTTTAAACAATTTCTTTTTAATTTATTAGTCTTAACGTGTTCGTAAAATATATTAAATTCTCCCTCCCTCATCTCATTCTTATTGTCATTTTCTTTTGTTTATTTAGAACTTCTTACAATTCAGTACGAATTTTTTAGCCACCTTGCTAACTCTTTAAATTGGGCTTTTTGCCCACTCAATTATTAAGATTTGCGGTGCTTTCTCAAAAAAACCTGATTTTCATTTTCCAAGCCATTAAAAAATTTTTAATCGATTCCGTACTTTAATTCACGCGTGATTTTCCTGATAGCTTTAAGCCATGCTTCCTTTTAGCAAGGATCTGACTTACATAACGTGAGTATGTTCAATTTCATTTATCTTAATTTATTAACTTTTTCAAAGTGACCCAATCATGAATGGTTAATGATCGGATCCCACAAAAATAGACAAACTGGGTAACCATTACCATTCATATTATAATAAACCATCTATTCAATCTCAAAATCTTTTATTGATCTGGCATGGGAATGAAGAAAAATGTTAGCGATATCATCAGAAATGATCAATATTTTTCCGTTATATTGTTACTAAAATGTCGAAAAAAGATAATTTTTTTATAGGAATACACTATTTGTATCTTGAGATGATAATTACAAAATCTAGTCTGGATCGAACTGAAAAAGCAGAAAATAACTTCAAGAATATCAAGGAATCCATTAAAGGATTATACGAAATCTTGAACCTCACCCTCAATAAAGAGGCCCTCTACCATGAACTCGCCATGGAAAACCTGACAGGCTTGTATCAAAATTTAGTTGAAATGTTGTTAAATGATTATGGCCTCAGGAAATTAATTGAAAAACTTCATGATCAAGAAATAGATCTAGATATCAAATTAGAAGAATGATAAAACCATTTTCTCTCTTTAACGATTTTTGTTGTCGAAGTTCTTTTTGAAAAAATATCATTCTTTAAACCTAAAGAATTATCATTTTCTGGCCCCATTCAATTATTATAACTAAAAAAATTTGGAATTTTGATTTTATTAAATAACGTATCAAGTTCATTAAAGTTAAATTTCTCGCCATGAGTGTAATACATTCTGATTTTTAGAAAGTAAAAATTAAAAGTAAAATAAAAAAAAAAAAGATTTACTATTATAATTTCATCTCGATTAACTTACTTTTTAAATCTTGACTCTTCTCAGGCGTGATATCATAAAAAAGCCAAAATATTAAAACTCCAATGGCAATAAAAATAGCAGGAATCAAACCAAAATGTAATTGAAGCCCCATTAATGCCAATGGGGCCTGTTCTTCAGAACCTTCAACGAATCCCGTTAGCGTGTGAACTATCGCTAGAGTTTGTGCCTGAATTACCCGTGCTAAATTTAAAAAGAACTGACGGAATCCTCCATATGTCGATTCTCTCCGCCTTCCGGACAATACTACGCTCTCATCAATAATGTCAGAATAAACTGGAGTAATTAGTGGCCAAAAACCGCCAAATGCCACACCATATAAGAAGATAAAGATTAAAATGCCCGGCAAATTTCTCATGAACGTCAAGGGCAGAGCGAAAATTGCCATGAATATTGCTGCTATGATATAAGTCTTTCTGTTATTTCCCGTTTTATTTGCATGGCGAACCCAAAACGGGATGGAAATCAAACTTCCGATAAAAAGCATGAGAATGATGATGGTGACAATCTCTTCTTCTGTTTTCAAAACAAAACGGGTGATATAGAAAACCGAGGCTTGCATCGTCTGAATCATGGCTTGATATAGAATATAGAGACATAAGAATGCCAGATAATTTTTATGCGTTAACACGCTTTTCGCGGCTTTAAAGAATGATTCTTTTTCTTGTTTTTCTTGGTGAGCTAAGTAATGTTCAACTGTAGGCTTATCATCTTTGATGCCTGGAATCATGAAAATGTAACAGGCCAAGCTTATTGCTACGCAAACGGCTGCCATAATTGAATAGGAACTGATAGTGCCATAATTGATTAATAAGGGTGGCGCAACAAAGGAAAGAATAACGCCTACGAATCCTAAATACACCTCAAATGTCGCCATGAGCCTTCGCTCCCCTTGATCCCTGAATTTATCGGGGCCAAGAGCCCAAAAATTTACGGTGAAAAACGATTCTACCGTATCAAAAAGGCATGTAGAAAACACGAGCCAACCGAATGTACCTAATTGGGATCCAATTACAAAAGCGGGAGGTGTAAATACCAACCAGAAACAAAAAATCATGGGAATGAAGAATCCTGCAATGAAAGGAAAGCGTCTTCCCCATTTTCTTGTCCATCGGAATGGTCTATCCGTTAGAAAACCAATTACAGGGTCGTTAAATGCGTCATATAAGGCATATATAGTGATACCTGCCCCTGCCAGCAAAGATTCCAATCCTAATTCTGTTTCATAGAAGAAGAAAACTAAAACGCTAAGAACGCCTTGAATTAATTCGATAGGAATGCTGGCAACGTTCATGGAGGCCATTTCTTTTTTAGAATGATAAATAATGGGTGCTTCTTTAAGTTCACTCATTTTTTTCCACGTTGTTTTTTTAAAATTAAGTGTTGTTTAACAATTAAAATTACAAGGACTGAGTAATACATTTTCCTTATAAAAACTTTTTTTTCCATGCCCCAACCCAATGGTTATTTGAGTTTGATTTTAAAGCCCTTCAAGAAAAAAGCCTTCTATTTTAATCTTTTAGCATGAAATAATGGAATGAATGGTAATGGAAAAACATATAAATCCAATAATTAATAAAAATCACTTATCAAAATCGACGAAAAAACCATGAATATCAAAACTATTGAAGTTAGATTGAAAGAAAAGGAGAAAATAAAAATTTTATTGAAAATTTTTTGGAGATAATCGTAAATGGGGGTTTTGAAAAGAAATTAATGGAAAGATGGGCGCCCTTTTCTATGAATGGCCATACCTACGACGTCTTCAGCGGCTTCCATGACCATTTCCGAAATGGTTGGATGCGAGTGGATGGTTTCTCCTAAGTCGTGAACGGTTAAACCATGTTTTATTGCTAATGCAATTTCTGCTATTAGTTCTGGTGCTTCTGCTCCAATGCAGGAGGCTCCAATGATCTTACCCGTATTTTTTTCAGCTAAAATCATGAGAAAGCCCTCTTCTTCGCTCATGCACTTGGCTTTTCCAAGCGAAGCAAAAGGGAAGCGCCCCATGGCCACATCTATTCCTTGTCGTTTTGCTTGATCGCGTCGGAATCCAACAGAACCGATATTAGGGCTTGTAAAGATGGTTGCGGGCACGACGGAATAGTCTGCCTTTTTACTGGTCACGGGGAACCCTCCGAGGCTATTTAAAGCGTTTGCAACGGCTACATCTGCTTCATAATATGCCACGTGAGCGAGCATGATGCCGCCGGTCACATCTCCGATAGCATAGATCCCTTTTACATTAGTTTCAAGAGTTTCTCTATCGACTTGAATGGCTCCTCGGTCCACTTCAATTCCCATTTCTTCAAGACCAAGGTTGCTGGATTCTTTTGCGCGTCCAATGGAAACCAAGCAATAATCGGCTTCATAAGTGAACTTTTCAGCAGAATCGATTTGGTCTCGGGGCACGTCAGCTGAACAAGTGGTAGCTTTTACTCCTGAACCGGTGTTTTCAATGGATAAGACATTTTGAGACACGTGCAATTCAATGCCTAATGCATCCATTTTTTTCCTTAATTCCTTGATGATCATGGGTTCTTCAGTAGCAATGGGAGAAGATAAATATTCGAGCATGGTAACCTTACTTCCAAAGGTGGCAAAGATGTTTGCAAATTCGCAACCAATAACTCCAGCTCCAATTATTAATAATCTTTCAGGAACGATCTTGAAATTGGGGTCTAAAATATCATCGCTCGTGAGAATTCGTTCATGGTCGATATTAAATGCTGGAATCAACGCAGGTGAGGAGCCGGTAGCAATGATCACGCGTTTTGCTTTAATCTCTGTAGTTGTTTCTCCTTCAATGGCGATATTGAACCCATTTTCAGCATCTCCGCCTGCCAATTTTCCACGACCCCAATAGATATCATTTTTCCAAGCTTTTTCTAAGCTTTCGATTCCTCCCACCAGTTCTTCGATCACCTTATTTTTACGCTCTACGGCTCGTGCAAAATTTAAGGTCATGGGACAATTCTCGATACCAAATTCTCTTCCATGTTCTCTCATTCTTTGGATGAGTTCGGTTGAGGCATATAAGGCTTTCGTGGGAATGCACCCTCGATTAAGGCAAGTGCCGCCGAGTTTGTTTTTTTCTATTAGAGCTACCTTAGCTCCATATTGGGCGGCTCTAATAGCGCCATGATATCCACCTGGCCCCCCTCCGATGATTGCTACATCATAAATCTTTTCACTCATGATTCTTTCATTTTTCTTATTTGATTAAGTTCAACATGTTGAATATAATGATTAAAAAAATGCATGATTAAAAAAATAAATAGGTATTGATGAATTTGTAAATTTAATTTTTTAATTTTGACATGGTATTGCATGAATAAATAAAAAACAATAATTCTCGGGTAAGTATTATCATGTTTTTGAAAAATAGTTCTCAATTGCTCCAGGATATTAAGCCTGAAAATGCATTATATTTGCGTAAGGTAGCCTTGAAGACCTTAGAACTGGCCTTAGAGGCGATCAAGCCCTTAAATTTAATTCATGAAGCAGTATCTTTTGAAAAATCTAAACTAAGAGTGCTTGGACAAGAATTTCCATTAAACAAGGAGGGATTTATTTATATTATCGGAGGGGGAAAGGCCGCTGCCGAAATGGCACTTGCAATAGAAGAGTTGCTGGGCAAAAATGCTTGGGATCGATATGAGGGGATTATTAATATTCCAGAAGGATTAGAGCTCGGTTCAATTCGAAGTAAAAGTAAAATAAAAATGAATCGAGCTTCTCACCCCATACCAAACGAGAATGGGGTACGAGGAGTAAAGGAAATGATGAATTTAATAGAAAAAAGCCGGCAAGATGATATTATTATCTGTTTAATTACGGGTGGAGGGTCAGCATTATTACCTCTTCCTAGAGAAGGTGTCTCTTTAAACGACTTGCAAGAAGTAAATGCTCAATTATTAGCTTGTGGAGCAAGCATTCAAGAAATAAATACCATTCGGAAGCATTTATCTGCATTTAAAGGTGGGAATTTAGCGAAAAAAATTCATGATGTGAGTGGAGCTACCTTGATTACTCTCATTATCTCTGATGTAATAGGAGATCCATTGGACGTTATTGCTTCGGGACCCACTGTGCCCGATAGGAGTTCTTTTAAAGATGCACTTGAGATTTTAAAAAAATACAATATTCTTGATGATATTCCCTTATCTGCTCGTCAATTAATAGAAGACGGGGTAAAAGGGAAGAGAGAAGAAACTCCAAAAGAGTCTGATGCTTGTTTTCGAAATGTTCATAATTTTTTAATAGGGAGTGTTAAAGTGGCGATAAATAAAATCTTACCTTATTTAGAACAAGAAGGGTTTCAAGCGGAATATTTCTCGGATAAAATTTCAGGTGAAGCAAGAGAATTTGGAAAATATTTATTTGATAAACTTAAAGCGGAATATCACGTGTTTGATGAGAAACAAATAGTACTTCAAAAAAAGCAAGCATTAATCGGTTCAGGGGAGCTGACGGTTACAATTAAAGGAACGGGGATTGGGGGCCGCAATCAGGAAATGCTTCTCAGTTTTATCAAGGAAGCAATCCCTCATGCCATGAGCCGTGATTTCTTAATCTTGAGCGTTAACCTTGACGGTATTGAAGGAAATAGTAATGCAATGGGTGCCATTGTTGATAATTTGATTTTAGAGCAAACGAAGCAACTTCGCTTGAATCCTGAGCTTTACTTAGAGAATAATGATTCGAATTCTTTTTTTAAAAAAGTACATTCAGAACTCATTAGTGGACCTACCGGATGCAATGTAAATGATCTTTTAATATGTTTAATTATATAGTTAAGTTAAGCATGAACAACAATAATAAAATAATAAGAAAATTAAGATGAAAGGCGTTGGAAATCCATTTATCATCACTTGTCCGGCATGTGGATTTAGCTTTCAGAAGGTAAATCCCAAATCCGGTAAGCGAGTAAAAGCTTGTCCCATGTGTGGGTATAAATTCATTGAGTTTGACGATAGTTCCGCTCGAAAAGATGATTATAAAAGGCCCTTAATATAAAAAGTTCCTTGTTATAAACCTTAATCGGATTATTCATTAATTAGAACTCATAAAATGAATAAAGGCATGAAGGTAGTGAAGCCTGCTAAAATTCCTTCCATCACGGCGGAGATTAATAATTTAAGAGCCTTGGAAACATGATCTTTTTTTAACCCAATTGTTAAATAATGAAAACATGCTACGATTTGGGCAAACGAAAGAAATGAAAAAAAGGCTATGGCATAAAAGATGGTTTTTTCATGAGGATAAAGTGCAGTTTCTACATCTTCAATCCGATTCAAAGTCCTTGGTTCAATCATGCCATGAAAATTAATAAATTCAAAAAAGATTTTGTCTGGTAATGGATCAAGCAAGAAAATGAGAAAAAACGTGAAATAATTAAACATTATTCCGAATCCGAAAAACAAATAAAGAACACCCGTGAAAATGCGAGCATTTTTTAATTGATTTTCATTTTTAAAATGATCCGGACTCAATCTTTCGTTGATATAAATGCCCCTAAACTTCATGAGAGTCAGTAGCCCCATAAAAATTAAAAAAATACTAAAAATATATTTTAAATAGGAAAAAGTGAGTAAAAAGAAATTATTAATGAGAGTGCATAACTTTTCCAGCCCTTGCAGAAGTGTTTCTAAAATATCACTCATGGTTTTATTAGAGATTACATTTGGACGGCTTATTTTATATATTTCATTTTAAAGTATTAAAAGTCAACTAATTTTAATCGCATGATATTAAGATATCCATCATTTAAAATATGAAATATTATGCACTTAGATTTTTTTAAGAAAAGAAAGATAAATGATAATTTCTAATTTCAATTTATTTTTTCATGATAAGAATTGATTATACAATATTGTAAAATCAATTTTTAGTCAATCTTTTCTCTATATCAATAAATAAATTATTGAACTAAATTATTTAAACCATGTTAATTATTTAATATTTACGAAATTAAAACTAAATTTACCATAAATTAATCCAAATTAAATTAGAAAAAAAAATAATAATTAGATCTAGTGAAAAAGAGAAATGTTTGGAAGAAAAAAAGATATAGAGAAAAAGCAAAAAACACCTTCAAAGAAAAAAGAACCATCGACGGCCCATTGGGGTGCTGAAGAGGAAGATGAGGCCTTAAAAGCGGAGGGACTAAAGAGAATTGATATGGATGTCGGGCGCGTGGAGTTGGTAGATCGGGACACGAACACGCCCTATATTGAAACTTATGATGAGGAGACAGGAGAATTAGAGGGGAGTATCTTGCTGAAAGATGGAAATCGGGAAGGTTTACTCGCCTTGGTTAAGATCATTGAACAAGTTAAAGTGGAGCAAGATCATGGTGCTGACATGAAATCTATTGGGTTTAAAGGGCAATTAAACGTGGAAAACCCGAGTAAAGTTGATAGGTTATGGGATATAGATTTGTCTTTAAAAAATATCGAGCAGACTACTCTAAAATCGGATCAGATTAAAATTCAAGAATTAGGTGTCACGGAAGAAGATAACGTTGATTCTCAAGAATTTCAAATTAAAGGAGAAGCTAAAAATCTATTGTTAATCAAGGAATACATAAATACCTCTTCAAATGCGGGCGATATTTTAAATATTCGCGATATCGAAAATGACCTTCTCTCGTTAAAAGATAAGACGGGAAAGGCAGAGGCTATAGAGGAAATCGAAGAAGAAGAGGAAGGGGAAGAAGAGGAAGATGAGACTGATGGAGGTGCTGTTGCCTCAGAATATAGTTTGGAATCCTTTGGAATTTCCATCGATAAGGAACAAGTTGTTACTTTTGGAATTGCCATGCGTAATCTTTTTGAAAAACCCATTTCGAACGTTAAGGTCGTGAAAAGCATTCCTGCTGAATTTAAAAGCCCCAGGATCGTGGATACTACGATTGGAAGTGCAGATGTCAAGGGAGATCAATTAATCTGGACTATTGATGTTTTAGAACCCAAGGAAACCGCTCTTTTGAAATTCACCTGTGAAATCATGCCCACCTCTATAGAGACCATTAAAACGGGTATCATTGAAGTGAATTACGTGGGAAGTTCTTCCTTCTCGGGAGGTTTGGCCATCGATAAATTTGATGCTTATACGAGAAACCGCTTCTATATTGACATAGTTGAAAGAGATGAAGAACCAGATGTATGGGATTGTAAATTGGTGTTTGATAATACTTCTGAATTCGTTGTCCAATTATTTAATGCAGACGTGTATTCACCCGACGATGAATCAAAGAAGTTTGTAGATATTGATCCGAATGACGTTCCGACTTTACCAGCTGAAGCTCAATGGCATTCTGTCAAATGGATGTATGAATCGGAAGACTTTCCTACTTTCAAAAAGCTATTAGAATTTCGGGTAATGCCGGATTTTCAAACTATCGTAAATGGTTCCATTACAATCGAAGATGTTGAATTATCTATAGCCAGCATTACTGGTGATGTCATTTATAGCTTACATGAAACAATACCGGAAAGAACTGGTGAAATGCCTGAAGAAGAAGAAGCAATGCTTATTAAGATTCCTACTTTCAAGGAAAAAGAGGTATATGCTTCTCTTAAAATTGAAAATAATGGGTCTGCGCCATTAAATGAAATTTCCATTATTCAACAATATTTTGATGAATATTATCAACCCCCTAATTCTGATGAGATCCAATTTTTCCTGAATGAGGAAGAAGTGGAATTGACCCCTGAAGCAGTTACTCTCGAAAATAATGTTCTTACCATCTCCTTAAAGAATTTAAAAGAGAGTTCCGTGGGAATGTTTGAGCCTGAATCCGTTTTGGAAGTTCGCTATCCCATTCATTGTATGAAACCTCCAAGAGAGACTATTTTTGAATCAGAAATAATTTATTTGGCAAATACTTTTCCTCTTTCAGAAGAATTAGAATTCAGACCTGAAGTTCCCGTCATTGAAAGTGTTCACATCAGAAAGAAGATCAGACTGGGAAAAGAGATCTTACCCATTGGAGAATTGGGCACGTACCAAATTATCATTACTGCTGAAAACATTGGAACAAATGAACTAACAGATATAACCCTCTTCGATGTGGTGCCGGATAATTTTGAATATTCTGATTTTAATGTTGAGCCTGAAATTACTGATGAAATTGAGAAAGATACTTTAAAATGGACCATTGACATGCTCGATGAGGGAGAAAAGAAAGAATTTAGATATACCATTAAAGGTAGTGGAGATTATAAACCTTCAGAGGCTCAAATTTCTTATTAAATCCATTTTTTTTATTTTATTCCTCTTTTTTCATGCTATTCCCCCTTCTTATTAATGTCCTTCAAGGTTCCTTCGTTTTAAACGTGATTCACGTGGAACAAACATGAGTTCTTTATAATAATTTGAATTAATTTTATTATCATTATAGGAGGAAAAGAATTAATTTAATCACGTGAGGGGGATTCTCTTAAATGTTGTTTAGTTTAACGTTTTTTATTTCAATAAGGATTAAATAGATAAATTTCATGTAATTATTATACAAAACATTAAACCGCATGTTTTATTTTCATGGATTTCGAACTAAATAGTGTTTAATCTTAACGCATTAAACATGACATTATATAAGAGGTATCAATTGAAATGGGTCTTTGAAGCTCCTGATGTAATAAGGGCGTGTTCCGTTTTGAAGTGCCCCATCCCTCCAGGATCATACATTCTTTTTGGAGGGCATGATAAAACGCTTTACATGATGGACTTGAAACTTAATATCGTGAATGAAGTTTCTTTTGATGGGTGGGTGAGATGCATTCATTCCATTGATTTGGATGGAGATGGCAACCATGAAGCAGTGCTAATAGGGTCTGGAGATGGGACCATGATGGTATTGAAATTTGATCCGGAAAAAGAAACTTTACGGGCAATAATGAGATACAAGGCAGAGGGCATGATTACCTGTTGCACGGCAGGTGATTTGACAAGTAATGGATCTCCAGAATTGCTATTTGGATGTTCAGATAAAACCTTAAGGATTTTTCAAGAGCCTTTCACTAATGAACCTACATTTACCCTTTATTATGATTCTTGGGTCACGCAGTGTTCTATTGGTTCATTAAAGCTTCCGGAATTCAAGGATCCAATTCAGGCACTCTTAATAGGAACGAAAAAGGGAATGTTACAATTAATTATTTTGGAGGCAAAAAAAGATAGATACATGCCAAATATACTCTGGCAGAGATATATGGGAACGCAAATTAATGTCATATCGATTGGTGATGTAAATAATGATGGTTTAAATGAGATCGTGGTGAGTACGAATGATTCATTCATAAAAATACTAAATTCCGCTGGTGAGAATATAAAATACATGCGCGTGGATAATGGTAAATCGATTTCCTTATCTCGCCCCTTAGCAATCAAAATTGATGATATTGATGGCGATAAAGCTAAAGAACTTATCGTGGGATGTGCAGATGGTACCTTGCGGGTATATCATAATCCCGATCTGAATTCTAATAAATTAAAATTAAAATGGAAAACTAAAGTTTCCACTTCCATCAAAGATATCTGTACCATTGACGACCCGGAGAAAAAAATCAAAACGCTGATTTTTGGAGGATATGATCGAACTTTGCGGAATATAATGGATTTTGAATGGGGGAAAAAACCCGTATTAGAAGTTCCTCAAAAAATTCCAAGAAAGAAAATAAGTGCTATAAAAAAACCATTTAAAATGCCGCCACAACCCATCCCTACTAACATCATGGAACAAATATTTCTCCTTTTACAAGGAAAGAAATTTTATTGGAATAAAGAACTTTTATCGAGAGAATTAATTGCGATTGGATATAAACCTGAAGTTGTGGAAAGAGAATTAAATCGATTGATTGAAAATCATTATCTTTTAGAAGAATCCTTGAATGTTTCTGTTTTAAAATCTTCAGAACTCTTGATAAAAGAAATGGAAAAAAATAAACAATTACACCAAAAAAATGATTCACAAGAATTAACTAAACGGGAGAAACTCATTCAAGCTGAAATGAATGAAGACATACAAGAGGAAAGAGGAACTATACACGAAAGGAATCAAAAATAGCAGAATTAATGAACTCTAAAGGAAAAATCTTTTTAATATATCTTTGAAGGGTTGAAATTGTTCAATCTCGGAAAAATCAACATTATTATAACGGGTTATAAATGCTTGTAAAATAGGATCTGCTTTTCCCAAAAATTTTTTTACCAATTTATCAGGATTTTTTTTCGATTTATCCACTAATCCGAAAAGGATTATCGGTTCTTTTTCATTTGAATCTAGGGATTTTACATGATCCACCTTAAAAATGAACAAGAAATTACCCGATTCTAAATATTCTAGCGAATTATCTGTAAATGCAACTTCTATAAAAGAGCTAATAGCAGAAATGAACGCCCCTCTTAAATCATCTACTGATTGTTCTTTCCCTTTTTTTTTATTAATGGTTTTAAAAACGTGATTTACCAAAACAAAACCCCGAAAAACCAATCCAACTTCAATCAACTCTTTCATAAGTGATCCTCTTTAAATTGGTTCGTTTTTTCCATTTTTACTATCTTGAATATAGTTCAAGATATAAATTTAACATGTTAATATGTCTTTTTTAATTTTCCTTCTTTGAAAAGCAATATAGTGATTATATTATGAAAAGGTTTTATGAAGATAGTTTTAAATCGAAAAAATCTTGTAAATGGTATGAGGTATGTCCTATAAAATATTTTGTGGAGCAGGGAAAACTTGACCGAAAATGGATCGAGGAATATTGCCTTATTGGAAATAAAGAATGTAAACGATATCAAATGGAAGAATCAGGAATTTACCACCCGGATAATATGCTTCCTAACGGAGAAATAAAAGAAGATTTAAAATGAAAAAACGGATCCTACACATATTCTCTTAAATTGCTTCGGAAAATTCATTGCAATAGTATCTACATGCGCAGAGCAATGACATGCTCCAATAAAATCAATTCCTTTTAAAAAAGAAAATTTATTGAATCCATGAAATCCCCCAATAACAGCTTTAATAGCTCCAATTTCGCGTCCTTTAATAATGTATCTTTCTAAACCCGGATGAGCACATCCAACCAAAATAATTATTTCTCCAGAATTCAATTGTAAATATAGACATTGTTCTTTAAAGTTTATTCCAAGTTCTCCTGAGCTATACATGTTTTTTGCTATTTCAGTAAATTCAGAAATGCCATGAATATTCGCTTTTGGGAAAAAGTTCACAAACGACTTTACATACGTCTTAGGTACATGAATTTTAATAATCGGATTTAACTCATAAATCTTTTGTAAGCCACCCGTGTGGTCATGATGATTATGAGAAATGACCACATTTTTAATCTCTTCAATATTTATTCCAAATTTTTTTATATTATGAATCAAAACATCTCCATTCCCTCCTGTATCGAAAAGGAAATAAGACTTAATAATATTGTTGAAAATCAAGGCAGAGAAACCAAAACCGGTTAAAAATCCGGGTTTATAACAATGATTATCATAAACGATTCTAATTATAAAATCATTCATTTGATGAATTATTATTCATTCTAATATTTTATAATATACTCTTCTCTTTGAATAATTTTTCTTTTAATTCAATTCGATTTCAAAAAAAAAATTAAAACTTTTAGAGTAGTTTGGGTTCCAATAATTTCTTTTAACTAAATTAACCTTCATTATTTTGTTCTTTTGGAATGATCAAATAGATGTTTATCAGCCACATTAAAACGTTAAAAAAACTGGTCCATTGCCAGAGCGGCCATTCAAACAATCTGGGGTCTACATTAAATGTATTAGCCAAAGTATCTAATTCAGGAATTATTATCGTTAGTAATAAAAGGACGACAAAAACCCCATAAATTATTAATATTTGCTTTAAAGATGGCCATGATTCTTTTAATTGAACTTTCCTTACCATGACTATCAATAATGAAAAAGCGCTTGTATAAAATGCTCCAAATGCTAATCTGGCAAAAAAAGAATGACCTGGTTTATAAATATCTCCGGGAATAAACCCAACTCCCATGAATGCAATTCCACCAATCATGCCGGCAATACAAGAAAAGGTAAGAAGCCATATTAAAGTTGGAGCATATTTTTTATAAATGAATAGAAAATGAAAAATGATAAAGAAGCCGGATACGGCACATCCTATCGTAAAAAAATAAAATCCTCTTGGATTATAGTCCGTTCTTCCTTGATTACTTATCGTATTATTTAAAATAGAATAATGCCCCTTAAAAAAAAATTGAGCTAACGCCCACATGATGAGTAAAAAAATTAAAACGATAACAAGAATGATACCATGTTCTTTTTTATTCGTTTCCCCCCTGAAAAATCTTTGGACAAGATCAACAAGCATTTCGTTATCCCTTTACTTGATATTTATCTATATTTTGTTTTGGAAAAAATCATGACTATTCCATCGAATCATTTCCATTTCTTTTTTAATTCTCTCTTGCTCATCGTTCTCACGTGATCTACCGCCCAAATTACAAATGTATTGCACTTTTTTTGCCAAATATTATTTTTTCGATATTCCATGAATCCATCGGGTTCTGAAAAATCAAAACCACATAATTGGGAACATATTACGGAACCAAATTGATTCTCGAAATCCGTGGCAAATTTAGAAGCCTTCAAGTATGCCATGGGGATCATGTCATTGTTCATTCGCTCTTTTCCTCCCATTATGATACCTAAAGCTGCACATCCTCCACAAACAGCTCCACATGCGCCTTGCCATCCGCTCTTAGATTTAAATCCACCAAATCCGCCAGCCAATGGAATCATGAGATTGTGAAACACGCCGTTATCAATTCCCAAAACCTGTAAAACACTTGTGAGAGTTAGCTCCGCACAATTCACGCCTTCCTTCATTTTCGGCAGTTCCCCTTTTAATCGTGCGATCATTTCATCAAATTTTTTATTTATATCTTTCACTTCCATCTCTATTCCCTCTCATTCTCCTTCTATTTACTTTTGAATTAAAACTAATTGAAATTTCCTCTCATTTTATATAAATCTTCACTTCATTTTTAACATCCTTGCATCACTTAACTATAGAAATTTCCTAAATGAAATGTAAAAGCTTAAATTTTATCAATTGTACGTTTATTTTAATACATAAAAAAATGTCTTTATAACTATTTGTTAATTTAATTATTCTTGAAAGCACAATTTTTTAAACCTCGGGAATCAAACCATGCCTACTAATTCCAAAATCGAAAATATTTGTCCATTCTGCAAGAAAAAGATAGACAGACCTTATTGGGCCCATGTCCAATCAGAGCACCCCGATGAATATAAAAAAAAACAAACGTGGGTGAAATTATTCAAGGATTACATTAGCTTGGGAATGGATCAAGAAATTTCTTTACAAGTAATCGCAGAACTATATAACACCTCCCCATCCGAAGTAAAATCATTCCTAAAACAGCAAGGCGTTCAAGTTTAAAAATAAAACTTAATTTTTTTAAACCATCTCCCTTTCTTTTTGATTTTCCCTTAATAAGCTTTTTCTTTACAAGTTAACCGGGAAATTTTATTTGATTTTAATATCCCTCAATACCTGCTTCCACCAGATTAATGATATTTTCTTTCTGTTCTAAAAATTTCCCATTTAATAATAAAAGAGTAAGATAATAAGGAGAGAAAAAAAACATGAAAATTGTTTAAAATGCCAAGAAGTATTTTCTTATAATCTTGAATTTAATAGAATTAAAATTCTTCCTCCTCTTCTTCTTCCTTTAAAAGACCCGCTTGCTTCAGTAAGTCTTCAACGGTATCTCTTGCCTTGATGACTTGCTCATTTTCATTTAATTTTAAGTTTTCAAGCAAACTGTCTGAAAATTCCAAGAATTTTTTAATGGAAGTGGAAGAAAATTCAGATACTTTTTCCTGCGTGGATTCTATAAATTCCTTTCCACTTTCTCCAAATACAGAACCAACGAAATCCTTAAATGCATTATTAATTTTTGAAATAATGGTTTCTCTTTTTTCTTCTTCTTCATTACTCATGGGATCACCATGCAAAATAATTAAGAATGTTTTAATATAAATTAGTGCTTTATTAATAATTTTTACACTCTAACATATTCTTAATTATATCTTGGAAAACAAGCTTTTCTTCGATATTTTTCTGAAAATTCCCTAGATTTTCTTAAGGAGATAAATTACATTTCACGCAAAAGACAAAAACCCGCCGATTCATGAAAAGCAGTGCTTTTTCAAATAATTCTTTCATTAATTTCTTTCATTAAAGGAAAGTTCTTGAGGATTATGGGGGGTTTAAATAATTTTTTTTAGACATATATTCAAAAATAAGGAAAAATTAATAGGATGATCATGACAGAAAATAATGAAAATGAGGTTCCTCTCGTGAGCAAACAAGATCTTCATCGTGCCATGGTGTTCATGAAAGATTTGAAATTTACTGAGAAAGAAATTGATACCATTTGTAATAAAGCAAGTAATCTCATGAATGATGAGCTTATTAAAAAAGTATTAACAAAAATTCAAGAACAAGGAAAAGAAGATGACGAGAATCTCGAGGATTCGCTACGAGAGATCTTTAATGGCATGAAACAAGGCGATTATATTAATCTTTTTAAAAAAATTGCTTCCAATGAAGATTTTCTCAATTTCATGCAAGACCTTTTATTAGATAAATTAATTTAAGATTAGGTTTTTCTTTTTCTCTTTTTTTCTTAAATACTTACCTTAGGGGTAAAGGAGGGACTTCTGAATCATTCCACTCATCAATAAAGGGAGTACTCCACCAATGCTGGGGAATTTTAGAATAATCGCCATATTTTTTTAACCCTCTCTCAAATGCCTTGATGTTTGCCCTTTTTACATGAATATCACGAGGCGTGGGATAAAAATAAGCGCCGAACCCTCCCTTTTCTGTTCCCAGATTTCGGATCATGTGCCAAACTTCCCGTTCTACCTCTTCAGGCGTGCCTTTGGGATAAATTGATTGAATGTTAATGCATCCCCAAAACATGATTTTGCCTCTATATGGTCGAAGATCTTTATAGCCGCTCATTCGAGGGCTGTCAAGTTCTATCGCATCCAACCCCCATTCAATAAGAGCTGGTAAGAGAGCATCAATTTTTCCGCAACAATGAAGATGCACTTCTAAATCTAAAGCATGAGCCTCATCAATGATGAGTTTATAAGGTGCTTCATAAAATTTTTTAAAAATGCGAGGGCTAAAAAAAGGACCTTGTTGTTCGCCTAAATCGTCAACTAACCAGATTCCATGAGGTTTAAGCCCATATTTAAAAGCGTATTTCATGAGATCCACGTGGTATTCTGCAACTAACTTTAAAACTTTCTTTATTTCTTCGGGATGTTTCCAGTGATCCACTAAATAAGTACTAAAACCTCTCATCGCGGCGACTACTTGGGAAGGACCGAACGTGGGAAAAAGTAGCATTAAATATTTTGTCTCTCTCAACCCTTTGACAAGATTTAAGGCAAATGCATAGCGACTTTTATCTGAGGCATCCGGCTTGTATTTTTTCACATAATCATCATAATTATTCCAATCTAATAAAGAAGGTCTGCCGGGATGACCCATATCCGTGTCATTCCCTTTTAAATTCCAAATGCAACCCCACTCGTCAATTTCTTCATGGGGAATTTTTCTCCAATTAGTTCCTTCATATTCCGGATTATTCTTAGCCCATTCTGGACGATCCCAATTATAATGACCCCTCACGTGAGGAAAAAGGCCCTGTTCTCCTTCATTCCATCCGGGTTTCCAATTCTTAGAATAAGTAAGCGGAATGGGAAAAACATCTCCTCCGACAAGATTAAAGACAGGAACTTTATCCGGATAGTTAAAATATAGGGCTGCTTTAACCCGTTCGAGTGAATCCATTTTTTTTCTTTCCTTTTCTTTTAATTAGTTATTTACTTGAAATAATAATCTTAAACATTAAATATTTTTTCTTAGAGTGCTTTCAATAATCATGGTAAGCGTGTAGTCATGATAACTTGTTTATCTTTAAAGATTCATCCTAATTTACTGAGTTTTTCTTAAAAAACCATTGTCCGAATTATTCAGTAAACGAACAGAAAATTATAAGATATTTTAAGAAATGAAATGAAAATGGAGAAAGATCATGAATTTTCTGGATAAAAAGTAAAGAAAACGTCCTTTTTAACTTTCATGAAACGAAAAATTTAACATTTAAGCTCTCATAATATTTCTGGATAAAAAAACTATTTATAAAAAATCACATGAATCTATTTAAGATAAAAAAATTGGAAAAACTTAAAAAAAAATGAGGTAATCATCATGAGTGAACGCGAGAAACTTTGGGAACCCACAGAAGAGTGGATAAAATATACGGTCATTACTCGATTCATTGAACACGTGAATAATAAATATAATGCGGGCATTTCGGATGGTAAAGCACTCTACAAATGGTCCGTTGATAATATTCCCCAATTTTGGGAAGCCGTGTGGGACTTCAGCGGAATCATCGCTTCTAAAAAATATGATAAGGTCGTGGAGGATTTAAGTGTATTTCCCGGCACAAAATGGTTCCCTGGAGCTCGTCTTAATTTTGCCGAAAATCTCTTGAGGTATAAGGATGACCAGAAAGCTTTTATTTTTCAAGGAGAAACTAAAGTTTCAAAATCCATGACCTATGAGGAATTAAATAAGCAAGTAGCTCGCTTGGCAAGATCTCTAAAGGAAATGGGGATAAAACCGGGGGATCGCGTCGTTTCTTATATTCCGAATCTCATCGAAACCCCCATGGCAATGCTTGCAACCACCTCGCTTGGAGCGATCTGGGCGTCTTGCGGCGCAGAATTGCAATCACGAGCCGTTATTGATCGGTTTGAGCAAATTAAACCACGAGTATTATTTACCGTGGATGGATATTTTTATCGAGGCAATACATTCAATACCATTCCTAATGCAAAGGAAGTAGTGGAAGCCATACCTTCAATTGAAAAAGTAATAGTCGTGTCTTATGTATCAGAAAATAAACCCGATATAAGTAACATACCAAATGCCGTTCATTGGGAGGATTTCATCTCCAAAGAAATGAATCCCCCTCTTGAATTCGAACAGGTTCCATTTGATCATCCCGTCTATATCATGTTTTCTTCTGGAACGACTGGTAAGCCTAAATGCATGGTCCAAAGCGGCGGAGGCGTTTTAATCAACCATCTAAAAGAATTACTCCTATCCACTGACTTGAAAAGAAGCGATATCATTACCTATATTACCGCTCCCTCTTGGATGATGTGGAATTGGTTGATAAGTTCCTTAGCAGTGGGTGCAACTATCTTCCTTTATGATGGAAATCCCCTTTATCCTGCACCTGATAGAATGTTCGAGCTCATTGAAAAATACGGCATAACGATATTTGGAGTCTCCGCCACTTATATTCATTACTTAATGGGGCAAGGATTAAAACCTAAAGAAAAATTTGACCTCAGCTCCTTGCGAGAAATTTCACAAACTGCCAGCACGCTAAGCCCCGAAGGGTTTAAATGGTGTTACGAACAAATTAAAAAAGATTTATACTTTAATTCAATTTCTGGTGGTACGGATATTAATGGGTGCTTTGCTGCCGCCCTTCCCATCCTTCCCGTATATTCGGGAGAACTTCAAGGAAAAGCCCTTGGCATGAAAGTACAAGCATATGATGAGAACGGCAAACCGGTTAAAGATCAACAAGCAGAATTGGTCTGTGAAGCCCCTGCTCCGTCCATGCCCATTTATTTTTGGGGAGATGATGAAAACATGACTAAATATAAAGCAGCTTATTTCGATTTCTATAAAGATCTAGGTTTAAATGTCTGGAGACATGGAGATTGGATCGTGGAACATGGTGATACGGGAGGTATTACCTTCTGGGGACGTTCTGATGCGACCCTTAAGCCCTCTGGCGTGCGAATTGGAACATCAGAGATTTATAATGTAGTTGAGCAATTACCGGAGATAGTTGATAGCTTGGCGATTGGCCTTCCGGATGAAAAAGGTGATGTAAAAATTACCTTGTTTGTTCAATTGGCACCTGGTTTTCAATTAAACGACCAATTGATTGATAAAATCAAGACCACCCTGAGAAATAAAACCTCTCCCCGCCATGTTCCCTCAAGAATCATTGAAGTTCCGGAAGATGGCATTCCCTATACGTTTTCCGGGAAGAAAGTGGAGATAGCTGTCACTAAAATCTTGCGAGGCATGCCGGTTGCGAATAGAGGTGCCTTGAGGAATCCCAATTCGCTCGATTTTTACGAAAAGCTTAAATCCTCCTTATGAACATCTCCTAGCAATCCGAAACTACAATCTAAAAACTCTAACTTTATATTTTTATTTTATTTTCTTTTACCAATTAATTTAGAAAGAGAAATACAAGAATATAAACAAGAAAAAAAAGGATGAGCTAAAAACTACTACAAACCTTATAGTACTTTTTAACACTTATTTATTTTATTATTTCGAACTTTTTCAATACATTTATAGGTATTTCCAATGCATTTATGGATAAGACTTATCCCATTTATTTAAATTGGTTCTTTATAATGCTTTTAAAGAAATTTAATTCCACTAAAAACGATAATTCTTGTAAGAACTATGCTTTCTAGGGGCAGCTTCAGTGACGACGACATTACTCGCTTGCGGGCCTTTTTGCCCTTCCGTAATGTCGAATTCGACCTTGTCATCTTCATTTAAGGTTTTATAGGCTTCATCATCACCACTAATTGCTGAATAATGGACAAAAATATCTTTTCCATCTTCATCATTGGTGATGAAACCATAGCCCTTCTTGGAATTAAACCACTTTACTCTGCCTGTATTGCTTGGCATGTTATTTGGCCTTCTTATTTACTTTTTACTAAATCTTTTTACATGTATTTAAATTTTTAAAACTTCGTGATGAAGTCAATAACAAAAAGAAAGCAATTGTAATAAATTTATATCTTTTATTTTAATGGAAAAAATTTGTTTTAACGAAAAATGAAAATTTTTTTACTTTAACTTTAAAATTTAAAAATAGGGGCGGAAAAAGTCAAATATGCTTGACGAAAATTACTAAAACGGGATAGTTTTTAATGAGAAACTATTGTAGATTTTTCTTCTTTGTATAAAAATAATATAAATGAGATAAAATAAAAAAAAAGAAATTATAATACTTTTCCAATTCCATGATAAATCGTGTAAGTGCTAATAAAGCAAGCGAGTGATATGAATGACCATATCATTCTAAAAGTTGGATTGTTCAAGTAGTTCGAGAGAGAAGTGCCCCCCCATACGAAATAATAAAATCCGATTCCGATTAAAAAATAACCATATCTTTTTCGGATTAGTTTATTTTCAAAGCGAGTCCGCAATTTTAAAGAGAAATAGATTGTTGGAATGATACATGTAAAGATGCATAGGCAGAATGCATAAAGAAAAAAGAAAAGGCTCCAAGCTGGTTTCCAATTCGTGGAATTGTCAATTCGCACCTCCCCATTTAACCCGAGGAAAAATATTCCCGAGAGAAGCACGGCGAATGAAAAAATAATGAGCACTTGCATCCCCGTATTAATGATTCTCTGGGATTTTAGAAGTAATAAGGTAAATAATAATAAGAATACCTGTCCAAAACTCAGGAGATAATAAGTTACCAAGTGTAAGATTAGGACCAGCGGATTGATCATGAGGGGGGCGTAGATGACATTTACGACAGTTCCGCATGCAACATTAATGAAAAACAAGGAGAATATCTTATTTTCCCTCGTAGCAGATCGATGTAAAATCAGCCATGCAATGAGAAAGTAATAAATACCGCCTATTCCTAATTGGACAATATAAATTTGAATGATTCTTGCAAGATCCATCGTGTAAAAAAAAAATAGATGTTTGAATATTTATGTTTTTCTAAAACGATAACTAGTTTGCATTGTTTAAATTTTAAGGTAAATACAATTTAAGAATGACCAATTTTTATGGATTTCAATGAAGTTTCATAGTGGCGCAAACAAAAAATTAATAATTGGATAAAACGGGGTACAAATCGTTCAAAATATAGTACTTTTACGAGAAATCAAAAATTCATGATCTCATCCGCATGAAAATAACAATAAAATGAAAAGGTTCAGAATAATTAAAAAAAAATTTAGTTAAGTGAATTAATTCCATCTAGTTTTTTAGAGATAAATCACTAAGCCGGTCATTTCAATCCAAATGGCAATGAAGGTAAATATGAATGCTCCGAGAAACACGCGGCCAGTTTTCCGATAGAAATAAACGGATAATAGAAACAATAAGGCTGCCAAGGGAATGAACGACATGAGTTGAATTTCCATCATGGGTGACACCCATTCAATACCATTTAATATGGGACTCCCTCCAAACCACATGGGTATGTATTGAAGTAAAATGACGATGACAAGCCCGAAGAGCATGGCATAACATGTTTTTAACCACCAAATCAAGGTCGTCTTGAGTTCGGAGCTCTCTTCTTTTTGACGGAGTTGTCCAAACAAGAAGACACCGCCATTCATTAAGCTGAATGCTAACAAGGCCCAAATGTAAAACCAAAACTTTATAAACCGCGATAATGTCGTAAATGGTTTTAAAAAAGACCAGATTCCCCGAAATTCAACGCTAAGAAGATAGTATGCCGGCAGGGTCCAAAGGTACATCCATCCAAATAAAATGAGAGCCATTATCACGGTTTTTCCAAAAATGATCCAATTAACCGGGATTTTCTGTCCTTCTGTTCCCTCAAAACCGAAACCCATATCGATTAAGGAAATGCTAGGATCTGTTTTCTTAATAGAATTATACCATCTTCGAAATAATACAAAGGATATGATTGCATTAATGATGAACCATAGCATGAAAGCCGAAGCAATGCCTATCGTATATATGGGAGGCAAAATAAGGGGATTAGGAAACGTATTCGTGAAACCGAAAGGAACGTACGGCGTTAAAAACAAATAAGTAATTCCTCCTATAGCGGCATTAATGGTGGCGAATGTCCACCACTTCTTTTTTTCCGTGGTAATGACTTTTTGAGGGAGAGGTTGAGCCACGCTCTCAAAAAAAGGTGTTCTTACTAATATTTTAAATATCGGAATGATGGAAAGAATGGTCGTGAGTAAGGCAATCAACCCGAATACTTCCGAACCAATCCAAATTTGGTTAGCTGGATTGGCAATTATCCACGCTTCTGCCTCAGATAGCCCCTTGAGTGCTTGGAGCATCCAGGCAACAATTTCAGAGGTGGCTTTAATGCTACATGTTAGACCGGGATGAGTAGATCTTATTAAGGCATGTCTTCTAGCTGTACCATCCGAGAAACTTCCATATGTTTTATCAGCCTCTCCTACCGGAACGCCATAATTAGACGCAATCTGAGCATAACCTCGTTCCAACCAAGCTTGGCGATTCTCGAGTGCACTCCTTCCAAACTCTTCTCGAATGGCCCAAAGATGAAGTAAATTATGATAATTTGGATTTGCATCATCTGCGCTCGGTGCAAACGATTGGACGGCAATTGCGTCATGATCTGGAAATGCTAAAGCGATCTCTCTTGCCCTGGTGGAGCCCATGGAATGTCCAAATATGCCCATCTTATCTGCGTTTACGAATGGCAAACTTTTAAGATATGCGTACCCATCTAAATAGGAATTGGTTGGCAAAATCATGTCCGTAATTAAGCTGCCACCCGAATCGCCATGGCCTGCTTGATCCAGAGAGAGCACGACGAATCCCGCTCGAGCCAATTCAATAGCGCCGGGACGTTCGACATCTTTATCATTATTAAACCCATGCAAACCAAGAATTCCTGGAGCTGGATTGGATGCGCTCACTCCAACAGGACGATACAACTTGCCGACTAGGCGCTCTCCATTACTACCGGTAAAATAGACAATCTGTACATCAATAGCTCCAAAATCATTCTGAAAAGCGGAGGACATTATTGCTGAAAAATTTAGAATAAAAACGCATGCTATTAATACAAGAGCAATTTTATCATCTTTTATTTTTTTTAACATTGGTTTTCATCTCAAGACATTTAATCTTAAATTAGGGTGATTGACATTTTGTTTTTGAAATATTTAAATATATATCTTATAATTTGTTACAAATTCTTTTTTAATTTTCCTATTTCCTCATTAGATGATTTAATTAGAAAAAGAATTTTTAACATGGGGATCCTAAATCTTATAATGACGACTTAAATTAATGGAATCCATTTAAAAACAACACGGGAAAGGAAAATGAGTTAATTAAAAAATGCTTCATGGATGACGTTTTCTCTTTTCACGTTTTATAAAAATTTAAATAGAGAGCGACCTAACTTTCAATTAATTCAATAAGATTATAAAGTACATGACCAAGCAATGGTATCAAATTTAATAGAAAAATTAGGATTTGAGCCTTCTGAAAAGGTAATAATTATTCATATTGATGATATCGCATTTTCTCATTCCTCTAATGTTGCATCTTTCGAATGCTTGGATTTTGGCGTGGCTAGTTGCGGCTCCATTATCGTTCCAGCTCCTTGGTTTAATGAAACCGTGGAAATTTATAAGAAAAATCCGAAATATGACGTTGGCGTTCATTTAACTCTCACTTGTGAATATGAACGATACAGGTGGCGAGCTCTTAGTAGCGTGGACCCTAAAAGTGGTTTATTAGCTCCGGATAGGGCTTTATGGAAAACAGCTGAAGAGGCCATTCAGAATGTACCCGTGGAAGCGGCAGAACAAGAAATGCGGGCACAAATCCAATTGGCTCTTGATAGTGGAATAGATATTACTCATATCGATTCTCATATGGGTACTGTCATGGATCCAAAGTATCTCCCCACATACTTGAAATTAGCAAGAGAATTCGGAGTTCCTGCTTTTTTCCCGCGAGTTACAGGAGATCAATTACGAGCTATTGGCTTGGGGGATCAAGTGGATGTATATCTTAAATTATTTGAAAAACTGAGCGATATGGGCATTCCTATCCTCGATCACATGGTAATTGACACGCTCCATGCCGTTGAAAATAAAGTTAATTATTATTGTGAATTATTCAAGCAGATAAAACCAGGCGTCACACATTTGCTTTTTCATCCCGCAAAAATGACCGAAGAATTAAAAGCCATAGTTCCGGAAACGGCAGATGCAAGAAACCAAGATTACGAGGCTTTTACAAATCCTCGAATCAAGGAATGCGTGGAAGAAAATGACTTGAAGATAATTGGCTATCGGCAGATTCGAGAAATTCTTGAATGAGGTTTTCATAATTTAAATTTTTTTTTTTTTATGAGGTAGCAAATTAATCTCACCTCCGACTAAATTGCGGCCCCGCCTTTTTTTGCTTTTTGTCGAACATGCTTATTCACATCCACGTCAAATTCCCTGTATTGCTTGCTTCT
>JALGVJ010000080.1 GCA_029838195.1 Promethearchaeota archaeon
CGGAAAGTAGCGTCTCTGCTTGCCGTTCGAAAATTCCTTGGTCTCGTGTTTCTGAAAAGAATGACCTGCCTGCTTGCAAGCTTCATTCAGCCATTCACCTGTTTTTTCGGGGGAACGCTGTAAGAGCTGCACGAATGCTTGATACACGATAAATACCTCGTAAGGGTACCCGCTTCGCTTCTTGGGGAATGTATCCTCCGTGGTGGATCTAACAATTTCCAAAACATCTAAAAGCAATTGAAGATTAATGCATTGGGGGTTAATTTTACCCAAGTCAGCGTGAACTGGCGGACCTTCATTGTAAAAAATGGTCATGAATAACACGATGATGCGTCCATTTTAAAATTAACCCCTTTCTTCATTGGTGATCTCGCAATCATCAAGGAGTATTGTTGGATGAGAAAATTCATTAGAAAAAAGATGGATTTTGCTAGCTCACGGCTCGAGAAGGCAAAATAAATGAATTACATGGATAATGTTATATAAAAATGTTAAAAAATTGAATTTAAAAATTTATTTTGAAATTAAATTTTAAGAATAATGACTAAAATGATTCTAGATAAAAATAAAATATTAGATATCTGTTCTGCTAATTTATTTTCTTATAAAAATATAATCAACAAGATAGAATATGAGCCTCATGGGATTTTAAATAGTGAAATGCTGTTAATGATTTCTTTAGTAAAATATTTAAAATTAAATTTAATAATTGAAAGCGGGAGAGGAAGGGGACAGAGTACAAAAATAATAGCAGAATCGTTTAAAAATCCTAAATATAGAATAATTAGTATAGATTATAATAAATATAACTTAAATATGAAAATCTCTTTTGAAAGATTAAAAAAATACAAAAATCTTGAATTACTTTTTGGTAATTCTTTTGACTTAATTCCAAATTTAATAACTGAACGGTGTTGTATTCTAATTGATGGGCCCAAAGGAATTGATTCAATAAGATTAGCAATAAAATTAATGAATAATCCACTTGTAGAACTTATTTTTATTCATGATTTACCACATGATTCAATTTTAAGAGAACATGCAGAAAAGATTTTTAATTATCATTTTTTTACAGATGATTCTGACTATTTAAAAAGATTTAAACATTTAGATCGTTATTACAAACCATCAAATAATTTTTCATTTTTTAATTTGTTTAAAAAGAAAAAAATAGAATCTAAGAATTATAAATTCAAAAATTCGCTTTCAGTTCAGTAATTTTTAACAATTCCAATGCCGTAAATTTTAATTATTATCTATTATCAGTACTTAATCACTAGGTCATGTAGAGAATTATAGTTTTCCTCTTTTGAATCGCTAACTTAATAAGGGAAAAGGAGGATAGTATAATACATGACAATACATAATAACTATCTACGGAAAGATCCATTTTCTCCTTTTTCCCAAATTACTAAAGAACATTCTTTTTATAAAAAGGTTTTGCATCCTCTCTTTACTTCTTTTACGAAGCCACAAGAAGGCAGGAAGGTAGCCCATTCCAGCCAAGAATACTCCATGGTCATGCTCCTAAATGCATTACTAGGATACAGCCAAAATTCGGGACCTCAGTTGCTTGAGCGAAAATTATATTTCTTATTAAATGGGAATATTGAGCCCTTCATTAAAGACACGCGCATTCTACCTCATTCTTCACAGTTGAACAAATACGTGAATAAGTTCTCAATGGAAGAGGTCGATAAAGCCCTATTAGAAATAAATAGAAGTGTATTGCCTTATTTATTAACGAAGGGTATCCTTCCTAAAAAACTCAAGCTTGCGTTCGATTTTAAGAAACAATTATATTACGGAAACAAGGACGATCCGTACGTGATTGGGATAAAAGCAGAAAAAGGGACAAAAACGGCGTACTTTTGGCATATCTGCTCGATCATCAATAAGGGAATGGAAATACAGGTTGGCTCTCAAATGGTGGATAGCCGAACCAACAAGAAGGTGTTTATTGAGAAAATGGTCGCCTATTTGGAGGAATTGGGGTTCATGGTGGAATTCACGGCATTGGATAAGGAATATTACGATAAAGAGGTCATGGGCTTTTTAGATTCCAAAGGAATTGTTTATACTATTCCCGTAAGAGAGTCGAAAAAATTGAAAGGGCTGAAAGAAGAAACCCTAAAAAATCCAAAAAACCGGGTACGAGCATGCCAGATCAAGGGGAAATATAAGAAAGGGCAGGGATTTTTGCCCCATCGTTTCAATATTGGGTTTTTTGCCAAGAAGGGGTTGCGATTTAGCGCTTTACGGGCAAAGTATCGGAAAGATCCGGGGGCATTATCCGAGATCTTGGCGGATATTTTTGTTCTTGCCACGAACCAAGCCCTTCACGCCCCACGTCCTCAAAAGAAATATCGCTTTTATAAACTAAGGGAGGATTATCGCCCCCGATGGCGGATAGAGACGGCAAATAGAGAAGAGAACTCCTTTTTTATTTCAACGTGTAGTAAAAATCCCGAAGTGAGGAATCTTTACTTAGTTCTTTCGCTGGCATTATATAACTTGTGGGTAATTACGCATTTATTTCTCCACAAAAAACCGCACCGGTTTGCAAAAGAACCCAAGGCATTTTTCACGGCTTTCATGAGTGATTTCGCTCTCACGCTGTTACAGCTATTTTTAGGGCATGATCCTCCCTTCTCAGAATTCTGTCGGGAAATAGAAATTAATTTCATGAGGTGTTATTTAATGTAATCAAGTACTGATTATTACTAAAAAAGAAAGATGCTGTACTCAAGGTTTCATATTTGAACTACTTTTTAACTGGCTTAATTAAAAAATCAAAAGAATTTATAGTTTTTCCCTACTATTTTATATATCATAAAAAAATTGTAAACCAAAAAACCAATTTAAATTACTCGAAATTCATGAAACATTGGATTGGTATTTTGCGTTTAAAATTTATCAAATAATTCTTGAAAATTTGATTTAAAAATTGGAAAAAACCAGAACTTTTTATATATTATTGCTAAAAACTTATCCTTTTTAAATGCTAAATTTATTTTAATTGGCACTCAAAATGATTATTTTAAAAAAGAGATTCTGGAATATCTCAAAAAAATAAAAACTTGTAATTGGATTCGATACCCGAGAAATTTCTGTTTCTTCGCAGCACAATACCCTAAACGCGCATCGGGATCTACCGGAGAACAAGACGCTTGCAAGACCGCAAACACGGAAGGAA
>JALGVJ010000026.1 GCA_029838195.1 Promethearchaeota archaeon
GGTACATTTCGCAAGGAATCCGTGGCGAGCAGTAATCCGGGCTTTATCGTGCGGGGGAGAGGTCGTTTTTTTTTACCTTCACCGATTTAAAGGTCCCGTCCAAGGAAAGAAAGCTTGAGAAATTAGGAAGGAGTGTCTCCTCACTTAAATCGATGGGAAGATAGTTTCTAGTTCCCTATTCGTTGACCCATCACTGAACCGTGGATTGCGACACTTTAACCAGATGAAACTACTTTAAATCTTGCCACACCCGTCTAATCGATTCCCCTATTTTGAGCACGCGGGTGATTATATATTCTATAACTCCCGGTATGAAACGGGTTCCAATTGGGATGAGCGGGTGCTCTCCCAAATCCTGGATCTCTCTCATTCTATAAGAGAGTCTCCTGATATGGGATGATTTACAGTGGGGATAGTGTTCCGGGAAAAAATCTGCATCGGAATGTTCCCGAATTTCTAATTCAATCCCCTCATCAACATTTTCTTTCACATGATTACTTGGTTTTCTCCATGCTTAAATCTTTTGGTCCTTAAGGGAGATAGAATAGAGAGAGGGGTGAATTCACTGGATAGTGCTCCCCAACGGTTCAAAGTAAGAGATTGAAAAGATTCTTTCTGGAGGAAATGTAAGCTTTCCACAGATTTAATCGTCATCGTTGAAATAGCTCCAAATGGAAGCTATCATGTTTAATTCATAGTCAAAAATTTAAGAAAGATTTGAAAAAAAAAGATCATGAAAATGAAAAATAATAAAAATGAATATTAAAGTATTATAAACCTAATTCTTTAATTTTTATCTTATTCTTCTCAATTTTTTGAGGCGTTAAATCATACCATTTCCAGAAAAGTAATACTGCAATGAGCATGTAAATCCCAGGAGCAAGACCTACTTGAAGATGTATGCCCCAGACTGCATTTGCAGTTTGCTCTATTGAACCTTCTTTAAATCCTGTCATTGTATGGATGATGGCAAACGTTATGGATTGAATTACTATTGCTAATCTTGAAAAAAATTGGCGAAGCCCGTAATAAACACCTTCTTCATGTTTCTCATGTCTTGCTATTGACTCATCAATTACATCTCCCATAACAGGAGGCAGTATGACATAACATCCACCCAACCCTATCCCCCAAAAAATTAACACGATGAAATACCCCAATAATGTATTAATAAAAATAAATGGAAACGTAAAAATCGTTAATATAACAGAGGCAAGTATCAAGGTTTTTTTATTATCATTTAATTTTTGTGCTAACTTAATCCATAGAGGAATGGATAGGATTGCCCCCAAAAGAAAGGGGATTTGAAGGAAAACTTGAATGGAGGCAGGCATATTCAAGATGAATCGAACAATGTAAGGGACTGAGGTTTGAATACATATGGTTAAACTTATAAATAACATGTACATGAGTAAAAATGTAATAAAGGATTTTTGTCTAAGGGCAGACTTAAATGCTTGAAAAACAGATTCTCCTTCCTCTTTTTTCTTTTCTTTTGAATAAAATATTGTTTTCATTACTGGATCATCTCGAAATCCCGGTAAAGCAATTCCTAAAAGAATTAAAGCAATGATGATGACAGCACCAGCTTGAATTATATATGATTGGCGTACGCCATAAGTGACAAACATTGGGGGAATAATGCCACCAAATATGATCCCTATAATTCCCATGGGCACGGAAATTCCCGAGGCAATTCTACGTTCTTTTACTGAGCGAAACTTGTTTGGAAAAAAAGCATAGAAATTTACATCAAAAATGGAGGCAAAAGTATCAAATAGAAAAGTCGATAATATTAACCAACCAAAAATAACCCAAGGATTTTCCTTAGGATTCGTATTAGGAGGAGTAAAAATTAAAAGATAACAAAAAATCCAGGGAATCCCTCCAAAAAGCAACCATGGAAAGAATCTTCCGAATTTTTTGTTAAGTTTACTTGTTTTATTCGTTAGAACACCAATGAGAGGATCGTTTACGGCATTCCACACCCCATACAATATAAAGGCTAAACTAGTTAGAACCACATTGAGACCTACTTCCGTTTCGTAAAAATAAAAACCAAAAGCGATAAATGCATTAGCTACAAATTGCCTGGCACATCTTCCCAAGCCATACGATATCATGCTAATTTTTGATGAGGCACGCTCTGATTCATTTGTGTTCATGTTTATTCACGTTTTTTCTTTATTTTTTATTAAGAAAGGTAAATTAATGAATATTAAATATTAATTGTATACAATTTCTATTTAAATATTTCTATATTAAAATTTAAATTTATTCTAAAGAGAACTAGAAAAAGAATGAATTTGTTTGAGAACCTAGGCGGTTTCATTTTTTTTTAGTTTGAACGTTAAGAGAATTTTATTTTCACCTAAATTTTCGTGGATCAAGTGATATGAATGAGATTTTAGAAAATTTAAGAGATAGTATTTAACATAGAGAGAAAATTTTTCATTAAAACCGTGATTTCCGCCAAAGATTAAGAGATCTTTGTTAAATAGGTATTTAACAGAATTAAACCAATTTTGACCATCATATTGAAAAATATTATTTTTAAGAATATTTAGTAGTGCTCTGGGCTTAATTTCTAAAGGATTAACTTTTTCACCATAAATAGTTAAGAAATATCCTTGGATCCCTTGAAGGGTGTTTTCATAAGATTTTTTGGCAAATTCTTTTATTTCTATTTCATCAAGACAATTTATCATAAATTTAAAATCTTCTTTATTGATAATTATTTTTGGCAAGACATAAGAGATATTTTTATCATCTCTATGAGCAAATTTAAGATAATATCTTATTGCTTTGCGTACAAGTTTGCTATTTGAGAGATCATAATTCTGACAATATTTCTTTAAATATTGAAAAGTTCTGAAACTAACTCGTGTGGATACTATTATTTCTTTTTTTTCTGCCATCTCAATATTCACCAAAATTTAATGGATTTTATTTAAAAAAAGATTTAAATATGTATTGTAAACATTATATATTTAAATTATATTTTTTATTTATTCAAGTAATGAATCATAATACAATTAAAGAAAGTATAAAGTGAAAAAAATCATGGTAATTGAAACCAACATTACAAGAATGCTTGGAATTAAAAATCCAATAATAGCTGCACCCATGGGACCTTTTTACACTACAGAACTCACGGTGGCAGTTTCTGAGGCTGGTGGTTTAGGAGTGTTAAGTCATACGAATTTATTCGGGAAAAGTTCACTTGAAGAAATGAAAAAAAATATGGAATATGTAATAGAACATACGGATAAACCTTTTGGTTTTAATATCAGGACAGCTCGCTTGCAACCGGATGCTCCTACTCTCTGTAGAAAAATTCCAGAATTTATAATGAAAAATCCAAGATTACGGGAGCAAGTGCGCTATGTTATCACGAGTGCTGGCACTCCCAAAATGTTAAAAACAAAATCTTTTGAAAAATTGAAGAAAAGTAGTTCACAGATCAAGCATTTTCATGTAGCTCCATCTTTACGGTTAGCAGATAAATGCATTGCAGCAGAGGTAGATGGTCTTGTTTGTACGGGCACAGAGGGGGGTGGTCATCAATCATATGAGAAAGTAACCACGTTAGTTTTGATACAACAAGTGGCTCAAAAATATCCCAACATTCCTCTTATTGCTTGTGGAGGTTTTGCAACTGGACAAGGATTAGCAGCAGCTCTTTCAATGGGAGCAGGTGCCATAGCAATGGGTTCCAGATTCATTGCTTCAAAAGAGAGTGAGTTTCATGAGAATTATAAAAACATAGTTCCTAAAGCAAAAGCAGAGGATACCATTTTAGTTACAGGCACCTTTGGCCCCATAAGACTATGGAAGAATAAATATGCCCTTCAACAGAATTTAGTTGCAAGTAAAGAAGAAAAATTGGCTTTAGAGGCACAAATGACGGCGGAAGAAATGGTAAAAAAATTAAAAGGTGGAGAACTCGCATATAAAGGAGATATTGAAAATGGGAGCGTTCTGTTAGGACAGTCAATAGGAATAATAAATAGCATAGATCATGTTCAAGATATTATAGACAAGATAGTTAAAGATGCAGAAAAATGCTTAAAAAATGCCGTTTCATTAATTAAATAATTATGATTGAAAAAAAGAAATAAAAAAGGAGGTTTTAGTTAGATTGAGTGAATTCATCATTACTGAAACTTTAGAGAGAGTATTGCGCATCGAGATCAAGAGACCAGAAAAGAAAAATGCTTTAACCATGGAAATGTATGCGGCCATTGCTAAAGCCATTAATCAAGGGGAACAAGATCCTTCCATTCGCGTTATATTAGTTCATGGCCAAAAAGAATTTTTCTGCGTGGGAAATGATATTAGAGAATTTCAAAGTGTTTCCGTTCCCAAAGGGACGAATCCAATCGCAGATTTTAGTGCTGCTCTTAGAACATCTAAAAAACCACTTGTAGCCGCAGTAAATGGATATGCTGTTGGAGTGGGAATGACGATGCTCCTCCATTTCGATTTAGTATATGCTGGATCTAACGCAAAATTTAGAGCACCTTTTGTAGATTTAGCATTATGTCCGGATGCGGGATCAACATATATCTTACCTCGATTATTAGGGCACCAGAGAGCATCGGAAATATTCCTATTAAGTGATTATTTTACAGCAGAAGAAGCTTATCAATTTGGGCTTGTTAATAAAGTATTTCCTACAGACGAGGTATTAGAACAAGCATTATCAATATGCAACCAATTATCTTTAAAACCTCCAGCCTCTGTGAGATTAACTAAAGAGTTATTGAAACGGTATACAGCTAATCCAATAAATGAGGCAAGAATGGTGGAATTAAAGAATTTCACCAAAAAACTTCGCTCTCGTGAGGCTCGTGAAGTTTTTAAAGCATTCGTGGAAAAACGAAAACCCGATTTTTCAAAATTCAAGTAAATTTCGAAATAATTGACACCAGTCGAAACAATAGAATTTGTAAAATTGAATTTTTACCTGATTATTAAAAGAAATTTTTCATCTCATAAAAGAGAAAAAATATAGACGATTTTTCATTTTTTCTTTTTTATAATATTTTTTTTTGGGAAAGCATCCGGAAAAAAGCATGATGCGAAGAAAGAATCGCGCATTCGTTCCAAAATCGAAGCTTTTTTCTGAAATCTTCAAGGGAATTATAATTTTGGGCGGATCAAGGTGCGTGGTTTAAAAAACATGAGAATTGAAATGGGGTTAAAGGTGAGTGCGTGGAATCTTTATTCTTTTCTTTCCCATGTGGAAGGGCATTTTAAAGATCGGATCAGTTTAAGAAAATTTTTTCATGAAAATTTAATAAAGTAGGATTCTAATAATTATTCAATAGCCTTTTTAATTTAAAATAGTATTACATATTCCATGTATTTTCCCATTCCAAAAATAAATGAATTTTTCCGATTATCTACACCAATAAATGGAATAATTTCAATTTATGGTGATTTTGGAGTCGGTAAGACAACGCTTGCCCTCCAAGTGGCCCTAAAGGCAGTTGAAAAGGGAGCAAGAGTTATTTTTTTATATACTAAACCCATTTTTCCCCTTCAAAAATTACATGACTTGTCTTTTAAGTTTAGAGAACTGAATACCCTTAGTAGTTTGAATGACATTCTGTTCATAAAGGTTCAAACATTTGAAGAATTAAGCGATTTAATTCTAAAATTGGAGTTTCAAATTCTCTCAGATAAGAAGTTTAATAAAACTCAGAATCCCGTACTCATCTTGGATTCACTTACAGATTTGATGCGATTAAAATGGAATCCAAAAACTAAAAAAAAAAATTTTCAAATTTATTACCAATTAAATCGAACCTTAGCAACCTTATCTCATTTAAATCAAGAATATAACATGTTAGAAATAGTCATTAATGAAGTTAGTAAAATCCAAAAAGACAATATAGCATTAGAAGTTCAGAGTGGAGGAAAAGTAATGGAATATTGGATTCCTTTTTCCCTTCATTTAAAACGCGTAAAAACATTAAAAAAAAGAATGTTAGTGTTAAAAAATCAAAAATTATCCCAAAAGAATGTACTTACGGTAGAACTTACCAAAAATGGTTTTATGTGAAAAATATAACCCAATACAATAGAAATCCATTTTAATTTTAATCTATCGCCTTGTTTTCTTGTTTTAATGTTTAATTATTCAGTGAATTGTTCTGCTGGGCTTTTTTTTCTTAATTTGGAGAAATTTTATTTCACATCATTCCTTTTAGTAAAATGGGATGGAACATTCTGAACAAATAAAATTAACCCGCTTCTTAGAAAGAGAGTTACCTCATTATTTTCCCAATAAGGGAGATTTAATTGAAATTATTGAAACCATAGCCGAAGCTACCATACCTATCAGGGGATTACTCGAAAAAGGGATTACTTCCAGAGAAATCCATTTAAGAATGAATATTAGAGAGCCTGAAAAAGGAACCAAGAATATCTATGAAGAAGAACAAATTCATGAAGATATATTAACGCATTCTATAATTCTAAAGGCGCTAGTGGAGAATAAAGTTAATTTTTCTTTTATCGCTTCCGAAGAGGCAGAACCAATTTTTGGTACGGGAAAATATGGAATAACCACGGATCCTGTAGATGGATCTTCTAATGTTGCTGTGAATCGCACCGTAGGAACGATAGTGGGAATATGGGATGAAAATGGAAATATTATTTGCTCTTTTTACGTGCTTTATGGAATTTTTACAAACTTAGTGATAGCTGTTAATGGTAAAGTTGCAGAATTCATTTTGGATACGACGCCTTATAGCATGAATTTTTATCACTATATCTTACACGACTATTTAACCTTGCCGGATAAAGATAGAGGTGGTATTCGTTGCATGGGTGGAGATAATGAGACGTGGTCAGAAAAATGTAAGAAATATGAGAGAGAGCTCATGAAAAGAGGCTATAAAGATAGATATAGTGGCAGTTTTGTTGGAGATTTTCACGCTATATTATATTATGGGGGGATCTATTCTTATTTCCCTCAAGAAAATAAAACTAAATTGCGCCTCTATTATGAATGGCTCCCATTGGCCTTTATAGCAAAAACTCTAAAAGGAGAATTTTTTATCATAGAACCCAATGATGAAATCATGGAAATGGCCGATACTGAACCCTTAAAAAAAAATAATGTCAAAAGAATTCATGCTACCACCTGCGGGGGCTTGATTGGAAATAAAAAAGCAGTAGAATTATTTAGACTAATTTAAAATGGATAATAAAAAGAATTTAAAAAAAATTAAAGAACATACAACTAATTTTCTCATTCATGGAGAAGATTATAATTCTACTCCCTCAAAATCCATGAAGGTTTTCTATAACAAGAAAATGATCCTAAACCGAGATATTACTTCTCTTGCAATAAATGCATACGCTCAAATGTTTAATAAAAACGCTCTTACCGTTTTAGATTCGATGGCTGCAACGGGAATAGGAGCTATTCGTCTCATTAAGGAATGTAAAAATATTTCTACCGTTTATATTAATGATATTAATCCTTTAGCCATTGAAATGGCTCGTGAAAACTTAAAGTTAAATGATTTGCCAAATCATAATTTAAAGATACGCATTTTTAATGAAGACGCCAATTTATTATTTAACAAAATTAAAAAATGGGCTCATGAATCCAAAAAGAAAAATATTCACTTTCCGGATATTATTTTAATTGATCCCTTTGGGACTCCTAATCTCTATCTTGATGCAGCTTTTAAAGCCATAAAGAAAGAGAAAGGGTTAATCTGCATAACCGCAACAGATACACCTGTTTTATTTGGGGTCCGTCCTAAGGCGTGTTATAGAAAATATTTAGCCAAACCATTACACGTAGAATATTGTAAGGAAATTGGTAGTAGAATTTTGATTTGTTTTTCATCAAAAATTGCAAATATTAATAATTTAGGAGTGGCCCCCCTCTTAACTTTTTATTCCAATCATTTCGTGCGCATCTTTCTCTTGACTTTTAAAAATAAAAATCAAATTCATGAAAACTTTAAAAATTACGGTTATATCCTTCATTGTCAGTGTAATCATCGATTTATACTTGAGGACCCATTAAACCTTCCAGATATGTGCCCCGCTTGCTATGAGAAAAATCATTTTAAATTGGCGGGCCCTCTCTGGCTAGGAGAATTACATGATGTGGCTTTTTTAGAAAGAGTGAGAACACTTAATGAAACAGAACATTTTCCCAATAAAAAAAAAATTGCAAAAATCCTTGAACATGCTAAGGCGGAAATAGGGATGCCTCCTTATTATTACAATATTCATAAAATCTGTCAAGAATTAAATATATCTACCATTCCTAAATTGGAGGCTCTGATTAACCTCATCCAATCTAAAGGATTTAAAGCTACTAGAACACATTTCGATTTCGTGTCCATTAAAACAACCATGAGCCATGAACAGCTTAAAGTTACATTATCCGAAATCGCTTCTCAAATTAGGTGATCTCGTGAAAGAATCTCAAAAAAAACACAAGAAAGAGCATTATTATAAAAAAGCAAAACTTGAAAATTATCGAGCAAGAGCCGCGTATAAGCTCTTGGATATTCAAAAAAGATTTAATATCTTCAAGCGCGCGTTTTATATTTTGGATATTGGTTCAGCTCCGGGCTCATGGCTACAAGTTTCAAAAAATTTTGCAGAAGAAAATCTCAATAAGTATAATGATGCCTATTATTATCGAAACCACTATAAAATAATGGGAATTGACGTCAAGAATATCACACCTATCGAAGGAGTCGTGTTTCTTAAAAAAGATATCAATGAACCCTCTATTGAATCAGAAATTTTTTCTTATTTTCAAGATAAACTCGACTTATTATTATCTGACGCTTCAATTAAGAAAAGCGGTAATCAATTTAGTGATTGTCTCAGACAAATACACTTATGTGAAAGAATCGAGCATTTAGCATTAAATTTATTAAAGGAAAAAGGCGTTTTAATAATGAAACTTTTCCAAGGAGAAGATTTTAAAAAATTTCATGACCACTTGAAAAAGAAATTTAGATCGGTGAAATCTTTTAAGCCCCCCTCATCGAAAAAAGAAAGCAATGAAATTTATTTAATATGTAAGAAATGAACCATGAATCAAAAAAGTAAGAAAAATTTATTTTAAAAGGAGTTCAATTGCTCTCAGACGTTTTACTGGTTAAATTCCTCTTTAAACCGCTCAAAATCCACGCTATATTCTTTACCCTCTAAAGAAGTGGCGATCCATTGAGATAACCACGGACAATGATATGGATTGAATTGGTCATAATTTGTATCATTACATTTATCTGTAAAAGGACAAATAAAACAAGGCTGACGCCCAAATATATTCCAAAGAAAATCTTTTCTGTTCATGTCGATTTTCTGCTCAGGAAGGCTCACTTCATTTTCATAATTCTCGAGAGCAAAAATACGCTTCCTCCATGCACTATCAATTAATTCTCGATTCACTTTTACCATGGAGCGCATGATTAACAAATCTAAAATGTTCTCTACTTGATCCCTACGCAACCCCGATTTTTCCACTAAATCTTCAAACATAAGCTCTTTTTCTCTATTAATAATATTTAATATCTTATTTTCATCTTTTTTTAACGTGCGTGAAATCTCCTTTCTCTTTTCTTCAATTAGTTCCATTCTCTTTTTTGATATGGATTCATCATCCGCTGAGGCTTCTACTCTTTCTTTAATCTTGCATTTGTGCCGAGATAATTGCACAAATGCCCTCCCACAATAGGGACAGACTTCTTTCTTCTTTTTAGATGGCATGTTCTTTTCAAATAAATTGAAAAAATGATAGAGAGAAGAATTAATCTCGATATGTTTCCACTCTTATTATACTGAAATTATTATTTGAAAATTAATTTTATGTTTTTATACAAAAATTAAAAAATATAGATACAAATTTTATCGCTTCCTAACATCTTCATGAAAATTAATGATCAAGAAATTTTTCTTTAACGAGGATACAATCTACTATGTCTAAACATCCCCCCTGGTTACATGACCATCAAGTATCGGATTTTCCCTTGTTCATGAAACAATTAAAAGAACAACAAGCCAAGCAATTCACTTTACCTACGGGCTGTAAAAATTTAGATGAGATTTTACAAGGCGGATTTAGGTCTGGAACCAAATACTTAATTTTTGGTCAAAATAGGACCGGAAAAACGCAATTATGTCATCAATTATGTGTTCAAGCCTTTCTCTTGCAAGAAAAAACGAAGATCACGGAAAATAACGTTCTTACCTATTATTTTGATGCAGAGAATACTTTTCGACCGGAAAGAATTGAAGAATTAACTCTTGAAAGGGGCCTAAATGTTAAAAAAGTTTTAAAAACCATCCAAGTCTCCCATGTTAGAAGTAATACCGCTCTCTTGTTAAAATTAAAAGAAGTTGCTCAATACGCCCAAGCTAACAAAATTCTTCTCTTGATTATTGATTCCATGAATAATCATTATAGAGCGAACCTGGCTAATGAGCAAGAATCGTTCCTCGCCATGAAATCGGAATTTTTAAACATTTTATCGCTTCTTCATCGATTAACCCTTCAATTAAATGTCATATTCATCGCTACTGCTCAAATTACTCCAAATTTCGCGGAAAATCCCATTGTAAGCGAAATCCCAGTGGGTAATAATTTATTAAATCATTTCTTTTCAGAATATCTTTATTTAAAACTCCAAAAAAATAATACAGGAACAGCCATGATAATTAATTCGCACTATTTACCCGAAAATATGGCTTCTTATCAAATTACAGCTAAAGGGATAACGGATTCCTGAAATCATTCAAAAATCATTGACCAATGTCTCTCTAAATTGATCAAGCGAGATGTTCTTAACCTCTCTCATTTTTACCATTGAATTTACAAAATAGATTTTATTCTCCATTCTTTTTGAGATCCATCTTACTAATTGAAGGCCATATTTTAACTTCTTTTTCTTCATGGGATGAGCCTCTTGATTTTCTTGTAAGTAAGGTTTTGAATATTTTCCAATAATATCGTTAAAATCCATGCCTATTAAAAATAACTCGTGATAGGATTGTAATAACGGTCTTAAAAAAAATAATATTCGATCTCCATCCGTAAATCCTCCTGGGTTAAGTAAATTCTCAGAAGGCTCTATTTGAGTCGTTCCTATGATATCATGAAAATTAAGAATTACCTCCTTAAACTGCTCTAATTTATCAATATTATCTGCATGGGCATGAACGATAATATATTTTGTAAATTCAAATTCCTTCGGCGTGATTCCATCTAAATCCGTAAAAATCGCTGTAATAGGAATATCTTTCTCCTCCAAAAATACTGCAGCTCCATCAGCTACCAAATTTACGGTATCCTTTAGGAGATACCTTCCATCTATCGCATCTAATTCCTTTATTGTTGTTTCCAATGTTGGACCACATCCATATATGATAATATTCCGTCTTTCTGCCAGTGTATTGCGAAAAGAATGAAGGATTTTACTTGCTCTCCATCGATTTTCCTTTAATTTCAAGATTTGAGATAAATAATCACGTGCTTTACTCTCTTTTAAAGAATTAAACTGAAAATCTCGAAAAATTTTCAAATACCATTTATGAAATTCCTCAAAATAGTTCATGGAATTCCATACTTCATCTGGCATGCTCATTACAAATCATTTAATGGTTGTTTTCTAATAAACAAATTTTATATTTTGGATTATATTATTTAAATCATACATTTAAAATTCAATATTTTTCCACATAAAAAAGAATCTGAATTAATTAAAAAAAAAGTGATTTAAAAAATGTCGGTTCCAGATAATTTGTATTATACTAAAACCCATCAATGGTTCGACCCTTCCACAAAAAGAGTAGGAATCACTGCTTATGCAGCCGAACAACTCGGAGAAATAAGTTTCGTAGATGTTGAAGGTATTGATGGAGTGGAATTAACTCAAGTACAGATGTCCGGAGATGAGCCTACTTCCGATCCAATTGATGCAACTGTCGAATCAAGTAAAGCAGTTGGAGACATTTATTCTCCTGTTTCGGGAAAGGTAATAGAAATTAATGGCAGTTTAATGGATGAGCCGGAAAAAATCAACGAAGATCCATATGGAGAAGGCTGGCTATTTGCAATTGAACCTTCAAATTGGGATGCTGAAAAAGGCAATTTACTTTCTGGCGCTGATTACAAAGCATTCATTGAAAGCTTAAAATAAATCATCCAATCATCTTGAGAAAATTTTAATTTTTTCTTTTTTTTCTATTTTCATTATTATAATGGACGAGCAAAATATTTTTGAATTAGGCCTCATTATAAACCCGATCGCAGGAATGGGTGGCCCTGGAGCGCTAAAAGGGACGGATTCAAGAGAGATTTTAGAAAAAGCGATTTCAATGGGTGCTAAACCTACGGCTTTAGAAAGGGCCAAGGAATTATTACAAAATTTAACATCTGTCAAGAGTAAAATTAAGTTTCTTACGTGTCCTTCCTATATGGGAGAAAATAGTTTAAGAGAAATGGAGTTTAATCATTCACTCATTCATGATCCGCTTTTTGATGGAGTGTCTTCTCCCTATGATACGACTAATGAGCACACGAAAGTAGCTGCGAAAAAGCTAATTCAGAACCCAAATTTGAGGCTTTTAATATTCATTGGGGGGGATGGGACTGCTAGAGATATTTTAAATGCGATAGACAAACAGATTCCTTGCTTGGGCATTCCTGCGGGGGTTAAAGTTTTTTCCAGCGTATTTTCCATGAATCCTCGAGTAGGAGCTCGGCTCATTCTTCAATATTTATGGGATGAAACACCTCTCAGGGAGTCGGAAGTCTTAGACGTGGATGAGGAGGCATACAGAAAGGGTACTCTTGACGTCAAAATATACGGCTATATGCTGGTTCCACACGTTCCCGAGTATTCTCAAGCCTCTAAAATGGGAACGCCCTCTTCCGATTTGGATAATCAAGAAAGAATTGCCAAAATGATAATAGAAAGTATGGAGGATGATACGTATTATTTATTAGGTCCCGGAACGACGATTAAAGTCATAACGGATGAGTTAAAACAAGAAAAAACGCTTCTTGGCGTGGATTTGATGCATAATCGTAAAATTGTTGCTAAAGACTTGAATGAACAACAAATCTTGGAATATCTCAAGAAAGGTAAGAAGGTTAAAATCATCCTCTCTCCCATCGGAAAACAAGGCTTTATTTTAGGGAGGGGAAATTTACAATTTAGTCCTACAGTATTAAAAAAAATAGGTCCTAAAAATCTCATTATTGTCTCCACTAAGTATAAATTAAGCACCATTAAAAACGGAGTGCTGAAAATAGACACGCGGGATTCACAATTGGATGAAGAATTCAAGGGATTTTATCGCGTGATCGTGGATCAAGATGAAATTAAAATTTGCGAAGTAAAATAAGCATGTTTTATTTTAGAACGAAAATAAATAATATCCTTTAGTTCACATCCATCCCTTAGTCAAATATTGTCTTGACCCCGATCTTGTAGGAAATCATGTATTGTAAGGCAATGAAAGTCGTCAAAATCAAAATGATGCCCAATATTAAAATCCGTTGGGCAATCGCTTTATTATACACGTATTTAGAAGCATGATATAACAAGATATAGCCTAATGAACATAAAAATATTAGAGTAGAGGCAACAATTCCTTCAATAATGAAACTTTCGTGAAGATCTTGATATAAAAATTGAGGCTCTCCTTGTACTGTGGCTCCTAATGCGGGAGGATCACGGTAAAGTAAATAGATTATTCCTGTTTGTAAGACAAATAAAGCCGCATAAATGAGAATAACGCTGAAAGTTTTTACCGGCATGGGTATGTTCACTTTTTTTACCTTGCTAAAATCAGGAAAGATGATTTTCGGTTTCCGTATTTTCTTTCCGAGAATCCACGGCGTTCTTTTCTGGAGCATTTCTAAAACCGTTTCAGAGCCCGAAACCCCTGCTTTTTCTTGACTTCTTCCTCTAATTATTTTTTTTTTCGTCATGAGTGCATATTTGAACTACTTCTTTCTCCTCACGATCTTAAATTTTCAAATCTAAAAATAATCTATTTATTATATTTTTTCTGTAGATAATTATACATGTTTTATTAAATTTATAGGGGTAATAATCATGAATTTTGAAAAAATTTTCAAGGAAGTAGATGAGTTAAAGAAGCAAGAGATCATGGCGCTCTTGAAAGAATTAATCGGCGTTCCTACTATCGTTCCACCGGGGGATAATTATCAAGATTATGTAAATACCATCTCACCCTATTTTAAAGAGTTAGGATATGATCTGAAAGAAGTCGTCGTGCCGGAAAAATTCGTGAAAGAAATCCCGTATGATTTGAAAGGTCCACGGGTCAATCTCGTGGCTACAAAAAATTACGGTGCAGATAAAGATATTTCTTTTTATGGCCATATGGACGTGGTCCCCGCTCCAAATGAGGGTGCGAAAAAATGGCGGTTTCCCCCTTTCGAAGCAACCATTATAGGCAGTGGAAAAATATATGGAAGAGGTGTGGCGGACATGAAAGGATCTATGGTCGCCCTCATTCTTGCACTCCAATTAATTGAAAAGCTCGACCTCACGCCTAAATATAACATTAATGTCCTAAATTGTACAGACGAAGAAATAGGTATATATCCGGGAGTTCGCTATTTGGCAGAACAAAATTACGTGAAAGGAACCATATTCTGCATGGAAGGCATCATAGACCCCATCATTTTCGCCGGCTGTGCAGGTGCATTGAATATCATCGTTGAAGCCATGGGAAGGAGCTGCCATTCCGGAATGAATTTCATGGGAATTAATTCAATAGAAGAAATGATACCGATTCTCGTGGAATTAATGAAATTGAAAAAAATTGTAGAATCTCGAGAAAGTAAGGACATCCCTGGATTTCCACGACCTGGCACCGATAGACAATGGAACATGACCCCCATGTTCAATTTAGACATTATAAAAGGAGGAGAAAAACCCAATATAGTCCCTGATCTCTGTTCCTTGACCATTAATCGACGCATCATCCCGGATGAAAAATATGAAGATGTAAAACAAGAAATCCTCGATGCTATTGAAACAGGAAAGGCTAATAGTAAATTATTAGATGTTAAAACTACCTTCATTTATGATTATCCTGCGGTCAAAATGAATGTCAATTCTCCTGATGTCCTCAAATTAAAAGAAATCATGAAAATAGTGCAAGACATCCCCGAAGAAAAAATTAAAACCGTGGGAATGTCCGGCTCCACGGATATGGGCTACGTGTCTGAAATCCTAAATACAAATGATATTATCTTTTATGGAGTGGGAAATGCGGGAAGCAATCCCCATGGCGTCAATGAGACTATAAAATTACGTGATTTAAAAACCTATATTAAAGAACTTATCTTGTTTCTCTGTTCAGATTTCTAATCTCTTCTCATTTTTTTTTTAATTAAATTATCGTGAATAGCTCCGGAGTTATTTGAAAATGAAAATTAGGGCGTTTGAGTAAGTAGCTATTTTCATCGAATTCTCCCATTTTCTCAAAATTAGAAATTATGAAAAAAAAAATCAGAAATTAAAAATCTTTAGCCGTGAAGAATCTTCACTCTTTTATCTCTTAATTTTTCACCCTTATTTTATTCTTCCGTTATCGTAATTGCTTCCTCGGGACATTGCGTTTCACATGCCCTACAGCCGACGCAGTCTTCACGATTTTCTTCAAGAACATTTACTTTGCCACCTTCAGGCTCGCCGAAACACTCACTTGGGCAGACCTCATAGCATGTGCCGCATCCCGTGCATGCGTCCATATCAATTTCGATTTTAAAACTCATGATTTCATTCCTTTTTTTGTTTTTTTAATTTTTAATTAAAGATAGTCGATTATAGAAATGGGTTAATAATTGAAATATTCCAAATTATTTAAAAAATATTTTTATTAACAAAAACGATTTCTCTGAATTTAATTAATTCTCGTAAAGCAAAAGTTTTAAAGGAGGAAAGATCGAGGAAAAAGGCGTGTTTGAAAGTAGGAATTTCATTAAAATGTGTGAAAGCTTTAAGGAATTAAATTTTGGAAAATTTCCGGATCCATTTTTTAAAGTAATAAATTTTAGAAGAAGGGGAACGAGGGAAGGAAAAAAAGAATGATTTTACTTTTTTTAAACTCTTTTTCTAATGGATTGAATTTCTAAAGATTTCCTAAATAACAAGGTTTACTTTCATTGTTATCAGGAATACAATTATACTCTAAAAAGACAATAAGATATTTTTAACAATTTTGCGGAATACACGTGGTGCATTTTATTTAACATTTTGCAAAATACTCGCCAAATAGAATAGGTTCTTAGAAATCATGAATTAATTTATCCTATTTGTTTTTATGGAAGGGATATGTTTAATAATAAGCGCACGAAATATTCTCAAGAAGATAGATTCATGAATTAAATGATTTAGAAAAACTTAACTACTCTCATTTTTTTCCCACTCTTTAGTTGTAAAACTCACTTATGATTTAGAATCAAAATTAGGGTTTTTTTCTCCTATCGGAACTTAAAATTATAAGAGGTAACCTTCCATTCTTATTTTAAAATATTGAAGAGGTGTTATAAATTAATTCCATTTGCCCTTGTCCAAAAATGAAATGTAAGAATCATGGAAAATGTGAAGCATGTGAAAATAATTATGCGAAATTCACTAATTCACCCTTTTGTAAAAGAAATCATAGTCTATTTACCGGGATTGTTCTCCGTAAAAATTATCTTTTAACTAAATGAGTGAAGCGCCAGGGATTCTCATGAAACGGGTCTTATTTCTCCATGAATTTCTGAATGGAGTCATGGAAAAAATTGCAATGGTATTGAATAGAGGATTAAAAGAAGGAGGGTTTAACGTGGATTGTAGTTCCATTTCAATTATTCAATTAAATAACTTTAATATTCATGATATGCTTGGAATTGTAGTCTCTGAAAATGAGCCGGGGAAATCTAAAAATTTAGACAATTTCTTATCTAAACTAATGCGAGAAAAACTTGAAAATAAATTAGGTATCATGCTTTAGTACAAACTAATGAAAATTCAGCAACATAGGTGAAGAATCGAATAACTCATTATTTTAATAAAATCGGAATGAAAAACCTTCCTTCCATCATTGTTAATGGTCTTCTTGAAAAAGAGAGTTTCATAAAAAACTCTATATTAAATTGAATGGAACAAATCATGAAATCTTTAAAGATTTAAACTATGACAAATTTCCATAATAAAGTGCAAGTAAATGATAGATAAAATGCCACGGATTCATGTTAAATAAAAGGATTCATGACGTGTGAACCATGTGTCGCATGTTTTTTCAATGTTCGGAGGAACCTTTTCAAGTGGATGAAATGGTTTTAAAAAGATTCATTTCTTCTTGTCATTGGACCTATTTTCGGCGTTATAATTTAATAGGACACCATCATTTAGGATTTGGAATAGCATTTATTCCAGAAGGAAAGAATCATTTGATCATTAAAAGATCTCTCACACCGATATACAAAGCGGATTGGAAGGGATTGCTAAAAATTAAGACACGTTTTCTTTTAGTTCATGCTAGAAAAGCGTATCCATGGAAGAAATCTCATGAGGATATTCATCCAATTGATATTAAGGAAAAATTTCTCATTACACATAATGGTACCATTCATGTCAATTCTTTTCCTCCCTTGAAAGATAAAAGATTAGAAAAGATAAAGAATTCTACATCATTAGATACGAGAAAATATTTATGCTACATCATGGATGTTTTGAAAAGAAAGAAGAAACTTAAAGAATCGTTGGAAGAGGTGTTGAGAAATATTAAAATAGGTATTGCGGCAAATGCATTTCTTTTCAATACTCATCAATGCAACGTGATTAATTATCATGCAAGTAAATTTACAGGAAGACATAGAACGTTATTCCTTCATGAAAAGGGAAACATGATACTCGTGGGCACGACTCCTTTAAGAAAAGATGCTCATGAAATTCCGAATAAAACATTAATTCAAATCAATCTAAACTCTCTTTCTATGCGAATGCAAGCATTACACTTTTAAAGGTCTTACTGAGAGTTTATTCTATAAAAATCTATAGAATTGTTAGTTCATGCAATTATTATTAGAAAAAAAGAGGGTTATTTTCATTAATAATAAAAATAATATTTTAATTCTAAATTTTATAGAGAGGTCATGAATTTTCAATTTTCCATTTTTTAAGGGATGAATTTATCATCCTAGCGAAGTAAAAAAATAAAAAATTTAATAGAAAAAAATAGATAAAATGAATAAATTGAAAGACTAGTTTAAGATTTCCCTTCTTCTATTTCTTCTTCCTCTTCCTCTTCGGCCTCTTCTGCAGCAAGTTCTTCTTCAAGTTCCTCTAAAGGAACTGGAGCCGGAGTCGTTAACATGGAATAACCGATCCATACGGCGATAACACAGACGAGAATGATGATCAACCACATCGGAGCTACAACAAAAAGCCTCCAATCCAAGAGGTCAACACCGAGCCAGTCCGTCGTCATATCAATTCCGTTTGGTTGCTTTCCAATAGTAGCCATGAACAAATCTACGACTGAGCCGAGAGTATAGATAATAGCAATTATAACACCAGCAATCATTACGATTAAACCAATAATTTTATCTTTTGCCATTTTCTTCAACCTATTTTATTTTTAATTTTTAATAGAAATGATAATGCGATATATAAACTTGGGGAATCCAAGTTTAATTATGTAAAAATATAAAATATTAAAATAAAAACCATTCGAAAAATTTGATAAATTTATTTAAAAGAGGAAAAAAATAAAAAGCATGATTTAGAAATAATGAAAATCTTTATTAATTATTCACGAGCAATTATAATCATTCTTAAATGGAATTCAAAACGAGTTGGTGACCAGCATGCCATCCAATAAAAAAAATAATTACGTCGTGATCGTCGGATCTAGTAACATGGATTTAAACATCTATATTGAACAATTTCCAGCTCCAGGGGAAACAGTTACTGGAGGGATGTTCAGACAATTCTTAGGGGGAAAAGGAGCAAATCAAGCAGTTGCTTCCATTAGAAGCGGTGCATCCACCACTTTTTTGGGACGAATTGGTATGGACGCATTCGGTGAGCAAATGGTAGCGCAGCTTTCCTCTGAAGGAATTGACACTTCTCGAATAGTTAAAGATCCGGAAGAAATGAGTGGGGTTGCATTTATTTTGATTGACGCTAAGGGAGAAAACATGATTTCCGTCGCCCCAGGTGCGAATAAAAATTTATCAATAGCGGATATCATGAAAAATGCAGAATTAATTGAACAAGCAAGGGTAGTAATAGCTCAAATGGAGATTCCCTTGTCGACCCTTGAAAAGGTATTCGAAATCGCTGCTAAAGGAAAAGCAATAAAAATTCTAAATCCTGCCCCTTTAAAACCATTTTCACCCGATTTATTAAAAAATATTGATATAATCACGCCGAATAAAGGAGAGTTACTTAGATTACACGCGTTATTTCAATTAGGAGAATTACCTCAAAATAAAGATAAGCAAATCATTGAAGCTTCCAAAAATTTATCAAAACTGGGAGTAAATACCATCATTACCACTTTAGGATCAGAAGGAAGTTTATTGTTCGATAAGGATATGGGTATTTATTCCATTAAATCCTTTCCAGTTAATACCGTAGATACGGTTGGGGCTGGAGATTGTTTTAATGGGGTTTTAGCAAGCAAGAGATGTCAAGGAGAAAATTTGTTAGATGCTTTAAAACATGCTACAGCAGCAGCTTCTATTGCCGTAACTCGTAAAGGCGCCCAAGCTTCAATGCCTTATTCCCATGAAATAGAAGAAAAATATAACCACTTTTCCGATGATATGATTAAAAAATGGTGATGATAATAATACAAGAATCTCTTACTCCTGAAAGAGGTACGTGTTTAAGGGTTAATGATTCCACACCGTTAAGAATTGAATTAGATCCTCCCATAAAAGAAAATATTTTAATAATAAATGGACAAGAGTTTTTCTATGGAAAACTTTCAGAAGAGAAACTAAAAATTGCGCCCAATACCCCTTACATGATAATCAACAAGAGTAAAATGACAATTACATTAAGGTACAACAAAGAGATCTCCACTCATTCCATTCTTTACAATCCCTACAAATTTGAAAACAACAATTTAAAAATCATTGATTCCACAGAATTCCAAAAAACCCATGAAATACCCGAAGGATATGTTGATATTCTCGCAAAATGGTATAGTATTAAATTTACTTATCCTCAATATAATTTAATTTATATTAAACCCGAAATGGGGATTTCCATCCAAAAACATGCTCTTAGAGATGAGATTTGGGAAGCGTTAGGCGGAAACCCCATTATTCTTTCCGGAAATAAAGTATATTACTTCGTAAAGGAAGGGGAAAAATTCACGAACAAGAAAGGGGATTTTCATGCTATTTTTAATCCAAATACAGACCGTTACGTGATACTAAAAGAATATTGGAGCGGTCATTTTGATGAGGAAGACATAGAACGAGTATTCAATCCAAATAAATATGGATAAAATACCCACTCGAGTTCTTGGAATTCTATTTTGTACTGCTGCCTTGAAAAAGTCCGCATGCGATCCACAAGGACTCCTTTTAAAGTTTTTGTTTTTTTCTTGTTAGACCTTATTTTCTAAGTTTCTATCAATAAATTAAAATGGAAGCTTTCATTTTTCATCTATAAACAATATTAGTTACGATAATTAAAATTAAAAAAAAATAATGGTATGAACATGGCTCCGGAAGAAAAGAAAAACGGCGAAGATTTAGAAAATATTACGGAAAATGAAGATCTCGAAGAAGAAGGAAAAGGAAAGGAAGAAAAAGAATTAAGAAGAGACGATGAGGAATTAGACACAGAAAGCGAATTGGATAGACTTCGCTTTAAATATCGAGGATATACCTTGGATGAGCTCAAGCGCATGAACATGGATCAATTCATTCAATTACTTCCAGCAAGAGCAAGGCGTTCTCTGAAACGAGGTTTACCTCAAAGGCAAAAAAAATTATTAGAAAGGCTAAGAAGGGCTTATAGGGCTAAGAAAAGAGGCAAGGATTTAATCACGAGAACTCAGGTAAGAGATATGATCATCTTTCCCGAAATGGTAGGTCTTAAAATTGCCGTGTATAATGGTAAAGAATTTCAAACTGTTGAAATCTTACCGGATATGATAGGTCATTACCTTGGAGAATTTTCCCTTACCCGAAAACGAGTACAACATGGAAGCCCAGGCATCGGAGCGACCCGGAGCTCAAAATACGTACCATTAAAATAAAATAAATTAAGGATGGAAAATGCCTAATTGGGGATATTCATTCGTAGAACAGGACTATGATGCAGAGCGTCTCGCAAAGGCTTCAGGAAGAGATTTAAGAATCAAACCGAAGGATGCTCGAGAAATTTGTGCTGTTATTAAGGGCATGCGCGTGGAACAAGCAAAAAACTTCTTGGAAAAAGTAATTTTAATGAAGCAATCCGTTCCATACAGGAGATACAAGAAAAAGTTAGCTCATAAGAAAGATTTAAAACAATTCAAGTGGTATGCTGGAAGATATCCAAGAAAAGCAGCAGCTAGGATTTATGAAGTATTGACTGCGTGCGAATCTAATGCCGAATTCAAGGGATTAGACGTGGATGTCTGTAGAATAATCCATGCGGCTGCGCAAAGAGGCAGAATCATCAAGAGATACATTCAGAGAGCCCATGGACGCTCCACCCCGAAATTTAAACATCTTACGCACATTGAAATCGTGATTTATGAAGTTCCCTGATAGGTATGAATCTATTAAAAAATTAAAAATACAGGTGCAAGTTAAAAATTCCACTAGCCAAGCATTTTATCGAACAAGGAATAAAGCTAACAACGATAGATGAATTATTACGAGCAGAGTTGATGCGTGCGGGATTTGCGGGCATAGATCTTCAAAAAACTCCCCTTGGAACCCGTATAGTTCTCAAAACAAGCCGACCTGGGTTAGTTATTGGGAAGGGAGGAAAAAGAATACAAGAAATTACCGATCTCTTGAATGAAAAATTCGATATGGACATGCTTCAAATTGAAGTCGAAGAGGTAAAGAAACCCGATTTAGATGCTCAAATCATGGCTGAACGCTTAGCATATTCTTTAGATAGAGGAAGACACTATAGAAGGGCAGGCTATTATATTTTAAGAAAAGTCATGGATGCGGGAGCTAGAGGGGTAGAAATCATTATATCTGGTAAAATTACTTCTCAAAGAGCTCGTACACAAATCTTTAGAGCGGGTACAATGTCAAAATCCGGCCAAATTGCCCAAGAAGGGGTAGATAAAGGGGTTGCCCAATGTATTCAGAAATCGGGAGTTCTGGGAATCATCGTCAAGATCATGAAATCAGACGTTAAATTCGGAGATGACGTTAAGATTAAAAAGGACTTGCTAGAAAAAGCTCAAAAAGAAGCTGAAGCACGAAAAAAGAAAACAGAAGCCGAAAAAGTAATGGAAAAAGAATATGAGATTACAGAAGAAGAAGGCGTTTTGAGTGAAGAAGATGCTGCATTATTGGACGAGGTGGACATGGATGATGTTTCAGAAATGTCAGTAGACTCTGATTCTAAGAATGAAACTAAAAATAATTCCTAAAATCAAATGCTGGGAGAAGGTCTACCATGAAAATACTTAAAGCGAATGAGATCCGGAACATGAATCAAAGAGAGCGTCAGCGAGCATTAAAAGATTTGCGAGAGGAATTAATGCTTCTCTATAGCAATCAAACAGGAGGAGGAGTTTCGGACAATCCTGCAAAAGTAAAATTACTTAAAAAACAAATTGCTCGTATATTAACAGTAATGAACGAGGAGAAGCAAAAATGAATGAAATCATGCTCTCACCCCGTTATATTATGTATCATGATCTCATCGGTTTTCATTTATTGGCTAAAGCAAAATCAAAATTAAGATCAAGATCAAATATTTCTGAATTTAAAGATATAGGGATTGTAATAGACGAATCCCGAAACATGATCATTACAAAAAAAAATAATAAAATCAAGAAATATATAAAAAAGGATTATATTTTTAGAGTTATTGTCCCTAATTCAAAAAAATATGGAAAGGAACCCGTATTGGAAGTCGATGGAGAAAAGATTGTAGGACGTCCTGAAAATCGACTTAGAAGTTTAAGAAAAAAGAGGAGAATTTAAAAAAATGAGTGCTAGAAATATAGGTATTCCCGGTGTAAACCTTCCAAAAAATAAAGAACCATGCAAGGATGTGAATTGTCCCTTTCATGGAACGTCAAGAATAAGAGGAAGGATTTTAAAAGGAGTAGTTGTAAATAAAAATTCAAAAAATACCGTTATCATTAAAAGAGATTATGTTCATTTTATTAAAAAATATCAAAGATATGAAAGAAGAAATACGAGATTGGCTTGTCATCTACCGGAATGTTTAGAAAATGAAATAAATGTTGGAGATCTCGTGCGAGTGGGAGAATCGCGTAAGATCTCAAAAACAAAAGCTTTTATTGTACTAGATAAACTTTCCCGAGGTGAATAATGAATGGGAACGAGACGAAAGTTAGGAAGGAAGAAAATCGCTAAGGCTCGAACGAGTTATGGCGTTCAAAATGGAACACGATTATTAATTACCGATAATTCAGGAGCTAAGATTGCTGAAATCATTAACGTGGATCATGGAAAAACTCGCCAAAGAAGGTTGCCAAAAGCAACAGTCGGAAGTGTATGTACCGTAACTGTAAAAAAGGGAAAACCAGAATTACGGGGCCAAATTTTTAAGGCAGTTGTCGTTCGACAAAAAATGATTTTTAGAAGAAATGATGGCACGCGCTTATGTTTTGAAGATAATGCTGGTGTTTTGATAACTAAGGAGGGAGACCCTAAAGGCTCTGAGATACGGGGCCCTATAGCCAAAGAAGCAGCAGAAATGTTCCCAAGATTAGCATCAATCTCATCTTTAATCGTTTAATTAATTTAGTGAAAGAGAAAATCATGAAAGTAGCATCAAAAAAACCACGAAAACAAAGAAAAGCATTATTTAATGCTAAAAATCATCATAGGTCGAAATTGATGACCACGCGATTAGCAGATTTTTTAAGAGACACTTATGGGATTAAAAGGGTACCGGTAAAAGTGGGAGATAGTGTGCGAGTAATCAAAGGTGAATTTAAAAATTTTGAAGGTACTGTTTTAGAAGTGTTACCCAAAAGACAGCGCGTTAAAATTAAAGAATGCGTGTTCGATAAAGCAGATGGTACGCAATTTAATCCCCCGATTCACGTTTCTAATTTAATTATTACCAAGTTTGGGGATGAAAAAAAAATGGATCCTTGGCGCGTAAAACTCATTCAACGAAAAGAAGGATTTGTTGCCGAGGAAATATTAACAACACCAAAAAAGAAAAAACAAGGTAAAGAGGAAGAATATATATGACTCGCCATGGTGGACAGAAAGTCTTAAAACGATTAAATACTCCAGGGTTCTTGCAAATTCAGAGGAAACACGGGAAGTTTTTTGTGAAACCTTCTCCTGGGCCTCATCCTAATAGGTTTTGCTTACCTTTACTTCACGTCGTACGAGATTTATTAAAAATTGTTGATTCTTACCGAGAAGCAAAAAAATTAATTGGCCAGGGATTTTTCAAGGTGGATGGACGATTTATCCGGAATATTAAGTTTCCGCTGGGATTAATGGATGTACTCTCCATTGAGAGAATGGATAAATATTATAGAATTCTTCCCGATTCCCATTATGGTCTAATTTTACACGAAATTTCTAAAGAAGAAAGTAATTTTAAGCTGTGTAGGATTTCTAATAAAACAACCGTAAAAGGAGGGCATGTTCAATTAAACTTGCATGATGGGAGAAATATCTTAATTAAAGTTGAAGATTCTAGAAACCCCAAAGAAGATATCTATAAACGCATGGATGTACTTAAAATTACGGTTCCGGAACAAGAAATTCTAAAATTATTAAAATTTAAGGAAGGCAACTTGGCAATAATCGTTTCTGGTAAAAACATTGGTCAGATGGGAAAAATTATAGTCATTTCAAAAAGATTTGGCCCTAACGCTAGCACGGTATCCATTCAGAGAGACGGTGAACTGACCGAAACATTATATGATTATACTTTTGTGATAGGTGAAAATCAACCTGAAATTAGCCTCCCGACCCATGAATAAAAAATACATCTAATCTAAGTGATCAAAATGTCCGTAAAAACTAAAAAGAAAGAAATGGCCTTAAAAACAAATTACCAAGAAATTTGGAAAAACCCCATGAAATGCCCATATTTAGAAAAAATCGTTTTGAATATTGGGGTGGGGTCTAGTGGGGAAGAATTAGAACGAGCAGCAGCAGTATTACAAACAATTACGGGAAGAAGGCCTATAAAAACCCTTTCAAGAAAAAATATAAAAGAATTTGGCTTAAGAAAAGGGAAAAGTATTGGAGTTAAAGTCACGGTTCGAGGAGAAGAGGCCAAAAAACTTCTAAAGAGATTATTGATCGTGAATAATAATAAAATATTACGTCATAGTTTCGATAATTATGGAAATTTTGGATTTGGAATTAGAGAGCATATTTCCATCCCAGGGGTAGAATATGATAATACTATTGGAATTTTTGGTCTTGATGTTTGTGGAAGAGTCGTGCGACCAGGGATGCGGGTGAAAACAAGAAGGTTAAAGCGTTCAAAAATTGCCAAGCATCATTATATTTCTCGTGAAGAAACTCAAGAATACCTTAAACAAGAATTTAATGTAGATATTGTAAAAAAATTAGATTTAGAATACATGTAATTAATTGAAATTAAAAAAATATAGAGTGAATCGAACTTGCCTCAAGGAAAAAAATATGGAAAAGGAATGCGCACGTGTAGAAGATGTCATACCCATCGAGGTATCATCAGACGATATGGACTCTATATCTGCCGCCGATGTTTTTATGAAATTGGAAAGGACTTGGGATTTAAAAGATATGAATAACATCATGTCAAAATACGATTAAAAGAGGAGTGAGAAAAAAGATGGTTAATACACTGGCCGATGTCATGAACATGATAAAAACTGCCGAAATGGCCCGTAAAAAAGAAGTTATCGTGAGTCCAGCCTCCAAATTAATCCAGCGGATCTTACGCATTTTTCAGGCTCATGCTTATATTGGAGAATTTGAGAGATATGATGATGGACGGAAAGGAAAATTTCGAATAGCTTTATTAGGAAAGATTAATGAATGTAAGGCCTTATTGAGATTAAATTATAAAGTATCACAATTCGATACTTTAGAAAGAAAACTACTTCCGGCTCCTGGATTAGGATTAATAATCATTTCTACTAATCAAGGAATTATGACGACACGGGAAGCTAAAGAAAAGAATGTAGGCGGCATTGCTTTATGTTATATATATTAATTTCTCATGAGGTTAGAATAAAATGGTAAAAGTAGCATTTTTTCGAGAAAAAATAGATATTCCCGAAGGAGTAAAAATAGAATTAACGGAAGATAATAAAATCACGATAAGTGGGCCAAAAGGAGGCCCCATAACGAAAGATTTTTCCCATGCAAGAGGTATTCGGGTATGGATAGAAAATGATGCAATATATTTCGCTACTGATTTTCCCAGAACCAATACACTTGCTTTAATAAATACCATGATGAATATTATCAATGGCTTGATTATAGGAGTTCAAGAAAATTATAAATATATCTGTAAAATTTGTTATAGTCATTTTCCTTGTTCCGTACGAATTGATGAGAAAAAAAAAGAAATTCTAATTGAAAATTTTCTGGGTGAAAGAGCACCCCGAAAAACAAAATATTTAGATAACGTGGAAGTAAAAGTAGAAGGGGAAGATGTTATTTTAATCGGTCCTGATAAAGAGACACTGGGACAAACTGCTGCCAATCTTAAACGAGTATGCCGAATAAGGAAAAAAGATCCACGAGTTTTTCAAGATGGAATTTATCTCTATAAAAAATTAGCTGGCGAAGAAGTTCTCTGGGAAATAAAATAAATTATAAGAAATGGTGTATCATATGCAGAAAGAAAAAGAAAGATTATTGCGTGTTCGTAAAGTAATGAAAAAGAAAAAACCTAAATTCAGAAGAGTAGAATCTTGGAGATATAAGCGAGTTAAACCATCATGGAGAAAAGCCAGAGGTATCGACTCGAAAACAAGAAAAAAGTTAAAATCAGGAGTAAAATCTCCTACAGTAGGATATAGAGCACCAAAAAAAATAAGGGGATTGCATCCTTCTGGATATGAAGAAATTAATATCATGAATATTGATGAAGTTAAGAATTTAGATAATAAGAAACATGCAATTAGAATTTCTGCTAAATTAGGAAATAGAAAACGCGTGATGCTAATTGAGCAACTTCATAAAATGAAATTTAAAATCTTAAATGTAGGAACTTCTTACAAAGCATTAAAAGAATTTGAAGAAATGCTTGAAACGCCTATTGAAGGCATAGAAGAAGAAGATCAATTCGAAGATGTTGAAGATTTAGAAGAAACTTTAGAAAAATCAGAAGAGGAATAATTGATTAGAGAGGTGCCAATTAAAGAAAATGAATCTAAAAGCACAAAAACGAATTGCTGCGGAAATTTTAAAATGCGGTGAAAATCGGGTTTGGTTTGACCCATATTTGACAGAAGAAATAAAATTAGCAATAACGCGGGAAGATATTCGCAATCTCATTCTAGAAGGCATCATTAAAAAAGAAACTAAAAAAGGAATTTCGAAATATCGGAAAAACTTGCGGCATGCAAGAAAGAAAAAAGGAAGAGCTAAAGGGCTTGGAAAGCGTAAAGGTACAAAACATGCGAGATCTCCTAAAAAACGAAATTGGATTAAGCACATACGATCTATAAGAAGAGAATTAAAAAAATTGAGAGATCGAAAATTAATTACCCCTTCCACCTATCGAAAGCTCTACAAAAATGCTAAAGGGGGAATGTTCGATAGTGTGGCCCACTTGAATAGATATATTAAAGAAAATAAATTATTAAGAAGAGGAGTATAACCCATGGGGAGAACGCCACGATACAGAAAACCTTTTAGAAGAAGGGCTGAAGGGAAAACAAATTATTATAAACGATTAAAATTGTTAAAATCTCGCAAGTTACGTTTAGTCATTAGAGCTTCCAACAACCACATTAGAATACAAGCCGTCCAATCCGTATTAAAAGGAGATAAAATTTTAATTTCAGCTAGTTCTCAAGAGCTTTCCAAGACATTTGATTGGAAAGGAAATACGGGTAACATTCCCGCTGCATATCTAACAGGATATCTGGCGGGTCTTAGAGCAAAAAAAGCTAAAATTACCGATTTAATACCGGATTTAGGAATGATATACCATCGAAATCGTGTCCTTGCGGCTTTGAAAGGCGTTATCGATGCCGGGATTCAAGTACCTGTTAGCGAGGAATTCTTCCCCGAAAGTTTACCAGAAAGAATTAATGGGTCTCATATAGCTAATTATGGAAAATATCTAATGACAGAAAATCCAGAAAAATATAAAAAAGTATTCTCGGGATATATTAAAAAGAAATTAAATCCCGCTAATATAACTCAAGATTTTACTAATGCATTAAAAAAAATTGAAAATAACGCTTAATGAGTGAAAAACAATGAGTCGTAGCAGAAGAATTGAGGATGCTTGGGTCCCAAAAACTAAACTTGGTGAATTAGTTCGAGATGGACTCATCACGCTTGATAAAATTTTTGAAAATAATCTAATCGTAAAAGAAAAAGAAATAATTGACATTCTTTTACCTAATTTATCCGAAGACGTCATTACAATAAAAATGGTTCAACAAATGACCGCCTCTGGTCAAAGATCAAGATTCAAGGCCGTAGTAATCGTCGGAACAGAAGGTTATATCGGCGTGGGTTCCGCAAAAAGCAGAGAAGTGGGCCCTGCTATTCGAAAAGCAATTGATAAGGCAAAAATTTCCATCATTCCTGTTCTTCGAGGATGTGGAAGTGGTGAATGTGGATGCGGCGGTATTCACAGCATTCCCTTTAAAGTTAAAGGAAAATGTGGATCAACCAGAATTACCCTGATGCCTGCTCCAGCAGGTGTAGGATTAGCATGTGCAGATACTGTTAAACAAGTATTAGGTCTTGCTGGTATCGAAGATATTTGGAGTAAAACATTTGGAAATACGAGAACAAGCGAAAATTTAGTAAAAGCAACGATTGATGCGTTAAAAAATGCACATAAATATAATTTTGCCCCTGGATGAGTGGTGAGTAATGGTAATGGCAAAAAAAAAAATACAAGCAAAAGATATGAAGGAGGATTCCGCTTTATATTTTGTGGTAAGAGTCCGTGGCTCCCCAGGAATGAATCGAAAAATTTTAGATACTTTAAAGATGTTGCGAATGCATAAAGTAAATCATGGGGTGTTGATATGGGGCACGCCTTCAAATCTAGGAATGCTTAAAAAATGTAAGGATTATATCGCTTATGGTAAAATTAATGAAAAAGCTTTAGTACGACTTTTAAGGGTTCGGGGAAGAATAGAAGGAAATAAGCCCCTTACGGATGAACACGTGAAGAATCTAACGGAATATAGCAATATCAAACAATTAGCAAGAGCTTTGCTTCAAGGAAAAATTGAATACAAGCCAAAAGACATTTATAAAATTAAACCCGTGTTCCGACTCCATCCTCCCAGAAAAGGTTATCGTGGAACCATTAAAAGAGGGTTTCATGAAGGGGGAGCTCTTGGGCATGTTGATGAATATATCAATGAATTAATCCATAAAATGTTGTAAACCGAGGGAAAGAATCATGAGAAAGTTTCCAAGAAAAATCAGGAAAAAAAGAGGCTCTAGAACTTGTGGATATGGAAGGGTAGGACAACATCGGAAAACAGGTCAACGAGCAGGAAGAGGTTTGACCGCACAATGGAAAAAAAGCAAGCGTTCGTATTATCAAAAACAAAAACGCTTGGGATTCCCCGATCCGCGATGGAAAATTGGAAAATGCGGATTCAAACGACCACAAGACATGGTTCGCATTGAAAAAATAAATAGCATTAATCTTAAAAATTTAGACCTTCAAATCGATCGCTTGGTACAAGAAAATAAAGCAACTAAATCTGGAGACGTGTATGCAATTAATTTAGAGGAATTAAATATCCAAAAAATTTTAGGTAGAGGAGAAGTTAAGAAGAAACTTAACATAACCGTTAAAAAAGCTTCTAAAAAAGCTATTGAGAAAATTGAAAATGCTGGAGGTAAAATTGTTCTCCTCTCTCAATAAATCCAAAATGAATAAAACAGATTTTTTATTTATTAATTTTATTGGAAAAAAGCCCTTAATCCTAATAAAAACGATTAAAAAATAACCTCACTTTTTCTATTCATTAATTTAACGGGCACATGCTTTACAATATTTAATAGGGCTGGGTTTTAAATTTGAATTTGTTTTAAAACCGGTTCCATGATCTTGAATGCTTTGCGCATTTTATGGAAATAATACCCAAGCATGATATCTTTCTTACAATTGGTAAATAACATGAAATTATTATCTTTATCTCCCACTAAAATGAGTGTATATCCTTCTGTTCCACGAATAACTATTTCTTTTAAATCTCCTTGGTCTAAACCTTGACTGATTTTTTCTCCTAAAGAAATTAAGGTTGCTGGACTCGCAGAATAGATGTCTGCTACCACATCAGCTGTTTCAGAACTGGCGATTCTAAGGCCTGTTTTTGACACGATTGCCGTGCCTTCAAGATCTGTACTGCTCTCTAAGATTTCTAAGGATCTCATAAGATCACTTAAGACTTCTTGGGGAATGTTTAACTCAGATTCCATTACGTGATCCACCTTTTTATAGATATAATAATTCAAGAAAATTTAAATCTTTTTTAAGTTGAAATGGTATAATTCTTTTAATCTCACGACATCTCCCGCCTTTATCTCATGTTTTTCTCTATTCTTTTCAATTCCCACGATCACGTATCCTTTTGTTCCAAATGAGTCTAAAATTCTTGTATAAGGAGATTCTAATTTTCTACCAACTATTTTTTTTGCACCTTCAGCACTTTGAGCTAAACCACTACAAATAATGCCTTGAGAATGATTTGGATTGATTATTTTTCCTCTCTTAACCTTGAATCTATAAAATAAAGGAGGCGTTTGATGAATCTTAATCACTTCCGCAGCTCCCATTATTCTAAGCGAGGTGGGAGGAAGATCAAGTCTACTTATTAATAATGTGGTTTTTTTTTTATCTATAAGAACATTTTCATTTAGCCAGATAATTGCTTGAAATCTCTCAATTTTATTTGAAACATCAGTTTTTAATCGCTTACTTTCTTCGATTAATTCATAGGGATAAATATAGCCTGCTGTGGTAAACATTCCAATAGTAACATGTATTTGGCTCCCAAATCGTACCTCGGGTTTAAATAATTTGTTTTTTTCCATTCTCACTTCTATAATAGCCCCATATTCAAACTCTTCAGGATTAGATGCTACATAACATCCCCTATAGAGTTTCTTTACATTTATATTTTTTAAATTTAGCCCAACTCGATCTCCGGCGATAGCCCGTTCCATGTTTTGATGAAAAATTTGTATGTTTTTCACGCGTCCTTCTTGTTTTAAAGGTAGAATCATGACCTTTTGATTTAGTTTTACCTCTCCTCTTAAGATGGTGCCCGTTAAAATAGTTCCCATTCCTTTAATGTTAAAATAGTGATCTATGGGCATGACAAGATCATCCTTAATATCTCGGTGGATTTTTAATGCTTTGATGACTTCATGAATCCCTTTTTTAAGTTCTTCAAAACCAATTCTATTTTTAGCGGAAACGGGAAAGATTGGAATATTTTTGCCAAATGAAGTCGAACTAAAAAATTTCTTGATTTTAATTATTTCTTCCTCAAGATTTCCCTTAAACAAGTCTATTTTATTGAGAACAACAATGAGATTTTTGATTTTTAATGCCTCAATCATTATTAAATGCTCTCCTGTTTGGATCTGGGGGCCTTTATTGATATCTATGACAACCAAAGCACAGTCTATAATTTCAACAGAAGAAGCGCTAATTTTTATTAAATCGGCATGGCCGGGGCCATCTACTAGGGTGACTAAATAGTCCCCTAAAACAAAACTAGTAAATCCTAAATCTATTGTTATCCCTCTTTCTTTACTCTGAGGATGGGCATCTATTCCCGCAGTTGATATTATTTCAGTGAGTGCTTCAGCGACAGCTGTCTTCCCAGAATCAATATGACCAAAAAGTCCAATAGAAACTGAGATTTTATTCTTTAGATCCATCTGAATGAGAAGGGGGTAATCGAATCAAAATTTTTTTCAATTAAGATTATATTAGAAAAAAATTTCTTTCCCTAAAAAATCCAATTACTTAAAAATTGAACTCCTATAAATTTTTAATTTTTAATTGTTAATTTAAATTTAAGACCATATTAATTAAATATAACGAAGTTGAAAGGAGAAAAAAATGGCTAAATTCTGCCCTTATTGTGGGAAACAAGTGAAGGAGAATGATAAGTTTTGCGTATATTGCGGAAAACCCCTTCTTTCCAGCACTTCGAAAGAAAAAAAAGTTGAAAAACAAGTTAAAAAAGAAATCCCGAAAGAAGAGCTGGTCAATGAGGAACAACAAGAAGAAATAGAAGCGGAGACAAAGGAGGAAAGAGACGAAGAAAAAGAAAAAGAAAAAGAATTAATAAAGAAGAAAAAGGAAAAAAAGAAGAAAAAAAAAGAAAAAAAAATCAAGAGAGAACCAAAGCCGCTTCCCGAAGATGTGAAAGAACAAATTAATTTATACATTCAGTTAAGCGAAATAAATTCGAAGAAAAAAGTATTAGCTGATAAGCTTAAAGATCTTTCTAAAATGGCTAAGAGTGAGGAATACGAATATGATGAGAGTTATCAAGAAAAAATTAACGTGCAATTAGAAGCGGTAAAAAAGCTAACTCAAGAATTAAAAGAACAAGAAAATGAACTTAAACAGAAAATGGAAGGGGAATTTATTGTTAAAAAACTTAATGAAGGCATTCGAACCAAAGAATTCCAACTTAAAAATCTAACCAGAGAATTTAAGCTCCATAAAATTGATAAAGAAACGTTTACTAAGTTGAGAGATAAATACAAGCAAGAAAGAGAAAAATTGATGGAAGAACGAGATGAATTAAATGAAGGAATTAATATGTGGATTCAAGAAATTGAAATGGAAAAATCAGAAGTTTCTAGTATGAAAAAATTAAACAAGGGAAGGTATTCGGCTAAAGAAATCGATGAGGAAGAATTTAAAGAAAAAGATGAAAAATATACTAAGAAAATCAAAAATTTAGAGGAAAAAATTGGTGTTTTAAAAGAATTGATGAAATAAATAAACATTTTTTATTAACACTCATTTTTTAATATGGATCATGAGAAATAAAATGATTGGGATCTTGTTATTATTAATAGCCCTTTCCTTGCTTACTTTAGGAATAATAGAAGAGCAATATTCCACCCTAAATTCTTTATATGAGAAAATGGCTTCCGTTCCTTAAAAAAGTAGCAAATATAAATATTTAAAGATACGCCCCTTTATCATTGAAATCATCGAGAAATCCTTTTTGTTGATATAATTTTTCTTGGGACTTTTTTATCTTTTTTACTTTTTTATAATGGCTTTTACACAGATAGACTTTTTTATTTTTATGTTCCACTATTTTTAATCCAGCTTTTTCAATAAAGCTACCCCATTTATTTTCTGAGAGAGAACGAATCGCTACTTGAGAACAATTCTTTACCGAACAATTTTTATTCTTTTCTGTTAAATTTAACTCTTGCTTTTCCTTAAGCTCTTTTGGAAATTTCACTTTTTCCCACTATCGAACGTTTGATTTTTTAAAGTGCTTTAGTTTTTAAAGTACTTGATTTCTTATAATTTTTATAGTTCTGCCTTGGATCTTTTTTCTAATGTTAAATTTGATGATTTTAAAAGGCTAATCAGATACCCATTTTAGAACAATTTCATTTTTCACCCTTTCTTATCCCATATAACATGTACACGCCTAATTTAGCGCTAATGTCTTCTTTTCCTACTTTTACCGAAAAACCTTTTGATGTTAATAATGCGATTAGTTTAGTTAACAAGTTAGCACCATTCTTTATATGTTCATGCACTTCCATGGTAATTTGCTTGATCTTCTCCTTCATATAATTTCTTGAGATAAGCCCGAACAACATATTTTCTTAAAAAGAGAGGTATGATTCGAGCTATGGGAAATTCTTTACACACGGCTTCTTTATAGTGTTCCACGTATTTACTAACCTTGAATTCCATATCAAACGGAATGATTGCTGAATCCCCGGAAACTTTAGGATAAAAAATAATATTCGTGGTACCCGGTTTATCCGATAAACCAATATTAAAATTTTTAATGTCACACGATATTCTTGAAAGATTTGCTACTAGCATTTCATAAAGGAGCTTAATGGGTTCAAACGTGTAGATTTTTAATCCAGGGGCTTTTTCAGCAATGAATAATGAAAAAAGACCAATATTTGCTCCCACATCAAAAATAATATCCTCCGGATTTACCTCAATTCCATTTCTTAAATAAATATTATCAACAAAAATCTCGTTATAAACCCAAAGGGCTGTCAATTTATCAATATAAAATATTTCTAATCCATTTGGTAAAGTAAGTTTCTTCATGATAAATATAAAAATCGATAAGGTATTAAGATTGTATTGCTAAACGTGGAATGAAATAAATCTTTTTTTGTCCCCAGTATCCACCTTCCTATTTTTCAATTATATGGCAAAATTCTCTTATTTTCTCTATGAAAGTTTTTCTCTTTGGAATTCTTGATTATGTTCTCCTTATTAATTGGATTAAATTTTCACCTTAATTATAAAATATGCTGAAAAACCTCCAAAATACGCATTTATTATCATCCAAGGAATACCAAAATAAGAAACTCCTAAAAAACTTCCATCTTTCTTTAAATATATAAAAAATTTATTATGTTTTTTTTAATTTTTACTGAATTTTTAAAATTTTTTTAGTCCAATTTTTAATCTGCAAGCCAAAATGGTTCAAGCAAAAGAATATGAGAAATTAAATTGCCTATTTATTTATATAACTCATCCCATGAATTCATATTTCCCTAAAAATTAAGGCATTAAATCACGATTCATAATAGTTAATTTAAAGAACTTTTTGATATTTACACTACTCAAAATAGATTAAATCATGACATTTTAATTATTTAGATGATTATTTTTTTTAAAGAATGTCGTCGCTTAATTTAATTTTTAACGAAACCGAAATTAAAAATAAATTATTTCCCTGTGATTCCCCGAAACGTATCTCATTAAATGATGTACATTTTACTAAATCGGCTGTTTTATTCCCTATCGTGCCCCTAAATAATCATTCATTCGAAATCATCGTGATTCATAGGAGTGATAAGGGTTTTAAACATCGCGGAGAAATGTCTTTTCCAGGAGGTAAATTTGATGTGGTAAAAGACAAAACCTTAAAAGATACCGCATTGCGAGAATGCGAAGAAGAAATAGGAGTCCCTCGCTCTAAGATAAAAATTTTAGGTTGCCTTCACGATTTTCCCACTCTAACAAAATTCATCATAACACCATTCGTAGGTGTTATTGATAAAAATCAAGAATTAATAAGGGATAAACGAGAAGTCCAAGCTATTGTACGTGTACCGATAAATTTTTTTCTCGATAAAAACAATTTTCACGAGAAAGTGTTTGAAATTGAAGAAGTTAAGTTCCCAATTTTTTATTTTAATTATTTTGCCCCTCGAACTAATAAGAAATACACTATTTGGGGTGCTACGGGATACATGATCGCTGCTTTTCTTGAACTCGTGTATGATATTAGATTATCTTCCTTGAGCATCAAGCGTTTTGGGATTGATAAAATTAAATCTTTAAAAAATTATTTAAAATATCGAAAAGAAATAACTAATAATTTTTAATCCTTATTAAAGTGAGCAAAATTCATGGCGTTTTATAATGTAATTTTCAATGAATCTTTCATCTCCTCGAAACTACGCACTTTTTCTGACCCCAACCGCTTGTCCATGAGCCATGAAGGATTTATTAAATCGGCTGTAACGGTCTTATTAATCCCCTTAGATGATCAACCATATCAACTCGTTTTAATTCGCAGAACAAAAAAAAAAGAAGATAAACATTCAGGAGAAATGGCATTTCCGGGAGGTTTATTCGATCCTAAAAAAGATGATTCACTTAGATCCACTGCATTGAGAGAATTAGAAGAAGAATTAAGCATTTCACGAGATCATGTAAAAATTTTAGGTTGTCTGGACGATCACTTAACTCCTAAAGGATTTATTATAACACCTTTTGTTGGTTATATCAATCAATCCTTGGAAATGATTAAACAAGAAGAGGAAATTGAAGAGATCCTTCAAATACCAATTACTTTTTTCCTCGATAAAAAAAATTATAAAGAACGAACGTATTTGATTAAAAATGACAAGATAGGTGTTGGAAAATTTCAATATAAAGCTCCAAATAATAAAAATTACGTTATTTTTGGTGCAACATGCCATATCATCGTAAATTATATCGATACGGTTCATGAAATTGGTCTTATGGCCCCTGGCATCCGCCGAATAAAACCTGCTGATATAGCTCATAGAATTGTAAAATAAATTCAGTGTTTAAACGAATTATTGTAATAAATAATAAGTATTCCTTAATTTTTTATTAAAAACCTTGTAAAAGCTCATAAATTATAATGTAACGCATGATGAATTTTTTCCTTTACAATTTATAAATATCAAAAGTCCACTAGTTTTCTTCCCATGTAATAAAAAATTTTAAGTTTCTAATATTTATTCTCTTATAAAATTAGTTTTCTTAAAATTAATACAAGGCCCTTGCTAGTGGGAGTGGTCTCCAACACCAGGCTTCAAACCTGGTTATCCTGCGAAGGGATAGCGGTTCGATTCCGCGCAGGGGCCGCCAATCCTTGATTACCCTTGAAAATATTCATCGCAAATCCTCCTATACTATTCTTTTCATCCACATGGATCTCATCAACCACCTCTTCTTCTTTCTCTTTTCTCTCTTTAGGATCATTTGACACGCGTCCAACTTCTTGAGCTCAATCACCATCTTAAGTGAATGCTCACCATTTTTAGTGAAAGTATTCGGACCATGATAAATGATTATCACTAATGATATATGTAGCTATTAATGCTCGAATATATTCTAAATTCTGGGGCAAATCTAAAAATACACCGATAAAATTTACTATGAAATGAAAAAGTATTGTTCCTAAGAGCTCATGGTGTGTATTATTAAAGATCTATGCATCCTATGATTATTGATAATACAATTAATAAGAGACAATAATTCAGCCAAAATTGTTATAGGAATCCTAATACTAATTCTTCTTTCTGATAAGTTCCTTCCATGAAAAATAAATGGGATAATGATTGTATGATCCTTTTGCTTTGTTTTATTTATCTGAAAAAATGAAGAATAATGGATGAGCACAAAAAAATATTTTAAAAAAATCTTTATATAAAGTATTCGATACATTCCAACAAGAAGGAATTATAAACATGGTAGATTTCTCTAAAATCATTGAATATTTTGAAACCATGCCAATCCCTCTAAATATGCTTAATAGAGGGCAATTAGTACTAAATGAGTTTCTCAAACCCTTGAAAAAAATTTTTGAACAAAAAGCCGTGCCGGAGGAGGGATGGTCAGACGAGCAGATTTCTTTTCTCTTACAATTACTTTCTAACATGGATACTGATAAGGATGGAAATGCCGCTCGAGTGGGAGAGCGGGAAGCTCGTATCGCAACCAAATTACACTTGCAAACTTCAGGAGGATTTTGTCATGGGATCGGAAGGAGCGGATATCTCACGGCCCCTCAGCCTAAAGCCCCTGGCGGCTCGGTAATGTATGAACTTGCAAACTATTTAGCTCGCCATTTTTTGAAGAGATTTGGGCTTCCGAATATTAAAAAAGCCATCGTGGTGCCATTATGCACCGGCATGTCCTTGTCTCTCTGTCTTAGTGCTCTTAAACCTGATTGGAATGATCCTCACACCGCTCATAAACGCTCGATTTTAATCCCTCAAATTGATCATTCCTCGATTTTAAAAGCATGTGATTTTCTTGGATTAAAAAAGATTATCATAAAAGGCAAGGTAATGGGAGATGCAGTAAGAGTTCCTATGGAAGATATTCAAGAAAGTTATGATGATAAATGTTATGCAATCCTCTCCATCACCAGCTTTTTTCCTCCCCGCGAATCCGATGATATAAAGGAAATTAGCAAGTTTGCTCAAGAGCACGATTTAGTTCACGTTGTAATTAACGCTTATGGTGTCCAGAGTTCTGAATGGATGAAATTAATACGTTCGGCTATCGATGCAGGAAGAATCGATGCCATTATCCAATCTTCCGATAAAAATTTCCTCACGCCAGTTGGAGGGGCTATAATCGCTACACCCCACAATGAAATCATGGAAAAAATAAGCCAAACCTATGCTGGCCGAGCAAATGCAACCCCAATCGTCCAATTCCTTGCATCAGCTCTTTCCCTAGGGATAAAAGGATATGAAAATTTATTGAAAGAACAACAAGACAACCGGAAGTTATTAGAAGAAAAATTAACGGAGTTAGCTAACAAACTAAAGGAACGTATCTTAAACGTGTTTAACCCTATTGCTATTGCGATGTCTCTTTCCAATCTAAATCCAAAAAAATTAAATGCTTTAGGAGGTGCTCTTTATAATTTAAGAGTTACGGGACCGCGCGTTCAAGACCCTAATACCAAACCTTTTGGTACATGTTGCGACCATTATCCTACTCCTTACATAGTGATGAATGCTGCTATTGGAGCACGAAAAGAAGATGTTATTCGCTCCATCCTTCAATTAGAAAAAGCTTTACACCAAATTAAATGAAAGCCCTCAGTTTTTTAAGATTTAATATAATACATTATATATTATACCCTAGCACGCTTTCACGAGAAAATAATTCCTTAGTTTTTACAAACATCCTAATGAAATATGAAGAGAAAATTATCCTAAATATTAATTCTATCCCCAAATAAAAAGGGAGGGGAAAAAAAAATAAAAATGAAAATTGATATGTACTTTATAATTCACAAATAAAAAAATAGTCGTCTTATCATGGAAAATCGACTTTTGACTCAGTTTAATAATGTTATTACTTCTGAATGGCCTTCAAAACAAATAACTTTAAATTATGACCCCTTGACATGCAGAGAACTTTTTGAACTCGCCTATCATACCTCTAATACCTTGAGTTCTCGAAACATCTTTATAAAATTAACTCAAAATGAAAATGAAGCAGGTTCCATCGCAATCTTTTATGCAACTAATACAAAATCTTTTCAATCCATTGAAACTTTAATGGAATACCTCCAAATCACCCTCTATTATAATAATCAAGATGGAAAAGAACTTGAAAAAAAAATCTTACCTCTACTCACCTCAAGGAAGCAAAATTACATCAATAAGCCCGATGATATTAAAAATCAAATCCTTAAAACTATTCTCGTGGAAAGAAAATTGGATGAATGCGCTAATTTGGTCATGCTAAAAGATTTGACTAGAAAAGTTTATTTCGCCATCGGAGACGCCCGTGAAAGTGCTGCTTTAATCCCGATATTCATGCAAGCTGAAGGAGCAAGCCTCGTTCAACTAGCATTGAATAAATGGATGGAAACCACGAAAAATCTGCCTCATGAAGAATCTTTTCCCAAATCATATAGTCCGGGATTGTTAAAAAATCTCATTCAAATTAAAAAATGGGTGCTCAATCTTATATCCACCCATCTCGATAAATAAATTTTAATTTACTTAACTTTCTTTTTTCTTAATCTTATATTAGTAAAAAAAGCATTCATCATGGTATTTTTGGAAAAATTCTCCTTCGTTTTAACCTTTCTTAATCATTAATATTTCAAATTTATAACAACATTATAAATAAAGTTTAATTTTTAATCATAAAATGTTTAAATAGAGTGGTCCATCGGGGATTTACGGCAAATCTGGACGCCAGATCCTTTATTTTATATCTTTCGAACCCCGGATCTCGGGTTGTCCTCGCCCGAGAGAGCTTCATTTATTTCATGTCCTCTCGGATGTCTTATAAGACCCGCGCTTGTTGGCCAAGCGGACACACCCGTTAACCATTCCAGAGAGGTAACCCTCTTGGCTGAGCTAATGGACCACTCAAGCTTCTTAAGAACATGCATGAGTGCTTCAATTGATATCATGGTATATATTTGAAAATTTATTTAGTGAAGCTCATGCAATTGTTCTAATCTAGTGTAAGGAAAGGTAAAAAAAAAATTTTCTGGAAATATCATGGGGAGGAGATTAGTTAGGGAAAAGAAGTTGAGGAAAGTCATACATTTATATTTTGGTTCTCTTATTATAATAATAACCATAAAAAAGGAGTAGAAAATAACGAGAGGAAAGCGTGGATAGACCATGGCTGAAATGTTAATGGATTTACTTCAAAATATTTATAATCGCATTTCACAACTTGGAATGAGCATTCAGAGTTTAAAGCAATCCTTGGACGAACTAAACAAAAACATAGAACGTCAAATTACCAATTTAACAGAAAAGATGAGTGACTTTTCAAAAGAAATAGAAATCACGCAGACGAAGCACGTTTCGACAATGAAAGATATAGGAGAAGAGGTGACGAGGGAGTTAAAGGTGTTAGAACAAGATATCGGATTAGAGGCCTTTAAAGATATTATGGCAAAATTAGAAACTTTTTCGCAGATAGCAGAAGAGGTATTGAATCAAGAAAACGTGAACTTGCTATTATCGGAAGCCATTAATTCCGTGAAAGAGATGAGAGAAAACCTCAATAAAGGTGAGGAAATAACCAAAACCGGAGAGAAAGGATAAAATAATGGAGGTTGAAAAGAAAAATGGCTGATAATGCAGAAGAATTATTAAATGAAATGATAACAAAAATCAATCTCATAACTAATTCCTTGGATGGTACGATTGCTCAATTAAATAAGATGAACGAGTCAATAAGGGATATGAGGGAGAAGTTTAGTGAAGAGATCGTGAGTCTGACGGAAAATATTAGATTAATAGTGGAAGTATTGAAGCAATTTCGAATTCGCTCGAGCAAGGAAATGCAAGAGCTTTCAGAGGAATTTAATAAAAAGATAAAGAAATTTTATGAACAAGAGAGAATAAAATCAATAACCCAACAAGAGCGAGAAGCTATAGATCTCATCAAGCAAGCATCGCGTGCGGTATCGAATAATTTATATTACGTGCAGTTGTTGTCCATTATTAGCACGATTCGAGAGGAAGTTAATAGGATAATGGGCGTGATTAAATAAAAGATATAGCCGTTTCAGGAAACCATTAGCGTGGACATTAGCATAATCTTCTTAAAGAAGGAGGATGACAATAATGGCTACAAAAAGGAAATTTATGGAGAATGATTTTTAAAAAGGTATTTAATTTTTATCTCTTTTTATATAATTAGTTTGATATACCAGAGCGAAATTTATACATGGCGCGAGGTTGTTTTTGTTATATTTTTTCGGATCTGAAGGTATTGGGACAATATCTCAAGAAGGAGTACTCCAATTTTAAAATTTCTAATGATCTTCTTCTCAGATTAAATTTAGATCATGAAAAGAATGCATTTAATTATCTCAAGATAAAGGACATGGCTGTTTTGTCTTATCTCCATGAAGTTACATCAAAATTACGTCGTAATCTTCCACGATTTGTTTTAGCCATACTTTTAGAGGAGGAAGAAGATCCAGAACGATTCCGACCTTCCTTAAAAAAAGCTACTAATGAACTGGAAAAATTAGATCTTATCTCTTTATCAAGAGAAGAATTTGATGAGCACCTTAAAAAAATTTATGAGGAACATGTAGAAACGTTATTTGACATCTTAGATCCCGAAAATATGAAAGAACGAGTAATAAATCGCACGAAAAACATGTTAAATGGGGGAAGGAAGGATAGAAAAATAGCCCAAGAACTTTTAGAAAAAATTGAAGAAAAATTACCAGAAAAACTCTATTCTATCTACACGATTGCTGAACAGGCTTTTAAATCGGAAGATCATGAAAAAGCAGCAAAAAATTTTCTTAAAGCAGCGGAAGTGGCTGAAGAATTACTAGAGATGGATTTATCTAAAGCATTTAAAGAACGAGCACGCATTTCAAGAGAAATCCCCTCCTTATCGAAAAAGATGGAGGATTTTCACTCAAAGGCAAAAAATGCATTAAGAAACGAAGATTTCCATCAGTCTTACCTGTATTATAAAAAAGCTAGTGAAATTGCTAAAGAATTAATGTTGGGTGATAAAGAGGAAGAATTTCGATTAAAATCTAAAGCGTTACAAGAATTTTATCAAGTAGATCAACGCTTTCGAAAGAATAAATGAAGATTAAGCATTCGCATGCTAATTTTTTCAATGATTTAATAAGGGGTGAAGATACCAATGCGAAAGACAATTGGTCTTTTGACTGATTTTGGATGGAGAGGACAGCATTATATTGCTAGCATGAAGGGAGTAATTTTAAATATTAATCCGGAAGCCACGATTATTGATGTATCTCACTCTATCTCTTCATATTCAATAATTGAGACTCAATATATTCTTACATCTACACGGAAATATTTTCCCGGGGGCACTGTTTTTATAATTGTAATTGATCCCGGTGTAGGAAGTAATCGGGAAATATTAGCCCTAAAGACAGTTGATAATAAATTTTTCGTTGGTCCAAATAATGGTATTTTCTCGTCAATTATAAATTCAGAAATTGCTGAATGCGTTAAAGTAGAAAATAATAAATATTTCCTACATCCCGTTTCCCATACTTTTCATGGAAGGGATATCATGGCGCCCGTTGGAGCTCAAATATCGAGAGGAATTCCTCTCAATGAAATGGGGCCTCCTTTCAATCTTGATGAAATTGTTAGAATAACGTTAATATTAGATATAAATGAAAAAAACAAAGAAATTTCATGTACAGTGCAATATATTGATGCATTTGGAAATATCACGACGAACGTGCGATTAACGGAAGATAATCACGTAGCAAGTTCTACGCTTTATTTTCAAAAGGATTCTTTGGTTACTCTCATTCAAGAAAACCAGAAAATAACTAAAGGAAATTTTTCCACGCATTATGATAAACTTGGAAAAGGAGAACTTTTATTCATGAGAGGTTCTACCAATTATCTCGAAATTTCTAAAAATCAAGCCGATGCAGCACGAGATCTTAACATTAAAATAGGAGATGTGATTAAAGTTGTATTATAATGGGAGCTTATAATAAAATGGAAGAAGAAGATGAAACTATAGCTTGTATTAAAGAGGAACATATTAAATATTTAGAAACGGGGCAATTATCAAAACATGTTTTTCCTCTTTCAAGAAAAGAAGCTCATAAAAAAAAAATTTGTCACCTGATTGTTCGCGTTTTTTTAATGAGTTTAACTCCAAACGATGAGATATTGTTTCTTGTTCAAAAACGGAGTAGAAATAAAAAAAGTTATCCGAATTTCTTTTCGGATTCTTCTTCTGGACATGTAATGTATAAAGATCGATTAAATTTTGAAGAAATTAAAGAAAATGCGTTGAGAGAGATTGAAGAAGAATTAGGAATTCCTCCAAAATCGATTCAATTACTTCATTTTGAAAGAATTGAAAGGGAAAAGGATGAATTTACGGGAGAAATCGCTTATGTTTTTTTCGGATTGGTAGATTCCAATGTCAAATTAAAGCCCAATCCTAAAGAAGTAGATGTAAATGCAACTAAATTTTATACTAAAAATGATTTAAAAAAAATTTTAGCTCAAAGAACTGTTGTAGATTATTCGAGAAAAATTTGGAAGGAACTATTGGAATCAAACATGAAATCTCATTTTGAAAAGGTGATGGACAATAATCCTGATAATAAAGGCTTAACGGGCTTGTTTATAGGGAGATTCCAACCCTTTCATCATGGACATGTTCATGTCCTTAATATTATGAGAAAAGAGTGTCAATTCATGAAAATTGGAATTGGAAGTGCTCAGTTATCTCACGAAAAAAATAACCCTTTTACAGCTAAGGAGCGTAGGGAATTCATCAAAGCAGTCCTAAAGAAACGGGGCGTATCCCCAAAAACCTATGAAATTTATGAAATTCCTGATATTTTTAATGCTAATAAATGGGTTGACCATGTCATATCTATCGTAGGAAATTTTGATATACTTTATTCTAATAGTGATTGGGTGCGTGATTTATTTCAAAAAAAGGGATATAAAATAACTAAAAAGCATCTCATTTTTAAAAATAAATTTAATGGCACTCATATAAGAAATTTGATTAGTAAAAATGATAAAACTTATAGATCTTTAATTCCTAATGAAGTGATTGACATAATAAACCAAATTGATGGCCTTGAACGCATCCGAAAATTAAATAAAATTAATAAATAGAAAGGGCGCCAAAATGAACGAAATATTAGTCATTGACGGAGCAATGGGAGAAGGAGGAGGCTCAATTATTCGTTTGAGCGTGGCATTTTCGGTCTTATTTCAAAAACCGATTAAAATCATGAATATACGGGCAAAACGCTCGAAACCAGGATTGCGATTGCAACATGTCTTAGGAATTAAAACATTGGCAAACTTAACAAAAAGTAAAATAAGTAAATGTGAAGTTGGTACAACAGAACTTACCTTTATACCATCAAATGCTAAAGGAGTTGTTCAAGATCAACTCAATGTAGAAATTAATACTGCTGCAAGTTTGGGCTTGCTACTCCAACCCATCCAAATTGCTGCTATGGGGTTTGAAAACGCAGAAAAAGTAGAATTACTGCTAAAAGGTGGTGCTACATTTGGAAAATGGGCTCCCAGCATTAACTATTTAGAACACGTCACTTGGGAATTATTTAAAAAAGCGGGATTAACTGTCCATGTTGAAATTAAACGACATGGATTCTATCCTAAAGGAGGGGCGTTGGTACGTGCATCGATACTTGCTCCAAGAGAAAAATTAAAACCGCTCCATCTAACAGATTTAGGGTCATTTGATACAATTTATGCTGAAATCACGTGTTCTAATAGCTTGAAAAAACCAAGAGTAGCAGAGCGAATTCATGATTCCATTGTCTACAATTTGAAAAAAAAAATTAGAAAGAATCATGAAATTAAATATAAATACGTGCATGCTTTTAGTTCTGGAGTGGGAGCATGCTTGTGGGCAAAAACCGATACAGGAGCCATCATTTCAAGCGGGACGATCCTTGGGGAAAAAGGTATTTCCTCCGAAGAAATCGGTAAGAGAGCAGTTCAAGAGTTCTTGAAATATATCCAACATGAAGTTCCGGTAGATAATTATCTGAGCGATCAATTAATTCCCTTAATGGCTTATTCAAATGAACCCTCAACGATTAAGGTATTAGAAATCACTCAACATGCAAGAACAAACATGACTCTCTTAAAAAAATTCACGCCTCATGAATATAAAATCTCGAAAAAAAATGATTATTTTCTCATTCAATATCTTTAACCCCAAAGAGAATGCCTTTTTTATTAATTGTGCGCATGTAATACCTTTATTGGTACCTCAGTCCAATAACATGATTTTAATGTGAAGAATTAGATACTTTTATAACTTTGCATTTCTATTATACGGTTAGCAATAATGCAAGTAGAAAATTAAAAATAATCTTAAAAAAAAATGGCACTAACCGAAACTTTCCAAAGATGCCCCCGATGTGGAAATGAAAATCCCTCAGACTCCTTTGCTTGCAGTTTCTGTGGAAAACGATTGAGAATAGAGAGAATCGAGCAAATTAATATTTTTCGAAGAGTTGAACAAGAATGGTATGAGCCTTTACCCTTTTATTATAAACTTTTATACCTTTTCATTAGACCAAACGTGGCCTTCTGGGACATTAATCATAGAAGAAAAAGTGCCCCGGGCTACATCGTGCTACTTTTGAATTCTTTGTTATATGGATTAATGGGAGTAGCTATTCTTTCACGTTTTAGAATTACCAAGATCGGAGGCACTTCCGTAGGATTCTTTCATCCCGCCCTCTTTTATTATCGATTAACCGTCTTCTTAGTATTTTTTGGATTTGGATTCATTTTTCAGCTCATCTTGTTTTCCGCTTTAATTTGGCTCTTTTCAAAGGGTGCTAATTATTCCGTGGACTTTTCTGCTCGCTTGGAAGCTCGATTCGGAGAGCGAGAAGAGGGTAAAATAAAATATTCGGAAGAATACCTTAGCCCATTTAGCATATATAGAGGAGGAACCCTCTTGCAAACCCAAGAAGCGTATAAATATAAGATGATGTTTTGTGCTTTTGCGCCCTTTTTATTAATCAATGCTATCAAAATTTTCATCATTCTTATAGCATTTCCAACCGTATCAATTTCCGTTTCTGGTACAATTGACCCAATCATTTTTGAAAAAATGTTTAACTCCCCCGCATGGGCTGCCATGGATGTCTTGGATGCCCTTACTATAGGAATATGGGTTCCCATCCTAATCACCATCGCAATAAGAGAATTGGCTAACTCCAGCACGATTCGGGTCCTAATCCCTTCTCTAATAATCGGTATTATATTCGCAATCCTCTTTTACTTCTTAAGACCCACCATTATTGGCTAAATATCTTAATTCTAAGCTCTCATTTGTCCTTATAATTCTGAAAGGCCTTTCATTTCGGTTATTATATTAATTTTTTACCATTTCGTTCATATTTATGTACTCGGCAGCTACAAGAATCCTCCAGATTTTTCTCGCACCTCTAGAACCACGAAAATTTCTCTAATTCATGCTTTTCTGAAATGATAAAATTAATATTATTTTAATCCTTTTTTTCTTTATCTCGTTACTCTTAATTTCAAATTAATTATATGAATAGTGCAAATGTACAATGCCGCGACCAGGACTACGCTCAAAAAGTCAAGCTCGGCACGATGTAAAAACCCCAGGAAATCGTACCGTGACCCATTATTGGAGAAAGAAACCTAAAAAAGCCCATTGTGCCGCGTGTAAAAAACCACTTCAATCCATTCCAAGAAAAAGACCTGCCCAAATAAGAAAAATGCCTCGAACCAAAAGAAGGGCAAACAGGCCCCAAAGTGGTAGATATTGCGCACGATGCCTCCAAACCATCATCCAACAGTCCATATGGAATCAATGAACTAATCCATTGGTTTCATTCATATTTAATAAAGGTTTTTATCTTAACTCTCGATCAGTATTATTATTTTAAGGATAAATTCATGATTGTTGCTTTAAGCGGGCTCCATGGAACGGGGAAATCCACCGTTGGAAAATTGGTCGCAGATTCACTTCATCTAAAATTTTATTCAACAGGAATGGCATTCCGAGAACTCGCCAAAGAAATGGATATGTCTTTAGAAGAATTTACGCACTACGTGGAAGCAAATCCCTCTATCGATGAACAACTCGATGCTAAAATCATTGAAATTGCTAAAAAAGGAGATGTATTAATTGAAAGCCAATTAAGTGGATATATCTTAAAAGATATTGCTGATGTTAAAATTCTTTTAACTGCCCCCCTTGAAATTCGAATTGAAAGAATAGCAAAAAGAGATGGCGTCTCAATCGAAAAAAGCCGAAATGAAACCCTCCTCCGCGAAGCCTCAGAGCACGAACGTTTTAAAAAATTATATAACATCGATTTGAATGATAAAAGCGTTTTTGATCTTATCATCGATACGAGCTCCTTAACTATTGAGCAAGTCACCAACCTAATTCTACAGTTTATAAAATCCCATTGCTCCTCTCCAACGAGCTAACTTCTTAACCTCTTGTTAAAAGCAAAAAATTTTATTTCTATCACTTCCTTTATTCCCATGTTTATTTAGACTAGCAATTTAACTAGTACAAATAAATGATATAATTTAATTTGGTGACAAATTAAAATGACTAAAAACATATACGATATTGGAAGAATTTGCGTGAAAACAATGGGAAGAGAAGCAGGAAAACACTGCGTCGTCGTGGACATCATAGATAAAAATTATTTACTCATCGATGGTTTAACCATCAGGAGACGACGAGTAAATTACAAACACGTCGAGCCTCTCGAAGATATCATTGATATTCAAAAAGGTGCTTCTCATGATGAAGTAGAAAAAGCCATTAAAAAAGCGAAATTAACCGAAAAAATGAAAAAAGTAATTTCTATCCCTGTTTAGCGAAGAAAATAAAGAGCAACGGTAGCGCAGCCTGGTAACGCGCTGGCTTGGAGTTGATGAAAATGACTAAAAAGCCAGTGTCCATTTGGACTCGGGGGTTCAATTTTTCCAACATGTCGTTGATAAGGAATAAATCCCTCCCGTTGCGCTTTATTTTTAATATTCATTCAAAATCCCCTTTCTTTTCTTCTCTAACTATAAATTTGGACAAATGTGGACAAAATTTTCTATCTCTTTTTTATTTTTCTTCCTTGGTGAACCCCGCCGCATGCGATATAGCTTTCCCATGAACGAGTAGAGAATGGCCGTTAAATCGGTGATGAGTTCTCCGTGAGGGGTGTCTTCCACGACATGAGGATGAATTAATTCAAGAGATACGTTCCAACTATTCAAGAAGGTTTCAATGAGCAGCAACCCGAAGCGAGCCAGACAGTCCTTGTAACTCACCGGCACGACGTCAAATTTCCCTGCTGTAGCATCCCGTAGTAATGTTAACAGCCCTTTCCGCTTGTCATTGAGCCCGGAGCCCACGTCTGAATACGCCTTATAGAGGTGATATCCTTTTCTCACGGCATGTCCCTTGAGAAGGGCAAGCTGTCGATTTAAATCTCCCGATGCCTTTTGTCGAGTGCCGGATACTCGTCCGTAGAGGACCACCTTCTTTTTCTCATGGGGCTTCGCTTTTTCCCGAAGGAACGCAACGCCAAGATGCGTGCTCTCTTGTATCATTGATGATTGCCGGGTGTCCGGAAATCTGCTTTAAATTTTCCCGAGCGGTCCCACCTTCTTAAAGTTTTAGTACTGACGCCGAATGAGGAGGCAACATGTCCGATAGAGAGAAAGAAAGAGCTCATGAAGAATGATCAGGAAAGACAATAAAAAAACTCCTTTATTTTTGTATTCATGTCTAATTTTGTCCAAAATTGGTTTGACTAGTCGGCGACTGTGTATATTGGACTTGTAAAACAATAATCGAAATATATTAAGGGGTTCATGCATGAGTTATTATTAATAATTATTCATAAAAACTAATTCATTATTGAACTGAAAAATGGGAAGAATAATTTGCATTCCTGCGAAAGGCCCGGAATTAACGGATGAAATTTCAGAACATTTTGGTCATTGTCACTATTTTATGGGTGTAAAGGTGGATGAAGGGAAAACTTGAAAAATTAGGCGGGCCCAGTTGTTCAGGAGGAAACCGTCATTTCTGATTTTTTTTATATTTACCAATTGAAAAAAAATTCTTAAATTCACGTTAAGAATTAATGAATTATATGAGTTAAAAACAAGAGTTAACATATCTCGATTAAAAAAGAGGCAAACATAGAACCTTAAAATGGGTTTTTTGGATTGATATTTTTCATGCGCAAATCATTGACAGAAACAACAGCATCAGGATCTCCCAATTGGGCACTTCTTTGGAAGCAAAATAAGGCAAATTCAAGATTATCTATTTTTTGATACGCAAATCCGAGATTGAACCAAGAAACACCATATTCAGGATTAATTTCAATGGCTTTTTTAAAAGAGTAAATGGCAGCATCCATATCTCCCTTTTGTTGGTGGCTAAATCCAAGATTATTCCAAATCATGTAATTGTTCGGCTCTTTTTCTATTCCCTTTTTATATACCTCAATTGAACCTGTTAAATCATTAAGTTGTAAGCAGATGAATCCAAGATTATTCCATGCGGCGCCATACTTCGGTTCAAGTTCCAATCCTTTTTCATAAACTTTTCTTGCAGCATTGAATTCTCTCATTTTTATAAATGCCGTGCCAAGGGCAAACCAATACAATGCTTTTTTAGGCTCCAGTTCAATCGCTTTTTCATATGCTCTTATTGCTTCATTTAACTCTTGACGGGTCTCATGAAGATATCCTATCTCATACCAGCTGTCAGCATCATTCGGTACGAGTTCTAAGGATTTTTGGAATGCATTTATGGCTTCCTTTAAATCTCCTAAATTCTGTTTAGTGGCGGCTAAACCTCTCCAAGCAAGAAAGTAATCGGGTGAAATTTTTAATGCTTTTTCAAAAGCTTCTCCTGCATCTTGAAATTTTCCTTGATTCAATTCGGCACCTCCAAGTGCAGTCCATGCAACGGGATCATTGGGGTCAGTTTCAATAGCATTTCGAAAATCTTCAAGTGCCCTGTGGATATCTCCTTGAGCCATTCGAATTGTCCCATCGGAAATGAGCTTTTGAGTTTTTCTAAAGATTTTTCGGATCCCATCAATATAACCTATTGTCATTTTATTCTCTATTAAATTAACTAAGTTATTTATCATCGCCGTCTCGGAGATGTTAAATTGCTTAGCCAAATCTTCAATAGACACCTCTTCACCTATCTTGAGATTGGCGAGAAATTCTTTTAACTCCATTTTTCTTCTTCCCCCATGAAATTTACAAAAAACAAAATACATGGTTAATATGTTAATTACACTTAAAGAAGCAATGTTTTATTATAAAATTATGCTTAATTATTTAATAGTACAAAAATTTCTTCAGTGTTTTATTTGAAATACCGTCGTTACTAGTTAGCAAAAAAATAGGACAAACGTGGACATTCTAAAAATTATTATCAATTCCACTTGATAAATTTAAAAAATGCATGGTCCCGTGATATTTATTTAGAAAGCGTCCTTTCT
>JALGVJ010000059.1 GCA_029838195.1 Promethearchaeota archaeon
TTTTTACCCCCATATTCTCCCGACATGAATCCAATGGAGTGGTTTTGGAAGTTTTTACGTAAAAAAGTCACCCATGATACTTTTTTTAGCACGTTTAAGGAATTTCAACGGGCAATCTTTAAATTTATTAGAAAATATAAATATACATCCATGGAAATTAAAACGCTGTGCAATTTTACGAAGTTATTTAGTGCATCATAAATAATTCCACCAAATCTTGACAAAAAGATAATACACATAACAAAAAAGGTTAAGAAATAAAAAAAAAAAAAAATTATTCTCAATTGTTAAATTTTAAATCAATTATTTTGACCATAATAAGCTCTACTTTAGACTTATCTTGAAATGTTGATAGATTATTAATATCTAATTGTAATATCAAAATTTTCTTCATAAAGGCTTTTTCAAAAGCTTTTTTAAAGGCTTTTTCAAAAGCTTTTTTAAAGGCTTTTTCAAAGGCTTTTTTTATAACTTCAGAAGAAAGGTCAATATCTAATTGCTTGATTTTTTGAGCATATATATCAGAGTTCCCTGAACGATAATCTTGCCAGGTTATAATCGCTCCACCAGCATTATCCGAACAAATACGAATACCTCCAGGTTGATCACCTATAGCATTGCAAATAACTTCACCATTAATATTCCATCTTAAATTTCCATTAGCATCAACTCTTTGAGCATAAATATCACGGGAAGTTCCTGCTTCAACTCCTCGTCCATCTGCCCAAACAATAATTGTTCCATCTGAACCATCACTACATATATGAGGCTCTCCATGATGATAATCAGGATCAATTATAAAAGTACCATTATCAGTCCACAAGGTAATTCCAGTTCCAGTAATTTTTTGAACATAAATTCCTACTTTCGTTAGTCTACTATCATACCATGCGATAATTGCTCCATTATAACTACACGGGCAGATATCAATATCACTTTGACTAGACTCAGCATTACATATTACAGTGCCATTATTCTCCCAGAGAGTATTTCCATTCGAGTCTATTCTCTGAGCATAAATATCACTATCTACACCATTTCTATAATCAAACCATGCGATTATGGCACCCCCCAATCCATCAGAACAAATTTTCAATCCTCCTTGGGAACGATTGGCATTACATATGACCGTGCCATTATTCTCCCAGAGAGTATTTCCATTCGAGTCTATTCTCTGAGCATAAATATCACTATCTACATCATTTCTTAAATCACCCCATGCGAATATGGCACCCCCCAATCCATCAGAACAAATTTCCAAATCCACTTGGGAACGATTGGCATTACATATAACCGTGCCATTATTCTCCCAAAGAGTATTTCCATTCGCATCTATTCTCTGAGCATAAATATCACGATCTACATCATTTCTATAATCCCTCCATGCGATTATGGCACCCCCCAATCCATCAGAACAAATTTCCAATTCTCCTTGGGAACGATTGGCATTACATATAACCGTGCCATTATTCTCCCAGAGAGTATTTCCATTCGCATCTATTCTCTGAGCATAAATATTCCAATCTATATCATTTCTAAAATCTTCCCATGCTATTATAGCACCCCCCAATCCATCAGAACAAATTTTTGAAAATCGTTGACTTCCTAAGGCATTACATATAACCGTGCCATTATTCTCCCAGAGAATATTTCCATTAGCATCAATTCTCTGCGCATATATCTCCTTCACACTTCCATACACATTCTCCCATGCGATAATAGCGCCTCCAGAACCATCTCCACATATTCCACGTGGATATTGGCTTGTTTCTACATAACCATATCTCCAATCCCAATATTTCGCATTACAAATAAGGGTTCCATTCGGCTCCCATGTAGTAATTTGAGATGAACTTGGAATTTTTTGAAATTTATTTTTTCCTAATTCTTTATTATCCAGGATTTTATCTTTTTTATTTCGGAATTCTGGGTCAGAAAAGGAGTTCGGGCATTTTTCAATATTGTTTATGTAATTGATATCAATAGAAACAATAATCAAATTAAAAAGGAATAATATTAGGATAAGATATTTTATATTACTTCTCATTGATAAAACCTGAAGATTTTTTTATAATTTGGATTTTTTTTTTTAATTCTCAAATATTTAAAAATATTTGGTTTTTTCAATTAAGATTCGATTATTCATTTATCCATGTAATTATATAAAAAGTAATAGGTTTATGAAAAATTAAGAAATGTTCTAGAAATTCTTTTCTTATTTCAAAGATCATGATTAATCTATAAAAAATATTAAAAAGTACAAAGAATATTTTTCACGCATTTGAATATCATTAGCCATTTTATTGAAAGATCTTATCTTATTTATGTTTAATGTTGTTCATGTTAATATATTAATTTATTTCATTTTGATTAATATTTCTCTTGTATTGTCCTTCTCATTCGATGAAATCAGAAAAAATTCGTTATATCCTATTTTTTTTAAATATTTTAATATTTTTTTGAAAATTTGGTTTCCATGAGTTTCAATGAGAATTTTGGGTTTCTTTCTTTTTAAAAATTTCTCGATTCCCTTGAGAACATCATATTCTAAGCCTTCAACATCTATTTTAATGATTGTAGGGTCAATCTGAGATAATTCAATGAAATGATCCAATGTAATTGCATTAACTCGAAAATTACCTTCTTTTGTTAACCTCCCCGTCGCAATGCAATTTCCCTTTTGAAAATAGAATTTTCCAATTTTATTGGCTATTGCAAGAGGATAAATTTTTACATTTTTAATTTGATTTATAGCCATCATTTTTCGAAAAAAATCTAAATTGCGAGGAAAGGGTTCAAATGAATAAACACATTTACTATATCTAGAAAAAAGAAGGGAATAAATTCCAATATTTGCTCCAATATCAATACAAACATCATCTTTAGAAGAAATTATTTTACCCATTTCTAGCCATTTTGGTTCACTCAAATTTAATAAGTAAGATAATCCTTTAGCGGGGCCTGCGGGAGCCCCTGCAATTAATTTAAACCCTTTTAATGGCCCCCTGAGAATAATTAAGGGAAGACCATTAGGAATGAGTTTAGTTGAAGTAATAATAAATTTCAGAATAATTTTTTTCATGAAGATCTTACTTAAAATGTAGATTTAACACTAAACGGATGTAATAAAAATGATCTTAAATTCTTCACATATAACTTGCATGTTCTTATTTGCTTAAACGATAAATACATTTAATAGTCTATGATATCATGAAAATCACGATCATCTCTCCCGTATTCCCCTATCCAAGAAGAGGAGATTATTTTGGTTTGGAGCGATATGTAGAAAATCTTGCTGTTTATCTTAAAAAGCTCCAGCACGATGTCACCGTGATTACAACCTATTGGAATGGAGGAAAACATCATGATAAGTATAAAGGCGTTTCTATAATTCGATTAATGGAGCTTAAATCCATCATCGGGCCGATTGCTTCCATAGGTTTTTTACATTATATTACTTTTGGCTTCAATTTATATAGAAAGAAGAACATGAAATACTATTTGAATTCTGATATTGTTATATTAAATATTCCATTAGCTTTTACAAGATTTTTTAAATTAAAAAATATCCCCGTTGTATCAATTTTTCATCATTATGTTCCCATTAAATCAGTTTTTGAATATCTTTATTTTCCAATGTATCATTTTCTTGAAAAATGGCAATTTCGAACCAATAAAAAAGTCATAGCAATTTCCGAAGCATCCAAAAATGATCTAATTAAATATTATGGATTAAATGGCCAAGATATTAAGGTCATTCCAGATGGAATTGATACGGAACGGTTCAATCCAAAAAATAATTCAAAAGAAATTAAAAAGGAATTTGGAGACAAACTACTCTTATTTTCAGGGTTAATGATATACAGAAAAAGAGTGCCTATTTTATTGGAAGCCATGACTCACGTGATTAAAGAAATTCCTGATGCCAAATTAATATTAACGGGAAGAGGTCCTTTTTTAAAAACATGGATCAAATTATCTAAAAACTTGAATTTACATGAAAATGTAAAATTTTTAGGGTTTGTAGATGATGAGCTCCTTTTAAAATTATATGCGTCAGCGGACATTTTTGTTTTCCCTTCTGAATTAGAAGGATTTGGTCAAGTTTTACTTGAAGCCATGGCAAGTGGAACTCCCGTGATTTGTGCTGACCAGCCTCCCATGTCTGAAATCATCGAAAACGGTGGATTAACGTTTAAAATAAATGATCCCTTCGATTTAGCTAATAAAATTATTTATTTATTAAAAAATAAAGAAGAATTAGATAAAATAAGAAAACATGGATTAGAAGTCGTTAAAAAATTTCATTGGCTCAATATAGCAAGATGTTATGAAAAATACTTGTTAGAAATTCGAAATGAATTAATTAATACCATAAAAAAAAGTATATCTGAATAAACCAAATAATTCTATTGTCATGTTGAAATCTTTCTCAATAATTACGGAACGATTACGTAATCCCTTAGAACTGTATCAGTCGCTTCTTTTACGTTGCATGAGTAAGTTCATTTATAGAAAAAATGATGGTGTTCACCTTCTTGAGAAAGAATGGGATAATTGTATCATTTTAGATGCTTGTAGATATGATTTCTTCCAATATTATTTTAGTGAAAAAACCATTAAGGGAGAATTATTTAAAATTAAATCAAGAGGGACACATACCATAGATTTTCTCAGAGAAAATTTTGAGGGAAATTATCATGATGATATTATTTATATTACAAGTACACCATACGTTGATCTTTATTGCAAAAATAAGTTTTTTAAAGTTATATCCGTATGGAAAGATGGATGGGCAAAAAAGCATTTCACGGTCTTACCAGAAACCATGTACGATTATGCCATTGATACGCTCATTAAACATCCGGATAAACGATTAATAATACATTTCATCCAACCTCATTATCCTTATATCGGCTTGACTCTCAGCGATATAAAAAAAAATATTAAAAAAAAATGGAAAAAAAGATATCAGAATGATGATATTTTCTATTTTGAAACAATAAAGTTCAAAAAATCTATTTTCTCCATTTATACTAATAAATTTTTTGCGATTATTGATAAAAAGTTTCACCTTAAAGCATATGCTAGTAATTTAAAAAAAGTTTTACTTACTGTTGAGAAGTTGATAAATATACTTCCCGGCACTACAGTAATAACTGCAGATCACGGAGAAGCATTTGGAGAATACATTCATCCTTTAATACCGGTGAGATTTTACGGCCACGCAATTAATATTCGAATTCCTGCTTTAATAGAAGTTCCTTGGCTGATAATTAGGGAAAGAGATAAAAATCAATCAATGAGAGATGAACTAAAGGAAAAAACATTAATTAAAGATTCGGTTTATAAATTGAATTTAAAGTTAAAATAAAATGGAAGAAAAACAAAGCAAGATAAAACCAATGAAAATTACCCTCTTAACTCCTTTTTTTCCCCATCCTAAGAGAGGCCATGCGCATGGTGCTGAACGATATGCGGAAGGATTAGCCTTAGGATTAAAAAAAGCAGGACATCACGTCAAGATCGTGACAAGTTATTATAATGGAACAAAAAAGCATGATTTTCTCCAAGGAATCCCCATTTTAAGAGTACATGATTCTAATAGCTTATTACATCATCATGGGTCTATTTTTTTCTTACATTACATATCCTTTGGATTAAACGCCACCCGAAAATCAAATTTTAAATTTTATGAAGATTCTGATGTAATAATAACGGATATTGCTTTTGGATTCCTGCGGGCAATTCGAAAAAAAAAAATTCCACTCATATCGGTATTTTTCCATTATGACGAAGATCAAAGTACAAAAGGATTTTTCTATCGAATGTTTTATGTTTCTTTCTTGCGGTTTCTTGAAAAATATCATTTTAGGAAAACGCGAAATATAATTACAATCTCTCAAAAATCAAAATTAGATTTGATACAAAAATATGGAATCCCCGAAGATTATATTACGGTTATTCCAATTGGGATTGATTTGGAGAAATTTAATCCACGAAATTATTCCTCTGATATTCGCAAATCATATGGCCCTAAAATAATTTTATATTCTGCTCTTACGGTTTATCGAAAAAGGTTACCTATATTATTGAAAGCAATGCCAATTATACTAAAAGAGATCCCCAATACCCATTTAATATTAACGGGAGGCGGTCCTTTATGGGAACCGTGTAAAATATTGGCTAAGTTCTTAAAGATTGAGAGAAATGCAACTTTTTTAGGTTTCATAAGAGAGGAAGAGCTTAAAAAACTTTTTGCTACAAGTGATTTATTCGTGCTTCCTTCAGAAAAAGAAGGATTTGGTCAAGTTCTTACTGAAGCCATGGCCAGTGGAACGCCAGTTATATGTTCTAACGTACCACCAATGTCTGAAATAATAGAAAATGGTGGAAAAACCTTCATAGTAAATAATTATAGAGATTTAGCACAAAAAATCATTTCTTTATTAAAGAATCAAGAGGATTTAAATCTATATAGAGAACGAGCCCTTAATGTAGCAAGGGAATATGATTGGTCTAGAATAGTCAATTTATATATTGATTATATAAAAAACATAAAATATCTTCTTTAATTTTGCATCTTGCTCAATTATTAATGATAGAGGATCACTTGAACCCATGAAAATAACAATTGCGACTCCTTGGTTTCCCCATCCTCATAGAGGGATTGCTCATGGTGCTGAACGATATGTCGAGAATCTTGCGTTATACCTCAAAAAACTCGGTCATGAAATTAAAATTGTTACTACCTTCTATAATGGGACAAAAAAATACGATAATTATAAAGGCATACCAATTTTAAGGATACTAGATTCTAAAGCCATTTTGGGGAAATATGGAGCAGCATTTTTCTTGAATTACATGACTTTTGGTTTAAATTTAATCAGGCGAAAAAATTTCAAGTTTTATAAGGATTCCGATTTTATTATCACAAATATAGTATTAGGATTCACTAATTACTTCAAATTAAAGAAAATTCCTGTCATTTCTGTTTTTTTCCATTATGATAAAACATTTAATGACTTAATTTTTGATATACTCTTTATTTACATGTTGCATTATTTAGAAAAACGGCAGTTTCGAAAGCACAATCACATAATTGCTATTTCTGAAGCATCCAAGAATGATTTAATCAAGTATTATAAAATCAATAAAGATAAAATTCTCGTAATTCCAATTGGAGTTGAATTAGAGCGCTTTAAACCATCAAATTATTCGGAAGAAATTCGAAAAAAATATGGAAAGAATATTCTTTTTTATTCCGCATTAACTGTAAAGAGAAAAAGATTACCCGTTTTACTAAAAGCCATGCCATTAATTAAGAAGGAAATTCCGGATGTTCATTTAGTTTTAAGCGGAGGCGGTCCACAATGGGAAAATTGTAAACTTATCGCAAAAAAATTGGATCTTCTTTCCTACACTACTTTTTTAGGATTCATCAATGATGAAGATCTTTTAAAATATTATGCTACAAGTGATTTATATATTTTACCTTCAGAGAGAGAAGGATTTGGTCAAGTAATTTTTGAAGCCATGGCAAGTGGAACTCCTGTAATTTGCGCGGATATTCCTCCCATGTCAGAACTCATAGAAAATGGAGGTCGCACGTTTAAGCTTAATGATCATGAAGACTTAGCTAAACAGGTCATTTATTTATTAAAAAATAGAGAAGATTTAAAGAAATTAAGTGAAAATGCCATTAGAATAGCACAAAAATATGATTGGAATAATATCATCAAAATTTATGATAAATATTTAAAAATAGTTAAGAAGAAGGGGCGATATTAACATTTCACGTAAATTTTTATTTAAGAAATAAATAAAATAAATATCATGAAGAGAACGCTTACCATGTTTTTTGAACGGCTTTTACCTTCAATAAAAAGGTTACACGATACAATGACTAAAGCCGCAGTAAAATATAAATTAGTAAAAGAAATTCTTTCAAAGAACATTTTTATTAAGCTTGCCTATATAACAGGAGAGATTGATTTTAAGCGAAAATTATCTGAATGTAAGACGATTCAAGATTATATCTCATTAGCTTTAAATTACCAGTATTCACTCATAAAAGCATTACCCCCGATGATTGTAATAACAACCTTACAAAGAAAGTGTGAAATTACGGAATTCTGTAAGATGATAAGACATGTGAAAGCTAAAACTATTCTTGAAATTGGTACAGCCAATGGTGGTACTTTATTTTTATTAACTCGATTTTCAGATAAACATTCTCTTGTTATAACAATGGATTTGCCTGAAAGCCTTTTTTTTAGGGGATTTGATTTTAAAATCCGCCGTTTTTATAAATCATTTGCATCCAATCATCAGAAAGTTGAATTAATCAATGGAGATTCTCATGAATTATCAACTCTTAAAAAGCTTAAAAAGGTTCTAAAAGATAGAGAATTAGATATCCTTTTTATTGATGGAGATCATTCCTATGAAGGTGTAAAAAAAGATTTTGAAATGTATTCACCTCTTGTGAGGAAAGGGGGTTTAATAGTATTTCATGACATCGTGGTCGTACCCCCTGAAATCGAAAAAAATAATGGAGTAAATAAATTTTGGAATGAAATAAAGAGAGATCATAAATTTAAAGAAATTGTAGACGATTGGAATCAAGGATGGGGAGGTATCGGAATAATTTGGAAAAATTAGGTATTAAAAATGTTTGCATGGAAGTAAATCCTTAATTTCCAAATTAAATTTATAAAATAGGACAATTTTAAAATAAATTTATTCATTTCTATAAATATTTTATTTGAAACATAAATTTTAAAGGAAGTATATTAAAGATTTTAAAATACTATATAATCAATTTAATTTAAAATAATTATAATGACAAGAATTTCTCAGAATTCGGCTATTTCCAATGGAGAAGAAGGGACGTTAGCTAAAAATGCTTTTTATTCTTTTCTTAATACGTACGGGGAATATATCTTTTCAATAATAACATCCTTTATTATTGCCAGATTAATTTCAAAAGAATTATGGGGTTTTTTTATCTTAGCTTATTCCTATATAATGATTTTAGCAGTTATAATGGAATTTATCCCTCCAGGATTATCTCATGCCTTGCATTATTTTATCCCTAAAAATTTCGCAGAAAGTAAATATGGAAAAATTAAAAACATTATTAAAAATGCTCTATTTCTGAAAATATTTGTTGTAATTATCATATTTTTTATTTTTTTATTAGTATATACTCATTTTTCAAATCTGTTTTCTCTGTCTTTAAGAAATTATATTCATCTTTTATTAATATTATCCCCTTTAATATTAATTAGTGGAATAAACTCTATTCATAATTCAGTCCTTCGAGGTTTTAATAGATACAATCTAATTTTTAATGCTATTCTCATGCAAAATTTGATCAAATTAGCTTTTTTTTTTTATTACTTCTTTTTCGTTGATGTCGTGTACGTAGAAGATATCGTGATTATAAACGTATTATCTGCCATACCTCCTTTTTTTTTAAAATTAATAGGCGTCCTTAAATTATATTTCCAAATAAATTTAAAAGGGGAGGAGAAAAACTCATTTTTAGATTTCATCATAGAAACAAGTAAGTATGGGGCTCCATTAAGTCTTGGAGTGGGATTGCTTGCATTTTGGTACGAATTACAAGTTCAATTAATTGGAATTTTTGATAATCCTTCAATGGTGACAGGGCTTACAATCTCCCGGAATTATACTGCCATTGCCTCATCTTCTTCTCAATCTTTATCTTTTCCCTTGACCAATTCTTTTTCTCGATTAGCTGCGAAAAAAGAACATGAGAAAATCATTCAAATCTATAATATAACTTTTAAATATTCTCTATTTATCCTTCAATTTTTATCTGGAATTCTTATTTTCTTAACGGATATCTTTTTAGTTATTGTTTACGGGGATTCTTATTTAATTTTTTCTTTTCTCGTTAAAATCTATTTTTTAATCATAGTATTCAAGGCATTAGAGGCTCTATTAGGAGCAATCTTTAATGCATTTAATAAAGTGAAGTATTCCCCTATTTTAGTTCTAATTTTCTTTTCGTTTAACATACCTCTATTTCTAATAGGTTTAATTTCTCTTGGAATTATCGGGGCTGTAATTGGATTAATTATAAGTGCAATAATAGAACTTTTGATGCAAATTTATTTAAGTTTCAAGATAGGAAAGATAAAAATTAATAAAAAAAAGGTCATCATCCAATATCTTACTTTTTTCGTCGCAATTTTCATTGCTACCATTATTAATCAAATTTTAACTCCAAGCTTTAATGAATTTATAAAAAATTATTCGAATTTAACGATTTTAGAGCATTTTAAATTTATATCTTTATTCTTTTTTATTATTATTTTTATATTCTTAAATCTCTTGTTAAATGTGTTCACGCAACAAGATGTTGAATACCTACAAGGTTTTTTTCAAGAGAATAAAATTTCGCACGCTATTATTCGTAAATTACTAAATTTCATGACTATTTTTAGAAGTAAAAAATGAAATTTCCAATTTATTAAATAAGAGCCATTTTTCTCAATTCCATTTTAATAATCTTAGTAGTTTTTCGAGATAATTGTGTAAAATCTTTTATCCTTGCTTGAATTTCTTTTTTAATTTTTTCATGATTTTTTTCCAAATATGAGAATTTTTCAATCAACTTTTTTGGATTAAGTTCCATTACATCAATGATTAAATCAGTTCTTCCAAGTTTTTCCATGAAGGATGAAGCTTTATGTTCATAGCATATCGCGATTGAAGGTGTAAGCATTTTCGCAGCAAAAATATTTGGATGATATCGCATTCCAACAACACAATATAATTTTGAAATTATAGCTTGCTGGGTATAAGAATCAATTTCTTCCGGTAAAAGATGAATCTTTTTTTCATTAATTTGGTGTATTTTTTCAAGGAAAGCTTTTTCAAAATCATATTCAAATATTTGAGGAATGATTAAAACATGATATCCTCTATCAATGAGATGTTTCGTGAATTCTGAAATTGAATCATGGATTCTTTTACGCAAAATGAAATTATCTTTATATTTTGGATGCCACCGAAGTTCTGTCATGGTAATTCCAATAACTTTTTGCGATTCAATTAAATTCAAAATATTTGACAGTCTTTTACTATTTCTTAGTAATTCGTGTGAAATCTTATTTTGAAGGGCTGAATCGATGGTTACTATTGAATCAATGTTTAATTGTTCCTTAAGATACTTGGCAGATTCTTGATCTCGAAGCGTGATGAGATGCACGCGCTTTAAAATGAATTTCCTGAAAACATTTCGAAATTTTTTGTTAAAGGGTCCTACGGAAGGCGCATAGAAAAAAACGGGCTTTTTTTTCAAAAGGGGGATAAATATTCGTAATAAATAAGGAAATTCATATTTCCCATAATGTTCTCCGAACATGGGGCCCCCTGGAGCATGAATTACGATATCAGCTCCACTCACGTGTTTTAAAAACTGTTTTCCTTGTTTAGAAAAGGCCCTTCTCCCTTTAGAAAAAATCATTAGTAAAACATCCATTAAAGTTGGAAAATCGCATCTTCCTTTAGTAAGGATGAGCGATATGATATCAATAAAAGAAAATGGACGTTTTATCATGGGATATTGATTAATTATTTGAATATCTTTATAGGGAAAATATTTTACATCCTCCACCATTATCATTATTTTCATTTGATTGATGGGAAGTTCTTGTTTTAATGAATCTATCATGGCACGTATAGCCGACTCATCACCTCTATTATTCCAATGAGCATGGAGAATTAAAACATTCAGAGCTTTTTTTATTCTCATTTGTTTTGAAGATTTTAATAAATTTGATAAAAATTTAGAATAAATTTTATCAACAACCTTAAATCCTAAATAATTTGTAAGATAACCTAATTTATTACCAATATAACTTGAAAATAATAGAATTAACGCCAAAAATTTATCATGGACGTTTTTGTTTACCGAGATTTTCTCATGCGGATATTTTATTTTAAAAAATAAATTGTAAAGCTTTAATCTACTATAAATATTGACTTTTTTTATATAAGAATACCCTTTTTGGGATTGAATTACCTTTTCATGGGAGATTTCTTTTATATTTATTTTTTTCTCCATGACCCCCATTTTTAGGAGATTTTCGCCTAAATCTGTTCTTGAAATGACAATTGACGTCCCAATATTATCTTCTTTTATGATCTCAGGTAACCAAGCATCTCCAAAGGAAAGATCGGCTAATTCTGAGCTTAAATCATTACAGAGCACGCATCTAATTGGAGTAAATAATCCACAATGAAAAATTTTTTCCCATAAGGGATGATTACTTTTAATATATTTTAGTTCACCATTCTTAAATTCAATTATTATTTTTCCAGGCCATCCGTATCCTCTATAATTAACTTTTTTTATCTCCTCCATCCGAATTCCAAGATTTTTTAATAAAAAATTGGTGGCATGAAAATTTAGTTCATGAGAACAAAATAATCCAAAATGATATTTTATTTTCTTCCGCAACAACTCAAATTTTCTTTCTGCTAATCTCATTCCCTCGATTTGACAAGGGAGACCAACGAAGGCAATATCATGAAGATCCTTTCTTTTAAACACCTCTTTAATGATAAGATTTACGGACACGGGACAATATTTCGATTGAGAAGCTTTTATAATTTGTTCACGCGATTCTGCTAATATAGCTTTAGGTTTAAAAGAGTTTTCTTTATTAAATGATGTAACAATCGCTGCATCAATAAGCCCTTTTTCCAAAGCAAAAGTTAAAAGTTGTGTAACTAATCCACCAGAAGCACTCCTATATCTAATATCATCATTTAAAGAATATCCGATATAACAAGAATTGTAAGCGCCTAGGAAAGGATTAGTTCTTAACTCTCTTGTATTGGATAAATTAATATTTTTATAAGTAAAAGGACGACCAGGACAAATAACATGACAATTTCCACAATTATTACAAGAATCTTGTTTAATTTTAGGAATGTAAATTCCTTTCCAAGAATTATAATGAAGAACAATTGCATTTTGGAAGCAAATTCCTACACAATTTCCGCATCCCGTGCATAAATGCTTTTTTACAATTAATTCAATCGCTTTGAAATTTCTCATAATCGATTCTATTTGCTCGATCTTTTTTTATTAAATTAAGAATTAAAATTGAAAAGGAAGTTAAGTTTTTTATGTTTTAATTTTATTTGTGAAAATATCTTAGGAGCAATTTTGTCCCAATTAATTCATTTATAAATTAGGAAAAGAGAGAACTAAAAATAGAATTAAAAAAATAAATCATTTTTCCAGCAATTACATGCATTACTTCTTTAATAGCTTGTTCAAAACATTTTAATTTGAAAATAATAATTCTTAAAATTTTTGAATTTATTGCTACTTTAAAAATTAGTTCTACCATTCAATTAAATATTTTAATTGTAGAACCAATTTTTGAGTAGGTTTTCTTCTAACAGTGTAGGTAAAGAAAAATAGAAAAAGCTGAGAAATTAATATGAGTTTTAATATTCGTGCTTTAAAGGGATGATGTTTCTTAAAATAGAAAATTTGGCATCTTAATTGCATTAATCGGAGCCAATCAGGATTCTTTTTTCGATATGCGCTTCCATGATCATGAATTATCTCTGCTGAAGGAACGAGATAAATTTTGTAACCTTTATCTCTAACTCGCTTACATAAATCCACATCATTATACCAGAAGGAAAGCATAGGATCGATTACAATACCATCTTGTTTAATAAGTTCCATGCGTTCGATGGTGCAACCAAAGGTGGCTTGATCTATTTCCGAAATTTTACTTATATCTAGGTTCGCATATGAATGATATCGTGCCATTTTTCCCCTCAAAATATATTTATCGATGATTCTTCCATAAAGGAGTTGCCTAAAAAACACTTTAGAAAGAGTAAATTTCCTGTTATAATATATAAGAGGGGTCCCATCAGGTTTTAACTGCTTGGCAGTTGCCATGCCCACTTTAGGATGCATTTCCAAAAAATTCAGTAATTTAACTATGGGTTGATCAACATGAATGGTATCTGGGTCAAGAAAAACCCAATATTTTCCTTTAACCCTATCAATTAATTTATTTAAAACAGATAAGCCTTCATTTATTTTATTTTGGATGAAAGTAATTCTCTGCTGGTTAGAATATCGTTGAATGATTTTATTAAAATCGTAATCTCGTGAACCATTATCAATTATGAACCATTCATAAGGTAAATCATCATAAGATTTTAAGAATGAATCGATGCAGCGCATTAATTTATGAGATACATTATAATTTATCGTGGTAATAGTTATTTTAACATTCATTTCGTGTAAACTCAAATCACGTTCATTTTAATTTGATTAATAAAATAAGGTATTATTTATTAAATAGAAGAAATAGATCATTTTTTCATTATTTAAAATGTTTGATTCTAAATAAGAGCTTTATACTTAAAAAATTGAGATATTGCATGTTAAAGCTTTTATTAGTTTTTTTTAATTAATATGGTAGATCGATATTCAAATCTTATATTTAATTAAACAATGTTATAGTAAAATTGAAAAGCAGTATTAACTTGGAACAATAAAATAATTGCTTTTTTAAGCTAATAAAGAATCGTGAATGATAAATTTATTTTAATATTAAAATGGCTTAAATTTAAATGATGTTTTCATGAATAAAGAACTTGTCTTGAGAGAAGCTCAAAAAATAGCCAATGAATTTCCTTTCTGGATGGTTGCTGGAGATATAACTCATTTATATGGCCATGTTCTTGAAACTGATGAGGGCAAGTATGATTTAGAAATTAAGTTTAATGAGGATTTTCCTTTCAAGCCACCAAATTTTATATATCATGAAAAGATTGCTTCTTTATTAGGGCACGTTCAATTACAAGGAATTTTAAATTGGGACTCCAGTTCTAGCGTAGTTGATATACTTCGAGAATTAAAACAAAAAATCGAAAATGTTCTTTCTCAATCCATTAAAAATCATGCGGATACATCTTTAATAAGAGAACCTTTGAAAAATGAGAAAAAAGAAGAAAGCGAATCTAAAATTTTTCTCATGGAAGATGATTCTGAGAAATCTCCAGAAACAAAAGAATATATCACGCCCGATCTAAATGCGTATCCACCTGAATTCCAAGAAGATATTCTTTTTAAAGATGTAGAAGCTCTTTCAAATATTCAAAGTGAATATAATCTCCTCCGACAAGAATACGCTCTTGATGAGATAGGAGGAAATATAGCAACGATTCAAATTTATTTAACCATTACTTTAACTAAAACTTTTAAAATAAAAATTGATTTTGGCGATTTTCCAAAAAAACCCATTCTTGATTTATCTGAAGAACTCCTAGGATTTCTCGGAGATCCCAATCAAGCATTAGAAACTCTTAAAAATTGGGATGAAAAAAATCCCGGCCACGTAGTAAATATCATCCATGAATTAGAACAAAAATTAAATATTTTAAGTGAAATTGAGAACCAAATCACTAAAATTAAAGGAGAATTTGAATGTCATGAGATAAGCGGTTCCTTAACAAAACAACAAGTTTCAATTTTGACGTATGGGTTAAAAAATTATTTTTTAGAAATAGATTTGAAGCAGCATTCCCATTACCGAATTACATTCTTATAAAAAATGGAAAAATAGCGAATCTGATGTTGTCGAAATTCTTAGGGAAATTTCCTGGTTAACCGATAAAAAATCTCGAATTGATTTCGAACTTTCCCTTTTAAAAGAAAACTATAAAAATATAGAATATAATGCCCAAAAAAATTCAATTCTTTTAAACATGAAAGGAAAAATGAAAACGGAAGCCCTAACTTTTAAATTTGAAATTCTATTGCCTGAAGAGTATCCCAATAAAATGCCAAAAATCTTAGTTAAAAATGAATTCGAGTTAGAATCTTATGAAAAAATTAAAAATGATCTTATAGTTTCATTCAATGATTTTTTTAATAAATGGACTCCCTTTAGTTATTTAGTAGATTTATTCAACATGATTTCCGAGAAAATTTTTGAAGTTTCCATGATCTCTTGCGTGATTTGCCATCAAATTAAATGCCCAACTTGCGGTCGAAAAATTGCAGGACCCAGAGAAGAATCGTGTAATGTAACATGTAGCTATTGCAATAAGCTATATCATGAACATTGTTGGAACCAAACCATTAAGTCAATTGGGAAATGTGGATTTTGCCTTAAAGAGCCTCCACCAAATTCGATTCCCTAAGATTAAGTAAAATTCTGTAATGCTTATTCATGTCGATATTACTCATCATGATGGAATTTGTCATTGTTTATTTAAATTATTGTTGTTTTATCATTTTTCTTCAAGGCAATTAATTTTTTCCTTTATCTTGATTAAAATAGAAAATAAATCAATGAATCATGGGTCTTTTAATTAAAAAAGAGATTTTTAAGTTCGATCAATTAATTAAATAAGGTTAATTGATTCTTTTAATCTAAGTTCATAAAATAAATTTTTTACTGAAAGAGATGGTTAGACCAAAATATTCAATTATAAAATTAGAACTATTGAAAGAAATTTCGAATAAGATTTTTAGTAAGAAAAAAGAGATTCAATTAGCATATCTTTACGGATCGCAAGCTAGACAAACTCATTCAGAATTTAGTGATATTGATATTGGAATTGTTTTAAATAAAGATTTTCATGTACCATTATTTTATATCGAAGAAATAGGTAATCTTTTCGAAGAGAAATTGAAGAAACCAATAAATCTTGATTTAAGACTTTTAAATAACGCGACTCCAAGATTTCTTTATAATGTCCTTAAAGACGCAATAGTATTATATTGTAGAGATGAACATTTTCAAGCAGAATTTGAAATAAAAGTAATTACTGAATATCTTGACATTAAACCTCTTTTGGATTATTTCGATAAATTAGCTGTAGAAGAGGTGTTAAATCATAAAAATAAATAAAGATGCGCTCATTCCGAGATTTAATAAAATGGAGGTGCTTTTAGAAGAACTAAATGATCTAAGAAAACTAGCGAAACAAGATTTTCTAAATACTCCCAGAAATTATCTTTGCGCTCAGAGGGCTCTTGAAATGTGTATAACTACTTGCATTGATGTTGCTTCTCACATAATTTCAATAGAGTCAAAAAAAAAAACCAGAAACCTATCGTTAAATATTTGATATTTTAGCTGATATTAATATAATATCATTGGATTTTAAAGATAACATGAAAAAAATGGTTGGATTTCGAAATTTATTGACTCTTGTTTACATGGAATTAGATAATGAAAAAATTTACCAAATTCTTCAAGAAAACTTGAATGATTTTATAAAATTTAAGGAATTTATTTATAAGAAGTATAAAAATGAGTTATTTATCTCTTAAATTTAAATTTCAATATTCAATTTTTCATTTTCAATAATGAAATGATCTAATTTTAATTAATTCCTTTTATTGATAGATATCTCGTTATTACTTAATTCAATCCATTTATGCTTCATTTCATCTCCTAAATTTTAATACTCTTTCTCTTGTATTTCTTGCATATTTTTAAATAAATTCTTTATCTCTTCCTAAAAATATCATTTTTTTTATTAATATATTGATATATTGATACCTACTACCCTTGTTAAGGTACTAGATTATTTTTAAGAATTCCTTGTGTGAGTTCATTTAACAATTTAAAGATAATTTTAAGAATTTCACATATCAATGCCTCAATGAAGATGAATCCAAAAAACTAACGTAAAAAATTAATATTAAAAGCATCTGAATTATATATGGATTTGAACGAATTTTTTTCGATCCAAGTAGAATTATATTATCATCTAGTTTTAAATCATTTTAGATTGATGAAAAACAATAATAAAAGAAAATAATAATTCAATAATAATGTTAATTTATTTTTACATGCTTATGAAGGAAAAATTTATAGTATCATTAATTTCTCGATTAAGTTCGTACATAATCTATATTATTGCATTTTATTTACTTTTTTATAATTTAAATGTTACTTTAATGAGTATTTGAACCTTTAATTAATGGAGTTGTTAATTTAGGTTTTTTATTTGTTAATATTGGTTTAGATAATATTCATTATCAATATTCAGGAAAGATAAATAGTAATGAGTACTTTGGTACCTATTTTTATTTGAAAATTTCATCCTTACAATTAATATTATCATCACTATAATAATAATTTCAATTGTGTCTACATTAGTTTTATGGGAGAGCATCTTTACATTTTATTCCATACTCATTCTAATCTCTAAAATTGTGGAAAATATCTCAAATATTTTCTTTATAAATCTAAAAATAAAAATTAAAGCGTTCAAAGCTGAAATTCCTAATTTTTTTATAACTATTGGTAAAAGTATTGCTATTATATTTATTTATCAATCTTGAAAATTTTAAAGATCCTCTATATATATGTGTACTATTAATTTATTACTTGATTTTTTATGAGTTTGTTTAAAATTAATTTAGTGCCTCCATATAATAATTTTTTCATCCAAAAAAATATGTCAGTTTTAAATACATATCTTCTACGCCCATTTTATGTGCTACGATAATCATGAAAAAGAAGGCGATAAACTTCAGATACGTGTCTTTAAACACATTTCTGAACCCGTGGATTCTATTAATCTAAGTTCACAAAACGCGCATTTTTACCACGACGAAGGGCGTGGATTTTTATTCGGTTTTTCCCGCGGTTGCCGTTAAGGATGGATTTTAGATTCTTTTACCGGACTACATGCGAGAGCCGACAAATCTGCGAATGCTATAATCTCAATTTTTGTCGCCCTCAAAGTTAAAAGATTTAAAAAGCAAGCAAAATTATAAACTTAAAAATACCCTCATTTGAATCAGACAAAAACATAAAAAGCATTATTTAAGAAATTTTATAATAATTTTTTTTTAGCAATAAGAAAAATCCCAGAAATGATAAGATCATGTTTATTTTTCATTTTAAAAGGCATTTTAAGCCTATTTTGAAAATTCTCTAGAAGTTTAAGGGAATTTTTAACTTTTTTCTCATTAGAATTTAAATTTTCTCTAAAAGGAGTAAATTCTTCTTGCATCCCAATAATTGAGGTTATTAATATTTTGTAATCATAATTTATCTCAACCATTTTATTACGGTAATAATCAATTAGTTTACGATTAGGCGTGTTTAGATTTTTTCTAATTATTTTATAAATGAGATGAGGAACAGTTAAGAACGTCAAAGGATGCAATTTAACTCCACTAAACATTTCATGATCCCTTAAATCAATTCGATGTATCATCCATCCGCCTGGTTTTAAAATCTTATCCATTTCTAAAAAAGCTTTATCTAAATCATCGACGTGTTCTAAAACTGCATTTGAAACGATAACGTCAAAAGCTTTATCAATATTTAAAAAATTTAGATTTTCTACTCCCACACCATAAATGTAATTGAGTTTTTTTTTATTTAATTGAATTTCGTTTTCAAAATTTATCGTATTCTCGATTAATTTTTGCTGTTTCTTATTTAAATCTCTTTTTAATTTATCATATAATGTTTGCTCTTTTTTTCTTTCCCTAATGATATAATACTTATCTATTGTAAGAACGAATTCCGCTTCTTGGGAAATAAATTTAAGTGCGATTCCTAAGTTATCACCCGTTCCTATTTCAAGGATGCGTTTATCTCGAAATAGATCCGTTGAATTTGGAATATACTTTATATAATCTTCATAGACTCTATTTATATGATTGATGGTCGCATCGATATTATAATGATTTAGGATTTGATGATATTTCACTCTTCCCCTTTTTAACTTATAGTTAATAGTTAAGATTAGGCCTTTAAGAATGAAACAAATACAAAGGATATATTTGATAATCGTATGAAATTCATTCACTTTTATACAATTAATGAGTTCACTTATGTATTTTACAAATATTTTTTGTTTCATTCTTCAATATCATATTATTCTTTAGAATTAAATATTTTTTATAAATTCAAAAAAATAAAGAGTATTTATGCTTACATGAATTTAAAAGGATTTTTTTTCAATCCAAGGAGGAGCACGTGATCTTTTAGTTCTAAATCATTAATACATAACTCAATTTCCTTTCTTTAAAGTTCTAAATTCAGAATACATAACTCAATTTCCTTTCTTTAAAGTTCTAAATTCAGATGTTTTTATATTTCCTTCCTTGTATGAAGGATTTGGGTTAATTTTATTAGAAGCTTTAGCATGTGAAATCCCTATAATATCTTTTAATTGTGAAACGGCCCCAAAAGAAATTTTAAAAAATAGGCAATATAGTATTTTAGTAAAAGGGGGAGATATTAATGCATTAGCTGAAAAAATGATACTTCTGGCAACCGATAAAGAGTTAAGGAAAAAATATACAAGAAATTTGAGAGAAAGAGCGTTAGAATTTGATATAAATAAAATAAAGAATTGAAAAAATACAAAAAATAAAGAATTGAAAAAATACAAAACTTAAGAATAATATTTTTCCATATTCATATTTAAGTCAAAATGAGTTAAATGCCTTAAATATTGGTAGTAAAAATTTAAACCTATATATACAAAAATATTTAAAATGGTTATTTCCAATTAAAATTAATTTTGCTCTGGGAACTTGTTCTTTAACTTTTGAGAAAGCTTTGATCAAGGTTCCGTGCTCCTTTCCTAGCCGAATATTACTAACATTGATATAATTAATAGTTCCTTTCTCTTTTTTAATTAAGGATCCTTCTTCCAAGGCCTTTAATTTAAGTTCATCATTACTATTGGAAAAAGCATCGCGATTTTGTTATATCCATCAATCTTACCCTTTTTTTAGATCCCCTGCTCTACTTGTGTACGTTGAATTTATTCTTTGATATCCTTTATATGATTGCGGTATTGATCCTCTCTAAAAATGAATTCACAGTGAATAAAATAAGTATTATCAAAGCACGAGAATATCTAAAATATATTAAATCTAGAAAATTACAATCTCTTTCCGCATGCTTTTTTTTTCCACTTGCATTAATTGCGTTTATATATGGAGTAGAACTATATGGGATTGACTCTCGTTATGGCCTTGGTACCGATTATAATTTGTTTGATATAATAATCTTTCTTATCTCATCTTTTGGTTCTTCTTTAGGAATTATTTTTTTATTCCTTCCTATAGGTGTTATTGTTGATTTATATCAAGTGATCTACCAGTTGGAATTAATTAAAATACCAATAAAGAACATTAAGAAAAAACAGATTAAAAATTATAATAACTTCACGAAAAATACAATTTTTTATTATTTAACTATTTATGATGAACTAAATAACTTCGTAAAATTGCACAGCGTTTTAATTTCCGTGGATGTATATTTATATTTTCTAATAAATTTAAAGAGTGCCCGTTGAAATTCCTTAAACGTGCTAAAAAAAGTATCATGGGTGACTTTTTTACGTAAAAACTTCCAAAACCACTCCATTGGATTCATGTCGGGAGAATATGGGGGTAAAAA
>JALGVJ010000060.1 GCA_029838195.1 Promethearchaeota archaeon
TTAACGAGAGCGGCTTTTTTCCGCAGGTCAAAATAGCCCTTGAGTGCCATGCCGAGCTGGTAGAAGGCCGTTCTTCCGATGTTGCTGTGAATCCCGGTGATGTTCGAAATGGCGATTTCAAAACGCGCTTGCAGCCCTTCCAAGGAATAGTTCTTTCCTTCCTTTTGAGAATTCTTGAACGCTTGCCGGATGAATTCTTCCTTGACCCGGGGTATCCGATTAATGACGTCAAGCACCTGCTCGTTGAGGTGCTTGCAAAGCAGCTTCAGGCTCCTCGTGGCAAGGGCGTGATAATCGGAAAGCGAGATTTCCTCAATGGTCGGTGCCGCCATGTCCTTGAAAGCGGGCACGTCCTTGGAACTGAACTCATCGGCATTCAACCGGGGGGTCTTCCACTTGAGCTGCTCAAGGGCGTTTCGCATGCACTTGATTTCTGCAGTTACTTGCCCGAGCGTTGTCAAGTGCTTGTAGGCTTGCTCTGCTGCTTCATATTTCTTCTTGACGGCGCCTGAGGCTTTCGCAAGTTTCCCGCTCTTCAATCCCGACGGCTGGCCGAGTAATTTCTTGCGAAGGTGATGCAAGACCTCCAGCTTGACAACGAGAGCATTCGTCGGCTCTAATAAACTTTCAGGAGCCCGCAAGCCCACCTTGTAAGTACGCATCACTTCCTTGCTTGCTTGCGGTTGTTTTCTTTTAACGGGCTTGCTTGCAGTTGCCTCGGCATCCCGTTCGGCTCGCTTGGAAGGAGAAGGAATCTCATCCTTGAGGGCTCTTTTCAAGCGCTCTTTACTTGACGTGTCTTGAGCTGCAAGCTTTTCCCTTCTATAATCTTCCAAAAACGCCCTCAAGTCCCGCGCTAGCCCCTCATCTTGAACCGTCCAGCCCTTGATCTTTAATTTCGGGTGCCTCACTTTCTTGACGTTGCGCATCACGTCCCTTAGGTAATGAGAGAAGACGTGCCGCAAGAAGATGTAGTCATTTTGTCGAGTGCTGGATACTCGTCCGTAGAGAGCCACCTTCTTTTTCTCATGGGGCTTCGCTTTTTCCCGAAGGAACGCCAAGATGCGTGCTCTCTTGTATCGTCGATGATTGCCGGCTGTCCGGAAATCTGCTTTACATTTTCCCGAGCGGTCCCACCTTCTTAAAGGTTTAGTACTGACGCCCAATAAGGAGGCAACATGTCCGATGGAGAGAAAGAAAGAGCTCATGAAGAATGATCAGGAAAGAAAAAAAAACCCCTTTATTTTTGTGTTCAGGTCTATTTTGTCCAAAATTGGTTTGACTAGTCGACGACTGTTATGTATTACTTTTTCATGCATTTTTCCTCATTTTAAAAATGTTTTTTTAATTTTTGATCGATTTCCGTTATAATCTCTTATGACATGTTTCTATTTAAAAATATGGATCGAGCCCGCCCCTAACATAAGATGTAAATTTAATAAGTTTTAATTTATTTGGAAAAAAATTTTAAATTAATTATATTGGAATTTATAACCATAAAAAAATGAGTAACAATGGAAAAAAATGAAAAATTAAGAATCTTTGCGGGAATCTTATTAATTGCATCTGCGATCACGCATAATTTACAATTAGTGGTGTATGGAACCGAAGCACATTCGATTTTAGCCGCATTATATGGCGTTGCCTACGGCATTTTAGGCGTGTTATTACTCCTCTATAGGAGAAATCAAATTTTAGCTTTATTAGGGGGAATTATACCTGTAATTGGAGGAATCTTAGGAATTTCGAGGCTAATCCTTTTTTTCGTGATCGCAGCTGGCGTGATAAATTTCTTTATCATCTTTCACGTGATCGTGGACGTTATTGTCGTTCCTATTTGTTGGTATGATTTTTTTGCCCTAAGGAAAAAGAATTTACCGTGAAATCTAAATTAAAATAATTTTTTTGCTTTTTTATTTTGATACTAATAAAATGAATATCGAATTATAGAAAATGTAGTTCCATCTCTCTTATTTAATGTCATAGATAATAAATTTTTATATGTAAAAGCGATAATTCATAAAAATAAAAACTCGGAAAAAAAAAATAAGATACGGATTCTCTAAGCTTCTGAAAATCATTATTTTCTTCTTTATTTTCTTTTTCTATGTGGACGGGTTAAATCAAATTGAAAATTGTTTCACGTGTTTCTCTGAAGAACCGGCTGTATCACGAGAATTGAATCGCTATCAAGAAAAATTAGATAGAGGAATAATTGCTCTTTATACAAAAGAAGGATACATGTACGTGGGATGGCGATTACTTGAATCCGACCCTGATAATATCGCCTTTAATGTGTATAGAGACACGTTTTTGGGAAATACAATAAAATTAAATTCGGAGCTCATTAAAAGAACAACTGATTTTATTGATAAGATTCCCGTTGACAAAAAGGATGTTCGCTATTGGGTTTGTCCTATCATTAATGGAAAAGAGCAATTTCCTTCTAAAAAAACGCCAATATTAAATCAAAAAGGACAAGATTACATATCAAACCCTCTCAAGGGGAATTATACTTTTCAAAAAGTGGGAATCGCAGATTTAAATGGAGTCGGGAGCTATGATTTTGTCATAAAACAACCTAATACGGGGTTGGAAATTTATTATGGTATTGAGGGAATTGTAGCAGATCTTTCAAAGTTTCAAAATGGAATCTGTCTAGTAAATGCTTCTAATGGGAAGATTCTTAGGGGTATAAATGGCACTACTTTTTATGTTCATGAACAAGGATTAGTGTCTGATATAGATTCTTCTCATCCCGGAATGGAATGCTATAGCGGAGAAAAAACTATCCGAAGCGATGGTTATTTTCCTCAGATGGAAAGTTAATTGCAAATGAAACGAGTTTTGATATTGGTTTAGTCCCTAAAGCCGTTTACTGGGATGCAGATCTTCAACGCGAGTTGGTCCATGCTGGTCGAATTTTTGATTTTGGCTCCAATAAAACACTTCTCCAAAGTCTTGAAGGTGTTCAAGTGGTATGGGCAGATATCTTGGGGGATTGGAGGGAAGAGATCATTGTTTCGATTCCGGGGGAATTAAGGATCTATAGCACCACGATTCCCGCTAAAAATAGAAGAGCCTGTTTAATGCAAGACCCCATTTATCGAATTGATGTAGTTCATCTTTCCATGGGCTATGGTCAACCTCCTATGATCGGTTATTCCCTTGATTCTTGAGTTTTCTAAAATGAGTATCCTTCATGATTTTTATTTCAACATGTCCTCATTCTTGGGAGTTATCCATTGATAATGGTTTTAAAAAAAAATATTAATGATTGATCTTAATTTTATTTATGTCTAAAAAAGAAAAGATTGTGTTAATTGGAGCAGGGTCATTACAATTTGGTCTTGGTACAGCAGGTAGCATTTTAAAAAGCGATATTTTAAAAGGATCTTCATTATGTCTTCATGATATTAATGCAGAATCATTAGATTTGGTATTTCAAGCTTGTAAGGCCGCAATCGAAGAAAAAAAATTAGATTTTGAATTAGAAAAAACGACTAATCGTCAAGATGCGTTAAAAGGGGCAACCTTCATCATTAATTCGATTGAAGTCCCTCCTCGATTCGAATTATGGGATCAAGATTATCAGATTCCCAGAAAATTTGGCAATAAACAAGTTTTTGGGGAAAATGGTGGGCCAGGAGGACTCTTTCATTCCCTACGTGTCATACCTCCCATCTTAGAAATCTGTGAGGACGTAATGAAATTTTGCCCGAACGCTTTTTTCATTAATTTTTCAAATCCTATGAGCAGGATATGCTTGGCAATTCATAGAAAATTTCCTAAATTGAAATTTGTCGGCTTATGTCATGAATTTCTTCATCATGTACCAATTGTAAGTAGGATTTTAAATACGCCCTTGTCAAATCTGGAAATTAAAGCGGGAGGATTGAATCATTTTGGTGTCGTGCTCCAGATAAAGTATAAAGATTCAGGGAAAGATGCTTATCCAGAGCTTAGAAAAAAGGGGCCATCTCACTTGGAATCCATAAAATTGCTTGATGGCCATGAGATTATGAAATACATCCTCAAAAAATATGGATATTGGCCTTACACAACGGACTCACACTGGGGAGAATATGTCCATTGGGCTTGGGAGTTGGCAGATATGGAAGGCATTCATCGATTTAAAAGCACGTATATTCAATCTATTGAATATGAAAGTAATAAAATTACTCGCTTAATTAAAAGAGGAAAAGGAGCTCGATTAGTCATTCCAGATAATGAACGAGCTATTCCAATAATAGAGGAAATTCTCACGGATTCTCATTATGAAGAAGCGTCTGTAAACATTCCTAATAATGATATCATAACCAATCTACCTCAAGATCTCGTAGTAGAGTGCCCAGTAATCGTGACAAAAGATGGATTAAAGGGCATTCCATTAGGAGAATATCCTAAAGGGTTGGCGGGTTTATTAAGAAACCAAGCTTCAGTACAAGATTTAGTCGTTGAAACCGTACTCAAGCGCTCAAAAGAAATTGCTCTGCAAGCCCTCCTGGCTGATCCCGTTGTTGATAGTTATACTCAAGCCGAACAAATATTGGAAGAAATGTTAAAAGTTCAAAAAGATTACATCCAATTAGAATAAAATTTTAAAGAAGAATTTTTTTTTTTAAAAACCCTTTCTTGAGAGGATTTTAATCAATAAGGAAAAACATGATAAATTAAAGAACGTGTGATTTTTCATTTTTCATTATTATTTATCCCTCGATGATTTTTGAAATAGTCCGAATCAAGATTGGGATAAAGTTTCTTTTTTCTACCTTCTTTTTTTATCGTTATCAAGCCCAATTCTAATAATTTTTTCACGTGATAATGAATCGTTTTATGGTCAACTTTCAATTTATTCGTAAGAATTATATTCCAGATTCCCGGGGATTCTTCAATTAATTCTAAAATTTCCAAGGTTAATTTGCTTTTTTTCAATTGCAAATCGAGATTACTCAAGGGATTTTTTTGATAATAGGGAAAGTAAGCTAAAAAATTTCCAATACGCCTTTTACCAATAATTTTATAAGTTTCTAAAATATCCAAATGCCATACTAAATTTCCCGGTGATAATTCCGTTTTTCGTAATAATTCGTTAAAATGAATGCCTGGGTGCTCGAGAATGAACTCGATGATCTTGTTTCGATTTTCATTTTCTAACACTTCCTCTAAAGTTAACCGATGAGTTCCTGTCCCAATTGGAGTTAATCTCTTTTTTATGAGGTTAAGATATTCTTTTTTCGAAATTAATATAATGGTTGATAAGATTCCTATAATCAGAATTACGATCCATGAAATTACTTCTCTTGAAATCTTTGCTTCTTCCATTTCGAATATCGTGATATAATACTCCTTGTTTTCTTCCATGTTTTGAAGCGTACCGGTTAATATATTGGAAGGATTGCTATCATCGCTACTATCAAGAAGTTGAATTACCTTTAATTGGGTCGAGGATTCTTTAATTGATAATAAATTCCACGTATCTTGTCCGAATTCAAGTACGGCTATAGCGTAAGACTTATCTGGGTCTAAATCGTAAAAAAAACTTTTATTAAAAGAGAAAATGAGGGATTCAATAGTAGCATTCGCCTTGAATTGATAAACACAGCCATAATCCCATTGTTGATTTATATTATCAGGAGGATTAAGTTTCATGGAAGAATCAAATTTGCTTAAATTCGTTCGTGCAATTACGGATAAAGATATGGCTCGGTTATTTTCAATACGGACGGAAATTTCTCGATCATGGATTGCATCTTCATATTCCACGTAGAGTTGCACTTCCACGTTGGAAGACGCTCCAAATCTTTTATTATTTGAAAATTGATACACCACGGGTGTTTCTGGTTTAATTTTATCTTGAATTCTATTTTTTTTTGGAACTGGGATTTCCTCCGGTTTATTTTTTCCGGGAACATCAGGTATCCCCGATGCCATTATCAGAGGAAATTGAAATATGAGGATAATAAATAATAAACTGAAAATTACACCTTTCTGATTGATTTGCCACATTATTTCTAAATAATAATATAATAATTTAAATGTTCTTAAAATTTAAAAAATGCCTTTTTTTTAAATCTAAATGAGTGGTACCTCTTTTCTGGAAATCATATCTTCTTTTTAATTTTTTGGTATTTGAATAGATTTATTAAATTTTCATGAAATAAAATAAAAAAAAATTGATTTAATTATTATTTTCTCCTCCTAATAACAATTACAATTACAATAGTAGCAACAATGGCTACTGCAGCCACGAGAGAACCAATGATGATATTTTGAGAATTTACTGTTGGGATCAGCACCGTCCATGTGGAAAAATGGTTAGTTTCCGCAACCAAATATCCTTCTTGCTCCATGGTTTGGACCGGTACCCATTCTCCAGTAACATTATCATAATACGCCCAAGTTCCTCCTTGATTATTTTCATTCGCTTTAATTTTTAATTGAGCTTTAAATTCACCTTCACATTCAATTTGGGCTACAAAACCTTCTTGATATCGATGTTGCACTCGATTTCGAACCTGCACGGTACTTCCATTTATTAAACCTAATTCCTCTTGTTCACCAGTACATGTCATTGTCATGGAAAGTTCTTTATCCTTATCGCCTACTTGAATATCAATTTCAAATTCCTTAGTACCAATCGAATTTACATCGCAATTGATGTTAATATTTATGTTATTGGAAGAATTTATCGTTATGCGCGTTTGGTGCTGAAATTCAAATGTAGTTCTCACGCCCGCTTGGACTCTATCTCGTACTGTATTGCCCGCAACTGCCTTCTCTCTATATTTTGATCCGGTTTCTCGTCCAGTTTCTCGTCCAGCCGATCCGTTTTGGTCCTTATCGATATAAATCTCTTCAGCATTTGCAATGATTAAGGAGCTGCTTAGCATGAAAAAAATCATGAAGAGAATCAATCCATTTGTCCATTTTTTCTTAATTCCAAGCATTATTATATCACTTTTTTTTAAATTTATTGAGGCTTGAAAGATGAAAATAAAATGAATTTAAAACCCTTTAAGGTATAAATTTCCCCATGTTTTCAATATCCCCCTTGAAAAATTAATAAACCATTCGGGTCTCCTTAATTTTTAATCATGTTAATAATTATTTTATATCGTGCTTTTTATTGCTAAATAATGTAATTTAAACATCATGAGTAAAGTAGGAATCGCTACGCTTCCTTTACACCATTCTAAAGCGCCTTATTGGCTTTTAAAAAGAATGGTAATGCTTGGAAAACCGATTTTAAAAATCATTCTTGAAATGGAAGGTCCCGGGGGGATTATCCATAGATTGTCGGATACCTTTTGGTTTCAAGGATTTGCTTGTCTTTTGGGCTTTGATTGGCACTCTAGTGGCTGTACCACTGTATTAGGGGGAGTATTGAAACAAATAATTACCCCAGAAGAATTTGGACTAATCGTAGCTGGGGGAAAGGGTAAAAATTCTAAAAAAGTGGAAGAACACCTAATAAACAATGCTAAAGTTCTTGATTTTTCAGAGGACGATGTAAAGAACCTCGTAGATATAAGTAGGCTGGTAGCTAAAATTGATAATGCTGCCGTTCAAGATGGGTTTAAATTATATCATCACATGATGATTATTTCTGAGTCGCAATGGGGAATCGTTCAGCAAGGATATGATTTAACCGTGAGAAAGGCAAGGCGATATCATTGGTATTCTAAAGACTCGTGCGATTTTTTGAATGATCCCCACGCAGATATCCATTCCGAAAAATTGAAAGATCACGTGTTAAACATGGTCAGTAAACATAGTGAAGAATGTCGAAAAGCTTCCATGGACTTGATTTCTGAAGGGGCAAAAAGGATTAAACGGTATTTATTCCAATTGAAAAATAAAAATCAAACGACTCTTGATGACTTCATGAATCCTGGATGTTCGATTAAAGTGAAACCGATTCCTCATTTAAACATGCCCATTCCCTTTAACTTAAAATGGGAATCACTTGATATGGCGAGGGAATTAGCGCTTTCTCACTATACGGAATTATTAAAAATACAAGGTGTTGGACCAGGTATGATTCGAGCATTAGCGTTAATATCTGAATTTATCTGGGGTGCGCCTCCAAGTTGGAAGGATCCAGCGAAATATAGTTTCGCTCATGGGGGAAAAGATGGAATACCCTATCCTGTCCAACTTCATCGCATGGAAAAAAATGCTTCAATTTTAGAAGATGCATTGGAACAAGCAAAATTGGGAAAAAGGGAGAAATTACAAGCGTTAAAGCGCTTACATGAATTTAAAAATAATAATTATCCCATTGCTCTATTTTAAAAAAAAATCAAGTCTTTTAATTCGAAAAATCAAGTTCCATTTTATTAAAAACATGAAAAATTCCATCCTAAAATATTAACTCCATCCTTAATTTTTCTACCACATGAAATTTTCCCCTAATCATTATTAAATTAAAAAATAAATTTGATTTATTTTTTTGGATGACTCGCGTGAAAAAAATTTTTAACGTCATGGCTATTTTTGGAATAATTCTAATAATTTTTCCCATCTGCTTGCTATACCATGAAGATTCCATTCTAAACAATAACAAGGAGGTAATTTTTTACGACTCTTCTGGCGTAAAGTTAATTGGCACTTATTACAAAGGTACTCGAGAGCTTGGAATACTTTTTTCTCATGGATATGCTGGCGATCAATCAACCTGGAAAAGCATGGCAATAGAATACTTAAAACTTGGATTTCATGTTTTTACTTTTGATTTTGAGGGGCATGGTAGATCTTCAGAAGCCATGGAATTATATTATACTCATTCCGATCACTTAGCAAAACAAGTTATTGCGGGCAAAGAAATGTTTAAAAAACTCTCGGGTTTGGAGGATTCTGATATCATTCTATTTGGATATAGCATGGGCGGACGCGCCATCTTACAATCCACGCAGATTGATGAGAGCGTCGTAAAAATGATAATCTTATTAGGTTGTTACGTGAACCTCGAGTCAAATGCTCGTTCTACGAGGTATAGATTATCTAATGACCAAGAATTGAATTGGGTACGAGCCTTATCGGAGGATAATCCTCCAACGGATATTTTATTAATTACGGGAGAATTGGATGATGTTTCAACTCCTTATAGAAATCAATTATTATTACAAAAACTCGGAGGAAACATATCTTTTCCCCATAAAAGAAAGCTAATCATCGTAGAAGGCCTCATTCACTCGCATGAAATATATTCAGAAAAAGTCATGACGTATTCTTTGGATTGGATCTTGGAAAATTTAAATTTGGAAAGCAACACCCTTTCCCCTGGAATTAACTCGATGGTTCTGAGAAAAATTTTATGGTGCTTGAGTATTTTTGGATTTTTCTGTTTAATTTTTGGTGGCTTATTTTCTTGTAAATATAATCAAACGAAAACGAAATTTTTTGAAGCAAAATTGTATTTTAATCAAGAGTTTAATGGAGAAATACGCATCGTGAGCATGAAAAAATTCATTACTTGGAAAATATTATTTTGGTTAATCTCCATCCCCTTCATTTTTTGCGTGCAGCTCCTTCTCTTATTATTACCTTTAAGCATCCATTATTTTCCCTTATGGGGCACGAGCGCACTGGGAACTAATGCGATTTTGATGTTCTTCATTTATTTAAAGGAAAAAATGCCTGGAACAAGGGGAAAATTCAAATTAAATTTAAAAATAAAAAATCATCGTGATGCTATGTGGGATATCTTGAAAGCGTTTTCCTTGATTTTTTTCTTATCCTCTACCCTCACTTTGATAGCAAATACAGGAATATTTTACATTTTTCCATGTAATGATAGACTCATCTGGTTAATTATTTTTACCCTTTTATTGATACCCAGTTTTTTGCTCCTCCATCTTGAATTTAATTGTCTACAGCATCTTCACATTAAAACCCTAAAAAATAAAAAAACATTCAAATTGATGGTAATTCTCCTTGATTTAGTACCCTTCCTTTTATATATTAGTTGGATGTCCTCTTTATACGGCTTGTTGATTTTCAGCTTGGTTTTCTTCGCGGCCTTTTTAATCCATGGAATTGGGAAAAATCCGATTTTAACAATTATTTTCCAAGCATTTCTTCTAAATTATCTTTTATTACCTCAAGGAGTTCTCTATCCCAGTATATTTTAATTAACTTTAAAAAATAAATATCAACGAGTAAAAAAAAAAGAGAATTCATTTATTACATAAAAAAAAATTTGTTCTAAAAAGGAAAAATTTATTAAATGAATGGTAAGGGTTGCGTGTCTCTTTTGCTCGATTAAATTTTCTTTCGCTCATCTTTTTTTATCAATTTATCGAGTGAGTTTTTCCACTTATCTCCAATTGTTTTAATGCCCGCATCAATTTTTTTGCCGAATTCAGTTAATGCAATCTCTGCCAGAGAGGGTTCTCCCTCTTCTTTTTTAAACAACGCTCCAATGTATTTGAAGGCTTGGCTAATTGTATATTTATCCACGAGTAAGTCTCTCGTGCGCTCAGAAGAAAGGTATGCAAGGATAAATAATAATACAACGCAAAAAGAGAAAAAAAGATATAATCGATGATAGATAGAACTAAATTCTAAATATGGTGGAAATAACCCCGCAAGGAATGCTAAAGATTCTATAAAAAAAGAATCAAGAGTAACCACGTGATAACCTAAGGCAATGCCCATTACTACGAGCACGGTTCCCGGTTCTCCTAATATTCTTTTAACTCTATCCGTAAAATAGACTCTTGTCTGAAATGTAACGAGACGTTCTTGAGATTTCAGTCGGGCGGGACTCTCAGATATCCTTTTGGTCATGGACTGAACGAGGTACAAGATTGTAATGAATAAAATAATGATATCTATTAAAAATGAGGTGGTGGACGTGCTAAGAGTAGAAAAGCTCATGAGCAGGTGATAAAAAATGGTTATATTGTAAAAACCAATCGCAGTTGCTAAATTAATGAGGCCAGCTCGTGATTCTATTTTTTTAGGGGCATGATATAGCAGATAAAGAGTGATCAAGGTGATTAGCATTCCCAAACCTCCCGTAATTAAGTTTCCAAGAGAGATTCGATAAATTAAGTATATATAAAACGGAAGGGAAAAGAAGGCAACTAATTTAAGAAGAAATCCAAAAAAAACATGATTTTTAGGCATCCCTAAAGTAATAATCTTTTTTGGAAAAGAAGTAAAAAAATAAATGGTTAAAAAAAACAAAGAAATAGAGGTGAGAGCAACCCATATTAAAAAATAAATTAATTTAATGCTTTCATATATTAGAAATGAGGGTTGTTGGCTAAAAATGAGGAACATGATAATATAAGCAAGAAAAATAAAAATGGCAAGAGTGTAATAAAGTAAAGGATTTTTTATACGACCAATAACTAATCCGGAGGTGATGATCGCAAAAGATAAAAAAAGCTCAAATCGCAAGCTGAACCGTAGAAATTCAAGGCCAAAAAGTATATTAAAATTATAAAGGATTCCCACGACGGTATTTAAAAGCATGACGCTCGTAATCATGAGGGTAAAAGGAAAATATTTTCTTTGCCTTAATTTAGCAAGGCCTCCGAACACGTAATTTTTAAGAAAATGGATTAAGACTCTTTCTATGTAGGACATGTATTATAAAAAGAAGATCAAGATTTAAAATTTAATCATGTTTTCCTTCCGATTGTCGCGCATTACCCTTATCATAAATAATCTGCCCAAGCAATTTCAAATGCTTCTCTCATGGGTAAAAAACCAACCTCTGAAACCACGGAATCGTAAAAGACCGCTTTAGTGGTGTCAAATCCCGTAAATTGTACTGTTAACAGTGAGTTTCCATCATGATCTTTAAACTTTGCATCGGGGCCGTAATAAGGCGATAAATCGATTCCCAAGTGATTATCCATGATCCTTTTTTCTACCTTTCTATGTTCTAATTTTACTAATCCTCCCAACAGCGTCTCTCGAGCATATTTATACGTGGATCCGAGAAAATACACGGGAAGATCTTTAGTTTTTGCTAAGGTAGCAATCATGCGAGTGCCTGTTTTATTTAACACGACACCATCAGCGGATACAGCATCAATTCCGAACATGAACAACCCTATTCTCCGAAATTCAAGACCATACTGGCATAAATTTATTAATTTAACGGGAATTCCCGCATTTAATAATTCGTAAGCAGTTAAAATACCTTGTTGTTCCGGTTCTGTTTTATCTACGACAACTTGTTGGATGTAATCCTTAGCTTCAATTATTGCCCGCACTACTACACTGGAATGGCAGTGTGTTCCAATAACTAATTTTTTGATTCCATAAGTTTCAATTCTATCTATGATTCTCTTCTTAAAATGATTAGCAATTTTTGCTATGGTGTCCTTATAATTTTGCCGGTGAAATGCGATCTCTTTTTCTAATACGTTCTTGGCTTGTTCCACATTGGAACAATTTTCGATTTCTAATCGTTTCTTTATGAAATAAGCTGTATTTAGGGGGACTTGACTAGTTTGTCTCACTAAAAGTAAAAAATTTATGATGCATTTTATATTTTCCAAGAATTTATCAACTTTCTCCTCCGGCAGGTTGCAGTGTTCATTATACAACATTAGTGCATCTAACATCCCTATAGCATTTCCAGTAGCTCCTTGATATTTTCGATTTTCCGGGAGCATGAAGTGCTTGATCTGGTCTCCAATTTTTGCCACATACTCTGGAAAGGGTTCTGAATAATTATATTTTTTATTAATAACATCCCAATTTCTTTTAAATTCAGCAGATTTCAAATATCATCATCCACCTTTCTATTGAATTTATACCTTTTAATAATTAATCCATTAAATCTTTTTTAGTTCATTTCTAATTTCATGGTTAGTTTAATTTTTGACTTTCTTTTCTCTCTTCAGACAAGAAAAAAGAAATTAAAAAAATAAAATAAAAAGCCCTCAATCTTTCTCACTAAGAGAGTAAATAAAGATCATGTTATATCATGGTAGATAAGGTATAGTGAAAATTTACTCTTTTTTATGAAGATAAAATTCATGCATGAATCTAAATGCTTTAATGGCGTGATCAATTCGATTTAGGAGGGGAATGGAAAATTTGACTGCTTTTTCTAATAAATACTCAAAAACCCAACGGGAACCAAACACGCAGATTATTATCGGTTTTTCCGTTTCCCGTGATAAGTGCTTCATTCGGCGCAAAAATGGAGTTACTGAGAGAGACCACTGCTTTAAGGGTAATTCCGGCACGGAAAAAATAAATAATACGCCGTCCACCTTTTTATCATGAAATAGGATATTTAATGCGGGATTTAAAGTACTAAATTGAGATGGTCCTAAATCCACGGGATTTTTCACGGATACCCAGTTTGGTGAGATGGCTCTCAACTCCTCCATTGATTTTGATTCTAATTTGGCCAAACCTAACCCTTCTTTTTCAATTAAATCACACGCAAGAATTCCTAAACTCCCTGAGCCCGTAATTATCGCAATGTTTTTCCCTTTTGGTAAGGGTTGCGTGGCAAATACTTGAGCTATTTCAAACATTTCATAAAAATTATTCACCCGAAAAATCCCTTTAAATTGTCGGAAAAGAGCTTCAAAAATACGATCGTTTCCCGCCAGAGAAGCGGTATGGCTTTTAATTGCCTTAGCTCCAAGTTCACTACGCCCGTTTTTCAATATAATGAGCGGTTTTTTCATGTTTTTTAACACGAATTTAAATGTATTTCCCCTTTTTACCCCTTCCAAATAGATTGTAATTACGCTTGTATCCGGATCTTCTTCAAGATATTCAATCATATCAATCTCATCTACATCTATTTTATTTCCTAAGGTAATTGCTTTAGAGAATCCTATTTTTTGGCTGGTTGCCCAATCAATGAAAATGTTTCCTAATACTCCGGATTGCGCAATAATGGAAATATTCCCCTTAACTAACTTGTTTACATCTAATTCTGTTGTTGTAAATTTATTTTTGAAATTTGTAATACCCACGCAATTCGGTCCGATTATTCTTACGCCTGAAGATTTCGCAAGAGAAGCAATTTGTTCTTGTAAAGACACGTATTTTGGAATACTCGTTTCAGCAAAACCGGCCGTTTCTATGATAATTCCTTTCACGCCTTTTTCCACGCACTCTTTTACCGCTTGAAGAACATTATCATTTTTCACCAAGATGATTGCTAATTCAATTTCTTCGGGGATTTCTTTAATGGATTTATATGCCTTGTGCCCCATGATCTGGTTTTTCGTTAAACTAACGGGATATGTTTTGAAAGGCGATTCCAACAAGTATTTTGTCGTCCCATATCCAAATTTTAATCGCTCTGAAGCTCCAATAATTGCTACGGTTTTTGGTTCGAAAAAAAACTTTAAATTTGACAATCCTAATAACCCTATCTTATTTTAAACCATTATATAGAAGAAGCATGGAATAATTTTAAACCATTATATAGAAGAAGTATGGAATATAGCTAAATATTATGTTCTTCATTTTTTCTTAATTTCCATCCCGAAAAAAGAGCATTTTTTATTACTATTTTCGAATGCATATTAACATTTATTGAATAAACGTCGCATCGTTTAGTTATTGAGGAACATGAATTATGATGGTTTCACAAAAAATTCGTGAAGTAAATATTATCTGTCCAATTTGTAGAGCTAATAAATCAATACCCGTCCCAATTTCGATCATTAACCAAGCTAAAGGCTTGGCAACCATCTCCATTCCGAAAAATGCAATCTGTAAGCATCATTTTCAAGCATTTATAGATAAAAACTTTAGAGTAAGAGGATATCAAAAAGTTGATTATGAATTTTCCCATATTACCAAGGAACGTGAAAAAAAACCTAGTATAACTCCTACCACCCAAACTCACGTCGCACCCATTTCTCCCAAGAAAAATGAAATCGATGAAACCAAAAATTTATTTAAGAAAGTAAAAATAAAAGAAAATTCCATCGAATATTACCCCAACGCTCCTACTAAATCGGCACCTTCAATAAGTCCTTCAAAAGAACCGTCAAAAACCCTCTCCAAGAAAATAACGAATCGAGGTGATAAAAAAGTTCAAGACCAAAGGAGTTTGAAAGAAATTTATGAAGATTTTTGGGATCTCATTGATGAAGATAACGAACTCTTCCAAGAATTCATAAAAAATGACAAGAGAAGGAAAAATTTAAATCGTTCTCTTTAAAATCCATTTCCTTGTAAGATATTATATCTTTCCGAACTTTTTCTCTTTAATTTAATCTCTTTTTTATTTCACCTTAATCTAAATTTGATTAAAAGAGAAGAAAATTAATTATTAAATTCTTGACTTTATAAGATATCTATCATTCAAATTTTTTTTCCTCTAAAACTAAAAAAAATGGCATGCTCTAAAGATCCTTAAAAAAAGTTAGGGAGCACGCTAAAAAAAA
>JALGVJ010000027.1 GCA_029838195.1 Promethearchaeota archaeon
AGAAGCAAGCAATACAGGGAATTTGACGTGGATGTGAATAAGCATGTTCGACAAAAAGCAAAAAAAGGCGGGGCCGCAATTTAGTCGGAGGTGAGATTAATTTGCTACCTCATATTTTTTTTCCATTAATCGTCCTCTCTTGTTATTAATAATTGTTCTCGATCGACTAAGATAATTGCAGTTTGTTCCCAATTTTCCTCGCATGAACCGTAAAAATAATAGATAGCCTTATTTAAAATATCTATTTTTTAATAAAATAATTTTTTTCTTTTCAAATGAAAACATTCATATAAATCCATATCTTTTAATATTTTCACAAATCAAACAATATGATTGAAATTGGTAAGTCAAACTTCATTTAAATGATTGGTTTTCCCATCTTTTTAATAGTATCTTTCCAATCAATTATTTTAAATGTAAAATTTTAATAATAATTAAATAATGTAATAAATCATGCACCAAGGAAATAAAAATAAATATTTAAGAGAGAAAATCCAACCTTTCAACGTATATAATGTCCGATCCGCTCTTGATATCTTAAATGCTCTTAAATACTGCAGTTTTCAAGGGAGAAATTTAGGAATCGCCTTAGATATCTTGTATGACATGGTTACTACTAAAGATTGTCTAAAAGTGTTTTCTTTAAGTGGTGCAATGGTTCCAGCGGGCTTCGGAGATCTCACTTGTGCTCTGATGGAAAATGAGTTAATCGATATATTAATTACGACAGGCGCTAATATTTCCCATGATCTCGTGAATGTAATGTCCAATCAAGGACATTATATCGGAACTCCTTACGTGGATGATGAGGAATTATATAGATTAAAAATTAATCGCGTGTATGATACCTATGTCCCTGAAGAAGCGTATAAGTGCGTAGAAGAAAAATTTCCTTCTCTCCTCATGAATGCTTACCCTGATAAAAAGATCGATGACCCTCCCTCTTCCGTGTTTAAAAAACTTGGAAAACAAATCAATGAACGATGCATCCTCTCCGTCGCAGCAAAACACGACATTCCCATATTTATTCCCGCCATCACTGACTCCGAGTTCACCTTAAACTTGATTAAATTCGCTGTCAATAATGAATTTAAAGTAAATTTTAGAGTAATAGATGATTTAATGAAATTTGCCGATATTATTAGACAATACGAGATATGTGGAATTCTCATAGTCGGAGGTGGTGTTCCTAGAAATTATTCTCAACAAATCTTTCCTTTCCTCGAAGAATTTGAAAAATTTAGAGATAAAGGCATGGATATGGGATACAAATACTCTGTTCGGATCCACACTGCTACGGAATACGATGGGGGCTTATCTGGATGTACTACGTCAGAATCCAAATCTTGGGGAAAATATAGCTTGGATTCTCAAAACATCAGCGTTTGGTGCGACGCAACCATCGCATTGCCCCTTCTCATCACGGGCTTGTTCGAAAAATTAAAAAATGAAAAAAAAATTTAAAGAATAAAGATAGCTGCTGCCAATGCAGTAGCCCATTCATTTTCTTTCCTAACTATTGCAGAAGCAGTTATATTTTTTGTTTCTATTATTTTTCCATTAATTTTAAAAATTTCTCTCTTCGCATCATAATCTGCTTCTGGATCAAACGGAATTCCCAAAGTAGTTGCTAACATCTCCGCCGCCAAATCCTCCGCAAAATCTCCTACTTTCTCTTCTTTCACCCCAAAAGAATGATGCTCGCTTAAATACCCATACATATCACTATTAGCTGGTTTTGCCACCCCAATCGAAGCACAAATCAGGCGATTGTACTCATTTGAACTAATCCGTGAAATAACTGAAAATACAATTTGGCCCGCCCTTAATTGCTTTAACCCCTTTTCCTTGTCAATTTCAATACAATAGGGGGGAAGAATGGAGCTTACTTTTACAAGGTTAAATCGTTCAATTCCCGCATCCCGAAGCGCTTGTTCAAAAGAGGTAAGTTTTGATACGTGAAAACCAACCCCCTTGACAAAAAAAACCTTCTTTGGGATTAATGACATGACGCTAAATGATTTTTACTTTTTTTATTCAATAATATCATTAAATTGATTGCTATTATTTAAATTTTTTTAACATGCTCCATTGTTTTAAAATTTATTAAAAAAATTTCCTCTACTTCCTTCTCATTTCTCACTTACAACCATTCTCTCTGCTCAATTATTGATAACTACCATTATTAAAATTTATATTGAAATTAAATTCATTAAAATCCCATTACTCTTCTCCTTTTCCAACTCAAACTCCATTATCCCTTCCCAACTCAAATATCCCCTTAGAAAAACCACCCTTCCCATTTGCTACCATCGCAAAGTTTTTATTTTCCAAATCAGAAACATTTATATAGGTTTTTTTATATTTTAATAACTTGAAAACACACGCGTTATTATTCTAATTAATGAAAAAAAAAAGTGGTGATAAAATGAAGTTCGAACAAGAATTAGGTCCGAGGAGAAAGTCAACATATGATGATTGGGACGATGATGACTATGACGAGGATGATTGGGATGACGAGGATGATTGGGACGATGATGACTATGACGAGGATGATTGGGATGACGAGGATGATTGGGACGATGAGGATGATTGGGACGACGAGGACGAAGATTTTGATGAATACGACGGAGATTATGGAGATTATTAAAAATCTTAAATGAATTGGAAAAAGGCATTACAAGAAACACTCAAGATACGGTCATAAATAGCTATTTGATTAGTTAGTTCGATGAATAAAACCTTAAATGATAGATGGTCGGAGATTTAATCAATTAAAGTAAATCACCTTCTTTTTTTAGCATTATTCTTACGTTCTCTATTTTGAAATTAAAATTCAACTAATCGTTTTTTAAAATTTAGAATAATGCTCCCTTTTTTTAATTTTTTTTAAAAGAATCTAATTAATCAAGGCATTGAAGAGAAGGGAAGTGAGTTCCTGAAATCATGGATTTTTAATTGAATTATAAATTCACGAGTGGACCGAACAATAGTGATGAGAGCATGATAATGAATATACATTCATGAAAAGAGTAAGAACGAGCGGGAATGGAAAAATATTTATTGGCGAGGGATCATGTATTTCCTGAAAAAAAATAGATATTGAAATCGAGATTTCCCCCTTGGCGTACTGAATTTTGTCTTTTGGTGGCATGGTATCCATGTCTTGGATTTGCCTATCTATTTCTGTCAATGTTAAGGGCTCTTGTTGTAGGGCCATGCCCTGGGGGAAATCACCTTCTCTTTTAAAGGAAAAATAGAAAAAATCGAATATACTGTCTTTTTTCTCGAGTTAGAGCAGGACATATCCATTTTTTAGATATTGAACGTGTTGGCTTGATGTCAATTTTTCAAGGTGTTTTTGAATCATGATTTTTTCTGCGATGAGTTCGTATTGGATTTCGTTGGGGTTATATTTTTTATAGATGATATTTTTATTCATAAGGGCAGAGATCGGGGTGGGAGTGGATTCTGAGAGGTGCTGAAGTATCGTTTCTTCACGTTCATGGATAATGCCGAGATACTGGTGGAAACTATCGTGAATGTTTTTTTTACCTTCAATCAAGCCTTTATGTCCAGAAATGGCGAATTCACAGGAGATATTCATGAGAGATTTGATAGAATGTTCGAGGTCAAGAAGGTTGGAATCAGTACAGCCATAGAAGGGAAATCTGGAGAGATCGATATCGGCAAGGAATAAGGTGCGTGTAGTTTCTTCAAAGAAGCAGCAATGACCTGCGGTATGTCCGGGAGCGTGTAGTACCAGGAGGAATTGCGATTCATTGATCTTGATGCGTTGAGTATCGTGAATTTCATAGTGGATGGGGGTGTTTTCAATTTTATATCCCTCCATGTACGCTTGGAATAGCTTTTCAGCCGGAGTATTTCGAATTCCATAATAATCGTACATTAATTGAGTATTTTCAATAATCTGTTTATCTTTAGGATGGCACGAAAATTGGACATTTTTAAGAAACCGATTTCCTAAGATATGATCTTCATGCCAGTGGCTCAAAATTACATTCTCAATAATAAATTCTTTTTTTATTTTTCTAATGAATTTATTAGAGATGCCCGTGTCAATTAAAGTGGTGCCAGCGAGCATGGAATGGGAATAGGGATACCGCCCGTTATTAAATCCTTTAATGAAATAAACTCCCAAGGAGGGGTTGTCTATTGGAAAAACAAAATTTTTTTGACTCATGGAGGGATTATTTTAGTTTATTTAGCATTCATATTGGTATTAGAATAAAATACGTGGTTCTAAAAAAAAATAATGAGCATGGGCTTCTACTCTTGTGAATTAAATCATGGAGTTATGAATCATTTTTTACGCTTTATTAAAATAATGATGGTGGCCAATATTCTTATTAATTTCTTGATCTTAGCGTCATTTTTTTAAAAAAATTCTCTTATAAAAAACTATCAATTTTTAGTTGTTCTTTAAATTTTGCGATTCTTTTTCTGGCCAATTCCACGTATTCTGGTACGATTTCATAGCCGATAAAATGCCGTTTTAATTTTAGCGCTGCAATAGCCGTGGTCCCGCTCCCTATAAAGGGGTCTAAAATTATATCATCTTTAAATGTATAAAATTCAATTAATCTTCGAGGTAATTCTTCGGGGAAAGGTGCGGGATGCCCAATTTTTTTAGCAGACTCTGTGGGAAAGGTCCAGATAGATTTTGACCATTCCACGAAATCTTTTTTTTTAATCGTGTTGGTTTTATTCCCTTTTTGTAGTATATTTGTATGTTTTGAAAAAACAAGGATATATTCGTGAACATCTCGTAGACAGGGGTTACTTGCCGAGGCGAAGGAACCCCAAGCAGTAGAGACACCCGCTGACGCGGATTTATCCCATATTATTTCACCCCGCATGTGGAACCCTATTTCATGCATGATTTCAATGATATAAGCGTGAAGGGGGATGTAAGGTTTTCGGCCTACATTTGCTATATTAATTGCAGCCCTTCCTCCAGACGCTAAAACTCGCCAAGTTTCACCGAAAACATTTTTAAGTAAATTTAAATATTCGTCAAGGGTCAAATTTGAGTCATAGGTTTTCATGACGTTATATGGAGGAGATGTAATCATCATGTGAACTGAATTGTCCGGAATTAAATTCATGTCCTGACTATCGCCTAAAATCACATTATCCAAAATTTTTTTCGGAATTAAATTTGAATTATCCACATGTTCCACGTTTTTAGTTATTTTTACATGCTCATATAATTTTGAATTATAAAATTGAGAAGAATCATGACTTTCTCGTTTGGATACTCCAAAAGAACTTGTTTTTGAACCTCTCTTTTTTATTGGTTCTTTTTTATTATTTACCATTAATTTTAAAAAATCTTGTAGCTATTTTAATTCTTAACATTATCCATTTAATTCATTTATTTTGTCTTCTTGAACCTTGAGCTAGCAAAATCCCTCTTTTTTCTAATGAATTTTCTCATCCAACATTATTCCTTGATAATTGCAAAGCCAATAATGAAAAAAGGGGTTAATTTTAAAATGGACGCATCATCGGGTTATTCCTACAAGTGAATCATAATCGCCGTGTACATGATGCGGGGAAAAAAAAATTTAAGGGAGGAGAAGAAATATTATGAAATCCATTTTAAATGTTCTTAAAAAAAAGAATTTTAAATACGTCTTAAAATTTATAGCTTTTTTTTATATATTTTCTTATTTCTTATCTTAATTTAAAAAAAAGATCTTTATTGAGTGGGAAAATATTGAAGAAGATTCTTCTACGGCTATTGATTTTATAAGTTATTATTATAATAGTGGTGAAAATGGAAATTATAAAATATTTTTATTAGAATTTTTTTATAGAATTAAATTAAAAATTAATAACTTTTTGCGATATAAACCGTACACGTGGCGGTTTCACCACAGATCAAGCAAGTGGCAAATTCGTGTTTTTCCTCATCTACTCGTTTTCCTCTGACAAAACCTCCCAATTCTTTTTCTACTACTTCTGCACAGTGATAAGATTTCATGTCCAAGGAACAAAAGCCGCAACAAACGATTTTTCCTCGTTCTAACGCTTCTTTCGCAGCATCGGGCTCGTAACAAAGTTCAATCTGCTCCTCAAAATCTTTTAAACTTTTTTCCTTCAGTTCTTTCGTGTAATTTTCAGCTAAATTTTTTAACGTATCAAGTAATTTTGCTTCATGAATGAAAAATTTTTTGTTATCATGTCGCCGTACAATGACCACTTGCTGTTTTTCAATATCTTTTGGACCGATTTCAATTCGGAAGGGCACGCCTTTTAATTCCCAATAATAGAATTTGCTACCCGGAGAGAGTTCAGAATCATCGATTTTAACGTAATAAATATCTTTTAATTTCTCGTAGATTTCTCGTGCCTTGCTTAAGATCATTTCCTCTTTATTTTTAAAAAGAATGGGTACAATGATGATTTGAATGGGTGCCAAATCAAAAGGTAGGATTAAACCTCTGTCGTCTCCTAGCAAGGCGATCATGGCTCCATAGATTCTACTGATGGCAGGACCGTAGCAAGTTTGATATCCGTATTGTTCTTTGCCCGATTCGTCAATGAATTTGACATTAAAAGCTTTTGAAAAATTTTGACCGAGATAATGGGTAGAAGGTAATTGAAGTACTTTACCGGAGCCCATTAAAGCGTCTGCTGCATAGGAATTAATGCTTCCTGCGAATTTGTCCCATTGCGGACGTTGGAAAAAAATGATGGGAATGGAAAACTCTTCTTGGAGCATTTGATAGGTCATTTCCATGTCTTCTTGTACTTGCTTCATTGCATCTTCTTCAGTGGCGAATACGTTATGAGATTCTATCCAATGAAATTCTCGTCCCCGGAAAAACGGGCGGGTCATTTTTCCCTCATATCGCCATACTTGGCATGATTGATATCGTTTAAAGGGTAAATCTTTATAACTGCGAATCCATAGTGCGTACATTTTGTAAAGAGCAGTTTCACTGGTTGGTCTTAAAGCCAGGCGCTCTGAAAGCTTATTTCCCTCACTTCCCGCTTCAGTCACCCAGAACACTTCCGGAGCGAAACCCTTCACGTGTTCGGCCTCTATATAAAAATTACTTTCCGGGATTAAAGAGGGCATGATTAGAGGCAGGTGACCATTTTTTTCCAGAATTTTCTCATATTTCTCATACATTCGTTTAATCGTGATGGTTGCCCACGACCTATAGCACACGAAACCTTTTATATTATATCTGATGTCTGCTAATTCTGCTTTATTTACTAATTCAGTATACCATGCAGAAAAATCTTCTTGTTTCGAAACGGTAATTCCAGTAAGCGGAGTTTCTTTTTTCTTATTAGCCATGACGATTCAATAAAAAAAATTAATGAAAAATTAAATATTTTTTGAGAAATGTGAAAGAATTCAAGTTTTCCTCATTAAACGAGGGAAAATTTCATAATAGCATGATTCTTTTTGAATGATTTAAAAGAACGGGAATGCTACTCATTCCATTTCAAAACCATTTTCTTGAATGACGTGCTTGTACCAAAATGCACTTTTCTTCCACGATCGTTCTTGCGTGGCAAAATCGACTTTAATTAATCCAAATTTCTTGGAATATCCTTCAATCCACTCAAAATTGTCTATTAAAGTCCACACGAAATAACCTTTCAATTTGACGCCCTTATTAATAGCACGATGTACTGCTTCTAAATGGCGCTTGATATAACTTATTCTATCATCATCTTGCACGATTCCTTCCATGATTACATCATCTTTACATGCCATGCCATTTTCCGTGATGTAAATAACGGGATGGTCATAGTCCTTGTCAATTCTAATTAATAGATCATGCAATCCCTCAGGATATACTTCCCATCCCATATCAGAAACTTCTACTCCTTTTTTTGGCCTTCGGGGACTCATCAATTTAATCAAATTATTTAGATCTCGCTCTCTTTTCAAATCAACACGAGTACAACTATAATTATTAATCCCTAAAAAATCTCCTCGATGTGCTCCAAGAAGCTCCCGATCCCTTTCCGTGATGATAGAGAGATCGACTTTATCGGATAAAAGCTCCACTATATCTTGAGGATACTCCCCCTTTAAAATCGGATCTAAATACCATCGATTCATAAAACCATCCACTAATCTCGTAGCTTGTTCATTCAATGGCGAACTTGACTCAGCATAAACTGGATTGAGATTTAACGTGATTCCAATTTTACCTTCTGAATGTTGTGAATTTCGATAAGCTTGGATTGCCCTTGCATGGGCTACATTCACCATATGAGAAGCTCGTATTGCTCCGGCAAGATTACCCCTCTTACCATGAAAACCTGCCAAATAAAAATAAAACGTAAATATCATGGGCTCGTTAAAGGTAATCCAATATTTCACCCGATCTCCGAATTGATTGAAAAGAAAATCCGCATAATTCACGTAAGCATCCACAACTTCAAGACTTTCCCAAGCACCTATTTTGTTTAAAGTTAACGGTAAATCCCAATGATAAATCGTAATGAACGGGTCAATCTCATTTTCAATCAAAAGATTTATTAACTTGTCGTAGAATTCCACTCCCTTCCAATTCACGGAATCCTTACCCGTGGGAAAGATCCGAGGCCAAGAAATGGAAAATCGATACGCTTTTAATCCAAGCTCTCTCATTAATCGGACATCCTCTTCATACCGATGATAATGATTGCAAGCGATATCTCCCGTATCTCCATTTTTTATCACGCCCGGTGAATGAGTAATCTGATCCCAAATACTCTCTCCCTTACCATCTTCATTCCATGCCCCTTCTATTTGATAACTCGAAGTTGCCGCCCCCCACATAAATCCTTGAGGAAAAATGATTTTTTTCATGAGTCAAACCCTTGCAAATTGAAAGTTTTTATAATTTAATCCTTAATAATCTTGAACAATTAGTAAAAACCTAAAACATGAGAAACATAAGCACTACTAATTAAAAAAACTGTTCATTTTTTGGGCGCATCTGGCAATAATCGTGCATCCGTGAAAAGCTTATCCCTATCTAATTTTACTTTATATCCTTTTGAAAGCAAGAAGCTTTGGATCTCGTTCCCTACTTTCTCTAATAAATCATCATCATTCTTATTGATTTTAAAATGAATGAGGGATTGAGCAAAATTTATTTTTTCTCTCTCCTCTGAACTAGCAGTAAATATCATGATCTCCGTCGCTCCTGCCAATCTCGCTTTTTTCTTTATTTCTTGTTCAAATGTTCCAAATGTGAAAAATTCTCGCTCCTTGGTCCGAATTTTATCTTCTAAAATACTCTCTAACTCTTTTCTTGCTTTTGGATTATAAAACGTGGTCAATTCTCGCGTGGCTAATTCCTTAAATTTTCCGTTAATTAGTTTTTTCTTCTCTTGAACATGCTCTTTTAACGAATTTAAGACATTTTCATCAATTTGTCGGAAATTCTCCACGTGTCGAATGTATGTGGTTAATTTTTCTATTAAATCATAATAAAAGCGTAAAGAAGACTTAATAATAATTTTATCCTCCATGTCTTTAATTTCGGGATAAAATTTCTTTAAAATTAAATTAATTTTCTTGACGAGTTCAGAACAAACTTTCGCTATTTCCTCCACCTTTTGAAGAGATTTTTCCTTCAAAAGCTCCATCAAGCCTTTTTCCATGGAAGACAACTCTTCAAAAACAAGCGTGATCTCATTCTTAAATTTTTTTTCAATGTAAGACATTTATAATCTGAATATCACTACAACTATATATTCTTATTCCTAAGAATTTATTAGTAACCTACAAATTTAAAGAAAACTATTTCTAATTTGCTCCCTTGAAACGGCTTCAGATACTTTTCCCATTAAGACGTATCGAGCCTCCAACGATAGATTAGAAAAACAAGAAAATGTAATTATTTGAAAATTCGCTCTTTTAATTATTCGTTTTCATTAAAATTGGCAAGGTTTTTAAAAAAACGTGCTGCTACTATTAATGAATGAATCAATTTCATTTAATCGTTATCAAGAGGAAACGGAAACTGACTATCTCAAATTTCAATCTTAATAAAATCACGTGTCCACGTTGAGACTGAAGATAAAAAAATAAATGAAGTACCAACTTTAAAAGTTAAGAAAATTAAAAAAAATTGAGAAAAAAATCTACTCTTGTTAAAATCCTTTACGTTCCCTATTAATACTTCAAGTAAAGAGATTCAAGCTTGCCCTTGATTTGTTTGCTTCGACTTCGGAGCGTTACCTCCGTGACCTTTGCGACTTCCGATACCTCCGCTTGCGTGCGGCGGCAATTGCTCGCTTTCGCCGCCATATATACGACTGATGCGGCTAATCCTTTCGGATCTTTACCCGTTCTTAATAATCCATTTTTTGATGCTTGAATTAACAAGTTTATAGCCTTCTTTTGTACCTCCATGGGGAGACCTAAATCATTTCCGAATCTAAATACCAATTGCTCGGCGGTGATGGGTCGATATTTTAAACCAAGTTCGGGCAAAACTTCCTTGACCACCATTCCTAAAGACCGATGGACCGTTCTCCTCGGCGTCATGGATGCCTCACATACCTCTTCAAGGAGCCGAGGGAATTCATGTACTCTAATGGCGGCATAGAGCGAAGCTGCTATGAACCCATCGATTGACCTGCCCATCGTGAGCTTCTTTCGTGCTACAACGCTATAAATCTTCCAAGCGGTTTCCTTAATATATTCAGGAATGTTTAATTTGCTTGTTAGCATTTTTAGCTTCGGTTTCGCTTCCCAAAAGTTCCTTTCGATACTGGAAATAAGAGAATTTTGAATTTTGGATAAGCGTGAAAATAAAGTCTTCCCTTTCGCTCCAATTAAGCGCCCTTTAGAATCTATCTTCGAATTTGGCAGCATGGTTCTTGGACCGAATTCTCTCCATCTAGGTTCTGTCCGTCTTCGCTTATTTACTTCTTCTACCGTGTAGGCTCTTCTTTCGTGGCCAACGAGGTTTTGGGATACGATCATTCCACAGTTCAAGCATACATTATCGCCATCCCGAGATTCAATACAAGGATTATCGCAACAATCTTCAATATCTTGACTCAATTCCGAGCAATCCTTAGCCCGCAATCTTTCTTTATAGTTGGGATTCATGGGAGTTCACAATTTTCATGGTTTATTCCTCGATCCAGAAGCTTGATCGAGTAAATGCGGTAAAATTTAAAAATTGTTGCATTGATATCATGGTATTTTAATATAGTGATGCACGTGGTGAGTAATAATACTAGTTTTAGAACTAATATTTTTTTCCCATGCTCATGATACCTTTTTAGTTATTTTACTAATAAGACAAAATATTATTTAAATATATATCTCATGAGGTTGTAGTGATCGTATTAAAACATGGAAATGGGAAATGGCACCCAATTTTTCAATAATTCGATCTGGCTCGTGTTTTATTAGCAATATGGCTGGAAATAAAGAGAGTGGAGGGTTTACTTCAAGAGAGACGGTATAGAGGGAGCACTTGAGGGCCGTTGGGCAAAATGAGTATGCTGGCGTCTCTTCCGTGATTTTTTAAGCTCTCCTCAATGGCATTTTCGACCGAGGATGCATGTTTCAAACCGATATTTCCAATATCGTCCTTGCCCAATCGTGATACGATAAAAATTTCAGCTTTCATGAGAATTCGTGTGAGGATTTGAATTTCCCATTGATCAGGAACCTCAATCGTACCATTCAGAATTTCCTCATGAATTTTTTGAGGGGATTTCCCCGAAAAGATTAGCTGTCGGAAATTTTCATGTCCTACACCTTCGGATAGTTCATTCACGGCGATGATGGTGCCGTTTTCTTTTACAGCCATTTCTCCAATAGCCATGCTTTTTACGGCTTGATAAAGATTTAAATCAAGGGGAAAGCCTCCATTCCCGCAGACCACGATGTCGTAGAGATGCTCAATTTCTTTAAACACGTGGTTCATTTGATAATCAACTAAAAGGCGATGGACTTCATTGCAATCATCTCCGGCGGCGATTCTCGTGATCTCGTGATTCTTATTAATACATACATTAATGGTGAAATTTACCCCCACTTTTTTCATGATTTCCACGGCATTTTCATGGAGGGGATTTCCTTCGAGCATGCCAAACCGGGCTCTTGGAGAGGCTATGTTTTTAGCGGAATGATTTGCTTGTATGGTCTTTTCCCCGGCAATGCCCGGCACAATCGATTTTCGGCCACCGGAAAACCCCATGAAAAAATGAGGTTCCACATAGCCAGTTATTATTTTCAAATCACTTTCAAGGTATTCTTTGTTGATGAAGATAGGAACGCCTGACGCCGTTCCTAAATATTGCATTGTTTTCCCATCCGACGCCACGTGATTGATGATCATTTGATTCTTGATGAGTTCTTTTCCTAATATCCGTTCTATTTCTTCTTGCGTGGTCAGACGATGCAAGCCCGTTGCAACTAAAATAGTAATGTGTTTCTTGTTAATGCCCTGTTCCCTCAATTCTTCCATGAGTGGTTCGATTATTAGGCGAGAGGGAACGGGCCTCGTGGAATCACTCATGACAATGCATGCTTTCTCAATCTTTCCTTTTTCTGCAATCACTTCTCCCAAGGATTTCATCCCTTCGGGATTTGTAATGGCTTTTCTTATGGCTTCACGGGGCTTTCCTAAGGCAGGTTGAGTCTTGGGTGTCATGATCGTATAATTCCAATTGGGGTTCAAATTTACTTTTAACCCACGGATACCATAATCTAACATTACAAATTTAACCATGACGTGTCTCTCTCCTTGCATGTAGTATTTCTCGAGCTTTTTCGAAGATTTCATGCGTGGGAACGCCTGAAGGGCACATGTAATTGCAATTTCCGCAGAGACTACACGCATGAAATATCTCATTAATTAAAGAAGTGGGTTCTAATTCTCCATGAACCAATCCATTAAGGAGACATAATCGTCCTCTGGGAGAATACGGCTCTATATGAAAATATTTTTTTGAAACGCATGTTTCTTTACAGAATCCGCATCTCATGCATCTTAATTCTAAGATCTCATTATTTAGGTTTTTTAGCGTCCTTCTTTCTTGAATTTCATCAGTATAACTCCATGTTCTCAGGCCTTTTCCCGTTCCGGGATTTAAAATGTGTTTGGGATCAAAGAGATTTTTTATTTTTTCCATCATGTCAAGTACTTCTTTTTCATGCTCACCTTCCATGAAGGAGATTTTTATTTTCCCTATACCATGTTCTCCCGTGATGCTTCCTCCAGAAGGAATGATAATTTTTTCATATAAATATTTTTTTGCCAATTCAAATTCAAATACATCATGGGGATCATTTTCATTAAAGAGGAAAGTAGGATGGATGTTGCCTTCCATGTGGCCAAATGTAGCGACTTGTACTCTGCTTAGTTTGAGATTCTCAGATATTTTTTCTATTTTTTTAATCACGTCAGAAAAAGAGCTAATTTTAATAGTACAATCTTCCAAGCAACAAGAGGGCGCTATTCTTGACAGGGCAGGTAATGCGGCTTTTCTTGCTCCAATTAATTTCTCTCGCTCGGCATCATTTTTCGCTGATTTACTCAAGATGGGGTTGTATTTTTCCATGATCAAATTTAACTTTTCGAATTCCTCTTCGATTCCTTGAGCACTTCTACTTTCCACGTCCGCAAGAAGAACATATCCTAAGGGATATTTGGAAAATTCTCCTCCGAGATTTTCGAAGACTGCCCGTGTCGTGAGGAGATCTAGGAATTCTAGCAAGATGGGAACAAAGCCTTGTTTTCTTAATTCCAGCACGGCATTTCCCAAATCATCTATGGTTTTGAATATATAAAATCCCAATTTCCTATAGGATGGAAGGGGCTTGATCCTGAGACTTATTTTTGTGAACACGCCTAACGTGCCTTCAGACCCTACAAATAAATCTTTAAGATTATAAGAAGATACAGATTTTAAGACTTCCTTGCCCAACTTTATGATACTCCCATCTGCTAACACGCATTCTAATGCTAACACGTAATCTTTTGTAACGCCGTATTTAAAAGCTTGCACGCCTCCAGAATTGTTAGCTACCATGCCACCAATCGTGCATGCTTGGGAGGAGCCGGGGTCAGGAGGAAAGAAATAACCAAAGGGTTTTAAGTAGGTGTTCAAGTCATCACAGATTACACCAGGTTCTACTTCCACCACATTATTTTCTATCTCCACCCGTAAAATATTATTCATTTGGCTTAAATCTAAGACGATTCCTCCATAAGGAGTTAAAGGTCCTCCGGATAAAGAGGTTCCCGCTCCACGTGCGATAACGGGAATGAGATTTTCATTCGCCACTTTTAAGATTTTTGAGATTTCTTGCGTGTCATGTGGAGTTAAAATAACATCAGGAACCCAGTTTTTTCGAAACACGATCGGACCAAAAGCATAGACGAATCGAATTTCTTTTTGATCGAAAAAATTGCTTTCGCCCACGATTTTCCTGAGTTGTTCCTTGATTTCTTTAGAGATCTTATTATACCGATTTTCCATGAGAAAAAACGATCTTGAGTTTTTAAATTAGATATACTACATTAGAAAAAATTTTCGGTTTTTTAATTTTATCTATTAATTCTTATAATGTGGTAAATACCTCCCCCGAAAACCCCCAAGAACGTAATAATTCCTCAGCCTCCCCGGATATTTTATCTAAGAATTCCTTAACAGAAAGAATCTCATCCACGTGTCCTGCTGCCATGCTCCAAATGCTCTTGTCTTTTAATTGATGGTGATAAATTTGGTTATAGAAATCCTCATTAAAAATGTCTTGATTGATTATTCTTTTTTTATAAGTATTTGACGCAGGACATTCTTTTGTTGCTAATATTGCAGTTCCAAAGCAAACAGCATCAGCACCCATCGCAATAGCCGCTAGAAATCCTCTAGCATTACCGATTCCTCCCGCCGCAATGATGGGAACGCTCAACATCTTTCTTGCCATGGTGATATTTACTAATGTCGTGTTTTGAAGGGGATTTTTAAAGCCCGTGCCTTCAATTCCGACTAATGTAATAGCATCTGCGCCCATTCTTTCTGCAGTTAATGCATGTTTCAAAAGAGTACACTTATGGAACCAAGTACCACCTTTAGATTTAAATTTTTTTCCTATAACATCCGAACGATATGCGGAAGTGGTACAAATTTTTACGCCCTCGTCGATTGCTACGTCCATGAATTCTAAATAAAAATTCTCATTCCGCGGTTTAGGCACGTTTTTGGCCATCATGGGAGGCATGATGGAAAAATTGACGCCGAAAGGCTTGTTGGTCAAATTAAATGTTTTATTAATCGCTTCCCGAAATTGTTCTGCGGAGGGGTAATTAATAGCCGTGAGAATGCCCAATCCTCCAGCATTAGAAAAAGCTGCGGTGAATTCTGGTCTTCCCAAGCCTGCGAAGGCTCCTTGGATGAAAGGGTATTTAATTTTCACGAGTTCAGTTATTTTAGTTTTCCATTGCATGGTATTATACCAAAATATGGATTAAAAAAAATGAAATACATTTTAATAATATTTTAATTTACCAAATACATTTTAAAAGAAAAAGGTTAATATTTAATCGAAGATAAAGAAAAAAGAAATTCCGTAAAAGGAGAAACGGTTGAACAAGTAAAATACCTACTTATTTGATTATTTCTATTTAAGTACTTATAAATATTTAAAGAAATTAAAAATTCTATAAAAATCAAGCTTAAGTGAGTTCTTGAAGAAATATCTCTTTAAAATAAGGCTTCAGATAAGGATCATAATGATCATTTTATTCTTTTAATTCTAATTTCAGAATTTAAATACTTGAGAGATTAGTTATAAAATAGAATACTTAAATTTATATAAATCCGGTTAGTCTATTTTTATAATGTGAATAAAACGGGAAAGATGAGTGATAACACGAGGGTTTTTATTGTTGATGATGATCAATACATAGTGAAATTATTGAGCGTAATATTAGAGAAAAATGGATTTGAAATAATGGGTCATGCATTTAATGGAAAAATGGCAATTGAAAAATTAAAATTATTACATGAAAAACCAGATGTGATTATCATGGATTATCGGATGCCCATTATGAATGGCATTGAGGCCACAATTCATCTAAAGGAGATTTGCAATCATTCTAAAATAATATTTGCCACCGCTGATAATGAGATAAGAGAAGAAGCCTTACAAATAGGAGTGGCTGATGTTATTAGTAAACCTTTTGAAATTGACATGTTGATAAAATCCATAAAGAAGGCTTCAAATTTTTAAAAAATAATCCAATCCATAATAATAAATTATAAAACAGGTTTAAAGACCCATGAAAAATGTAGAAAACCAAATATCGGGTGTGACCAAAAGGGGATTTTGTTGGATTTCTGATATAAATGATATTATCTTTCAAGTCAACAATGGAATTGAAGTTATTTTAGGCATATCTAAATATGAATTAATTGGATCGAATGTTCTAAAAGATTTTACTGAAGAACCTCTAAAATCCTTTCGAATCCTTTATTTAAAGGCTAAAGCTTCATTAGAAACCTTGTATTTTGATACTCTACGGCTAGAGATGCCTTCTAAAAAGACAATTTATCTTTCAGGGTGGCTCGTTCCTATGATGAAGGAGGGGAAATTTAATGGTATGATTTGTACAATGAAGGATGTGACTGAAAAGATAGAAACTTTAAAAAAATTAAGAGCTTCAAATAGAGTATTAAAGAGAAAATTGGATGAAAAGAGAGAAAAACTACGCATTTCTGAAAAAGAATATCAAGAGCTTTTTAATAATATTAATTGTGGAGTAGCGGTATACGAGGCCAAAGATGATGGTGAAGATTTTATATTTGTGGATTTCAACTTAGCTGCAGAACGTATCGAACAAGTAAAAAAGGAAGATATTATCGGAAAAAGTATCATTCAAGTATTTCCTGGAGTAAAAGAATTTGGACTTTTTAAGGTTTTTCAACGAGTTTGGAGAACGGGTAAACCAGAGGTACATCCTGATCGTTTATATAAGGATCATAGAATTGAAGGATGGAGAAGAAATTATGTATACAAATTGCCTACAGGTAAAGTTGTAGCAGTGTATAGTGATGTTACTAGGCAAAAGATTTCAGAGCAAAAATTAACGAACTCTGAAAAAAGATATAAGGAAGCATATGATTTGGCTAATTTTTACAAGGATTTGTTAGCCCATGATATGAATAATATCCTTCAAGCAATTATTTCCTCTCTAGACTATTATGAATTAATTAAGAATGCCTCTTTTGATTCAAAAGAATCGGAGAATATTATAAAGAATATTAGAACTCATACAAAAAGAGGAGCACGGTTAATATCTAATGTTAGAAAATTAGTAAAATTAGAAAAAATGACCTATAGGTTATATGGAGTCGATGTTCAAGAAGAATTGGAAAAAGCAATTCGAAATACTATAAAATCTTTTAATGATAAGAATGTAAAAATTTCTCTCAAGAGAAAGATTCAAGACATGGAAGTTAAAGTTTTAGCAAATGATTTATTAATAGATATATTTGATAATCTTCTCAATAATGCCGTGAAATTTAATTATAATGAGAAAGAGATTATAGTAGATATAATCATTTCTGAAGTAAATATCGAAGGAATTGAATATATCAAATTTGAATTCATTGATCGAGGTATAGGCATTCCTGAAGAGCGAAAAAAAAATTTATTTATAAGGGCTTATAATAAAGACATTAGTAAAAGAAGAATGGGATTGGGGCTTTCTCTCGTTCAAAAAATTATTACAATGTATGGAGGGAAGATTTGGGTGGAAAATCGTGTTGAAGGAGATTATAGTGAAGGAAGTAATTTTATAGTGCTATTAAAAAAAGTCTCATGAAATAGCGAAATTCGACTTAATTCTTTCCACTTATTTCAGTTATTTATTAGAGGTTAAGGCATTTGAGGAGGAATACAACAAGATCGAGCGTATTTACATTATTGCATTTGGTATTTTTACTTTCTTCTTTGCTCTCATCGTACATGATGGATTAACCATTCTTTTAGATGTTCTGGCATTTCTTTTCATTCTGATCTACGTCGGTTCTGTATATATTCTTTTACTCATCAAAGTTTTTTCTACTTATAGCGTTCTTGAAGAAAAGAAATTCAAACAGCATTTTGGCCTTATCCTTTATGGCGGCATGCATTTTACTCGTATTTCTTAATTTATTATTGGATCAAGTGATCATTTTATTCACGGGGCAAGGGTTTACACAATTATATTTTCTCAGTTGGAGTTTTGGAATATTAGCAATAATGAGAACGTATATGGGCTACATTCGTCCAAAATCAACGGGATAGGAAATATTTTAGAGAAATTACTTTAGCTAAATGGGGAAAAGAAATGAGTGAGGATTTATTAGTAAAGTAACAATATATTGATATGGATAGTAGTATAAATGTTCCCCTTCATCTCCTCAATTTTAATTGTTAGAATAAAATAACTTTCTCTATTATGGTAAAAGCACTACAAGATATTTGGATCTTAACGGATACTGGGACCACATTATTTAGCAGGGTGTTTCATGAGAAATTACCCGATCAATTTTTCGGTGCATTAATGTCTGCGCTCAATAAGTTTGCGGAAGAAATTGATAAGGGTGGGTTATCTCATTTTCAAATGCGAAGTAAACAATTTAGCATATTAAAGCAAGAAAATTTATTATTTGTTGCTAGTTCCGATCCTAAAAAAGTGAGTGAAAAAAAAGCTTTAAATGAATTAAAAAAAATTGCGGCTATTTTTTTTAAAGAATATGGAGAAATAATAAAAAATTGGGATAATGACATTAGCGTGTTTGAAGGATTTGATAAAAAAATAGAAGAATCTTTAGAGGGGGTCTTAAAAAAGTTCCAAAAAACATTTTGGTAATTCTTTCCCTCGATTCCTTGTTTCTTTTAATTTATACAATCGAAAAAAATATAAGAGGGAAAAGATATTTTTTTATTGAATTGAATAAAAGAAATATTTCATGGATAATTTAAAAAAGAAAACCAACGAGGAATTAAAATAGATGAGAAAAAAGACACTTCCCATTGATCGTGATTCAAGTGAAGAGGAATCAAGACCAACAGCTCAAAAGGAAAAGGACAAATTAACAACTTTTCTCTTTAGTGATCCGAACGCCATGTTAAAAAGTTTAATGATACCCCGTTTTTTAGGCTCCTATCATTTAAAAGAAAAACTCGTTTCTAATGAATTGAGCGTGGCTAACTTAGTTCAAAATAAAGTACAAATGAAACTTAAAAGCGCCGTTTACAATCCCATTACTCTGAGTTTAATCATGATTGCTTTGGCCTTTAATCTTTTCTGGTTATTCTTTTTGCTTTTCAGATAGCAAGCTTTTCCCAACCTCTTCATTAAATGAAAACTTAAACCCTTCCCTAAAACCGTGAAAAATAGTTCTTTTTCATGGTAGTGTGCTTTTTCAAGGTTCTCTTTTTTAACCTTAGTTTGTAAAATAAAACATTTTTTCTCTCCTTGAATAACGTTTAAAAATATATGGCCCGTTAATTTAAAAAAATTTTAAGAGCTTCATTTATTTTCTTACTTAAATTCATAAAATTTATGTTCATGATTTTTTTAATTAAGGTGGAAAGGTCAATAAAACGTGATTTATGATGTCATTATTATTGGAGGCGGCGTAATCGGGTGTAGTATCGCTCGGACTCTTTCTAAATACAATCTAAAGATTGCACTCTTAGAAAAAGAAGCAGATATTGCTTCAGGGACGACTAAAGCAAACTCAGGTGTTGTTCATGCGGGATATGCAGCAGAACGACAATATATTAAAAGAAACCTTTGCATTCGCGGGAATGAATTGTATACCCAAGCGGCAAAGGAATTAAATTTTCCTTTTAAACGAATTGGTTCTTTCGTCGTGGCGTTAGAGGATGAGCAAATAAAAGATTTGGAAGAAAAGAAGAAACAAGGAACGGAAGATGGAATTCCTGGCTTAGAAGTCATCTTGGATAAAAAAAAAATCTTAGAAATGGAGCCTAACTTAACGGATCAAGTCGTTGGCGTCTTACATGCCCCTTCTGCTGGAATTGTAAGCCCCTATGAATTAACCTTTGCGTTAGCAGAAAATGCTGCAATGAACGGCGTTCAATTTTTCCGAAATCAAGAAGTCATTAAAATTTTGCATCGAGATTACGTGTTTACCATTCACGCGCGAGGCAGTATCTATAAATCTAATAATCTAATCAATGCAGCGGGACTTTATGCGGATAAAATTTCTAAGATGCTGGGTTTGGATTATTTCTCGATTTTACCCAGAAAAGGCGAATATATACTATTCGATAAAAATGCCCTTCAATTAAGTAAAATTTTATTTCCCATGCCCACGAAAGTTTCGAAAGGGATTTTAGTTTGTCCAACCGTTCACGGAAACATTTTTGTGGGTCCTAATGCCCAAAATATCACGGATATTGAGGATATTTCAACCACGGAAGCAGGATTAAAAGAAGTACTGGAAGGAGGAAGAACTTTAGTTCCAAACTTGCCATTAAGGGCGTCCATCAGAAATTTTGCCGGATTGCGTGCCGTACCAGATTCGTACGATTTCATTATTGATAATACCGACATTTATGGATTTATAAACGTCGCCGGCATTCTCTCGCCAGGTCTTACCTCTTGTTTTGCCATCGCAGAAAAAGTTGTTGATTATCTAGAATTGTTAGGGGTAGAGCTAAAAGTTAAAGAAAATTATAATCCTTATCGTCCAAAACCTGAACGATTCAAGGATTTTACCAAACAAGAACTCGATAAAAAAATTAAAGCAGATCCAAAATGGGGAAAAATTATTTGCAGGTGCGAAACCGTGTCTGAACACGAGATTATAGAAGCCATTCACGCCCCCGTAGGTGCTCGAACCATAGATGGCGTAAAATTCCGATGCCGTCCCGGAATGGGCAGATGCCAGGGAGGCTTTTGCACTCCCCGCGTCGTCGAGATTCTCTCCCGTGAACTAAACATCCCTTATCATCAAATAACCAAACGAGGAGACGATACACATGTATTAGTAGGGCTCACGAAAGAATTTCTTTTAGAAGAAAATGAAAAGGAGGAAAAAGAAAAATGATTCAAGAAGATGTGGATGTAGTAGTAATTGGAGGGGGCGCAGCGGGATTAGCTGCAGCAATTGAGGTTAAAAAAGCAGGATTGAGCGTGCTTATCTTGGAAAGAGATAGAGAATTAGGAGGAATTTTGCTACAATGCATTCACAACGGATTTGGAATAAAAGAATTCAAGGAGGAATTAACGGGACCCGAATATGCTCAAAGATTCATTAATCAAGTAAAAGAACTCCAAATTCCTTTTAAAATAAATACCATGGTCATAAATATCACGGGAGACAAAAAAGTGTATGCCGTCAATGAACAAGAAGGCCTCATGGAAATAAAAGCGAAAGCCATTATCCTTGCCATGGGTTGTCGTGAGCGAACAAGAGGTGCTATTAATATTCCAGGATTTCGCCCGGCAGGAATATTCACGGCTGGGCAAGCTCAACGATTTGTGAACATGGAAGGGTATTTACCAGGACGATCAATCGTAATATTAGGAAGTGGTGATATAGGAATGATTATGGCACGCCGGTTAACTTGGGAAGGGTGCAAGGTAAAAGCTGTTGTAGAAATATTGCCGTATGTTAGTGGTTTAATGAGAAATCAAGTTCAATGCCTTGAGGATTATAATATCCCTTTAATCACGAGCTATACGGTCACCAAAATTCACGGTAAAGATCGCGTGAAAGGCGTCACAATTAGCAAGGTTGATAGAAATTTTGACCGCATCATTGGCTCTGACAAGTTCATTGAATGCGATACCTTATTATTATCCGTTGGACTCATTCCTGAAAATGAACTCACTTTGCAAGCAAATGCAAAATTGTCATCAAATGGCGGACCAGTCGTAGATAATAACTTGGAAACTACCATTGAAGGTATTTTTGCGTGTGGAAACGTTCTTCAAGTTCATGATATCGTGGATCTAGTCACGGCAGAAGCAAAACGAGCTGGAAAAAATGCCGTTGAATATATTAATAAGCGATTTGGTAAGAAAATAGAAGAAAAACGCAAGATTGAGTGCGTTCCCGGAAGAAATGTGAATTATATCAAGCCCGATTACGTAAATGTTAGTGATTTTTCTAAAGATATCATATTCACGTTTCGAGTAAGAGAACCAGGGACTCGTCAATTAATTCAAGTAAAAGATCACGAAAATAACGTGATCTATAAACGGAATAAAGTACACGTGATTCCTAGCGAAATGATAGAATTAAAACTAAATCTGGAAAAAATTAGGGTAAATCCTGAATGTGACCGATTGGAAATTGAAGTCATACCTCGCCCTGAAGTATTAATTGAAGAGGAGGTAAATAATGAGAGGTGATTAAATGATGGAAGCATGTAAAACTGACGTTATTGCCGAAATTCGATGCATCGTGTGTCCGACGGGCTGTTTGATTCAAGTAAAGAAAGATGAAGAGGGAAATATCACTTTTTCCGGATACGCGTGTAATCGAGGATTAGAATATGCCAAGCAAGAATTCCATGAACCAAAGAGAATTTTGACCTCGACAATGCGAGTAGAAAATGGTTTTTTACCATTAATTCCCGTGCGATCGGATAAACCCATTTTAAAAGAAAGAATATTTGATGCGCTGAAAGAAATTGCCAAGAAAAAAGTTAAACCTCCCATACATGCAGGCGATATACTAATAGAAAATATTTTAGATTTAGGAATAAATATCATAGCAAGTCGCGATTTGGATAAAAGCCACGAGAAATAAGGAAGTAAAGAAAAAAATGAACCCGAAAGGGAATGTGGTCTAATCTATCATGATTTATATCTTTAAAGTCCACGAGAATTTATATCTGGGAGGGTATTGGCCTGATTTCAACCTTCAAAAATTAAAAGAAATAGGCATTACCGCTATTGTTAATTTAATGGAAGAAAATTTATATGATCCTCGATCTCATGGTTTTTTTTATAAATATAAAGGATTTCCGGATGATTGGTATGTTCCGCACGAGTATTTGGACGAGATTCTAGAATTTATTGACACTCACGTGGAATTGGGAAAAGTTTTAGTTCATTGCGCTCGAGGCATTAGTAGGAGTGGGGGCGTCATCATTGCATGGTTAATGAAGAAATATCCACATTGGACCTGGCGTGATGCTCATGAATTTGTCAACCAATCGAGATTGGTTTTTCCCTCGATAGAGATCAAGGAATCAATTCTAGAGTATTTTGAGGCACGAGAAGGAAAGAGAAGGGAATGATATTTGTTTTTTAAAAGAACGGGATGATGTATAAATAATTATAAAAAACTTGGTTTTTAGATTATATGATTTAATTATTAAATTTAATTTAAGTTAGAGTAGGAGAAATTTGGAAGAATTGGATGACATTCATGAGGTACACGAAAATATTTATATTGGTGCGTATTGGCCGCAATTAAACTTTAAGAAAATGAAAAAATTAGGGATTCGGGCTATAATCAATGTAATGGAAGAGAGCTATTATGATCCCCGGTCAGAGGGATTCCAATACTTGCATGAGGGGTTTCCGGATAATAAAAATATCCCTCATGAAAGCTTAGAGAAGATTTTGGACTTCATGGATTACCATCTAAGGCGAGGGAATAAGGTTCTAATACATTGCTCTCAAGGGTTATCTCGAAGTCCTGGAGTTGCTATTGCCTGGTTATTGAAAGAACATTCTGAATGGTCTTGGAATGATGCGTTTGAGCATGTTAATCGATCTAAGCAAATATTTCCTGCCATAGAAATACGAAAATCGATATTGGATTATTTAGAATCTATTGAAGGATATCGTAGAGAGATTAAAAAATAATACTTGTCATCAAGTTAATTTACATGTTTCATGATTTTTTCTATTATATTACGTGAAAAATTGATGCTCCCCTTAACTTTAGATGTAATAACAGGTTTTTTTTAAACACGATGGACGGAGAAAAAAGAGTTCTTAACGTATTAATAGCGGGCCACGCGCAAGCGGGAAAGTCGTCTCTTATAGAGGCGATTGTAGGCATCTTTCCCGATCATTTAAGTTTTGAAATCACGCGAGGTACTACTATTACCTTGAAGGTTATTCAATTTTCCCTCCCTTCCAAAAAGATACTATTGAATTTCTTAGATAGCCCTGGGCATGCTGATTTTAAAGGAGGAATTGCTCTGGGTTTAGAATTTGCTGATCTTTTAGTACTTGTTGTATCGGGAAAAGAAGGTTTTCAAGCAAGAACATACTGGTTATTTGAAAAAGCTACGGAAAAAAGAATCCCCATTATTATAGCAGCAACAAAAATGGATCTCCCTCAAGCTTCTATTGAAAGAATCGCTTCTCATGTTAAAACCATGTCTTCAAAACCAATATCCATTATTCCAACTTCAGCGAAAAATAAAACGGGAATGGAAAATTTAGTGGAAAAAATCACGCTCTACATGAAAAAGCGGGAAAAAATCGATTTAGATCCTGGTTTTATAATTTTAGGTTTTAAATATCAAAAAGGTCTGGGAGTGTTGATTAATGCCGGCTTACTCTCTGGTAGAATCGAAAGAGGTTGGTTAACCAACGAAATTAAAATCCGGCAAATCTTTTCAATGAATAATTCTCCGCTTGTAGAAGCGAAGGAAGGGGATATCGTTTACCTTTTATTAAATATCGAAAAAAAATTTCCATTAGGCACGATTTTTAAAAAGGGCAAGTTTATTCCTCCTCTTGTTAATAGTTTATTATCGGAAATCAAACCTAGAAAAGAATTCTCCATCAAGATAAAAGAACAAGAAAAGCAAGCCATCGCAATAGAAATATTAGAACAACTAAAAACCGTTATTCCTTCTTTTGATTTTTACTCTGATAAAGACAGCATTAATATCATGGTGTTAGGCAATTTACAATTTGATTTTATTCGAGAACAACTTGAAAATTTAATAGAATTCAAGATTATTGGCTCTAAAATTAAAGGGATCATCACGATTAACCAAGCAAGCACGGGAAGGCACGGCTCAGCCCACGTTCGAATCATCCCTCGATGCAAGAAACTCTTGACCATTTCTAGATTAGGCGTAAAAAGTGATAAATTGCACGACCTCTTGGGAGCAACTGCTGCCTTTGAAGCATTTCACTTGGATGGATTGCACGTGGATATCTTTTCCGGAAAAAATGAGGATGATATTGCCCAGGCAATCGTAAATGCCATTGAAAAAGTTAAAATCATTAAAATTGTTCCCCATCAAGATGTTTTAGTAAAAATAGAAAATTTTAATGCGCTAGCATCTTTAATAGAGAAATATGAAATTGAAATCCTCCATCAAACCCCCACTAAATCTTTTTTCCTCCAAATAAAGAATGAATTTTTTGAGGATTTTTTTAACGCTTTAATGAAAATATCAAAAGGAAAGGCAGAGCTTCGATTATTTAAATTTGATCAAAATGACATGATCTTATCCGTGGATCCAGGAACACGTCATTTGGGATTTTCTTTAATTGAAAAAAATGAGCTACCTTCTCTTTGGAAGATAAATTTTAAACATGAAATTACTAATATCAAAACGCAGAAAGCCGCAAAAATAAAGTTAAAGAAAGAACTCGATATCTTTTTAGATGCTCAAAAAGATTTCATTACCAAAATTTTCATTGGAAATGGCCCGGGTTCTCAATTCCTAATGGATTTTTTCAAGGACTATTTTAATCTTTCTCAAGAAAAACCAAACATTAATTCAATTAATGAAAAAGAAGCAAAGCCTCCCATGAAAGAAAAACCTCTTGGATCAAATCATTTCTCACTTTCCTTTAAACCTCCTCAGATTTATTTGGTGGATGAATATAAAACAACCAAAGAGGCCATGTATCACCTCCAAGGAGGACACCTAATTAGTGAAGTAAAGAGCAAGGATTTCGTAGATCATGCCATCGCAGCTTTACTCATTGCCAAGAGAGGATTAAAGGGAGAAATCTTGAAAATTGAAAAAAAACCCATTCAGCAATTACAAGAATACATCATCGAACATTATACCGGCTCGTTTTCCTTTTCTCGCATGCGAGTGAATGCCTTAGAGGAGCTCAAAGCCGGAATGTACTTAAAAGTAATAGATGCTTCAAAATTAGATTCATCCCTAAAAAATGGAGATGTCATTTCATTTATTGCCATGGATCATGGCTCTAACGCTCTTCATGCTAAAAATCTTCTCGGAAATAAAATCATGGTGAAGTTTCAAGGAGGCGTGAAAATTAAAAAAGAATTTTTTAATATCCTGACCCCCGTTAAACAAAAATAACAATTACCCTTTATCATTTCTTCTCATACTTCATGAGATTCTCATGAGTTGATGATAAATCTTCAAAAATTAAAATCTTCTTTTTACGTTTTTCCAAAAATTTTTAAGACTCATCTACGATCAATAAATTACTTAACTTGAATTTATTAATATTAAAATAAAAGACATGGGAGGATGGCATGTCAGAAAATGAAAATAAATTAATGCTACTAATGGAAGAGAAAGTCATTAAATTGTTGGAAACGATTAACGGGAAATTGGATAAATTATTAGAATTAGGAGCGGCAACCACTACTCCTTCTTTCAAAGCAGGTTCGACCACTATTATCGAACAAAGTGGGAAAAAACCATCGGAGATCGTGCATGAACAAGAAGAGGAAGAACGCTTAAAAGAAAAACCACCCGTAGAAGGACGACGAGTGTGCCCGCAATGTGGAGGAACCTCATTTAAGGAAGTAGAAGATAAATCGCAAGTAATACATCAAATGGGAGGCATGAAAATCTACGCTAAAAAGCACATCTGTCGCAATTGTGGGTTTGAGTTCTAATCTTTACTAATGTCAATCATGCGAGTTTTTTAACTAAGGACGAGCTGAATTAGTTTTCTCATTTCTTTTTTTAAATTTAAGTGGATACAACCCTCACTTGCCCTATTGCCATGGGTTAAGTTGATAAGATATTTTTATGCCCTTTAGGTTTCTTTTTAAATTATTAAAAGAATCGGGGGCGTCTATCTTTATCATAGCTCTCTCTTGTCACGTCCACCAGCTCAATTTCCTCATTATCATCCATGTTTTCTGTCTTGTAAGGATCTTTAAATTGCATCTCATATAAGTGCTTATAAAAACCATCTTCCTTCTTAACCAGTTCCTCGTGAGAGCCTTGTTCAATAATTTGACCTTTATCTAATACTAAAATTCTATCCGAATTGATGACCGTGGATAATCTATGAGCAATGGTAATGCTCGTTCTTCCCTTCAATAAAGTTTCAAGCGCTTGTTGTATTAATAGCTCACTAAAAGGATCAATAGAACTGGTAGCTTCATCTAATATCAGAATGGGAGGATTAGCAATTAGAGCGCGGGCAAATGAAATCAATTGACGTTGTCCTTCTGATAAGCGTGTTCCTCTCTCTCCCACTACGGTATTATATCCATTTTCAAGGCTCATGATCATGTCGTGTATTTTTATTTTTTTAGCCACCTCGTACACATCCTCATCTGAAGCATCTAACATTCCGTATTTAATGTTCTCCATGACCGTCCCCGAGAACAGAAAATTTTCCTGCAAGACAATACCCATCAACTTTCTTAAGCTCTTTTTCTTGATATCACGTATATCATGCCCATCAATTAAAATTCTTCCTCCGGGCTCTACGTCATAAAATCTCGTTAAAAGTTTAATGAACGTGCTTTTTCCGGCTCCCGTGTAGCCTACGAGAGCTAATCTCTCCTTAGGTGCTATAGATACGTTTATATTTTTTAGAACAGGTACTCCTTTTTCATATGAAAAATTGACGTTTTGATATTCGATTTTTCCTTCTACGTGATTCAATTCAATAGCGTCGGGTTTGTCTTTAATGGCTATTTCTTCATCTAACAGCCGAATAATTCTCGCCCCGGCGGCTAGGGAATTTTGTAAAAGGGTCACGAAAGCGATCAAAGAGAATAAGGGCTCATAGAACATGAAAATATAAAACATGAAGGCAACAAGCGTACCCTCAGTAGATAACCCTTGTCGGATTAATATCCCCGCAGTTAAGAACAAGGCAGCGAATCCACTCGTAATTACTAAGATCATGGTGCCCGGAATGAACGCCATGAGCTTGGCGGCTTTCATGGTTGCTTTTCGCTCCCATTCCGTTGCCTCATTAAATCGTTGATAATTCTCATCTTCTACGGAAAAAGCTTGAATGATTCGCATCCCCATGATGGATTCATCCAAAATACTGGTTACATTTGAAACTTTTTCCCGAAGTTCATTAAAATACCTTCTTGCTTTTCTAAATAAGGTGCCTCCAATTAATAAAAAAACGGGGATAATTGAAAAGACGATTAACGTTAGCAAGGGGCTCAAGATTAACATGAAAAAAACGGCTCCAAAAATCAGAAAAAAATTACTTACTGCTACGAGCATTCCGGATTGGATCAACTCGTTAATAGTTTCGATGTCTCCGGTTAAATAATTAATCTTTTTTCCGGCCGTTTTATCCTTGCGATGGTGATAATCCAATCCTAATTCGAGAAATTTAGTGAACATGCGTTCTCTTAAATTATACATGGTAATGATGGCAATCTTTTGAACAATATATCCTTGAGCAATACGTGTTATGACACCTGCGATGGTCATGAAAAAAAATAAAAATCCTAAATAAACTACGATATCAATATTTCCTTCACTTGATTGTCCCCCCCCTAATCCTTCATCGATAAACGCCCTGAAAATGAGAGGTGTGAACCAGGAAAACAGTACGTTCAAGAGCATGATAATGCTAAGGGGAATCATTAATCGCTTATTGCCTAATCCGATATATTGAAATAAGCGTCTTAATACTTTTAAAACGGACATATCCTTCATGGTTTCCTCAAGATCTTCTTGATCTTGAACGTACATAGCTGAACTCATGCTCTTTCCTCTATTTTAAGAGTTGAATATAATTTTTTATAAATTCCATCATTTTTGTTAAGTAATTCTTCATGCGTGCCAAATTCGGAAATCTCGCCGTTTTCCAGCACTAAGATTCTATCTGCATTTCTCACGCTGGAGAGCCTCTGCGTTATGAGAAATGTCGTGCAATCTTTAAAAACTTCCTTGAAATGCTTTTGAATGTTGAATTCTGTATCCACATCCACGGAAGAAGTAGCATCGTCTAAAATTAAGATTCTTGGCTTAATGGCTAGAGCCCTTGCAATAGCTATTCTTTGTTTTTGACCTCCTGATAAGGAAGCTCCTCGTTCACTTACCTTCGTATCATATTTCTCGGGTAATTCATTTTCTATGAAAGTATTAATATCGGCGGCGATGGCTGCTTTTTTAATATCCTCGAAAGGAATATTTTTAACTCCAAATCCAATATTTTCTCGTATAGTGCGGGAAAACAGCAATCGTTCTTGCGACACGTATCCAATTTGTTTTCTAAGAGATTGTAGCGAAACCTCTTTCACGTTAATTCCATCGATTAACAGTTCTCCTTTCGTAGCATCATAGAATCTTGGAATTAATTTGACTAATGCTGATTTTCCTGAACCTGTAGGACCTAAAATAGCAATGTTTTCTCCCGGATTTACTTTAAAATTAATATTTTTTAAAACAAAATGCCCACCATCCGCATGATTTGAATCGAAAGAAAAATATACATTCCTAAATTCCACCTCTCCCTTAATCCGAGGTAATTCGATTGCGTCCTCTTTCTCTTTAACAATTATTTCGGAGTTTAAGATGTAGGTTATTCTTTTTGACGTTTCACTTATTTGTGGCATGTTTCCAAGAAAACGAGAGATAAAATAGAGAGGTTCAACGGAAAAATTTAAAATCATTACAAAAGCGAAGATTTCTCCAAAGGTCATTTCTCCTTGAAGGACAAACATGCCTCCTAATAAAATAACGACGAGAAAGGCGACATTATCTATGAGATAAATAATAGGGTCAAATGTCGCTTGAAGTTTAATGATTCCTACGGAGTCATCAAAATATTTATCATTTTTTATCTTAAATTGAGAGAATTCATGGTCTTCGGTTGCAAAACTTTTTATTACACTAATCCCCATGACATTTTCTTGAATTTTATGGGTGAGATCCGCATAAGATATTCTTGATTTCTTAAAAACGGGTCTTAATTTTTTTCTAAATAACAATAAGACGTAAAACAAGAAAGGAGAGGAAGCAAGGACGAACAAGGCTAATTTAACATTAATCAAAAACAAGAACATGAAGCTAAAAAGAAGAGTGGCTATTTGTCGAACAAAAAATTGAAGATTATTTCCCAAGAATTCTTTTAAATTATTAACATCCGTAGTAGTACGCGCTATTAACTCCCCGCTTTTATTTTTATCGAGCCATCCAAAACTCATTATTTGAATGGTAGCAAAAATGTCATTTCTTAAATTGTATATAACTTTAGCTCCCACCCAGCGATTAATATAAATTCTCAAACCAAAAAGAATGGCTACAATTCCTTGGACAAGGATCATTAATACAAAAATTGGGATGACATCTTCCAGGGGAATATCTGGATTCACTAACATGTCAAGAGCGGGTCCCAAAAATAAAGGGACAGTCAAGAATAAAAAGGATTGGATTATGCCTAGAATTAAAATGAGAATGAAGTGCTTTTTATATTCCCATAAATAACTGAGAATTTGTCTTAAAGGAGTTTTATAATTTTTCGATAGATTTCTCTCTCTTCGTTTTAAAAAAGCTTCTCTTATCTCATTTTTCATGAGACATAAAAAGATTTATTTTAAAAAAGATTATCCGTTATAATTGTATTAGTAATCAATACTTTAAGAAAAAGAAACGTATAGCCGGAGTTCGGGATATTGTTCTAATGAAAATAAGAATTACTAATTGGCTGAGATATTTTAAAAATTTTCTGCTTAATACTTTTACGGAACGGGTTATTCCTTATTCTGCCCAAATTGAAGTCACCTTGCGATGTAATGGAAAATGTCCTTTTTGTTCCATTCATTCGCTTCCAAGAGCTTATATTCAAAATGAAATGACTACGAGCCAGATTAAACAAATTATTGACCAAATCGCCGAGTTTGGAATTAATACTTTATCATTTACAGGAGGAGAACCCACGTTAAGAGCGGATCTTAAAAAGTTGGTATATCATGCCGGAAAAAAACATGATTTAATCACCGGAATTGCAACAAATGGGTTTCTAATGCCCAAACTTTTGAAAAATGGGGATTTTCATGGATTGGATTACATTTTATTATCCTTAGATTATCCAACGGCAGCCCAACATGATAAAATTAGAGGGTTATGCTTGTTTGATAAAGTAATAGAAACGATAAAATTAGCAAGGAAGAATTCAATTTATCCCATCATAAGTACTGTGGTGATGAAAGACAATTTAGACCAATTAGAGAAACTCTGCTTGCTAGCTCAAGATTTAGAGTGTTCCATTGAACTTTACCCGTGCGAAAATATCATTCGAGATTATCCCGATGAGTGTTATCAAGTAAAAAATATCCATGAGTTCATTCCTAATCTTTCTGAATGGGCAAAAACCTTGAAAACATTACGGCAAAAATACAAAAATGTAATAACGGATCCGTATAGCATAGAAGTGATTGAGCGAGGAGGATTTGGGGGTAAATTAGGACATTATCAACCTTATCTGAGATGTCACGTGGCAGAAACTCATTTATTCATTCGTTTTGATGGTTTTGTAAATTTTCCTTGTAAGATCCATCCCCTTCTTAGTTTAAACTTGTTTAAATATCCTCTTTCTAAAATTTTCAATATCGAGGAAGTTATACACATAATTGAAAGCCATGATACCTTTAATTTCTGTGATGGATGCCGCTTGGGCTGTGCTATCGTTTCTTCCATGTCTGCAAAATGGAAAACTCTTTATGCTAAATACCTTAAGGCAGCTCTCATGGGACAGCTTTAAAAATTTTTCCCACTTTTCGGTAATGAAAGAAATTAAAAATTATTAAAATCATGTTGAGTTTTTTTCCTTAAATTCGTAATGAAATAAAGAAAAAAATTTTATTAAAATAGTTAATTTTAAAAATCGTTGGAAAATAATGGCTGATATGGAAATTATATCTCAAATCGTGCTAATCGCACTTGGAATGGTTATTTTAGGTCACGTTTTAAATAAAATTTTAGGTTTAAAGCGGGAAACTACTGCCGAATTGAGAGAAAAATCCCTCAACTTGCAAGAAAGAATGAAAACAGCTCAAGTCTTACAAGATAGGCGAATGATGCTGGAGCTTCAATTAGAAATGAAAGAATTAATGGCAACCATGTTAAAAAAACAAATCCTTCCCTTAACCATTCGATGCATCATCTTCTTTGGAATTTTTACGGTAATTGGGATAATATATGGGCAGTATTCTTATTGGTTTTTGACCTATTTTATAGCCTCATTATGCTTTTCTTTAATTTCATATGGATTGAATAGATTATATCGAAAAATAACAGGAAAAGAAGACAAAACAAAATCATTACTCAATGGAATAATGGGCACGATGACGCAGGAATTCAATCCTTCTGAAAACATCGTGTCTCACTCAAGTTCAATTTCAACCCCAATTCAACAAGCGCAACAAGAAGCATTGTCTTGGAAAAGTAAAATAAATATCTCTAAAGAAAATGATCTAGAAAAGGAAACATCACGTACTCCTGCGAATTGGAAAGAAAAACTTGAAAAATGAATGATTTAATCAAAAAAATCATTTTATAATGAAAAATGAAGCGAAACAAGGTCATTTTAATAAATTTAATTTTTCTTGTGATTTTCCTCATTTCACTTATCATTTCTTTAACATGTGGCGTATTATTTTCATTTTTCTTTCTACCCTTATTTTGTTTTTTACCCTTTACTTGGCGTCCTAAACCTAAAATCTGGATTACTGAGGAACAAGATCTGTATCAAGCGCCATCCATTCAAGTAAAGCGATGTCCCGTATGTGGTGGAATTATCAAGGAAGGAATAGATGCCCAATATTGTTATCATTGTGGCGCCAAACTAAAACATTATTAAGGAGATTTGATGGAAAAAGAAAATATTAGGAACCAATTCATTTTATATTTCCTTTTTGCTATTTTGATGATCCTTTTAAATTATTTAATTCAAAAATCAAATCAACTTTTCCTTTATCCATTTGCTTGTCAAAATAGAGATACTTTTCCATTTCTTACTTCTATTTATTGCAGAATGGACCCATATAATTATCCAGAATTATTTGGTTCTATTTTAGCGGTTGGGATAACCTATATCGTGAAGTTCATGCTCGATAAATTCGTGGTTTTCAGGAGAATAGAAAAAAATTTAAGGCAAATTTCAAGAGAATTCATGAAATACTTCTTCTTTGCGCTTATTACTACGGCAGAAAATATTGGCATCCAGTTCCTAATGACCAATTTTTTACACACGCCCTTAGAATTAAGTATGGGAGTTGCCTTAGCTATTGGCTATACCACCAAGTTTTTTTTCGATAGAACCTATGTGTTTATTGAAAAAAATAAAAATTAGTAATCTTCTTTAATTAAATAAAATAATAAATATAGTTTTTAGTAGGGGTGAAATAAACTCCTTCTCATGGAAATAATTCAAGTTTTTATAGGCGAAATGATTACGTATAAAAAAGATCACAGGAGGTGGAAGTGAGATCATGGATTTCGAGAAAAAATTTAAAGAAAATCCCGAACATTACAAGAAAAAGCTCCAAAAAACTCAAGAAATTAAATTGTACAAGGTAAATCATTTTATTTTTGATTTTGCGGGAGTCATGATCGAATCTCCTAATATAATTTCTACTCTATTTGAAATTATCAACTCGGATCTTGGCACTAATATTTCGAAAAAAGATCCTTACGTTTCAAAATTGCGGAGAATGATGAGTTCGGGCAGAATCTCGAGCCGGGAATTTTTAGAAAAGATTTTTGAAAAATATAGTCCCCCTTCAGAAAAGGGAGAGAAATGTTTTCCCCCTAAAGAAACTATAGGTGATTACTATCTAGACCTCTGGTTTAATTTGTATCATCAATCTACGGAACTTTATCCGGAAATGGAAGAAATTGTAATGCGATTACATGATTCGGGATATACGGTAAGCTTATTATCGAATACTTATGATATTCATGCAAAAAGTAATGAACTTAAGGGATTTTTCAAATTATTTGACTATGTCTTCCTTTCTCATGAATTAGGCATGCGAAAACCGGAAATCGAGAAATTTAAATATGTTCTTAAAAAATTAAATGCTAATCCTGAAGAATGCATCTTTATTGACGATAAATTGGTCAATTTAGTGCCGGCAAGAAAATTAGGTCTCATTGCGATTCATTTTGTTTCTTTTGAAAGTTTTAAGGGATACTTGGATGCCATGGGAATATCAAATATTTCTGAGGACATGAGAAAAAAAATTATGGAAAAATATCATTTTTATAAACAATCTAAAAAAGATTATAAACATGCTAAAAAAGAATATAAAAAACTTAAAAGCAAGTATAAAAAGGCAAAGAAAAAAAGAGAACCTATAAAAGCACTACAACTAAAAGTCAGATTAAGTTATAAGAAAAAACAGTATGAAAGAAGCAAAGAAATTTATAAAAAAAATAAAGAAATGAAAAAGAAGGAGTTAAAACGCAAAATAAAATTACAAATGGCCCCCGAAGAGGCTTGTTAAATTTTTAAGCAATTAATTTGATCTTAAAGATAATTAGCAAAAATAAATTAATAAAATAAAAAATTGAATTTCATCATGGTAAAAGAAAAGAACAAGGATTCCCAAGAAAAAGATGATAAATCCATTATGGAAGCACTCTCTACTTTGGGATGGGAAGAAGATATAGAAGAGTCTAGTGAGAGTCGTGAAGCAGAATTAACCAATGAAGAAAAAATAAAATTCTTAACGGAAAAAATAACAGAGTTAGAAAAAGAATGTAAAGACTTGGAGGAGGAAAAATTTGATCTCATAAAAGAATGGGAAAGTGCCAAGAAAGAAAATGAAGAATATAAAAAAAAGATAAATGAATATGAAGTTACCGTTGAAAACCTCCTCTTATCGATGGACAATTATAAAAATGAACTGAATGAGAAAAATCAGAACATTAAAGAATTAAAAGATAATGCAATACGCATGACGGAATTAACTAAAACGCTTTCGGAAAAAGAAAAAGAAATTGAAGATTTAAACGAATTTTTAAGGAAAAAAGAACAAAAAATAGAAAAATTAACCGCAATACTAAAAGAAAAAGAACAACAAGATAAAATACTTGAAGAAAAAGATAATTTGATTCATTCTTTAAATGAAAAAATAAACTCTCTAACAAAAATCATTGATACAAAACCCACTCACGAGAGAGAACTCGAAGAATTAAAAAATGAGATTAAACTTAAAAATGAAGAATGTGAAAAATTAAAAGCTATCGTGGAAAAACAAGCCCTTGAACTTGAAGATATTCGATTAGCAAGGGAACAAAATCAACAAGTCCAAATGTATCAAAAAGAAACGGAAGATAAATATAAAAAAATCATAAATGATCAAATTCAAAAAATTAAAGAACTAAACCAGCAAATTGAATACTTGAAAACCAATACGGTTGACAAATCTAAATTTGATAACATGACCATTTTATTAGAAAAAAAAGATGAGGTTATCACTGAAAAAGAAAAAGAAATATTTAATCTAGAAACCTCCTTGGAAAAGACCAGACAATATGTAAGTGAATTGAAACAAAAAATCGAAACATTTTCGTTACTCCAAAAAGATGTAGAAAAAAAAGAGGAGAGAATTCAAGAACTTGTTGTAAAAATAGAAAAATTGAAAGAAAAAAATTTCTCTCTAACCGAATCTATTGAAAAATGGGAGCATAAATTAGAAGAATTACAAGAAAAAGTCATAAAGCAAGAGATAAAAATTAAAGAATTAACCGGTCAACTCCAACAAAAAGATAGAAAAATAGAAGAATTAAATCGAGATAAGGAAGAATTAAAAATTAAATTAAAAGAAGCGGAATTAATTGAAAATAAAATTTTATCAGACCTACAAGGATTAAAAGATTTAAATTTAAAACAAGAACGCATGCTGGAAGAAAAAGATGGTGAATTAATAGAATTAAAAAAGAAAGTTAAACTATTAAGAAGAGAATTAAATAAACCTCAAATATAATAATTAAATAAAAAAAATTCACCATTTCATATTTTTAAATAAATTTCTAATGTACGAATAATTTACGCATTAACTTCGTTCCAGTTGATAATTGGGTTTATTATTTACCTCAAATTAAAAAAATTTAAAAAATAGAAAAGATAAAATAAAAAGCTTTGAGATTTCTTACCTTAACCCATAATTGACGGAGTAGATTAATGCTAAACCTCACGCCATTCTACTCCACAACGCCCACATTTATATTTTTTTCCATATACCCGTGGATAATCAAGAAGAATGTTACTTTTATCGATGGATTCGTAGATCATGTTCTTATCATCTAATCCGCATTTAGGGCAACGCCTTCTACCAGTCGGTTTTTCAATAGTCAGTACAGATTCATCTAATCTTCCAGGAATGCCAGGAGCTGCCCCAGAGGAGGGTCTGGTTTTAATTTGTGCTGGTGCAGGAGCTGGTGCAGGAGCTGGAGCCTTCTCTTCTTTTACTTCTGGTTCCGTTAGAGTCGATTCGGAGGGAATGGATTCCTCGACTTTTGCGGGCTCTTCTTCTACAACTTCCTTTATTTCTGCTTTGGTTTCCGGATGAATTTCTTCTTCCACGGTAGATGGTTCTATTTCTGATTCTGCTCTTAATTGTACCGCATCAGACTCTTTATAATCCTCTCCCCGCTCAAGAGCAGCAAGAAATTCGGCATCATTTCCCTCTTCAAAAATGACTTCATTTTGAGCACCAGCTCGTTCTGCATCTAATAATCGTGCCCATTGCCCCGCTTTTACTCTCTCTTTTACATTAGATGCATTTCCATGCCAGATATAAATTTTTGTTCCTAAATCTAATACAAAACAATCTTCACTATCAAGGGAATCTTTTGAAAAGGGGACTTGTATCATTTTCATGGCATTAATATCTTCAAATTCTTCCGCACTTACTCTATATAATACATTTTTCCACTCAGAAAATCCCGCAAAATCTCCGGTGGAGACATCCTGGAGCATGGTTTTAGCAAGATTTTTTTCAACAATTTTCATGGCTCCCATGGAAGATATTAATTTCATGAATTCTGGAGTTTCTTGTCCTTGGTCAATGGTAATTACTTTCGCAGCACCCCCCCTTTCTTGGTCCAATCTTCGAGCTTCGGAGGCGCCCGTGGTTTTTTCATCCACGCTACATTTGCTTCCGATCCACACGTAAATCGTGTTTTGGTCGTCAAGCAAGTACACGTCGCCAGTACTAAAGATGGGTTTATTAATCTCCTTTAGTTCTCCTTGGTCAATCATGTATAATTGCATTTTATATCCCTTACCTCACGTTATTTAAAAATTTTTTAATTATATTATAAGAATCTCTCTATTAAAATATTGATACCTATTTTTCAAAAAATTGGTTGATCAAACAAAGATAGAAAATTTAAATATATATATGTTGAGATTTCGATTAAATAAATGAAAATGAGATTAAATTAAAAAAAAAAACGAACGAGCGTGTTATTTAATAATCCTTTAGGGCTGAACGGATTCTGCTCACGAATTCCGGGATTTTTTCTATATCTATGGAGCAATAGGCGATTCGAATGCCGTTAATATTATCATTAGGTTTTTCAATAGGAATGACTCCAACTTTATATTTTTTTAAGAGGTGATCCGCGAAGTCCGTGGCTTTAATGACGTCTGGTTTTAAATTCATGAAAAGGAAAAACCCTCCAGAATTAGGATCTAAAGAGATCTTGTCATCTTGTATTTGATTTATTTCTTGATTAATCTTGTGATATCTCTGTTCCAATAGATCTTTCACGGGTGTTCTCATGGCAATGATTTCATCCATCCCTTTAGATTCAAAGATTTTTCTTACTACGGCTTGATAGAAATGATTGCTGTTCGAAATGGTGCTCCGAATCATGCCCTCTAATTTGTTATTAATTTCATTTTTTAGCAATTCTAATTGCTCATCGTCAGAAATCCAAGATTCTTTTAGTCCAACGGTAAGAAAACCGATTCTTCCTCCATATAACAATAATTCTTTAGAAATGCCATCAATTTTTATGGGAATAACATCAGTCTTGAGTTCATGGAGATCATAAAAAAGAGATTTCTGAAGCACGTCCTCTCTATAGATGTACGGTTCATAAGCATCGTCAACCATGACAATCATTGGCAGGTTAAGTCGTTGCTGAAGATCGTTCAGAGCATTTACAATATCCCGTGCTTCTTGCTTGGAAGGAACATAACCCGTAGGATTATTGGGAAAGTTTAAAATGAGAACTATTTTTTTCTGGACTTCTGCTACTTGTCTGATTGCATCTTTTAATCCTTCTAAGTTAATTTGATCATCTTTAAAGAACTCAAATGATTTTATCTTAGCCCCTATAAATCGAGAGATGATATTATCATAATTTCCCCATCGCTTGTTCGGAGATATAATGAATTCGCCGGGATTTAAAAACAGGGCACTCGCCAGATAAATTCCATTGGTCAGACCCGCAGTAATAACGGGTAATGTCGTGAACTTTTCTAAATGGTGAATCTCTCTGAAATTAGAATGTTCATCAAGAAGCGATTTTTTAATCATCCATTTTTTCCACTGAGTTCTAATGTCTGCTAATCCGGCGATCGATGCATAAGGCGTGATTTCTTTCACGTGTAAATTGTTAATGTAGTTTCGAATTTCTGATAGATAGCAAGGAAGCCATTCCTCTGATCCACCGTTGATAAAATCACTTTCGCGGGCATGAGCGGAGCCGATCGTGCCAATTAATTCTGCTTCTTTTTTAGCCCTACCAGACCAATAAAATATTCCTTCTGGTAAAAAGATCCGTTTTCCCAATTCTGAAAATGCATCGAAAAGAGGTGTCTTCTTAATTTCTGTAAACTCCATGATAATCATCATGTTAAATGAGAGATGGAATAAATATATAAGTATCAAAAACTATAAGAACCATGAAACATCATTAAAATTACATCCAAAAAATAGATGCATCAGTTTTAAAATGAATGAATCAGGACCTTCAAAAAAGGAAGAAAAATCACCATTAAAAGGATGGAACGATTTTCTCACCAATATTAATGAAGGATTTCAGAAATTCCAACAATCATTAGAAGAACAATTAAAAAAAAATCAAGAAAATTGGGAGAAAAGTAAAGAGCATGCCGGAAAATTTTTTAAAAAGATACAAGAAGACTGGCAAAAAAAAATAAATGAATGGGATAAAAAAGTAAAAGAATCACAACTGAAAAATAGAGAACAATGGGAGGAAACGAGAAGGCGAATTCAATGGGATATCGAGAAATGGGAAAATAAAACCCGAAAGGATATAAAAGATGGATTAAAATGGTGGAATTGGCAAACTATTAAAGGAGCGTATCTATTTCTCATAGTAATGATCCCCATCATCATCGTATTGTTCCTCGTTTTTTATATCTTAACAAAATTCTTCCCCTTTCTCTTTTATTAAACACTTGAATTCATATCAGAGAATAAAGGGTCATGATTTATTTTTCTTTAATCATAAAAACTATATTCAATAAAATATTGTTTCCATTAATCAATTCCATACTCGCTTATAAGCACTGAACATGAGATTATTTCCTTCAGAAATTAATAAGATTGTCATTAAAGTCAGCACGCAAATGATTACTGATGGGGTAGCGAAAATTTATCATGATAAAATTCATGCGCTTGTTGAAGAAATTGCTGAACTCATTAATAAAGGCATTTCTGTAATCATTGTCAGTAGTGGTGCGATAGGTTGTGGATTAGCTAAATTAGGATTAGATAAACGCCCTGAATCGCATAAAATATTACAAGCTCTCTCTGCGGTCGGTCAGATTCATCTAATGAGCTTGTATCAAGAAGAATTCAACAAGCATGGAATAGAAGTGGGACAAATTCTCCTTTCTGCTGATGACATGAAAAATTCTGTTAGAAGGTCTAATGTAAGAAATACCTTGGACGTGTTGCTCTCAAAAGGAATCGTACCCATTATAAATGAAAATGATTCCGTTGCGATTGAAGAATTAAGCTATGGAGATAATGATAAACTTTCAGCGTTGGTAGCCGTGTTATTATACGTTGATTTATTAATCATCTTAACAGATGTGCCGGGTTTATGCGATAAAAATCCTAAATTACACCCGAATTATCACGTGATTGAAACAGTGGAAGCAATCGATGATAAATTACTAAAATTGGTGGAAGATATTGATGGAGGAATCACGTTTGGTGGCATGCTATCAAAAGTCAATGCCATTAAAAAATTAATGAATATAGGGATTCCGGCTATCATCACTTCTTTTGAAAATAGTTCTGTATTAAAAAGAATTCTTCAAGGAGAAGAAATTGGCACATATTTCGTGCCTCAAAAATGAAATAATTCTTCAAATAAAAATTAGAAAAATGAGGTTATAAAACATGAGCTCCGTGATAAAAGAGAAAATGGAACAAATGGGGAAACAAGCCCGAGATGCCGCATTCATCTTAAAAAATGCAAGCACGCTTGCAAAAAATAATGCACTTCTTAAAATGGCGGATGATTTAATTAAATACCAATCTAAAATTCTTCAAGCTAATCAAATTGATTTAGATAATGCAAGAAAAGCTAATTTAGAACAAGCAAAAATAGATCGCTTAGTCTTGACAAAAGAAAAAATCGAAAACATTGCGAATGGCTTGCGTGAAATTGCTCGATTCCCCGACCCGATTAATGAAATCATATCCATGCGGCGAAGACCAAATGGAATGGATGTTGGGTTAATTCGCGTGCCGTTAGGCGTCGTGGGAATCATTTATGAATCGAGACCAAATGTCACGGCGGATGCGACGGGATTATGCATTAAAGCGGGTAATGCCATCATCTTGCGTGGCGGAAGCGAAGCCATTAATTCAAATATTGCCATCGCAGATATCCTTCATGAAGCCGCGGTGGCGGAAGGGCTGCCTAAAAATTGCATCCAAATCGTGCGGGATACCGATCGAGAATACGTGGGGGAAATGCTTAAATTAAAAGACTACATTGATGTAATCATCCCCCGCGGCGGTAGTGATTTAATACAAAGAGTGGTTCAAAATTCCTTAGTTCCCACCATTGAAACGGGGATCGGCATTGTCAGCTTGTTCGTGAATTATGATGCTGATTTTGAAATGGCTGAAAAAATCATCATTAATTCAAAATGTTCCTATCCTGCTGTATGCAATGCTCTCGATAAACTCCTCGTCCATGAGAAAATCAAGCAAGAATTTCTCCCTTTCATCATTAATTCACTACGAAAGCACGGCGTGGAGGTGCGAGGTTGTGAAAAAACAAGAGAAATCGTGCCTGACGTAATTCCTGCCACGGAAGAAGATCTCAGTGCGGAATATCTCAGCTTAAAAATATGCGTGAAAGTGGTTAAAGATATCGATGAAGCCATTCAACTCATTACTAAATATGATTCAAAGCACACCGAATCCATTTTAACGAGTAATTATAACGACGCAAGGCGCTTTCTCTATGAAGTCGATGCTGCTGCCGTCTATGTAAATGCAGCCACTCGACTTACCGATGGCGGGGTGTTTGGCATGGGTGCAGAAATCGGCATCTCTACTCAAAAACTCCATGCTAGGGGTCCCATGGGTATGAATCAATTGACTTCCACTAAATTCATAATCTATGGCAATGGACAAATACGAGAATGAATAAATTCATGCTTGAAATCTTTCTTTTCTCCTTTTTAGTTGCCCTCACGGGCGCTTTAAGTCCCGGGCCTCTCCTGACATTCACCATCTACAAGTCTCTTAAGGAGAAAAGGGGATACTTAGCAGGTGTTTTTATAATCCTTGGTCACGCTACTTTAGAATTTTTATTCATCTTGTTATTACTCGCCGGACTTTATTTGTTTTTCCAAAACCTCCTCGTGCTCATGCTCATTGGAGTAATTGGTGGAATTTTCTTGGTAATATTTGGCATCTTGGTCATCAGAGATACCCTGAAAAATCCGATTGAGCTTAACATGGAATCGATTGAAACACAAAACTATAAGGGATTTAAAGGAAATAGCTTTTTGGGAGGTATTTTAGTGAGTCTCAGCAACCCATTTTGGACGTTCTGGTGGATAGTTATCGGATTAAGCCTCATGATCAATCTAAATGTTACTTTCCAAGAACCCTTAGGTATTTTCATATTTTTTATTGGCCATGAGACAGGAGATTTTGCATGGTACATTCCCCTATCCATATTCGTTTCTTTGGGAGGGCGTTCCTTGAATCAAAAGCTTTACAAGTACATTTTGATTATATGTGGGCTTTTTATGATTATCTTTGGATTTTATCTTGCCCTAAATATCATGTTTTTTCCTCCCTCCTTTTAAATTCAATATAAAAAAGTAGAAAGGAGGATTAAAGCTCTTTTTGATAAAAAAAGCACAAAATAAGGGAAGGTAATAAAAGAAAAAAAACTAAAAATAAATAAAGATACATTCCTTAAACAAGAATATTAATTCATTCTAATAAACCATAAGCATTTTTTAAATATTTTTCAGCATCGGCAACTATTCTGTTAATGATGGTCTTGACAGATTCAATGCTATTGATGATTCCGATGGATTGGCCAAGGAGAACTGCTCCATCTTTTATGTTTCCTTTGTATGCCAACTCATATTTCTTTCCTTCTTCAATCACATCTTGTTCGGTCATTTGAGCTTCTTGAGCCATTTTTTCCTCTTTATCTGAAACTAAATCGTGGTGTAAGGAGTATTCATTTTTCCATAACCTAATAGGGCCTAACGCTCCCGTTACCAATACCGTATCTTGCGCCTTTGCTTGAGGCACGACATTTTTATAAGTTTCGTGAAATTCACTTTCTTTAGAAGCAATGAAACGTGAGCCCATAGCAATTGCGCCCGCTCCCATGGCCAATGCTGATGCCAAGCCTCTTCCACTCGCAAAACCACCACAAGCTATGACAGGCATGTCTGGATATTTCTCCAGGACTTGTTGTAATAGTACTAACGTGCTTACTTTTTCATAGCTCTGATGACCCCCACCCTCCGTGCCCGTAATGACCAATCCGTCGACATTTGCCGCCACGCACTTGTCTGCTAACCATAAGGCAGGTGCCACATGAAAATGCTTGATTTGTGATCCATTTTCCCTCAATTTATGAAAGCTCTTCGATTGTGGTAAGGTTTTAGAGGATCCCGCACTCGTGACGGCATATATGCATTGTTCCCGTAGTTTTGGGTTGTTCATGATGAATTTGGGAATTTCCGTCGTGAGAGCCTTGGCGTATATTTCCCTGCGGGATGTCCTTATGTTAAATCCAAATGGCTTGTCTGTATGTTCAATAACGTGTAGCATGTTTTTTTTCATGATTTCCACGGGATTTTTACCAGCCATTAAATCGCTAATCAAGGCTGTATGGCTTAAAACGCCCAAGCCTCCCGCCTCAGAAACGGCGATGGTTAACTCCGTGGTATAAAAGGGACCCATCGGAGCGGCAATAATAGGATGCTTGATTCCAAGCATTTCAGTTATTTTCGTTTTAAATACCATTTCAAATCACGTGTTTTAATTTTCTTCTTTACACCAATGATAACAATAATGAAAAATAAAATATCATTAGTAAAAAAAATTATTTGATTTGAAGAGTTCTCTTTCCTCGTTTGTTAATTAAGAAAAAAGAGGCAAGGTGCTACCTAATCTTGGCCGATTTTAGCGCTTTTGTAAGGCTTTCTTATCTATTTTTCCTACTGCCGTTCTTGGTAAGGTAGGCACAAACTCTACGAATCGCGGATATTTATATGCTGCCAAATTCTCTTTTGCCCACTCAATAATTTCTCCCTCAGTTATTTTGCCCACGTAATCCTCGTTTAATGAAACAAATGCCTTGATATTTTCGCCCGTATTAGGATCTTCAATTCCCACAACTGCAGCAGAAGATATGGCGGGATGTTCTTCTAATTTCTCTTCTATTTCTTTCGGCATTACTTTATATCCTTTATATTTTATCATTTCTTTAGTCCTTCCCATAATATAAAACCATCCATCTTCCGTCATTCGAGCAAGATCGCCCGTCCTTAGCCACCCATCTTCAGTTATGACTCTTTTGGTTGCTTCAGGATTTTTCCAGTATCCTTTCATGACTTGACGTCCTTTAATGAGCAGTTCTCCTACTTCTCCTGGCTTTACCTCTTCTAATGTTTCGGTGTTCACGATTTTTGCATCCGTATCGAGTAGAGGAATACCGATCGAGTCAGCCCTGACTTCAGGAAGCCAATCAGGTTGCATGTGAGTTATTGGAGAAGCTTCCGTAAGACCGTAGCCCTGCGAAAAATGAATGTCGCCAACTACGCTCTTAAATTTTTCTGTGACTTCTGCCGGTAAAGTGGTAGAGCCAGAAATGGCCCCTTCGAGGGAAGATAGATCAATCTTGCCGAAATCGGGATGATTCACGATTAATTGGAACATTAGAGGCACTCCTACAAAGCTTTTGATTTTATAATCCCTGATATGTCTCATGATTACATCTGGATAAAAATCTCCTTCCATTATCATCATTACGCCTAATAATAATGACGTGATGAGGACCGTGAAGCCAAACGTGTGACAGAGAGGTAACACGCACAAGGTCACTTCTCGTCCCATATTTTCTTCATATACTTGTTTTTGTAAATATATCGTATATAACACGTCAGAGATAATATTATCGTGGGTTAGCATTACGCCTTTTGGAAGCCCCGTAGTTCCACCTGTATAGAGTAGCGTGGCAAGATCATTCATCGGGTCAATCATGACCCTTTTAGGCTCTGTTGGCTCAGCATCTTCGAGAAACGTACTCAAGGGTATTCCTTCGCCTTTTGGTTCTTTTGTGCCTAATAAAATGATATTTTCAATTTCTACTTCCCTGGATGCTTTTTTAATGATTCTATAATTCTTGCTATGAACAAACACGGTTTTAATGATGCCCGCGTCTTTAATAATATGCGTGACATCACCCACGTTCAATAATGGGTTAATGGGAGTCAAAGATGCCCCCGTTTGAAGGATACCAATAGTGGTAAAAGCAAATTCCGGAATATTTCCCGTCATTAAGCCAATGGATTCTTTTTTAGAAATACCTAGTTTTTCATGAAGAGCATTCGTTATTTTATTTGCCTCTAAAAACATTTCTAAATAGGTATATTTTCTCTCTTCAGGAACGTAATAAATTGCACAGTGAGTTGGAAATAATTCTTTAGAAATCTTTAAGATATCCGGAATGGAAATGGGGTCCCATGAAATGGATTTAGGATTGTCATCGGGGTAAAATTTCAGCCATGGTCTATGGGGGTCGACCGAGAAATGTTCATAATCTTCTTTAATGTTTAAAAAACCTTCAAACATGAGTTACACCATCCAAACTTTAATCTTTTCCTTATGTAATTCATTAATAATATTAGTTTTGTTTATTAATTATATAAATTTTTGTCTCCTATTTAGATAAATTTCGACGAGTGGAGATATTAAAAAGAACAAGCATTATTATTTATCCAAATTAGGATGAAATGAAAAAATTGGCTTCCATTTATCTCGTTTTACCATGAGAGGTTTCTTTATAACAATGGAAAAAATTCAAGTTTATATCAAAAGTTTTTCTAATTCTATTTTATCTTCTTTGGATTTTCTCCCTCTCTTAGCTAATAAAATATTTTTTTTAAAGAATTTTTTTGCCATTAATTATTAAAATGAAACAACTCAATTAAAATAAAAATTTAAAATAAACGCAAGTTAAGTTTTCTATGAAGTATTATTTTATAGGTGTCATGGACTTGCCTTGCCTTCTCACTTAACCCTTCCTTCTACAAGGAAAATCCTTTAAATCCCTCTGGACCAATCTCAAGAGAAATTGAAATAAGGTCCGGGAGGTCCACTATCGGATTGTCCTCCAAATAATTCATCTCCAGCGAAGGAGTGCGGAGCAAGCTTACGGGAAACTCCGTGAATTGATTGTGCCGCAAGTAGATTTCTTCAAGCTTGATGCCAGCATCGAAGGAATCGGGAACGCGAGAAAGACCACAATCAGACATGTAAAGCTTTTCCAAGGAAGGGTGGTGGAGCAGATGCTCGGGAAATCGCCAGAAGGGGGTTCCTCCTAAATTGAGCCTCTTGAGATGTGGCAGGGCGGACGAGAGGTCGGGAACCTCCGCAATATTGCAATCTATTAAAACTAATTCTTCTAGAGCCATAAGCGAAAGGAGCTGTTCGGGAAAACTCCGAAAGCGGCAGTCCCATAAAACTAAATATTTTAATTTCTTCAAGTTTCGAAATGAATCGGGCAATCTTTCTAATTTATTATAATCTAGTTCAAGCTTTTCCAAATTGGCAAGATTTCCAAATGATTCGGGTAATTCCGATAAAGCATTACATACTAAATTCAACTTCTTTAAATTTCTCAAGTTTCTGAATGATTCAGGCAACTCTGATAACGCATTCTCTTGCAAATTCAACACCTCTAAATTCCTCAAGTTTTCAAACTCCTCAGGCAAGCGTTCTAAATTAGTGTGCCAAAGGTTTAAAATCTTTAGCAAAGTCATTTGAGTAAACCAATCGGGCATCATTTTCAGCGGATTTCCTTCCAGGTCCAAAATCAAAAGAGAGGAAAATTCCCTAAACCATTTCAGAAACGAAGAGAAATTATTTGATGTTAACCATAATTTTTTAATGTAATTGAATTTCCAAAAATAGGAAGGAAGCCTCTCAGCCTGGATTTTATCATTATAATGTATATCTAAATCCTCAATGGTTTTATTAGGAAAACTAAACTCAATCTTTTGGATACAATATTCACTGATCACCCGCTTAATGAGGTGTTTTTCCTCTTCAGATTCCAAAAAATAATCGATCTTCTCCTCTCGCGTGAACTCCTCACAAAGATAGGTTCTTAGCGTCCCTCGAAACATCGCGTTTTTGGTAGTATAGAACCAGTTGAAAAGATTTTTAATATACCGTATACGGAGTCTCGGGTTCTTTCTATTCATGCGCTTGAGAAGGGGCAAGGAGAGGCGGCTGTCGAGGATGCGCGTGTTAAAATCGTTTTCGACCTAAGCTTGTATGTTTGAGCAGTTCACGAAGAAATCGAGTTTGGCAAGTCTCTCGCCGTGAACCCCTTTAGGGGGACGAACCTCGTACTCCCTATCCAAGTGCTGGATGATGTCATCAATAGACTCGATGTTTTCAAGAGCGGGTAGCTAATCTATGGGGATAGCAAGGGGCACGAAGCGGCAAGCCTTGAATCTCTCTCCGTAGCCGTAAATGTATGACCTACAATCGATTAGTTTGATGGAGAACTAATTAGAACAAGTAAAATTATGTCGGTGTGAATATCAAAACTAATCCATACTAAATTTTAAAAAAATAATATTTTATTAAGTCAAGAATTTAATTAAAAATCTTTATTAAATTAATGAAAAGAATTTTTTAACAGCATCAACTATTAAATATATTGAGAGCTTTTCCGGTCATCCATTTAAGTTTCTCAATACCGAATAATTTTAAAATAGTAGGAGCAATATCAATATAGCATACTTTATCTCCTTTACCATTTTTAATATTATTTCCATAAGCAATAAAAATCCCATCCAGTGAATGACTAATAACATTAGTATTTCGTGTATTATATATTGAAGGATCAGCACTGAAATAATATTTATTTTTTAATAAAATATAAAAGTCGGGAAAGAATTCATTTTTAGGTGATATGATTTTAAAAACATTTTTATCTTTTAATAATTCTTCTTTTATTTTTTTTTTTAAAAATTTATATCTATTTTCTAAATATAATCCACCTAAATTGGATTTAAAAGATTGAAATCTGAAAACACCGGGAATTACTAAAGAAGCTCTTGGTTTAATTTTTTTAAAGGGAATTCCGCTCTTCGATTTATTAATTTTATTTTGTATTTCTTTTTTACCTTTATATAAGAATAAATAGTGATAAAATTTTTTTAATTGATTTGTTGGTTCTAAAATGGGTCTAAAAATATCATATAATTTAAGTAAAATACTATACCATTTCTCTCTCTCTCTGTCGGGAGGAAATTGAAATAATCTTTTTTTTTTAATCCAAGAATAAAAATAAAAAACTTTTTTATAAATTGTTAGCCCATGATCGCTTATAATGAAGATATTATCGTAATTTTTAGTTTTTAATATTTCTTTAAAAAATTTATCGATTTTAATATAGCTTAGATCAATATAATGGAGAATTTTATCCAACTTTAAATAATTTAAATGAGATATATGATCTGGTAATCCGATTATATAAGTTAAAAAATTAAAATTTTCATTTAATTTTTGGAGAAAGATCTTTTTTTTAACTTCAAATGCTTTAAATATTTCTCTTAAATTTGAACCTCCAACTATCCATTCTTTATCATAAATATCTTTCAAATTTGAAGGATAAGTTGATAATTCTGGAGATAAAATTCCCGTGAACATTTCTCCATTTATTTTCCAAGGTGGATATGTTCCCGGAAGGTTTAATACAAGAGATTTTAATTTAGGATTGGAAAAAATTGCTTTTTCTCTCCATATTGTTGAATTAAATAATCCTTTCCCGCGTAATGAGAAATAATTAAAGCCTAATTGATCTGGTGTGAGACCAGAAAATAAACAAGGAAAAGAAGGAATAGTGATTGGAGGGATAGTTACTTCTAATTTAGCACTATATCCATGTGTTATTAGTTTTTCAAAATTTGGTAATAATTGTTTATTAATTAATGGATTAATTTGTTCAAAACTACCCCCATCTATACCTATAACTAAAATCTTTATTTAATATCACTTATATTTTTATTAATTTAATTTTATATTCAAATTGATAAGCTGATAATTAGATGATAATTATCATTTATTTATATAAATTTTCTTTTAATGACTATGAATTAAACATGATAGCTTCCATTTAAAGCTATTTCAACCATAAAGACTAAATATGTGGAAAGCATCCCTTTCCTCCGGAAAGAATCTCTTCGATCTCTCACTTTGGATCGTTGGGGAGTGTTATCAAGTGAATTCACCCCTCTCTCTATTCCATCTCTCTTAAATACTAAAAGATTTAAGTATGGAGAAAACCAAGTAATTACGTGGAAGAAAATGTTGATGATGGGATTGAGTTAGAAATCCGGGAACATTCCGATGCGGATTTTTTCCCGGAACACTGTCCCCACTGCAAGTCATCCCATATCAAGAGACTCTCTTATTGAATGAGAGAGATCCAGGATTTGGGAACACCCCGTATTTGTTGGCGCATCCATTACGAACGTGTTTATTTTCAATCCACGGAATGTAAGGAGATCTTCACCATCGAGCACCCGCTCATCCCAATTGGAACCCGTTTCATACCGGGAGTTATAGAATATATAATCACCCGCGTGCTCAAAATAGGGGAATC
>JALGVJ010000028.1 GCA_029838195.1 Promethearchaeota archaeon
CTCTTTTATTTTTGATTCGGGACCTAAATACCTCTGCCAGATTCTAGTTGGCTTTCCGTTAATTCTTGCAGTCTCTTCCAGGTAGAGATATACGTTTCCTTTAATTTTTTTTTTACTAAATGGACCATTATATATAGTTAGTGTATACGACTATTTAAGCTTAGCGGTAAGGATCGTGACCATCACTTGACTTTCCTTGTCATGAAGATCAATGGTTGGTGTACACGGGCATTTTTTCATGACAAGATAATGAACTCGCATGAATGCTTCTCCAAATCAAGAAACCCTAATTAAAGCTGATATTTTACGGCTAATTAGGACAAGTAAAATAATGTCGGTTTGAATATCAAAGCTAAATTTACAATTTCCTTTTTCTTTAAAAACTTATACCTGATAAGGAATCTTTCTCAATATTATTCCTTCTCCTTATCATTATAATTTTTAGTATTATTTCTGGGCATTATTTAAAGTATTTAGAAAAAACTTCAAAACCATAATGCCAAAAGAATGCTTTATGAATCCATTCTTTCTAATAAAATAAGGATTTATGTTCCCATTTTAATCTATTTTTCTTCATGATGGTTATTTTCTTGAATTGATGAATAATTATTTTTATTGCTTATTATTATTTCATGAGTAATTAATATACATGATAAAAAAAATGATTTCATAATAAAATGTCTGAAAATAGAGTAGAAATAAACCCTTATGATTACATGAACCATTTCATGAAAAGAGCAGCATTGCTCGTTTCCATGGGAAAGGATGGCAAACTAAACGTGATGGCGCTATTATGGAAAACTATTGGCGAATTATGGATGATTCCAGTTATAACCGTTGCTGTTTCACCCAGCCGTTATACTTTTGAACTTTTAACTAAAGGAGTAAAAGAATTCACGGTGAACATCCCCTCAGATCGAAATGAGCATGCGATTGATACGTGTGGCACGTTGTCTGGAAGAAACACCGATAAATTTAAAGAGGCGGGTCTTGAAGTCATTGAAGGAAAAAGAACGTCTGTACCTACGATTAAAGATTCCGATTTAGCGTACGAGTGTCAAATTGTCCATGAAGCCGATTCTGGATCCATGGCTAGTCATCATTTATTTTTCGGGAAAATTCTCACGGCTTATGCCTCGAAAGAAATAATTAACTAATTCACGCTTATTTTTTTATTATTTTTTCATTACAATTGTTTCTTTTTAAGAAAAGAAAAAAGTTTTTTAATTTTTATAAGATTTATCGAATTATAAATAATTTTATGAAGGAGAATAATATCGTGGAATTTATTGAAGAACTTCCGAAAAAAATTCCCATTATGGCCGAAACCGACGTTTTAGTGGTAGGAGGTGGTCCTGCGGGCATTGCTGCTGCATTATCGGCCTCTAGACAAGGTGTTAAAACAATTATTCTTGAGCGATATGGTTTTTTTGGTGGAGTGATTACTCAAGCCATGATAGGGACAATTGCTTGGTATCGATATGCTCAAACCGTGGATGCCGGAGGTATTCAAGAGGAAATTGAAAGAAAAGCGAAAGAAATGGGGGCTAGCATAGATATCATCGGAAACGTTAAAAACAAGGAAATGGTGGAAACTCTTGAAAAAGAGGGGTTGATGGTAAATGGTAAATCAACTTACGAAGTTTTGGATACGGAACTGTTTAAATACGTTATAGATGAGATGCTGCAAGAGTCTGGAGTAACACCTATATTACATTGCTGGGCTACGGATGCATTAATGGAAGGAGAAGTGATAAAAGGAGTAATCACGGAAAGCAAGTCGGGAAGACAAGCAATTTTAGCCAAGCGAGTTATTGATGCTACAGGAGATGCCGACATTGCATTTCATGCGGGTGCTCCATTTCGCAAAAACCCAAAAAACGAATTGATGGAAGTCACCACGAATTTCGGATGTAGTGGCGTTAAAATTGGGAAATTTTTAATGTATATTTATTTAAATCCGGGTAAAATAGGAGATTGGGGAATGGGAGGTGAAACTGAGGGCTCTTCGGAATCTTTTAGTTCATACCTCGTTGAACCCTTTAAAAAAGCGAAAGAAGCAGGGGAAATTCCGAAAGATGTATTGTTAGAATCATATTGGGGATGTTATACGGACGCAGGCGAAATTCCTTCTTTAAATGCTGTTCACATGACAAACATAGATTGCACGGATGTATGGGATTTAACTAGAGCGGAAATTGAAGGAAGGAAACGCGTGGTGTGGGCACTCGAAGCATTACGTAAGTATACCCCTGGTTTTGAAAAAGCCCGTTTGAGAAATATAGGAACCTCTTTAGGCACGCGAGAATCGAGAAAAATAATTGGAGAATATAATATTACCGAACACGATGTAAAAAATCAGGCGAGATTCGATGATTCAATAGGAATTTGCCCGGAGTTCGTGGATGGATATGGAGTTGCCATTTTACCCATAACAGGAAGATATTTTCAAGTTCCTTATAAAATAACTGTTCCCTTAAAAGTGGAAAATTTACTCGTTGCTGGACGGTGCGTGGCAGGAGATAAAATTTCTCATGCTGCCACGCGGCAGATGTGCTGTTGTATTGTTACGGGACAAGGTGCGGGTGTTGCGGCTGCACAATCTATTAAAGAAGATGTCTATTGTCGAGAGGTAAATATTTCGAAAGTGCAAGAAATCTTAAAAGAGAAAGGAGTCCGTATAGACTAACCCATGGGTTTCAAGAAGGAAAATTGGCATGGATAAATTTATTATTTTTTAAATTTATTTTTTTTACAAACGGATTTAAAAAAGAGTTCAATTAAAGATATAGAGGCGAAATTTTAATTTTAGAGCCACTGGTATTAAATTGTAGTGAATGCAATCGAGTATTTCAATTCCAAGTTATTAAGTATAGATGTCCCAAATGTGGGGGATTATTATGGTACAGGCCAGATCTTGAAAAAATCGACCCTCGCTTCCTAAAACAAAGAGATATACGGAATTTTTGGGATTTTAAAGGGATCCTACCGAAAATTCGAAAGGAATTCATGATTTCTTTAGGAGAGGGGGCCACGCCTTGTAAATCTTCCAAAAATTTAGGGACCATTTTGGGAATAAAACATTTATTTTTAAAGGACGAAATTCAGAATCCCACAAATTCTTTTAAAGATCGCACGGCAGCATTATTAATTTCTCATGCGAGAAGCTGGAAATTTCGAAAGGTAATATGTGCATCCAATGGAAATCAAGGGGCTTCTATTGCCGCCTATACTTCTCTTGAAGGAATGGGGTGCTTGAATATCATTCCTGAAGAGGTGGATGTTGGTAAAAAGGCGCAAATGATTGCCTATAATTCAAAAATACTTGCAAGAGGAAAAACTGTTGATGATGCATTAGAAGAGGCTTTAAAAGAAAAATATATGAAAAAATATTATCAGTGTACTCCGGAATTTAATCCCTTGACTCTTGAAGGAGAAAAAACCATCGCTCATGAAATATTTATCCAAATTGGCTTGCCGGACTGGGTTATCATCCCAATGGGAAGCGGCGGTTTATTAATAAGCATTTGGAAAGGATTTAAAGAGCTTTTAGAATTAGATTTAATCACGGAGATGCCTAAACTTGTAGGAGTTCAATCTCAAGCATGTGCCCCCATAGTAAATAGTTTTCATGAGAATGATCTTAATTATAAAAAAAATCCCTTGACCCTTAAGTCTCAAGCATTAGGGATAATGGTTAAAAAACCAATTTATCAAAATCTTGTCGTGAAGGCATTGAAAGAAAATCGCGGAGTGGCTTTAGCAATTCCCGAAAATCTAATTTTAACTTCTGAGGCAGAACTTGCAAGAAATGAAGGAATCTTTGCCGAACCTGCTTCTGTATTGACGATTGCTGCATTACGAATGTTAATCCAAGAGGGAACTATTCATGAAGATGATAAAGTTGCTTGCCTAATCACCGGGAGCGGTCTAAAAACACCCCATGTATTGGAAGCCTTATCTTCAAGGACTAAAACGGCCGGATTTGGAGGGATCCTCAGTACAAAATTAAAAATATTATCTCAAATCTCATTATCTAATCAAACAGGCATTTATGGAGCTAAATTGAAAGAAGTAATGGGCACCATTTCGTTACCTGCTATATATCAACATCTTAAGGAGTTAGAATCGAAAAATCTCATCTATAGAAAAAAAAAAGGGAAAAATGTTTATTATTTCATTTCGGAAAAAGGGCAGAAAGTCCTTGAAGCATTGGAAATACTAATTAACTTGCTTTAAAAGATTAGAAAAAAAAAATTAATTAATCATCCATTAAATAAATCTTAGAAAATGCTTGAGGGAACGTATCTATAATTCTTTTTCGGGTAGAACCGATGAAAATGCAAGCAATTGTTGCACCTAATCCTAATTGAATGATCCCATTGAAAATAAATTCGTAAAATGCTGCAGGAACACCAAATAGCATGATCTCATACAAAAAATATCCAAACACCATTACTAAGCCACCACAAATCACGGCTACGATATCTCGTATTTTTAATTTTGAATGGTTAATTCGAGGATGAGAGATCATTCCTACGATGAAACCTTCTAATCCTTTAATAATCAAGGTAGCTGGGGCATAAATGGGATATCCAAGAAGAAGGTCTGCTAAAGCTGAACCTATTCCTCCAGCTAGCCCTCCAATAAGAGGACCTAATAGCATTCCCGTGATCATGACACCCGCATCACCAATATTAATAAATCCTTGAGTTGCCGGAATTGGAATAGAAATGATCATTGTTAAAACGCAATTCATGGCAGCAAAAATCCCAATCATGGCAATATTCATGCTATTAGTTGGAAAAAGATAACCAAAAAAATGTTTAGCCTGGGTTTTAAACTCTTTTTCTTCTTTAATTGCTTCTTGATCCATGATTTCTCAGTTTTATTTATATCTAGGTTATGACTTATATATGTTTATCTAGGTTATAACTTATATAAATTTTTTGGTTTTTACATCATCCCACTAAATTTTATAAATTCAAGGACAGCTCAGTATTTTCTGGGGCAAATCAATTTATTTTAAAGAATTTTTCATTTTAGTATCTCGTTGTTTTTATTCTACCAAGAGAGATAAAGTATAAAACCTTTAATTCTTTTTAATTTGTGATTTACCGTGATAGATTACCATTTCAATAAGGAAAAAGGGTGTCCATTAAAATTATTCACGCCTGGTCCTATACAAGTTCCGGATCGCGTGCTTGAAGCTTTGGCAAGGCCAAACGATACACATCGCTCGGAAGCCTATGAAGAGATGCATCAGATTGCTGTGGAAGGACTTAAGAAATTATTATACACGGAAAATGAATGTTTTATAATGACATGCAGTGCAACGGGTATCATGGAAGCGTGCGTGCGAAATCTATTGGATAAAGATGAAAAAGGTCTTTTTTTCTCCATTGGAGCTTTTGGAGATAGATGGTACAATGTAGGACTCGATAATGGAAAAAATGCAATTAAATCAAGTGTAGAATGGGGAATGGCATTAAAACCTGAATTCGTGAAAGAAATATTATCAAAAGATAAATACTCTGTCGTTTTTCTCCAATCAAATGAAACTTCCACGGGAGTATATAATCCCATTTATGAAATTGTACCTATAATTAAAGACTATGGGGCATTAGTTTGCGTGGATGCGACTTCCTCAATGGCCGGAGTAAAAATCGAAGTTGATAAATTAGAAATTGATGTGTGCTTGGCTTCTGTTCAAAAATGTTTAGCACTTCCCCCTGGATTAGCAGTATGTTCTGTTTCAGAGAAGGCCCTTGAAAAAACAAAAACCGTAAAAAATCGGGGCCATTATTTTGATTTCCTTACTTATTTAAAGAAAAATAAGAGCCACCAAACTCCGAACACGCCTTCCATCCCTCAAATCAGAGGACTGATTGTTCAATTAGATTATATATTAAAAGAAGAAGGACTGGAGAAGAGATTTGAAAGGCATGAGAGATTAGGAAAGCGAACGAGGATGTGGGCTCGGGATATGGCTCTCGAAATGTTCTCGGAACGAAATTATGAATCGAATACGGTCTCTACAATGAAAAATACCTTACAGATTGAATGTGCGGAAATGGTCCAAAAATTATTGTTAAAAGGTTACCGTATAACCAATGGATATGGCCCTTTAGCAAATAAAACTTTTAGAATCGGACACATGGGAGAGATACAATTAAAAGATCTTGAAGAAATGTTAAAAGTTCTGACAGATATCATTGCTGACTTACGATTAGAAAAATTAAATCAAAATAAATAAAAGTAAAAAGTAAAAAAGGACCGTTCTTTTACCTGATTTAAGATTGGTTAAGAATGGAACTGTTCTTGCTTCTTTTTGGATTTACGTGTTTAAACTTTATCTAAAACGAGTAATTTAGGTAGCTTCAACAATAATCTAAGGTTTCTTCCCGTCGTGCCCTTATTAAATCTTAATTTTCTCAAACCAAATTTATTTTTTTTCAAGAGCATGTGTAAAATCGAATATTGGCCATTTGAAAAATATAACAGATCTTCGGGATCTGCCATTATTTCTAAGTCAAAAACATCCAATTTCCCTCGTTCTAAATTAAATTCTCCCTCACCAGCAGTGAGATTTACCCAAAAATAATAATCCTTCTCAAGTTGCAAGCCTATATTAACTCGCGCTTTAAACGTTTGTAATAATTTATGATTTTTTGGATTTCGTTTTTTATCAATAATAATACTGTCAATTACCGCCTTAAAAGTTGAAAACAAGTTTTCTTTTTCGGCTTCTTCCAATCTCCTCACCTCATATTTTCAATCATTTCTGAAAGATTTTAAATTTATATAGAAGTTAATTTTTATTAAATAAAAATTTTCAACATTAAATATGGAAAAATAATTTTATTCTTTTTTAAATATCGATGCAAAGATAAGATTTTAAGGATACCTTACGCAAATATGAATAACAATAAATTGTATTCCCGGTTTTAACTAAAACAATTACTTAAAATCGAAAAATTTCAGCGACCAAGGCGAATGTTGTAGTAAGTAAAAAATCTTTTTTTTTCTCGTGCTGGCTGAACAAGCTATTTTCCCCGGCTCAATTACTTTCTCTTAATTTAATTAAGATGAGATATTCTTTCAAATGAGAATATTTCCATTTGCAGAGTAAATGATATGAATATTATTGATTCTGGGATTAACATTTTTCTAAATCGAAAAATATAATTTTTTTATCTTATACCATTGAAATAAATTTAAAAATTCTGATAAGATCGAAGCTAATGGAAATTCCCAAAGGAGAGCAGACCATTTTAAAAGCAATGGAAAAATTGGTTGGACGTCCCATTCCAAGATTAGATTACTTATTACCTCAGATTATCGGTTATAAAGTATCAGATAATTACGTGAGCGGCTTAAGTCTGTTCTACTGTGGCCTGAAAATATTTCCTACCTATGTAAAAACTTTTTCACAATTAAAAGAACTATATTTAAGAGGAAATGATATTTACTTAAGAAATCCCGATATACCTTCTTTACCCTCACTAGAAATTTTAGATCTTAGTGAAAATAAATTAAAAACGCTTCCAGGAAAGTTTGCTGAATTTAATTCTCTCAAAGAACTTTATTTAGAATCGAATTTATTAACAACTTTACCACCAGCTTTTAAATCATTATTGCACCTGGAAATTTTAGATGTAAGCGATAATGATTTAATTCAATTCCCGGCTGTTATCAAATATTTTGAAAATTTAAAACAACTTGATCTAAGTCATAACAAAATTACAGAACTCTCTGAAGAAATATCTTCTTTAAAAGCATTAGAGATCCTCTATTTAGGTAATAATCAATTATCAGCTTTACCAGAAACCATATCTTCCTTAAAATCTCTAAAACGATTAAATTTAATCAATAATAAACTTACAAATTTGCCTGAAACGATTAGTTCCTTACCGTCTCTTCATTCTCTTTTTTTAAAAAATAATCATTTACAAGAACTACCCGAAACTATGGGAAATCTTAAAGAGCTTAGATATTTAGGATTAAGTCAAAACCAACTGAAAACACTTCCTGAAACCATTGGTAATTTAATTAATCTTGAAAATTTAAATTTAAGCATGAATAAGCTTGTTTCCTTGCCCGAATCTATTGGAAATTTAAAAAACTTACTACGATTAGAACTCTCGAAAAACCAACTATTAAAAATGCCCACATCAATTGGAAAATTAAAATTACTTCAGAGATTAAACCTTAATTGCAATCATCTCACGGAACTCCCGGATACCATTGGAAATTTAGACTCATTACAGTTCCTCATGCTTGATCGAAATAATTTAATACGATTACCCCAATCGATTGGAAATCTAATTTCTTTAAAGGAAATGGATTTATATGATAATGATTTAGAAACCTTGCCCGAAACCATCGGAAATCTTTTAAATTTAAATCTCCTGGATCTAAGTAAAAATAAATTGAAAACCTTACCGAATTCTATGGGGATGCTTACTTCATTGCGTGAATTGGATTTGAGCAATAATAATTTAGAACGATTACCCGAATCCATTGGAAATTTGAGCTCTTTACGTAATCTAATTATAGGATTTAATAATTTAACGAATATTCCAGGCTCTATTGGCTTTTTATCACCCTTGGAAGTATTAGATTTGGGTAAAAATAAATTAACGTCCATTCCTAAAGAAATTGGAAATTTAAAATCTTTAAAATATCTCTATCTTTATTATAATAATTTAGAATCGCTTCCAGAATCTATTGGAAACCTTATAGCTCTAAAATACCTGTATTTAGGGAACAATCAGCTTACATCGCTTCCAAAATCGATAAAAAATTTAAAATCTCTAAAGTACCTCTTTTTAAGAAGTAATAAATTAAAAGCATTACCTAATTTGGATAATTTAAAAAATTTAAAATATGTCAATGTGGAAAAAAATCAATGGAGCACTTTTCCTGAATTCTTGGACGATTTGATTGAAAAAGGGATAAAAGTATATAAATGATATTAATTAGACCTTTAATCCTCAATTCTTTAACTTTTAAAATTCATCTACCATCCTTTCCCATTTTAACCCATGTCAAACTTAAATAATTATAAAATCATTATTCTTAACAAATCAATTAAATTTAATTTTACACGTCATGAAATTAAAAGGTTTTATAGGAAATCTCCTAAATATCGATTTGAGTAATAATAAAATTACTCAAGAACCGTTAAATTATGATATAGCAGGTAAATTCCTAGGTGCTGCTGGATATTGCGTGCGTTATTTGTATGATCACCTCGATAAAGATACAGATCCTTTGTCTCCCCAAAATATTTTAATGTTCATGACTGGACCTCTCTGCGGATCAAATGCTCCTACTAGCGGAAGATTTAACATCTGCGCTAAGAGTCCCTACACAGGATTGTGGGGAGAATCCAGCTGCGGAGGGTTTTTCGGCCCAGAATTAAAAAAAGCTGGATTTGATGGGATTATCATTAGAGGAAAGTCAAAATCTCCCGTTTTTCTTGAAATTACGGACGAAGGAACTGAAATCAAAGATGCTGCGCATTTATGGGGAAAAGGTATTTTTGAAACTTCTAGAATATTAAAAAATCAATACGGCCCGGAGCTCGTAAGAGTTGCTTGTATCGGACAAGCGGGAGAAAATTTAATAAAATTTGCAACCATAGCTTCTGAAGAAAAAGCTGCCGGTCGCACCGGAATGGGGGCTGTAATGGGCTCAAAAAATCTAAAGGCTGTTGTGGTAAAAGGTAAAAAAAAATCCTATGAAACAGCCGATCCTAATGGATTTAAAGATGCCGTGAAGGCTGCTATAGAAAACGTGCAGGCGTCATTTGCTACTCAAATGTTTGGATTACTAGGTACTGCGGGCGGTGTTGATAAATTCAATTTAGAAGGAGAATTGCCGATTAAATACTGGACCTTAGGCACGTGGGAGGGTGCTTATCATATTTCAGGAGCTACTGCTTCCGAGAAAATTTTTACAAGAAATTATCCTTGTTTTTCTTGTCCTATCGGATGTGCCAAGAAAGCGCGGGTAAAAGAAGGAAAATATAAAACAGATGGAGAGGTAGAAGCTCCTGAATATGAGACAATTGCCGGTTTTGGTTCTTTGATTTTAAATGATAATCTAGAATCTATTGTAATTGCCAATGAGACTTGTAATGATTTTGGAATTGATACGATTAGTTGTAGTAGTACTATTGCTTTAATCTATTATCTATTTAATGAAAATAAAATTACTTCTGAACAAATTGATGGATTAAATCCTAAATGGGGGGATATCGAACCGGCATTAGAAATGATAAGAAAAATTGCGTTTAGAGAAGGTATTGGAAATATTCTTGCCGACGGTTCTAATAATGTGGGAAAGCAATTTAACATTCCCTCGGATCAAATAGCGACTACTTTGGGAATGGAAATTCCCTATCATGATTTGAGACAAACCTATGGAATGGCTATTGCTTATTCTGTTGGAGCGCCGAGAGGTCCGTGTCATACTGCATGTGACATGTATATGGTTTTATTGGGATTACCTTTTGAAGAACTAGGGATAAAAATGATAGATCGTTATGATGATGGGGAAGACATGGCACGCAATTGTGCTCTTACTTATGATTATCGTGCTCTTTATAATGCATTGACAATGTGCATTTTTTGTAATCCTCTTCCTTCCATGGTTCTCAACATGCTTAATGCGGCTACAGGTTTAAATCTTGATTTAAATGAGCTGAAAATTATGGCAGAGCGAATATACATGATGAAAAGGTTATTCAATCTCAAGATGGGACTTACTCCTAAAATGGAAACCTTGCCAAAAATAGTTCTTCAACCAGTCAAGGAAGGGGGGTCTGCTGGTAGAACACCGAATTTTGAGCAATTAAAAAGGAAATATTATGAGATTCGGACATTTGATCCAGAAACGGGATATCCCAGTCAAGAAAAATTAAGAAGTTTAGGGTTAGAAGATCTCGTAAAATTCTGAATTTGAAAATAAACATTATTAATCTATTTTTTTTATTAAGCTTTTATTTCATAAATTTATTTATAAATAATTTGTCTGAAAAAACTTCATTTAAATTATCAGAACAAGGTATTTCTGTTTTATATATTTAACCTAATTACAATTAAGATTGTCTGAAAAAATAGCTTTAAAATAAATAAAATAAAGGAATAATCAAGAGTAAGCTAGGATTTAAAATGTACGTGCTTCTTTTAGTTTATAGGTTATATGATTTTTTCTTATAAGTTCGATCAGTAAATATATAGATTTTATCTTTCTCGACTTCCACGGGATAAACATTTATACTTTTTATTTCCAATTCTATAATTAATTCTTTATTTTTATTCCCTTTAGGTGTTGTATTTACTAATTTATCTCGATATTTAATATTGTCAGCTTTAAAATGCAAGTATGTGTCTGTTTCATTGCCCATGATTATTACATCATCGCCTTTTTTTAATGAACCGTTATTTAAAGAAATCTGAGCGAAACGAGTTTTAGGATTAAAATTCACTATTGTTCCTATTTTAATATATCTATAATGAGATAAATTAGCGGGGAAATTATGCTGTTGATCTTCTTCCGTGCATCTTTTAAAATAGAATCCCGTCGTGAACCCCCTATTATATACTTTTTTTAATTCTGTAATCCATTTTTTAACTTTTTTCTTAGAAAACTCATTAGAATAATAAGAATCTATCGCTTCTCGATAAACTTTCGATACAATTTCAACATAATGGGGGTGCTTCATCCTTCCTTCAATTTTGAACGCATCTAGCTTAGCTTCTATTAATTCGGGAATATAACGAATCATGCATAAATCTCGTGAATTGAGAAATCGAACGCCATCATAAATATATTCTTTCCCAGACTCTTCTTTCAACCACCATCTTCTTCTACAAGGTTGTATACAATTTCCTCTATTTGCTGATTTTTCTTCAGATCCACAGATATCTTGAGAGAAATAACATCTTCCACTGACAGATGTGCACATGGCGCCATGAACAAACACTTCCACCTCTGATTTGGTTAAATTTCTCTTGATTTCCTTGATTTTCTCTAAAGAAAGCTCCCTTGCCAATATTATTCTTTTAGCTCCAAGATCCTCATAAAATTTGGCAGATAAAGAATTGGATACATTACATTGAGTAGATATATGAAACGGCAGATCCATGGATCTTGCTATTTCTAAAACGGCAATATCATGAACGATCACGGCATCAATTCCAGCATTTTTAGCCTCTTGCAAAACACGCCTTATTTCTGGTAGCTCATTATCATAAATCAAAATATTAGTAGTCAAATAACATTTCAAATCATTAGAATGACAAAAATGAACTACATTCGGTAATTCTTTCAAATCAATATTTTCGGCTTTCATTCTCATGTTATATTTTTTGACTCCAAAATAAACAGAGTCCGCATGAGGAATAGCGGCCTTAATCGCTTTTAAATTCCTAGCAGGGGCCATTAATTCGACTCTTTTCATGGATTGATTTTCTTTTTTAAATATAATTTAAACCTATATTTAAAAGAAGGGCATTACTCATATAAAAAAACAAATAATATTATAATTTACTACGTTCCTCTAAATCAAATGAAATAAAAATTTAATATATAAAAATAATCATTAAAAACGATAAAAGTACGCCGAAAAATGAAAGCAAAAAAGTAAATACATGGTTATCAATAGTGATTCTTTGAAAATCAGTGCCAATTTTAATTTTTAAACTGAAGAATTGTTTTGGTTTCAACATGCCATAAAAAAGAACACCTTGAAACCATCTCAAGTAAGGATAACTAAAAAACATGAATGAGCCCATCATCATGATGGAAAACATGAGGATTTCTAAAAAATTAATTTTATCATTTTTTATTGATAGAAAAATTATAAAAAATATCAAGGAGGGGATTATTCTCAGGTAAAAGGGAAAAGCAGCACCGATTTTATACCACTGAATTAATTCTTCCCTATATTTTGAAATATAGAAAAAGGGAATCACCATTAAAATTAAAATTATGGGCGGAATTGTAATAAGAAATCGTTTTAAATCATTCCATTTTTTTTTCCGAATTAAATCAAGAAAAATTAATCCCAAGCCAGGTAAAGTATAATATTTTGTAACCATCGATAATCCCAGAAATAAATAAAAGAGATATTGTTCATGATGATTGGCCTCTTCTCCGGGATAATAAATTAATGCTAAAAAGAAAAATAAAAAGAAAAACGAATCAGTTACATGATAACCGCAGTTGATTGGACTGAAAATATTGTTTACAAAGAGAAATGGATTCAGAAGATACAAGCCGTAGGCAACTTTAATATTCATGATTTTAAACCGCTTAAGCACAAAATAAAACAAAATACTCGTAAAAACCTCCCAAAAGAAAGCCCAAAATGCAAATATCTCAATGGAGCCAAAAGATAAAAACACGAATATTTCTAATAAAAATGATGTTAGAGGAGGATAATAAATAATATGTCGAAAATTTAATCCAACATCACCCCAAGATCTATTTATATCAATAGCGTGAATGTAATAATAATAAAGGAGCATGAAAATTCTCATGCTTACCCCTAAAAATATTAAAATAAAACCAAGATTTTTCTTTAAAACACTGAATAATTTCATAACTTTTCAGGTTGTATTCTAGAGTATAAAAAAGAATTATTTTTTAAAATTCATCCTTTTTATAAATTTTTTTTTAAGAGAATCCTTCCCTCTTTCAAGAGAAGTTCATGCATCAGCTATAGAAAATGCCCTTTGTTTTAAAACATTTCTAACAGAGTGGTAATCTCTTTCTATGAAAAGCGTGATAATAATCCAAATGATTGCTGAAATCATCCAAAATAAACTACCTATGAGAATGGTTAATTGAAATTTATTAAATTCAATCATGATTAAAGCCCCAATTAGTATCCCTAATCCGGCACCAATAAAATCAGTTAAATCATATAAAGCACCTGCCGTTCCACGGTGTTCAGGCAAGTTTATGTTTGTTCTTGAAACACCGACGGTTAAGCCAATGGGAGTTCCAAAAAATACTGCGAAATTAAAAATTATAATGAATAAAAAGAATGTAGGATACATGCGGAGGAACAAATCTAATTGATTTATTGAAGAATCAAGGGAAGAAGGATAAGAAATTCCAAGGATTAATAAACTATACATGAATACTTGTAGGAATAAACATGTAATGGAAAAATATAATGTATTTTTTACTTTCCCTTTTTTAAATTGCGAATCGATCCACTTTCCTCCGAAAATAATCCCAAGTAAGCCACCTAAAGCCCCTCCACTTCCCAATAACAAAATTGCCACTCCTGTATTAATATTTAACCCATCATACTGATTACTCGTGAACCAATAATTAAGATATTTCGTTACAATAGTAACACCAATCATGCCGGAAATTCCTTGTAATAAAAAAAGGAGATTCGACCTTTTCTGGAGAATGATTTTAATATCTCTTATTTTCAGCCGATAAGAATAACTAATATCATGTACTTCTAAAAATTCGGGTTCTTTTGAACCGATTTTTGGTTCTTTAACAAATATTACAAAAATTATCACGATTATTAATCCGATTAAACCAAAAATAAAGCTGGGAAATTTCCAATTCCCGATTAATTCTCCAATGATTCCATTAATTGCTATATTGGAACCTTTAATGATATATATAAAAATTGTAAAAATTGAAAATAAATAGCCCCTTCTCTCAATTTTAAAAAGATCTCCTAAATAAGAAGCCAATAAAGGGCCATTAGCTCCAAAAGAAAGTCCCCATAATACTTGGATCAAGGCAAAAGTAAAAAAATTAATCTCTATTATAAATAATAATAAACTTGCTGTAATCCAGAAAAGAGAACTAATCAATAATATAATCTTGCGTCTTGTATTAAAAATATCCACGAGATAACCCCAAATAAAAATAGTGAGGGCAATAGTATAACTAAAAAACGATTCTGCGATTTGAATTTCCTCAAATTTTAGTTCTACCATGAGATCTAATAACATTTCCGAAATTTTTGTCCCTAATATCCAACAAGTATTAATTAATAGTAACCACAAAAGAAATAAATAATCTTTTTTCTCAATACTGGTCGAATTAGAATTAATCATAAGTAATATAAATCATTGATTTAATTAAAAGTATTAAAATTTTGAGAAGAATACATTCATGGTAAATGAAAAAAATAACAGAATTTCAAAAGAAAAATATTTTATGAAAATTGCAGAAGTAGTATCGGAAAGATCAACGTGCATTAAACGCAAGGTAGGAGCCTTGCTTGTTGCAGATGACCATATAATATCAACGGGTTATAACGGAGCACCACCTGGATTCAAGCATTGCACTAAAAAAACGTGCTTGCGACAACATTTAAAAAGTGGAGAGCGTCCTGAATTATGCAGGGGCGTGCATGCTGAAATTAATTGCGTGATTCAAGCAGCCATCCACGGAACTTCTATAAAGGGAGAAACGATCCTCTATACCACGACTTTTCCCTGTACGAGTTGTTTAAAATTATTGATAAATGCCGGCATCAAAAAAATCGTATATAAAGAAGATTATAACATGGAAAATGAGGTGAAACAAAATTTATTAAAAGAATCCCATCTAATCATTCAAAAAATGTAATTTTTTCCTTTAAAATGCAAATCATTTAATCATTTAAAACAAGGTTTTCACAGGTTAGTAAACACGCATTTTTAATCTTACTTATCTTTATCTTTTGAAAGAGAGGATAAAATCTATTAATCTTGAAAATTTATTCTCATGTAAAATGAATCGTGTATAACAAATAATTAATGAATTTGGCTAGTTCCATGAAAAAATTAGTAATTATGAAATTAGGAGGCTCTTGTCTTCGAGATGGGCCTTCATTTCAACAATCATTAAACATTATTAAAGAGTATATAAAAAATAATAGGGTTATAATCGTAAATTCAGCAATTAGCGGGATAACTGATAAGTTAATTGAATTTTATAACATGGCATGTCAAGATGGCTTGAATTCTCTCTCTATACTTCATGATTTATTTGAAAGTCACCAAAAAATCATTGATTCTATCATGCCACCGAATAGTGAAGAACATGACAATACCTTGAAATTTCTAAAAAAAAATATCGAAGAATTGACTCAATTAGGACGGGTCATTCAATTATTAAGGCCAAGCCAAAATATTTTAGATTTAGTGTTATCTTATGGGGAGCGTTTCAGTACTTATATATTCTCGCAATATTTAACGTCTCAAGGATTTAGCACGCAATTTATATCGTCAGACGAAATCATTTTAACCGACGATAATTTCGGAAGGGCCCTCCCTTTATTAGGTGAAACGGAAGAAATTTTCAATGAAAAAGTGGTCCCTCTCCTTAAATCTAATGATTCCCTCATTTTATGCATTACTGGTTTTTATGGGTCTACTAAAGAAAAAAAAATAACTACACTTGGTAGAGGAGGTACGGATTTAACAGCTGCCATAGTTGCCTACGCTTTAAAACCCGTGTATGATTGCCGCGTGATTTATTGGAAAGATGTGCAGGGATTCCTCAATGCAGATCCGAAATTATGTCCTAAAAGCTTTCTATTAAAAACTATTTCTTATATTGAGGCAAAGGAGCTAGCATTTTTTGGTTCTAAGGTATTGCATCCCCTTTGCTTAGATGTAAATGAAAAGCGTGAAATACCATCGGAAATCCGGAATTTTAATAATCCCTTTTCTCCGGAATTTACAAGAATAACCAAAGAAATTGTTAGAGATGAAAAAATCATTAAAGCAATCACTTCTATCAAGAGATTGTCCATGGTTACCATTGAAAGCGGAACGATGATTTCTCTTCCGGGCACCGTATCCAAGCTATTCTCATTATTGGGAGAAAATAATATTGCCATCAACTTTATATCACAAAGCTCATCTGAAAATAATATAACATTTGGCATAAACATTGAAGATTCCATGAAAGTAAGTGCCCTGCTTCGAAATTCTCCTTTTTTTGGAAAACAATGGTTTAGTATTAAAATTGATAATGATATCTCTTTAATTGCGGTCATTGGAGCCGGAATGCTTCATACACCGGGAATAGCAGGAAAAATTTTTACTATCTTGGGAAAAAATAACATTAATGTTCGAGCTATCGCACAAGGCTCATCAGAGTTGAACATCACGATCATTATCGAGCGAAAAGATTGTAAAAAAGCAGTTAATGTTTTATTTGAAGCATTTATCAATGATAGTACTAGCCGTTAAAATTTTTAAATTAAAATGTTTAAAAAAAATAATTCTGGAACTTTTCACGTGCTATTTTTTCTCTAATCTGTTTTCTTTCTTTACGTGTTAATCCTTTTTTTAATGCGTTATTGCAAATTTTTTTCCCAATATTAACTTTGGGATTATCTGACCAATTCACATCAAGAAGCAGACAGAGGTAATAAATTGCAGCTTGCATTAACGAGATTGCTACTCCAATATCAAATTCAAGGGGTTTATTGAGTTCAATTTTTATAGAAGGCACGGACTCTTTTAAAAGAGCTTGGAAAGTTGCATCCACTTGATAATTAACGATCTCTTGAGCAGTTCTGCCATTAATATAATCGATCGAAGATTCTAACGCCATATCATTTATCTCGTGGGACACGGTCCATGCGATGGGCAGAACAACGTCTCTGGACCCCCCTAGCAAGAATTCTAATATTGAATGCTGGCATAATGGAGCGGAATGAAAAGCACCCATTAGACCTTTACCTTCCTTTCCCGTACTTTCTGAGAGTTCTTGAACAAATAGCCCAACTAAACCTTCAAGATGAATGGAATAAGGCATGGAAAATATAACTCTGTACCCCTTAAGATATAAATTATAAATGTAGGTTGCTAATTCAAGTGCCATGTTATTAGTTAAGGGTTCTCCCATGAACTGTTGATATCCTTGTTCTAATCCCTTTAAAAATTCATTAATCTTTATTCCCGCCAAATATGCTGGCACAATTCCAACATTTGTATTAGAACCGGCAAATCGTCCGGATAAATCAGGTACACCTAAAATTGGACAATTTAATTCTTTTAGAATTTCATGCATCGTACCCCGGGAAGATAATCCTAAAAATTTATATCCCCTCGAAACGAAAGTTCCAATCGTGGCGTTAATATCAAGAGTTTCACCGCCTCTCGAGATCGGAACGACTAATGAGTCTTCAGGACTCGTAGTATCCAAACATCTTTTTAATTCAATCGCTCGAGAACTAGTTATTGGAATTATTGATTTTTCAGCTAAATGTTGTAGTGCTAAAAGCGTTTGAATCGAGCCCCCAGTTCCTAAAACAATTATGTTCTCAAGCGTGTCTTTCATGAAAGGCTCAGTTGCTGCTTTTATGGCTTCAAAATTCAAATAAGAATGCGTGTCTTTAAAAAATGGGAAGGGCCATTTTCTTTGATTTGATTTTATTGTCTTTAGTGACTGAATTAGTAGTTGTTCATTCAGTTTGGGATATAATTCTACTTCTATTACTGAATCTAAAAACACTCATGACACCTATTTTTTTCAATGATTATTTAGCAATATATAATATTTTTATTAATCTTTTTTCTTATAATTAATATTAAATTGTCATGTTAATTTGTAAAATTTATCAAATAAAACTAAATAAAAAATTATTGATTGACACTTCATGACTACGGTAGATGAACAATTCGGCTTATTATTGGAAGATTTAATGAATAATATTGAAGCAAAATCCGTTGCTATCGTTTCCCAAGAAGGCTTAATTGTCAAATCTATATTGGAGGAGAGCACCTCAGAAATAAAATTAGCTGCTATGACCGCTACAATTTTGTCGGTGGCCGAACGTGTTTTGGCGGAATTAAAGGCGGGCAGTCTCGATAATTGTGCTTTAACGGGGGATGAAGGGACATTCATAGTGATGGCTGCTGGCAAAGAATTAATTTTAGCAGCATGTTTGGATTTAGACGCAAGAATGGATACTTGTTTTATTGAAATGCGGAAAGTTGCTCGTCAATTAGAAAAATTAACATGAATTCAGAACTTTTCAAATTCTTTTAGCGGATCTTCCCTTACCCGCGATCATTTAGAATTAGTATCTTTTTAAATAAATTTGAAAATCATTAGCCTATCTGATTTAAAATAAGGGAAAAAATACTATCTATTTAAAATTTAATTTAAATCATCTTATAAAAATACAACTTTTTTTAAAAAAGTGAGAAAATTTGGCTAAAGCTATAGAAGTTGAAAAGCAAGAGATCTTCAAGAAAGGAGATCCCTATTATTGTCCTGAATGTCAGAGAGAACATAAAAAGGGAAAAATCTACAATCAACATCTAAAATACGTCATGACTCCTGAAAAAGAAAAATCAGAGGAAAATTTAATAGAAAAAGATGACAATGAGGAATTAGAAAAAGACATGCAAGCGGAGTCTAAAGAGGGATATATGGACGACTTTTATCCTGAAGGCGAGGAAAATGAATTACTAGATGAGATATCAGAAGAAGAGATGCTTGCTGAAGGAGAGGATGAAAATGAGGATAATGCAAATCAAATTGAAGAATGCCTGGAGGCAGTTAAGAATTTACCCGGTGTAGGAGATGCCACGTTTAGAAAGTTAAAAAAAGCGGGATTTAAAAGTTTAGAATCATTGGCATTTACTCCTCCTACCATCATTCAACAAGAAAGCGGATTAGGAGAAAAAACCGTTGCTTCATTGATAAAGGCCTCAATGGAACAATTAAATATTGGATTTAAATCCGCAGAAGAAGTATGGGAGCAAAGGAAAAATATTACTCGCATAACAACGGGCAGCCAAGAATTGGATAATTTACTTGGAGGTGGGATAGAAACAGGAAGTCTAACGGAATTGTTTGGCGAATTCAGAACCGGTAAAACCCAAATAATGCATCAATTATGCGTTAACGTGCAATTACCTCGCGAAAAAGGGGGATTAGAAGGAGGAGCATTATACATTGATACGGAAGGCACTTTTAGGCCAGAAAGGATCATTCAGATGGCAGAAGCATTAGATTTGGATCATCAAAAAATATTAAAAAATATCATTTTTGGAAGAGCATACAATTCAGACCATCAAATTCTCTTAATTAAAGAAGCCGCCAATTTAATTCGGGAAAAAAACATTAAGCTCATTATTGTTGATTCATTAATAGGTCATTTCAGAAGTGAATATATAGGGAGGGGAACGCTTGCCAATCGCCAGCAAATAATTAATCAACATTTACATGATTTATTACGGCTCTGTGATATTTATGTGGATCTTGCCGTAGTGGTATCCAACCAAGTACAAGCAAAACCGGACGTTTTTTATGGAAATCCTCTTCAAGCAGCAGGAGGCAACGTGGTAGCTCATGGATCTACTATTCGCGTGTATTTAAGAAAAGGAAAAGGCGAGCAGAGAATAGCTAAAATTGTTGATGCACCACATCTTCCGGAAGGAGAAGCCATCTTTTCCATAACTGAAGAAGGAATAAAAGATTAACAATTACGATATAAAATTATTAACAAATAATTATTATTTAAAACTCTGTTCAACCAATCTTTTTAGTTATCCTTGGTTGACGGAATAATGATCTTTTTCTTCTTGAATTTCTCTATTTCAAGTAAAAGTCTTGTCAAGTCAATTTTACTCTCGTTTACCAGATATTCCAACAAGTCTACAATATAAAAATTTATTGAAGGGGGCCTCTTACTAAATAAATATGTTAATTCAAAAATTTTTTTAAAAATTTTATTTTTTAAAATTAGCTCTTTTTTTAAATCCACATTAATAGAATGAGGTAAACAATAATTTAGATAGAAATTTTCGTTTAAGAGATTCTCGATTTCATTTTCATTTAAAACACCTTGCTCCTCATGAAAGTTCTTAAATTGAGTACAAAAGTCTTTAAAAATGGTTAAAAAAGAGTCGGAAAAAGGGCCTTTCTCTCTCAATAGACCAATATTAAATGATTTGGTCCCGTAAATCATTAATGTTCCTATTTCAACTTCTAATATTTGAATTGAATTAATTTTTTCTTTAAGTTCACGCTTCATTGCAATTAAATTCAAAATTTTTTTCATTGAACTATCGTGAATAGTATTAAAAATCTTGGAGTAAAGTATTTTATTTGTTTTAACGTCACTTATAAAAATAGTTTTTAATTTAGGCAAATCTTCTAATATAATTTGAAATTTTTTTAATTTTTGAATTTTTATTTTATATTTAAATAAAATGTGTTTTTTTTGGAGTACGAATAAACTTATAATACTACCAAATATAAAATTTAATGAAGTAAAAATAGACAATAAAAACTCTGAATATTTAACAACTTTAATTTCTATATTTTTTAATATGAATTTTTTATAAAAATATCCGGGAATAACTTCCACATCAAAACTAAAATTTTTTGCATCAATGGGAAGAATAAAATGGAATACTGCAACTCCATTTTCACCCGTGAAAATGGTTTGGGAAACACTAAAGAATTTACCATTTATATATATTCTAGCAAAGAGTTCAGCATTACTTAGATTAAATCGTTCTATACCATTGTAATATTCCACTCGTAATGAAACCTTAAATTCTTCTCCAGCAATCGGATATTTTGGTTTAATTATTTCAGAAATATTTACAGATAGCTTTTTATTGATGGATAAGTTAAAAACATAGGGTTTAATCTCATAATTTCTTAATGTTATGGAAACATTTATAAGATACGTTCCAATTTTAAGGGCTGATGTTTTAATAGTTCCAATAAATAGATTATTAAATTCTTGATAAAACGTAATATTATTTTTTAGTCCGCCTTCAATTTCATTATTGGATATCCCTTGATAATATACGCTAACATCAAGAGTTTCATCTACCTCTGTAATTATCTCGTCATCAAAATCAGTATCCATTAGATAAAAAACTAATATGAGATTTCCTCCTTCGAAACAATTATAATAATTATTAAGCCCTTTGGGATAAATTGGCCCGAGAGGATCATAAGTTCTTAAAATTATTATCAAGCTTTCATTACCATCAATAAAAAATTTAATTTGAGCTTCAGCAAAATCAAAATTAGGCGTTTTATTAATTTTAATTGTTAAATAATACTTAGCAGCATCTAATCCCTTTACACTAATATTTAAATAATAATAACCCGGCTGAGAACCGTTAAAAAGCGTCCAATTATGATTTCCAAAACCCCTTCCCCATATTGTACCATTCTCATCAAATACCTGGATATCCGATGTATCAAGCCCTAATATGGGTTCATTAGTAATGCAATTATTAAAATAAAATTGAACCGTTTGATTACTATCGGCTCTTTTCAGATTTGATTCATAACTTAAAATTATGATAGATGAATTTGAAGCTCCCAGATCAATTTTCAACTCAAAATTTTGCGGTTTGTATCCAACTTTTCCAATAGAAAAATTTAGATAATGATATCCTGCTGAAACATCAACATTACTCGTGTTAACCTTTAAAGTATAATTTCCATTAGCATTTTCTATAAATTTATAAACATATCCCTCGTGAACATGATTTTCTACTAAAAAGGCGCTATCAACGAGCTCTTGATTTTCAACAGAAGTATAATTAAATTCATACGTGATTTTCTCTCCTCTTCGAATGCTAAATTCCTTTCCAAAATCTTGTAATAAAGTTTCATTTTCATGAGCAATAATGGTGAAATTTTTCTCAATAAATGCAGCGGCTGACGAATTAAACCAGAGTACTTGGACCCGAAACTCTAAATCCTCATTAATATTCGTGGTATTTGTTTCTGTAATGTTCCATTCCGAGAGAAAGAACTCCCTCCCGGAGGGATGCGTTATGTTGGTTGAGGTATGATTCAATCGATTCCCAAGTTTATCGGGATTGAAAATATACAGGGTAATGTTTTCTATATCATTGGGATTAGTATCTTCTAATATATTTTGGTTAAACGAAACATTAAATCGGACGTTATAAGAAAGACTTGAATTTGACGTGTAGATCCCATTTACATGTGGTTTAATTCCATCCAGTATAGAAAGAAGATTAGTAGAATTAGCTATTAGATACCAATTTGTACCATTTCCGGCCGGAAATACTCCAACTTCTTGAAATTTGTTATTTACCTCTCTTATTACACATTGGGAGGTTTTATTTTCCGTTCCGTTCCATACTTCAATACTTTCTTTAATCCAATTAATCGGAATTGAAAAATTAAGGGAATAACCCCCAAATGGAAATTGAAATTGGTTTATCTCTTGACTAATAGATACATTCCATCTAACAAACTTGTCATTATATTTTAATGTAAAATTTGAAGCCGCATGTAAATTACTTTTGGTATAATTAATTTGAACCACCTGTATTTTACAAGTAACGCTCCACCAATTAGCTGTAATTTTAAATCTCAATAAATTATTAACCGGAATAAATTCTTTTTGGGAAATCCAATTTCCTGTTCCATTTTTACAATGATCGGGATTAAAAAGCGTATCATTTATTTTTAATCCAATGTCAATCGGATTTGCTGTATTATTCATGGGTAATAAATCAAGCACGCATCCAAAATCCAGAGTAGTATTAAAAATACCGGTCCCATTCTTAACAAGTTGCCAATTATTATATGATGCATTATAAACAATTCCATCAGTTTCATCGATACCATCCGAATTTTTTCCCTCATCGGGCACGTATATCCATTCCAAATCCCCACCTTCCGTAGAAACATCCATGACACCTATAAACCATGTATTATTATGCGTTTCTGAATTATCAAGGAAGGTTCTATTTTGAATTTTCCACCATCCTACAAAATTACTCTCAATCGATGAAATATTCAATAATTTGTAGTAATAGTGATTATCCCCTTTAGGATAATTTTTTGATGTCTGTGGATCCCAAGTGGAATTATATAATACAATCTTGATTTTTCCTGGCGCATTTTTTGTATTATTAATCCAGATCGAAACTTGTTCCAGATATCCATTACTTGCCATTTGGAAAGAAGTGGCTGTTGCGTTACTTGTTAAATTATAACTTGTAGTGGAAGAATAATTTTCTATTATTAATGATATATTCGAAGCATGAACTTGAGTAACCGTAATATTTGTAAAACTAGAATTGAAGTTAGCGTCTTTAGGGTGAGGAATCACAAAAGTATTATTACTGGGATCTGACGCGTTTAAATATTTGTTAAAAGAAGTATTATAGTAGGATTGATGTAAAGTAATATTTAAAATTCCCGTATTTTTCTCGATTTCGGAACTATAGGTTGTAGAAGAATGCAAGAGGTTATCTTGTTCAATTTTTTTAGGGTCTTCCCTTTTTTCTTGATTAATCATTTGAGTTGGATTTGTTAAATTCATCTCATGCTTAAATAAACTCAAATTAAGATTTAAAATCATCAAAATTAATAAAAAAATGAGAAAATGTTTTTTTTTTATGATGATCTTAAATCTTTTCATTACAATGATTATTTATTTATGTATTAAATTATCAATATATTATTTTTGTTAATGGTATAGAGATTTAAATTTTTTCCATGCTCCTTTTCTTATTTATATCAAAAAATTCATGTAAGCATTCCTTTTTATTGAATATTTTCTAATAGCATTCGAAAATATTTTAAAAGAAAATCGGTTAACCATTATGTAAAAAGTTAAAAATAGATTTTATAAAATACGAATAATTACTCGTTATTCTCTCGTTTTTTCAAAATGATTCTTGCATCCACGCAAACCAAACCTTTATCATAAATGAATACCGGATTCAAGTCCATTTCGTGAATTTCTTCATTTTTCACTACGAGATCTGAAATCTTTAATAAAACATCCACGATTGCGTCTATATCTGCCTTAGGCTTTCCCCTATATCCATCTAATATCGGAAACCCTTTGATCTCATGAATCATTTCACGCGCATCATATTCCGTAATAGGCGCAATCCTAAAACTTACATCTTCTAATAATTCTACTAAGATTCCACCTATCCCGAACATGAGAGCTGGGCCAAACTGTTGATCCGTCGTCATTCCGATGATCAATTCAGTTATTGGCTCTTTTGCCATCTTTTGAACAGAAATTTTCTTTTCAACTTTAGAAGGAATCGCCATTAATTCATCATAAGCTCGTGCTACTTCTTCCTTGCTTTTAAGATTCAATTTAACTGCTCCCGTGTCAGATTTATGCACGATATCTTCCGCCATTAACTTGAGTACTAATGGATATCCAATGTCTTCTGCCGCGTCAAGGGTCTCTTCTTTCGATACCGTCAATTTTTGAGGCGGAATCGGAATTCCAATCTCTTTTAGTAATTCCTTCGATTCATATTCCGTTAATACTAACTCATTTGAGTTGATTTTCTGCTTAATAAATTCCGTAATATTCATCATTTCAACACTCTAATCGAAATAATCCCATTTATTTGATGGTAAATATTTAATAAAATCTTAATAAAAATATAAAATTATTGAAATCAATTTTTTCTCCTCATGAATAATGAAAAATATTTAACCAATCATTCTCGATTTTTTTTCTTGCCAAAATCTTCAAGAATAAGAATGACTATTTATTACATCCTCCAATCATAGCAATTCTTGCCTCAATATAAAACAAAATAAAAATAAAATAAAAAAAAGGAAAAAAAAAGCACGATTAATAAAAATTTATAGATAATTTTCAAGAATTCATGCTATCCAATTTGGAGTCTTTCTAAGCTTTCTCCTTTTTAAATACTTCCGAAACTCTTCCGCAGGAACGATAAACACGCTTCCGAGAAATATCGCCACCCAATGATACCATCTATCCATAGGAACAACATGAAATGCTATGCCTAATGGTGTAAACAAGATTAATAAATGCAATGTAAAAGAAATCCCCGTAGCCCAAAATAAATGCTTATTTTTGAATAAATAGACGGGCTGGTACTCGGATGTGCAAGAAAAAACAAAAAAAAGTTCAAAAAATACGACATTGGTGAAAATAATCGATTGCACAACAGCGATTTGGTATTCTTCAGCTGTAAATCTCATTCCAAAAATCTCTGTTCCATGGATTAAGCGTGGATCGATAATAATCCAAGCAGGAATCAAATATCTCCAACAAATTACATATAATCCCACGTCCGTTATTGCAGCAAACACGGCAGCAAAAATAATCGCATTTTTAATATCAGATATCATGTTAAACCCTTTACGTGGCTTGAATTTCATGACATTAGGATCTGTCGGAGTTAAACCGAGAACCATTGCGGGAATGCCATCCGTGGCGATATTAAGCCAGAGAATCTGAATTGGTTCCAATGGCTGAGCGAGATAAATAGACACAAATACCTTCATCAAAATCCAAGCGGTAAAGATCATGAAGATCTCATCAAAATTGCAACTTAACATGTATCGAAAAAAGCTTTTAGTGGTTTCAAAAATACCCCGTCCTTCCTCAATCGCATTGACGATAGTAGCATAATTATCGTCAAGTAGGATCATGTCCGCGGCTTCTTGGGTAACCTCCGTCCCTTTTTGCCCCATGGCGACACCCACATTGGCAGCCTTCACGGCAGGTGCGTCATTTACTCCATCCCCGGTCATGCTAACGATATTTCCATTCGTTTTCAATATTTTAAGAATCCTAAATTTATGATCGGACGTAACGCGAGCGAAAACATCTACGTGTTCAACCTCATTCGCTAATTCTTCATCAGACATATTCTCTAATTCTGAACCCGTAAGTGCACTATCATTTTGCGTTAACCCTATTTGTTTAGCAATTGCTAATGCTGTAATCTTATGATCTCCTGTTATCATTATCGTTCTAATACCCGCATTTCTAGCTTCTTCAATAGATTTTTTTACTTCATTCCTAGGAGGATCAATGATACCAACTAAGCCGAGGTAAATAAAATTTTTTTCAATTTCTTCGAGATCATATCCTTCATTTAATGGTTTATAAGCAATTCCTAATACCCTTAGCGCATTTCTGGCAAAATATTCATTTTGCTCAATGACAAGAGATTTATATTGCTCAATCGGAATCTCTTTTCCATTTATGATCCCCGCACGAGCTTTATTTAATAACACATCAGGTGCGCCCTTGATTAAAGCATAATGCTTCCCATTAAATTTAACCACCACGGACATCATTTTTCTATCAGAATTGAAAGGAATCTCATCGAGTTTTTCAGCTGTATCTTCAATATTCATTTTCATCGCCACTACTTTCAATGAAATTTCCGTAGGATCTCCTATCACTTCAGTTTCTCCTGTTTCTTGATCAATGATATTAACGCTCGAATTATTGCACGAATTACACACGTGCAGGAATAGATTCATCACGTCGTCAATTTCAACGGGATTTTTGTTTTCATCAATAATCTTTCCTTTAATCCTATATCCCACTCCTTCAACGTCATATACCTTGCCATTGACAAATATTTTAATTGCCGTCATTTCATTTTTCGTTAAAGTTCCCGTTTTATCTGAACAAATAATATTTACCCGTCCTAAGGTTTCTACCGCTGTAAGTGTCTTGACTAAAGCATTTTTCTCTGCCATTTTTCGCATGCCAATGCTCATGACCACCGTGATTACGACAACTAACCCTTCTGGAACTGCAGAAACGGCTAAACTTATAGCAACCGTGAGAGCATTAATAATGTCATTAATAATTTTTGCTTGTGAAGATTCTCCTTTTGACACTAAGATAATTACCATTTCAGCAACAAAAATTAAGGCACAAACCAACATAATCATCTTTCCAAGAAACTTTCCAAAGCGATCGACTTCTTGCTGAAAAGGACTGGGCTCCGGCTCTTCTTCTTGAATTTTTTCTGCTATTTTACCAATTTCCGTTTTCATTCCTGTAGATATAACAATTGCTTCTCCATTACCTCTCGTAATATTCGTGCCACTATATACCATGTTTTTTCTATCGGCTAAGATAGTGTTTTCGTCCACCAAATCAATGGTTTTATGAACAGGTTGAGACTCTCCCGTTAAAATTGCCTCATCAGCATATAAAGAAAAGGCTTTAAATAATCTTGCATCCGCCGGAATCTTTTCTCCCTGTACCAAATGCAAAATGTCGCCAGGAACAACCTCTTTTACCTCGATTTCCTTTTCTTTTCCGTCTCTTTTTACTCTTGCTTTATGGGGTGCTATTTTTTTTAAACTTTCTAAGGATTTTTCTGCTTTGTATTCTTGATAAAAACCAAGAATTGCATTCACCACTAAGATTATGAAAATCACTAAAGCATCCAAAAATTCTGATGCTTCTTCTCCTCTAAGCAATTGATAGTATCCAACGATTAAAGAAATAGCAATGGCAAAAAATAACAAGTAGACCAAGAAATCTTTAAATTGATTCAATAAGATTTGAAAGGCAGAAATCTTCTTTGTTTGAATTAACTCATTTGATCCGTATTTTTCTAATCGTTTTTTCGCCTCCTCTTCGGATAGCCCTTTTTCAATGGATACATTTAAAGCTTTAGAAATTTCTTCAATGGTTAAACAATGAGCAGCTAATTTTTTCTCCAACATTATGCAATCTCCTATAGAACTTCCTTCTCTTGAGACAATCTATATAGTTATTTTATTCTGTAGAATGTATCATAATATTTGAGTAAAAAAATTTCTCTTAATTATTAAAGTTCATTAAAATGTTTTAGATTTTTCTCTTTAGTTTTCAATGATAACTCAAAATTTATAAAAAAATGGAAATTAAATACGATTTCCTAATAAAAAGTCTAATTTTCCAAAAAAAGAAAGATAAAATGCCGTCTAATTTTATTTCTTCCAATCATTACCTTAAAAATTAAAAAAATCGGGACACGAAGCTAAATATTTTTTTTTTCACGTTTACGACGAATAATGAACTTTCTTAGCTCATCACCAGGTATAATCCAAATTGAACCAAGGAATATTGCCAACCAGTGAAATCCCCGATCCATAGGAACCGCATGAAATGCATATCCAAGAGGGGTAAATAGAATTATTATGTGAATCGAAAAAGATAAAGCTACAGCCCAAATTAAATGCTTATTCGGAAATAGCCACATGGGTTTATTTTCAGAGGTGCATGAGAATACAAAGAATAGTTCGAAAAACACCACGTTGGTAAAAATAATTGTCTGCACGACTGCTTTTTGATATTCCTCTGCTGTATAAAAAATACCAAATATTTCGGTTCCCTGTAGTAATCTGGAATCTATCGTGCTCCAGGCAGGAATCAAATATCTCCAACAAATCACGTACAGTGCCACGTCCGTTATTGCAGCAAACACGGCAGCAAAAATAATTGCATTTTTAATATCAGATATCATGTTAAACCCTTTACGAGGCTTGAGTTTCATTACATCCGGATCTGTTGGAGTTAAACCGAGGACCATTGCGGGAATGCCATCCGTGGCGATATTAAGCCAAAGGATTTGAATAGGTTCTAAAGGTTGGGCAAGATATACGTTAGAAAAAATTTTCATCAAAATCCAAGCCGAAAGAATCAAGATAATTTCGTCAAAATTGGCACTCAACATGTAGCGGAAGAAATTCTTGGTCGTTTCAAAGATTCCTCTCCCTTCTTCAATAGCATTCACGATGGTCGCATAATTATCGTCAAGTAGGATCATGTCCGCGGCTTCTTGGGTAACCTCCGTCCCTTTTTGCCCCATGGCGACACCCACATTGGCAGCCTTCACGGCAGGTGCGTCATTGACTCCATCCCCCGTCATGCTAACGATATTTCCATTCGTTTTCAATATTTTAAGAATCCTAAATTTATGATCGGACGTAACGCGAGCAAAAACATCCACGTGTTCAATCTCATTCGCTAATTCTTCATCAGACATGTTCTCTAATTCTGAACCCGTAAGTGCACTATCATTTTGCGTTAACCCTATTTGTTTAGCAATTGCCAATGCTGTAATCTTATGATCTCCTGTTATCATAATCGTTCTAATTCCCGCATTTCTAGCTTCTTCAATAGATTTTATTACTTCATTCCTGGGTGGATCAATGATTCCAACCAATCCAAGAAAAACAAAGTCTTTTTCCATATCATCTTTAGTGAAATTCTCGTTAAGAGGTTTATAAGCTAAACCAAGTACTCGTAGAGCTTGATGAGCAAATTCTTCATTCTTTTTTAAAATTTTTTCTTTTACCTCGTGAATGGGTTTTTCTTCTCCATTCCAGAGGCCCTTGGCAGTATAGTTCATCAATATATCGGGAGCTCCTTTAATAAACGAATAAAGTTCCCCATCGACACGGACTGCCACGGACATTCTTTTTCTATCCGAATTAAACGGAATCTCATCCAATTTTTCCACCTGCGAATTAATATTCATTTTCATCGCAAGGATTTTCAAACAAATTTCCGTTGGGTCTCCTATTACATCCGTATTTTTTCCATCTTCTTTTACGTTTATACTAGCATTATTACAATACTTAGCTACTTGTAGGAATTTTTTCAAATAAGGGGTCATTTCAACCGGTTTCCCCGTTGCATTCACAATTTTGCCTTCAATGTTATATCCTACTCCTTCTACATCATATTCTTTCCCATCAATATATATTTTTACCACGGTCATTTCGTTTCGAGTTAAGGTTCCTGTTTTATCCGAACAAATGATGTTTATCCTTCCTAATGTCTCTACTGCGGTGAGTGTTTTCACTAAAGCATTCCTTTCGGCCATTTTCCGCATCCCAAGGCTCATTACAACCGTTATAACAACGACTAAGCCTTCGGGCACTGCTGAAACGGCCAGACTTATAGAAATCGTAAGCGCATTTATTATTTCCTCTATTTCTTCATTGCTAAATGCCAGTCCTTCAGTAGCAATGATAATCAAAAATTCTATTATAAAAATGGCAAAACAAATAATAATGATGATTTTTCCCAAGAGTTTTCCAAATCGTTCAATTTCTATTTGAAATGGACTTGGTTCCGGCTCTACTTCTTGAATTTTTTCTGCTATCTTACCTATTTCCGTATTCATGCCTGTCTGAACAACCACGGCACTACCATTACCTCTGGTAATAATAGTATTACTATACACCATGTTTTTTCTATCTGCTAAAAGAGTTTTTTCTTTCAATTCAGCTGGTTTTTTCAGAACGGGCTCGGATTCTCCGGTGAGAATTGCTTCATCTACATATAGAGAGTATGAATTTATAAGTCGGGCATCGGCCGGAATTTTGTCTCCTTCTTCTAGAATGAGAATATCTCCCGGAACCACATGTTTTACCTCGATTTCTTTGATTTTTTCATCTCGTTTTACTTTAGCATTGCGAGGTGCCATTTTTTTTAAGCTTTCTAGAGATTTTTCCGCTTTGTATTCTTGATAAAATCCCAGAATTGCGTTAATTAATAAAATTATGAAAATTACTAGGGCATCCAAGAATTCTGAAGCCGGGTTTCCTAAAGAGAGTTCATAGATTCCCACAATGATTGAAATTACTATAGCGAAGAGCAATAAATAGACTAAGAAATCCTTAAATTGATTAATAAATATTTGCCATGCCGTAATTCTCTTTCTTTGTACTAACTCATTCAATCCATATTGTTCCAATCGCTTGCGAGCTTCTTCTTCAGTTAATCCTTGTTCAATGGAAGTGTTCAATCGCTTTTCAATGTCCTCAATTTTTAAAGCATGAGCATTTACTAAATCGTCTTTCATGGTTTTTTATTAGGTTCATTTAGTTTATAATAATATATTAATTATTTTAATTAATAATGAGTATTATAGTTTATATATCTGAATCCCTTCCTTTAAAGGATTTTTAGGTGAATCTCTTGTTTAAATTAATTTTTTCACAAAAAGCTTTAGAATACATCAAGCAGTATAAAAATAAAGAAGAGCGTTCTGGAGAATTAAATAAATTTGTCGTGGTATTATTTTTTCATTCAACTAGTATGTGAACCATGACGTTCTGTGGAAATATAGTTGAATTGATTGAGAAAAAGAAAGTATATCGGGATAGCGATTTTGTATTATGGGAAAATACAAATATAAATGAAAACTTCGATAACGCACGTGGTATTGAAGTATATATAGAAAAAAATTTGGTGAAGGAATTGATGAATCAAAAGCCCATAATTATCATTGATGCTGCTATAGGAAAAACGAAACAAGGAGATCAAATTGGAATGCTCTTTATAAAGAAAAATAAAAACGTGTATGGTTAAAAAATGACCTAATCTTATAAATTTTAGAAGATTAGTGATTCGCTCGCGCGAGTGTTTAAGATGAAATGTTCCATAAAATGAAAAAGTAATTGAATAATCAATAAAAAATAAATAAAAGATTTATTTTTTGAATTTTAAAAGAAGTTCAGCTACTCTTTTTCCAAGATCCTTGGCGATTAACCCCCCTAACTCATCTTTTTCTTCCTTTCCTAAAAATTCCTTTAAACCATGCTTTTGTAAACTCGTAATTGGGATATTTCCTTCTAATACGGGATTTCCTTCCGTATTGCCAACAATAATCATTCCTTGGATCAGAGCAAAATTAATTAAATCGGAAATGACCCCTTCTCCTCCGTTTCTTAGGCCTGTAGCCGCCATCGGGGCAAAAATTACATCTTTTAATAAATAATTTTTCATTTTCCACGGACGCGAGCGATCAATCAACAGTTTCAATTGCGAACTTAGGGAACCAAAATAATTTGGCGCAGCAATAATTAATGCATCAGATCCTAAAATTAAATCCTCTAATTTTTTTGTATCATCTTGTTCTGCTAAGGGACAATCGTGAGGAGGTCTCAAGCATATATCGCATCCATTACATGGAATAATATTAAAATCAGAAATCTGAATTTTATTAATAGCGAAATCTGCTGAAACGGATTGTATTCCTTCTATAGCATTATCTATTAAAAAATTACAACTTCTATTTTTCCGAGGTGAACCAACAATTAATGTAATTTTCATGGTACATGATAATTTTTTATTATTTTTTATATTTTTTCCAAAATCTTCAATTCGTTATATTTGACTTTAAATTTAAAATATTTTTGGAAAATTGTTCAATAAACATGATTCTTATTTAATTAGGCAAGCTGACTTATAAAGCTCGGAAAAACTCAGGTTTTAATATTTCCGAATGAGTTAACCCATAATTTATGACGGATAAAATTTGATGTTTTTCCCTATCAAGAACTCCTTTTAAAGGGAGATAATTACTGGCGTGATTAGCTCGAAAAATACAATTAGCATTAGGATTATTTTTAAAATTCACGTGCGTTATAAATGTTTTTAATTCCTTTAAAATTTCTACAGATGTCATTTCTTTAAATTCACCCCGCATTTTTTTCTCGTAAAGAACTGTTCCTGGCGGGACTATTAAGGTTAAAAATGCAATGTACCACGTTCTATCATTATTGGGACAAATTTTATTCACGAGATCTGCTGATTCAACAGCATGATGGTAAGAAAGTTCGGGATTATCAGCTCCGCCCAATCCATTGATTAAAGTAGCAGATAAAGTTATGTTTGCTTTCATCAGTTTTCTTGAAGCTTTAATATAATCCTCTTTAGTTGCGTGTTTATTTACCGCTTTAAGTAATGCATCATATCCGGATTCAAATCCCACGTATGCTATCTTTAAACCTGCCTCTTGTAAGGCTTTTAATTGAAGGTCTGATTTTTTTAGAATGTCTTTAGCGTGAGCATATACTCCAACTCGCTCAAGATAAGGAAAATTTTGATTTGAATGCTGTAAAATATCAAGTAGTACATCTGTAGGTGTTACCATGGCATTTCCATCAAGAAAAAATATTCTTTTTACGCCCTTTCCATAAATTTTCCTTGCAATATCAAGATCTCTTTTTATATCCGCAACTCCTCTTATTAAAAATGGTTTTCTTAAATTAGACATGCAAAAATCGCATTTGAAAGTACATCCTTCTGTGAGTTGAATCAAAAGAGAATTAGCTTCGCTGGGAGGTCTAAATACAGGCTCCTTATAATATATTCGTTCATGGACTGCCATGGTTCTTGTATCACATGAATTAAGAAATAATATTCAATAATGCGGGAATAAAAATTAATCCTTTTCAAATTCTTCCAATGAAAGTTCTCCTTCAATGTATAGCTTCTCTTTCTTCTTGTCCGCATCTTCCGGACGTTTAGAACATGAGGAAAGATGTCGAGCTAAGCGGGCATACATTTTCCCACAATATGGGCATTCTAATTTTTCTTGTTGTTGCTTTTTCGTGGAGGTTTTTTTCTTTTTTCTTCTTGTTCCTTTTTTTTTCTTTTTCTTAGCTCTTGATGGCAACACGTCATCAATTGTTGCATCTTCAGGGGCTAATTCACAGATCTCGAGATGGCCTTCAATATCATCCGTGATTTCTCCACAGTAAGGACATTCTAAAGTTCCAATATCTTCTGCTTCTATGTCTTCTTTACTAGTTTTCCTCTTTTCATATTTTAATTCAATTTCTTCCTCTTCCTCGAATTCGTCAACGGATAAATCAATTTCTTCTTCAACCAACTCGAAATCTTTTAGTTCTAATTCCTTTTCTTTGATTTTTTTCTCCGCTAGTCGTTTACTTTCTTCATATACTTCGGTGATCCTGCGGTCTGTTTGTGAATATAGTGAACACACTTGACAAACGTAAGCATGGGTGCCTAATACCAGATCTCTTGCGTCGCAATAACATAACGGTTGTAAACTATTACTATAATCTCCTTTGGGATGAAGGTGCTTGCAAGCGTTTTTTCTTGAAAATTTTAATTTTTGCTTTCTTCTAGGAATTGTTTACTCACCAAAAAAAATGGCAATTACTGAGATATAGAATGATTTATAAAATAAGTTTATTATGGTTTAAAGAATTAAACCTTCAAATTATCATTTTTAGCACCTAATTTTTAACTAAAAGTTAAAATGGATGGATTGAAGATCGGTAATGATCTTATTTTTAATAGTGAAATTCTGGATGTTGGGAAGTAAATCTTCAATTAGATCCTTTAGGGCTTTGATTTTTTGAATGAGCATTTCGGGTTTATAAAGGGGAGATGACCTCAAAGGGTGCCCTCTCATGATTCCCTTGTTGTAATTTTCAATAGCTTCGCGGAGAAATAAACCTGCCCTGTCAGGTTCATTTAATCTAGCTTGATATGTCAATCCTATTCGTTCAAAAGATAACCCCGCCCCGACATAGTCTCTTGCTGCTATAAAATGTTTTGCGGCTTCTTGGAGTTCTTGTAAAGCACGTTCTATCTGGTCTATTTCGTTTTCTTGTATTGTTTTTAGTAATATATACCCCTTTAAATAATGACCTTCCCCAACATGGAATAAATTTTCGTGTTGGTTTGCAAAATCCATAAACTTTTCAGTGAATTCTTCGGCTAAAGTGAAATGTTCATTATTAATGCATTCAATTATGAGTTCACGGTATATTTCTAATACACGCGTGATCCGTTGTAATTTTTCATGAATATTAATTGCTTTAGTGAATAATTCCACGCCGGAAACGGCATCTTTATTTTTAAACGCAATTTTTCCCTCATGAAAATATTTTTCCGCTTGTTCTAGTTCAATCTCGTCATCTAATTGCTTTAAATGGTGTTCAAGAGATTGTTTTACGGCCGAGTCATTAAAAATAATTTGCTCATCAAGGGATAATTCTTCAAACAATTCTGGCTCTAAAGGATTTTCCTTTACTCGTGCTTTATTAGCTGTGGGGTCTATATACTCTTGACTCCAGTATTCTCCATAAGCTGATTGAAGTGGTTTGCCTTCTTGAACTCGCTCTGACAATTCTCTCATGAGACTGGCGAAAAAATATTTATTTAAACCATCGATAACATAATCCACGGCATGGTAATTATTTTCAAAATTAGGATCATTAAAATCTAAATTAATATTTGTAATCCGATAAATCTCAAAACCGGTATCATATTTTGTAATTTCATGGGCTTGCCCATTCTCGTCATAGATTTTTTCTTTTTTCTTTTTACCCAAAAGCGTATGGTCGTAGACCAGTCCAATGGCATCGTCATTTACTCCCTGAAAATATAGCTGATTAATTAGATCATCTATCGAAAAGAATGGGTTAAATCCGGGGTGAGAATGAAACCATCCAATTATATAATTTTTTTCTCCTTTTTGAACGCATTCCTCTTGAATGTTGCTAATAAAAACATAATGTTTTTCCTCCAATTGGACATCCGTGGAATGTCCGAACGTAAGAGCCTCAGCTCTGACGACATGAACAAAGTCTTCATCTGAATATCCAATTAACACACCATATACTTCTTTCCAATCATTTTGAGGCATTGAATTATTTGCAAATCTATTTGCATATAAAATTATGGTTTTATATGCTTCTGCTGAAATTATTACGGGTTTTTCATTTTTAGTTGTTTCTTGATGAGATTCTATTTGGGATCCGTCTTTCTCCTTTTTACTATTAAAATCGTGGCGTGAATCTTTAAAATTTTCTGACATGAATTTAAAAAAAATCTGAAAACATTATTTTTTTCTTCTAAAAAATAATAAAAATAGTAATATAAAATTTTATCTTTCCTTGGAAGTTAAATCACGCTATTTCTCTTCAATTCTCGTATTTCCTCTTCCGAGTAGTTTAGAGACCTTAATATTTCTTTTGTATGCTGTCCAACTTTAGGAGCTATTGATCTTATCGTTAATGGGGTTCTTGACATTTTGATGGGTGAGGCAATATTTTTTAATTTCCCTAATTTTGGATGAGTCGTATTAACAATCATATTTCGTGCTTTGATCTGAGGATCTACACATGCTTCCGCAAAAGTTTTAACTGGCATCACGCAAGCATCTAAGTTTTTAAAAACTTCGAACCATTCATCTCTTGTCTTTTTTTTAAATTCTTTTTCTAATTCTTTAAATACTTTTTCCTTTTCTTCTCCTTGTACGGTCTGTTTTAACATGAGATCCTCACGACCTAATCCTTTGCAAAGAGCATGCCAAAATTTCATTTCAATTGCTCCTACCGTAATATATTTGTCATCTTTCGTCTTATAGATGGAATAAAATGGAAAATCTCCATGAAGTGGGTTTTTGGTATCAATTTTTTGATTATATGACTCTGAAAAATGATGAGCAGCAGTCATGGGGATGAATGAGAATACGGTATCCGTCATAGAAATGTCTAAATATTGGCCAATCCTCCCTTCATTACGTTCTCTTTCGATTAAGGCGGCCAATATTCCTATGGTTGAGATCAACCCACCTCCAATATCTGCAGATTGCATGCAAGGAACAATAGGTGGCTGCTCTTTATCAACTTCATTAAAAACACGTCTCGGTCGATTTTGATCTAACATTCCGCATATTCCAACATAATTTAAATCGTGTCCGGCGTTTTTCTCATAAGGCCCATCCTGACCATAGCCCGTTAAAGAGCAATAGATTATGGACTTGTTAAATTTAGAAACTGTTTGATAGTCTACTTCTAATTTTTCCGTAACTCGAGGTCGAAAGGACTCTACAATGACATCTGACTTTTCAACTAATTTGTAAAATATTTCCTTGGCTTTTGATTTTTTAAGATTTAATGTCATGGATTTTTTATTTCTCATGATGATATGATTAAAGGCGCTAACCCGCGTGTGGTCTTTTTGAAAAAAAGGGGGAGGATTAGCATAAGGAAAGTTTGGATCCTCTACTCGAATGACATTAGCACCTAAGTCTGCTAAGATCATCGTGCAATATGGACCAGGCAACATTCTCGTGAGGTCTATAACCGTGATATTATCTAAAGGTAAAGGCATGATAATTAATGAGATTGTTCATGAAAATTAAATTTAATGTAAAAAAAAATCATAATTCTATGATTTCTGCTTCCATTTTCTCCGTATCGATAATTGCAAACGTTCCTTTCCCAGTTAAATACCCACATGCTTCGCCGGGATTTACAACTAACACGCCATTCCCCAATTTTTTACTCATCACGGAGTGCGTGTGTCCAAAAAGCACAATATCAAATTTTCCTGAACTTGCAATGGCATCCACCGTTTCTTCATTAGGCATGTGAGAGGCAAAAACTCGTCTCTTATCAAGAGTTGCGATCAACTCATTTCCTACTAGATTGCAAATCTGACCTAAATTTTCTTTCAAAAAAACTCTGTCGCCATCGTTATTTCCAAATACTCCGGAAAAATTATGTTTAATTTTTTCATTTAAAGAATCAAACCATCGAACGACAAAAGCAGAATTGTAATCTCCACAATGGATGAGGGCATCCACGTCTCGTTCGTTCATAATTGAAACTGCTTTTAAAATATTATCCCGATTATCATGGGTATCGGATATTACAGCTAATTTCATGTTCAGCCACAATGATTTCTTAATTGATTGAGGATTTAAATTAAGATATTATTATTATGAATATAAATTATAATAGATAAATTATTAGTTTTGTATGTTAAGTGTAATTTTATTAATCCATTATGGAAAAAATCAAGGGTAAAAAAAATGGTTAAAGAATTTTTTAAAAATGAAAAAATGGCAATTGAGCAAAAAGTGAATGAATATTTCGAATCTCTACTTAGTTCCCAAAAAGATCCTCTTTTTTATGATTTTTTAACTCAATTAAAAGAATTCATCCTAAATCTTGAAGCTAAAAGAATTCACCCCGTCCTCCTCATTGCCGCTTTCATGGGCATCGTCAATCCTTTATACGTACAAGATCAAATTGATGAAATTAGAAAAGTAGCAATCTCCGTGGAACTTCTTCATAATGCTCATTTAATTCATGATGATTTAATTGATGAAGATATATTGCGAAGAAATAAACCAACTTTTCACGTGCAATTGAAGGAAGAACTAAAAAAGATAATTGACGCTAAGCAAATTTCAAAAAATAATGAAATTTTAGCTATTTCTTATGGGGAAAAAATGAGCGTCTTAGGTGGCTCCTTTGCTTATCTCCTCGGTCTGGACATCATTAAAGCTTCAAAATTCTCGGAAAAACTAAAATTAATGGCAATTAAGGAATATTCCGAAGCTATGGATTATATTATAAAAGGACAAATCATAGAAGAATACATGTATTACCATGACATAACGATGTCTCTTGAACAGTATCTAAGTATAGCAGAATTACTCAGAGCCCGCTTATTCGAAAAATCTTCTAAAATTGGTGCCATCTTAGCAAAAGGAAACTTGCATTATCAAATAAAACCACTTTCAAATGCCATGCTAAAAATTGGACAAGCTCATGCGATCATCGATGATATTTTAGACCTTCATGAGGATATTCAAAATAAGAAAAAAAAAGTCATCTATATCCTGGCATTACAAAATACAAATGAGGAAGAATCTCGAATCCTTAAAGAAATTTATAATAAAGAAAGAGTTTCGCAAAATGATATCAAGCGAGTAGAAAAAATTTTTGCCTCCACGAACGCGCCCGTCATTGCCGAACATCTTGCAAAAAATCTCATTGAACAAGCAAAACAAGATTTAAAAGATATCTATCCGGATCTTAATAAAAAGCAGAAGATTTTCTTTAATGAATTCAGTGATTTTCTTTTCCTTCGCAAGATTTAAAAATTTTTTCTACTCCATTAAGAGTAATTTTTCTTTTGAAATTAATCCTATTTATCTATTTAATTTTAAAGGTAAAGAATAAAATCTATATGAATTGATTCTTTTCTAATAATAAGCACGGAAGCATATTAATTAGTGCTTCAAGAAATAAAATAGAAAGAAGGGAGAGATTGATTGATACTACAAAAAGTTCCTCCAGAACAAATCATTATCAGGCCTCCCGTAGAAGCATATTCCGTTCTAATTCCTGTAACAGGGGGTTGCTCATGGAATAAATGTCGCTTTTGCGGTACTTACGGGGGTGTTTATGGAGTAATTCAAGATTATGCTATTAGGCCTTTAGAAGACGTACTACGGGATATAGATAGTTATTCTGAACGAAATTATCACGGCTTTCCTGTATTTTTAGCGGGAGGAAACCCAACTTCAGCACCGACAGATTATCTTGTTAAAATATTAACTCATGTAAGAAAGAAATTAAAAAATGTCCCAAGAATCAGTTGTTATGCTAAAGCTCTAGATATCTTGAGAAAAACCGATGATGAATTGAAACAATTAGCCGAAGCAGGATTAGATATTGTATACATGGGTTTAGAATCTGGATCGAGTAAAATTCTAAGAATAATGAAAAAAGGAACCAATGCTCAATCCATGATCATAGCGGGAAAGAGAGTGTTAAAAGCCGGAATTAAACTTTCCTTATACGTAATATTAGGGTTGGGAAGTTATGAATTATCTGAAGAGCATGTTAAAGAAACAGCGAGAGTTTTAACAGAAATTAATCCAACAATATTTAGATTTAGGACCTTAAATATTTTACCTAATACGCCTTTATGGGAAGATTATAAAAGTGGTAAATTTCAATTATTAAAACCGGTTGATTGTTTAAAAGAAGAATATGAGATCATTGCAAATTTGGGGCCAAATGTTACATCCCAAGTATATAATGATCATATCTCTAATTATTGTTCCTTAGAATCATTGAATATTAAAGAGGATAGGGAGGTTTTTCTCAAGACCTTAGAATCATATATTAATGATCCGAGAATTAAAAATTTGCCTCGCAAGAATTTGACTCACATGTGATTTTCAATCTTATTACTCCTGAAATAAAAAATTAGAATTATTTTAAGATTTCATGAAAATTATCTAATTTTTTTAGATTCTCTTCATGTTTAATTAAAATTTCACGTGAGCTCTTTAATATTAATTGATGCATTAAATATGTTAAATATTAAAAATTTAAAATTTAATAACGAATAAGGTTTCATTAACAAGCTAATTTTGTAAAGAAATAAACATGAATGAGTTGATTTAATTGGGTTATATATATGGCATCTTAGGAGCTGGGCGGCAAGGTACAGCTGCAGCCTATGATATGGGAAAATGGGGTGAAGCGGAAAAAATTAAGATTGGAGATTTAAATTTAGAAAATGCAAAGCGCGCATGTGAAAGAGTTAATGATTTATTAGGTGCTAACATTGGAGAACCATGTAAGGTGGACGTGACAAAAAAAGAAGAAGTTATCAGCATGTTAAAAAATGTTGATTCTTTTTTAAGCGCCGTTCCCTATTATTATAATTTAGATATCGCCAAGTGGGCAATTGAGGCGGGAGCTTCCATGTGCGATTTAGGTGGAAATACTAATATCGTGAGGGAGCAACTAAAATTGGATTCGGAAGCAAAAAAAGCTGGAATTAGTATTGTTCCTGATTGCGGTCAAGTTCCCGGAATGGGTACTTCATTATGTATGTACGCCATGAGTTTATTGGATGATCCTCGGGACGTATACATGTGGGATGGAGGGTTACCTCAACATCCAAAACCCCCTTTTAATTATCTCCTTACTTTTAACATTGAAGGATTAACTAATGAGTACGCCGAGCCAACAATATTCATTCGGGAGGGAAAATTAGTTGAGATTCAACCTCTTGAAGAATTAGAGGAAATTGATTTTCCTCCTCCAATTGGCAAGTTGGAAGCTTTTACAACGGGTGGAGGAACTTCTACCGCCCCGTTTACATTTGAAGGAAAGTTAAGAACCTATCAAAATAAGACCGTGCGATATCCGGGACATTATCACCAATTAAGAGCTTATTGGGATCTAGGATTATTTGATCTAACACCTATCACCATTAATGGAAACAAAATAGTTCCTAGAAAGGTGTTTCACGCTCTTTTCGAACCAAAAGTTAACATTCCAGGAGAAAAAGATTTAGTCCTCATTCGAGTTAAATGTTTAGGAAAAAAAAATGGGAAAGATCATGAGATCTCCCTCGAATTAATTGATTATCATGATGATAAAACGGGCTTTACAGCAATGGAAAGAACAACGGGCTGGGATGCGTCTATCGTAGCAATCTTAATGGCTCATGGAAAGATTAAAAAAGGCGCAATTCCCGTTGAACTTGCCGTTCCGGGAAAAGTTTTTTTCGAAGAATTAGTCAAGAGAGGATTTGAAATTTCTGTAAAAATTACGGAAATAATTTAATTGCGAATAAAAAACGTAAATTTTTTTAAAAGAATTTTCTTATTAATCAGAATCCATAAATATTTTAATATACTTTTTACTATTCTTCAATATTCTTTTTTTAGAATATAAAAAGGTGAGTGCTTTTGTCAGATAAATATAGAAGAAAATTTCACAGCGACGAATTAATTGCTACATTCGATGATATTCTTATCTTACCCGGATACACTTATTTTAATCCAAATGAAGTGAATATTTCTTCCAAGTTAGGCAAACACGTATTTAATACACCAATCTTTTCGGCGGCAATGGATAGTGTTACAGAAGAATTAATGGCAATTCAGATGGCACTTTTAGGAGGAATGGGCGTCATTCATCGTAATTGCACCCATGAACGACAATTAGAAATGGTGAAAATGGTAAAAAGAGCACGTTCTTTCGTGGTGGAAGATGTCGCAACGATACATCTCGAAGAGCCCGTATCTAAAGCTAAGTACATGATGGAAAATTATGGGATCAGCGGTCTCGTTGTATTGAACAACTTGAAAAAAGTTTGTGGAATAATTACCAAGAGAGATATACCCTTTATCGATAGTAGTCTTAAAAATGGAAAAGTTAAAGATTTCATGACTAAAGACGTGATTTCAATATCGCCTAATGCTTCTCGTGAAGAAGCCTTGGACGTTCTCTTTCGGCATCGTATTGAAAAATTGCCAATTATTGACAAGGAAGGATATCTAAAAGGATTAATTACTAAAAAAGATTTAACCCCAGAATTTCCTCTTGCTTCAAAAGATGAGGAAGGACATTTACTCTGTGCTCTTGCTTTATCTCCAAAATTTCCAGAATCGCTGGAAGTCCAAAAGAAGCTAATGGAAATAGATAAGTATGTCGATTATTTTTTCATCGATGTCGCAGACTTCTATAAAGAACAAGATATTCGCGCCACTAAAAAATTAATGGAGCTTTTGGAATCAGATTTTGTACTCGGTAATATTGGAACTTATAAGGCGGCCGAACATTTAATTACCAAATGTGATTTTTTAGAAGATAAATTTGTAGGCGTGAAAGTTGGAATGGGTTCCGGCTCTATATGCACGACCTCCATACAAACTGGAGTAGGGGCACCTACATTATTTGCAACTGCACAAGTTGCTGATGCTATTGAAGAATACAATCCTAATATAAGTTTAATTGCTGATGGGGGTTTTAAAATTCCTGGAGATCTTCCCAAGGCGATAACTGCGGGTGCTGATTTCATAATGTCTGGACATTTCTTTGCGGGATGTACAGAAAGTCCAGGATATATAGATACAATTCAAGGCCGTAAAGTTAAAGTATATCGGGGCATGGGTTCTAAAGAAGCACGTAGTGCGGGATATGTTGCGGATCGCTATATCGAAGATTCTAAAATGCTCCCAGAAGGCGTTAGTGATTACGTGCCTTTCGTAGGAGATGTAGCTGGAGTCTTATCCTCATTGAAAGAAGGATTAAGAAATGGAATGATTTATGCGGGAGCCAAAACTATTTCAGAGATGAAAAATGCTGAAATTGGATTCATCTCCGTGGTAGGATATGGGGAAGCTAAACCTCATGATTTAATTGGTAAATATTAACTTATATTGATTTATTCAAATCAAGGAATTAAACCTATTAAACTCGGGTTAAAGATTCTTAATTGATATTATCTTATTAAATAGCAATTAAGAAGTTTTTAACTAAATTTCATGTTTTCTTCACATGATAAAACATTAATGAAATAATAAAAGAAAAATTTATATGAAAAGAATAGAACGTGCTATAATTAGCGTATATGATAAAACTGGAATAAAAGAATTCGCAAAAACTCTCGTGAATGAATTTAATATAGAAATCCTTTCAACGGGTGGAACAGGAGCGCTTCTTGAGAAAAATAACATACCATATGTTAAGATTTCTGAATATACAAGCTCTCCAGAACTTTTTGAGGGCCGTGTCAAAACATTACACCCTAAAATTGCTGGTGGAATTTTATTTCGAAGAGATTTAGAAAAAGATATCAAGGACTCAATTGAAAATAATATTCCTCCAATAGACATGGTCGTATGTAATTTATATCCTTTTAAACAAACTATTTCAAGACCAGATGTCACGTTAAAAGAGGCGATAGAGATGATTGATATAGGAGGCCCTACTATGATAAGAGCCGCAGCAAAAAATTACCATCATGTTGTCGTAGTTCCTGCTCCCGCATGTTATTCTCAAATTATTGATGAATTGAGAAAAAATGATGGCATAATTCCGGAAAAATTAAGAGTAGAATTAGCTATTAAGGCTTTTAGCTTAATAACGGATTATAATTCAACCATCACTAATTTTCTCTTAAGCTCCTATCATCCCTCTGAAATGTTTAAACCCGTGATGTTCAAGACATATCAAAAAGTTTCCGATTTACGCTACGGTGAGAATTGGGATCAAAGAGCAGCTTACTATAGAGATCTGGCCAGTAACCATGGTTTATTTGATTTTAAGCAATTACATGGAAAAGATTTGTCTTTTAATAATTATTTAGATATTGATTCTTGCATTCAGATTCTTTTAGATTTTGGCATTAAAAACCATGTAACTACGATTATTAAACATACTTCTCCGAATGGTGTTGCCATGGATGAGCAAGATCAATTGATTTCCGTGAAAAAAGCATTTAGTACAGATCCTTTATCTGCTTTTGGAGGTATTTGGGGTTTTAATTCAATGCTAACCGAAGAAGTAGCTAATTACATTGTAAATGAAGAAAAAGTATTTTTAGAAGTGATAATGGCACCTTCTTATGAATCAAAAGCAATAGAAATATTAAAGCAAAAGAAAAACTTGATTATCTTGGAATTTGGTGATTTTCTTGAAAAAAGGAGTGAAATTTATTCCAATCCCGAATTAAGAAGCGTTCTTGGAGGTGTTGTAGTTCAAGAATATGATCATAAACCCGTGGTTAAAGAATGGAACGTGGTAAGCAAGAAAAAAATTAATGAAGAAGATAAAAAAGCTTTAATTTTTGCTTATAAAGTATCTAAATGGGCAAAATCAAATTCTGCTTGTTTTGCTCAAATTTATGATACGGGAATTTATACTATAGGAATTGGTGCCGGGCAACAGAGTCGAGTTCACGTGATAGAGTTAGCCGTGCGGAAAGCCAAGCAATTTGGGCATGAAAAAGCTTTAATTCATTCATATTTAGGAACAGATTCTTTCTTTCCCTTTCCTGATGGGCTGGAAGTAGCTGTAAAAGCTGGTGCTAAGGCAATCATAAATCCCGGGGGTTCTATTAGAGATGATTTAGTAATACATAAAGCTGATGAATTAAATTGTGCATTAGTCTTTTGTGGAAAGAGAGTTTTTCGCCATTAATATTTAGTTCTAGGTGGTTTTTAAAAATGGTGCTTATTTTCTTTTTTTTATTAAAAATAAGTTAATATATAACAGATATTAACGATTTCATGCTTGTATTTCGAAATTTGAAGAATATATTCCTTCCATTCATGGTTGTTAGGGCTTCTTATAAAATGAAAAAAAGTTTATAAATAAAAAAATATAATTGTGTTTATAGCAAGAAAATAAATCAAATCTGATTCCATAGTTCCTAAGAGGAAATAATTGAATATTTGACATAATTCATCGTAGGATTTCTTGAAAAATGGATTTTTTTTTAAAAAATTTAGAAGAAACGCTTGAAGCGATTAATAAATTAATAGAGAATTCCGTATATGTAGTTAATACTAAAAAGATTAGAAGATGTAATAACATTAAATCTTCTAATCGGTCAAAAATTAATTTCATATGGAGATCTCTTAAATATCTTGAAAATTTGGGAATATTGGAAAGAAATGGAGCTCAATATCCCGTGAATTATAAAATAAAGGCTACGGAAAAAATAAATATTTCTAAATTCTTAGATAAAATCAAAAATGAGAGGAAGAATTCTGAAATCTAGTTTTACAAATTAATATTATTATTTTTATTCTTTATTTCATGCAGAGTTCTTCTAGTAAAGATTCATATTTCTCTTTCAGACCCTCATTATTCTTATCGTGAATCATCCGTTTCTGATAATATATGATATTTGGATACTTAATCTCGAGTTCATTAAAGATTTTTACCCACTCTTTAAAATTTTCCAAGTATTCTACCACTTCGGGCTCATCTTTGAAATATTTAATATCTTCATTCTCATCAAAAGATAAAAATGAACGATATTTTTTTGGTCTGACTCCTTGAGCGATTAATAATTCTCTGGAGGCTTTCATTAAGAATGAATCTATTGTACTCCTCCATCTTACAATATTTTCATTCATTCGGTCAATAATTTCTTGAATTTGTTTTATCTCTTGGGGAAATATAGTTTGATTTCTTTTAGTTAAAATCGCTTTAACCACGCTAAACTCATCATTAAATTTATTCATATAATCATTAATTAGTTTTTGAAATTGGTAAATATACGAATTATAATCCCTCGCAAATAAAACTTCATTACTTGAAAACGTTAAGGTATCTTCATCAAAATTTCCTTTTAATATCTTTTTCTTGCGAAGGTCATTAAAAATTTCTTGCAAAATTTGGATCTCTTCTTCGGATAATTCTTTATTATAAAATAAGTCATGAAAAGAGAACAAAAAGCTGTTTTCTAAGATTAATTTTTTAATGCCTTTTTCAGTATAAAATAATTCTTCATCTTCACTTTGATAAAATAAACCCTTTATTTCTTGTTCCCGTATTAAATCTTCGATTAATTTTTTTACTAAATTTGGACTCACTTCAAATTGATTGAGGGCTAAATAATTTTCTGAGCGGCACTTTTCAATAATTTCGTTTTTAAGTTCCTTTTCCGCTTCTTTTATTTTCCTTTGGTTCATGATCAATAGATCTCCTTTAAGTAGATAATTGATGTCAAAATCTTCTAAAAAGGTTAAAAATTTTGATTCTTCCATCCCTGTTTTTTCTAAATATTCTTTAATCGAAATTTGGCCCTTACTTTGCAATTCTTGACCAATGAGTTGTAAATTTTCGTTGATTTTAACTTCGAGATCTTCTATTCCGATATTTAATTCTTTTGCTAACTGCCGGATTTTTTCATTTATCATTCCCCTTTCAGAGCTTAATTTAATTTCTTGAATTTTTTGATTTATATATTTTGAATAATAAAAAATCTCCTTATTTATATCATAAAGCCCGCTTCGCTTATCAATGTATAATTCAAATATTTCTAATAATAATAAAGGATTAATTTCTAACTTTTTTGAAATGCGTGGAATTTCGAAAAAACCTAAGATTTTTGAATTTTCTATTTCTTTTTCAATTCTAATTTTTCCTAAGTTTGTTAACCACGTTGTTCCTTTATGATGGGAGGTAATATAATCTCTTGGTAAATTCTTTATCAATTTAATGAATGAATGATCTTGTAATTTTTCTCGATATTCCTTTAAATCTATTGAACTAACTTTCGGAGCCATTAAATTTATTTGTTCTTTAATTTTTTCTAAGGAATAATATCTTTTTTCTCCTTTTCCGACTAAAATAAAGTCTTTTTTATCGTGAATAATTTCCCTAAAAGTCTTGAGCAGGAAAGAGCCGGGTAAATAGTTAAATTCATTCAAATCTAAATATCCCTTGTTAGAAAACGCTTGTTCCACTTTTTTTCTAATAAACGCTTGCGAATAAAAATTTCCGAGCTCAGATAAATAACCTATTATGAAGCCTAATTTTGTCAATGTCTTTATAAAATTGCTCAATTCCCGTTTAGTAAGTAGTACATGAAAGGTTTTCATTAATTCTTTTCGAGAAAATTTTTTCTCCCTTGAGAAATAATTCAGCAATTTTTTCTTTTCAAATTGTAAAAAAATAGTTTTCTTTTTCTCTTTATCGAGAAAATATAAAAAAATAAGATCATCTTTCTTTACATGGGCCTTGAATTGAGCCAAGAAATCCTTAAAATTTCCATTATCTCCTCGTTTTGTTCCAAATTCTAAACGTGTCATTATGAAATGATTCTTCAAATAATTGATTAAATCCTCTTTAGTCATGTTTTCAAAATTAAGGTTTTTCCTTGTTCTATAAAACTTATTAATTAGAGTAAGGATAAGTAAAGATAGTGGACTCACTATATCTTTTGCTTGACGTGAAATTAAACCTATTAATAAATTTCTTAATTTTAAGAGATTCTCGAATTTTAATCGTGGTAATCTCGATAAGTAGGTAAGTAGCGATTTGGTATTTTCCTCATTTTTTTCCATTAATAAAGAATTTATTAAAAGATCTTCCTGCAATAATTCAAGTTCTTCCGTTTTATCTAATATTTCTGTTAAAAAATAATGAACGTTTATGCGTACATCTTCCGAAGGGTCTTCTAAATGTTTTAATAATATTGAGAAGTTTTCTTTCAAATGTTTTTGGTCATGTAAGATATGAAAACCTAAAATCAAAATTACGTTAATTCTTATTTTTTCCTCCTTTTTTTCTAATAATGGAATCAAGTCCTTTATTAATGAATTGGTAATAAATTTGGGATATCGTTCAGCAATAATGCTCAAAATGTAAGTGATCGGTACTAAATCTCTTTCCTCTTTTAAAAGTTTTTCTAAGACATTGATCTGTTTTAATACCTTACTCTCATTTCCTTTTAGAAGATTTTTTTCTAATTTCTTAACAATTGGATATAAGTTAGAATATTGCTCAAAATCATCTGTTTCAAACATTTTCTATTCATTTAAGTTAATTTAACCTAAAGAATTTTTTTAAATGTTGAAAAAATTTGAAATTCGAGAATTTCTAACCAATTGATTAATCAGCGTTGATATATATTACCCCTTCCAACATTCTTGGCTACAACATTTTAAAAATGTTATAAAAAAGATGTTTCATGCCATGCTTTTTAAAAGATGAGAAAAGTTGATGTAATTTTAGAATTGTAAATCAATAATCATCTTTATTGAAATCATGGAGGGTATAAGAACAATTAAATGGCATGAGACGAAATGTTCTATATTAGATTTAATATAAATCCATCTTAGATTGTAAAAATAAAGGAGTGAGGTATTCATCATGTTACTCAATTATTTTATTGGGACGGAGGGTACCTTAACGGGCGCATTAAAGGATTACTTGATGAATAGAGATCCCGAGGTTTCAGCAATAACCTCCTGAAGTAAATTTTACCATTTCCGTGGTAGCAAATGAAACCATAATCATTCATCAGGAAGCCTTCACCTTTGAGATCCACCACTTCTTGCATTTTTGGGACGTTGCACTCGTGCGAAATGGTTCTTGCGTGTCGCTCTCTCTTAACGTGTCTTTAGACGCTAATGGGATCGCAATTAATCTTACCGAAACCTCCGTGCGTGCGGAGTTTTATCGGAATCAAGAGCTACTTGAAAACAAAGCCGCCAATCTCACGCACCACGAGAATTATAGCGAGGTGATAGTTTTGCATGAAGCGTCTCCTTCCTTCTTTGCCCTCTTTAGGGAGGGCAAGCCCATCTGGTTGGGACTCCCCATCTATTCGCCGTCTCAAGCCCGAGCATTTCATGACATTATTCGGGGCAACCAAAAAACGACCAGGCGAAAAGGCACGTTCTGGTTTCGGCTCCTTCCCAGCCAGAAGATCGTGGCCTGCATTCGTCGGGGCGCTGAAGTGCGCG
>JALGVJ010000029.1 GCA_029838195.1 Promethearchaeota archaeon
AATACAGGGAATTTGACGTGGATGTGAATAAGCATGTTCGACAAAAAGCAAAAAAAGGCGGGGGCGCAATTTAGTCGGAGGTGAGATTAATTTGCTACCTCATATTTTTTTTTCTTTTCCATTTATTATAATGGTTCATTAAACTTATCATCTTATGGTTCTGAATAAAATTTTTGATTAGATTTCATCTTAATGCGCCATATTGACATCGCTCAAGGCAAGATCCACACACCCAAAACAATCATCTTGATTGCGTTTGCGAATATATTCGGCCTTGTGATACACCTTTTCAATATTATATCATATTTTTGGGCAAGCAGAACATCAATATTTTTTATCATAAGAGCAAATACAAACTGCCTGTGGCATCTCCATTCACCAGATTGTAACATGCAAGTAAGCTTCACGTGCAAATTCTTCTAGCAATGTGGAGTTAATTATCGTGTCTTTAAAGGAACGTGCTCTTATTTCACGTATAAGAATAGAGAAATTAAAAAATAAAAATATAAAAAAAATGAAAAAACTTGATTATTCCTTAATAAATGCGTTTGCGATTTTTTCAGGTAATAAAAAGCCTAAATAATAAGAAAATGCACTTGCAATTAAGATTATTCGAACTAAAATCAAGGTAAATACATCCATCATGACTCCAGCATCAAATATGGCACCAATCGTGAATAAGATGAACGCAATCAGTAAGAATTTTCCTTTTAATCGAATTTTAGGATCTTCCGATTTAAGTGAGAGCCTTGTAAAAAGAGCACCTGTTACGAGAAATGTTAGAATAGCAAAAATAGAAAAGATATATGGAATCATCGTATATTTGGAATTAAATGGTGAAATAATGATAATGATGCTTTCCGGATTAGTGAAAATTAAATAGATGAGAATGATTTCATAGACGATGCAAACAATGAGATAAACCGACAAAAGATGTTTTCGGTATTGCGGATAACATAAAGTGGAAAAGGTGTACATCCAGCACATAATCGCAACCGGAATAAACACGCTATCAATAATCCTCCCGAACGTATGAGGTACTTCCGTATCAAATAGGATTACTAAAGGAAAATTAATAGTAATGCGCCACCATCCACTTGTCATTAAAATCCAAGTGAGACTCGTTGTTACCAAGGCTTGATACTTGTATTTAAAATATTTCAAAAGAATAATGATGCCGATGATCAATGAAATAATGACAAAAGTAAAGCTTAGGCTTCCATATAAGATTTCTGAAGAACTAAGTTGCTCTATAGCCATTATTAATTCACTTTTTTGGATAAAATAGTTTTTATGGAAAAAATTTTCATATATTTAGAAGAAAAAAAGAAATATTATTTAAATTTTAGTTATTAGAAAAAATCGCGCTTTTCATTAATGTTAAATTAAGAAAAATTTCACAAATTTTGTTTTTTTTCGATTTTTTAGATGATCAAACAAGTTATTGAATAAAGTTTTAGATAAATTTTATTGAGAGGAGATTATAAAAATACAATATATAACAATGGCTTACTTAAACCCTTTAATGATAAAAAATTTTAAATTATTAAACTTAAAACATGTTTTGGATCTTAAGAGAAACATTATAACTTTTATTTTTGTTAACTCATACTTTAGTACAACTTGATATACGCAAATCCTTAATATTAAGGTTTTACTTGGATTATTAAAAATTTAATACATGAATAAATTAAAAAGGGAAAAAATATGACAGAATATCGTTTTCGATTAACCGGCGTGCCTCCTGATCAAGCCATCAAAGTAATCGATTTGGATCCAGAGCAAAGCGTAGGAGATATCAAAAAGCGTGTCCAAAAGGAATATAAGCTAAACCCGATCCTTGCCACGCAGTTTATATTCAAGGGAAAAGTACTCCCTGACGATCTTAAGTTTTCAAAAGTCGGGATCCATCCTAAGAAGGACGTGATTACCGTAATGGCCACGCAAGCAGGAGGAAAAATGTAAATATTATTGCTTGAGTATAGAAACGTGATTTTATTTTTACTTTTATTTTTTTAAGTTAACTTAATGCTAATTAATACGCTTCTTTCACTTATTTTTTTTTAAAAATAAAATTATAAATTAATAATCCCGAAACTCCCTTTTATAAAAATGAGATAAATGTAAGTAAGTTCAAAATAAAGCTAAAATATTAATCAAAATTAACTCGCTTCGCTCATCCCGTTAATTTTAAAACCTTAAGGGTTCAGGGCGGGGTCTCTGAGGGGCTGGACCACGCTCTGGAATGGGAGGTGGAACAAAAGGAATGGGTCTTTTGATCCAATGTTCTAAAGATGTAAGCCTTTTTTCAATATTTTCTATTTTTTCTTCCAACCTTTTTATTCTTTCTATTAAATTGGGATGTTCTACTGACATTTTTTTATTAAATTTAATTTTTATGGGGATAAATTCTAAAATTATTATTTTAATTAAGTTTTCACTTAGATAGAAGGAGATTTAAGAATATAAATTTAATCATTACCGTATTTTTTCTAAAAATTCGTATTAAACTTCAATAACTAATCTCGTGGGTTTGGGTTAAATAATTTATTTTTTAATAGAGAGGTTTAATAGGATAAGAAATCAATTTATACTAAATATTAATAATAAGTATAAATAAATTTTAAAAGTACAAGTATGAAAACCTAGTACAAATATATAAAAATGCAGGATCATATTTTTAATATTGATGTCAATTTGGAATGTGTCGGATAAAGTAAAAGAAAAAATATTAGATGCTGTTCAAAAATTAGAGGATAATGAAATCAAAATATTATTTCTTCTTAAAAATTTAGGCCCTCTAAGATTTACGGATTTAATAGAACATTCTGGCTTGAGCAGATCAACGGTTTCCAAATATTTAAAAATAAATATTAATAAGAATTGCGTGGAGAAAAACCTATTTTTTGATAAATCTGCTAATACTAAAGAGCAGAGATATTTTATAACGCAGATGGGGCTTGAGAGATTAAATGATTTATCTCCAGAAAGAGCAGGATTTGTATTATTTAATGAAGTAAATACCCGCATTTCTCAACTTTCCGAATTAATTGATTTCTACGAAAAAATAGGTATTGAGGATTCTATTATTCTTGAGATTCTTCAAATCGTCTTAAAGATAGGAGATAATTTCTTCTTGATGGAACAAAATAAAGATCTTTATTTGACTCTTTTCTATATTTTTTTAAATTCAGTTTCGACTCCTGATTATAAATTAGAAATACATGAGTTTTGTCGGCTCTATAGCGTGAAAAAGGTAAGAATTGATTTTTATATTGATAAAATCATGTCCAATCAGCTCGGATTCTACATGTTCACGAGATACAATGAAGGAGAAGGAAGGCAATCATTCCAAGACATCTTTTTTTTTCATGAAGAGGATATCATTGGTACCACGACCTTACGATTAATCAAGGATAAATTGCTCTCCGAAATGCTTCACGTGAATTTGTCGGGTTATAAACCGTTTTATGACCTAGATGAAATTGCCGAAGAAATAGCAAGTAAATTAATTAAAATGGCCCTCATATGGGAAAGAATCAAGGAACCATTTGAAATGCTTATAGAGAAAATCTTCATTAAAACAGCGGTAGATGCGGGCTTCTCAAAACCTTTCTTGATGGATATGGTGATTCAGTCAGAAAAAATTTTAAAATCAAGAGAAGGGATGGAATCTCTGATTCGTATTATAGAAGGTTCGCAGCGATATGAAGATTTGAACATCGTTTCCATTTCTGAATCTCCACCAGCTTTTAAAGAGGATCTGTTAGAAAACATAAAAGGATTTTGTTATTTTTGCGGTAAGACCATTCTAAAAAACGAATTATCTAATACTTGTTCAAAATGTGGAAATGTTTTAGAGGTAAAAAAATTATTAAGAAGTCTTGACGATGCTTTTGAAGTTAGCAAGAAATTTAAAGAAAAAAAACTCCAAGAAGATCTATTAATTGAATGTCCTAATCCCAAATGTTCTTTCATGGTAAAGGTAAATTGGGAACGATGTCCTGAGTGTAATGCTCTCATCAAGAAAAGCCCTACTCGAAAGGGGTTTTGGTCTTCTTCTAGGAAAAAAAAGTGAAATCCTCAGCCATGTGATTTAATACTATATCCTCCTATTAAAAAAGGCCTTCTCTCAAAAGCAAGAAAACTTTTAATCTAAGAATTTTTTTATGAATAGATTTCATGATTCATTCAGTTGAGAGAAATAAAAATTATTAGCCTTCAAGGAAAATTCTAAAATAACATCTAAGTAAAAGGGGATTCGATTGAAAATTAAAACTTAGCTAATTAAACAAGGTCATGCTTTTTAGCTATTGAAATAAACACTTCAGTGAAATATTTTACTTGAGGCCAAGTAAGTCCATAGGTGTTGAATTTCATTTCTTTCGAGATTCCCGGGAGTAGGCCGATAATGCCTTTTTCTTTAAATTCTTCTCGAAGGAAAAAACCTTTCCGGGGATGGGTTTTCGCAACTTCATGAAATCCTAAGGTCTCCACGTTTGTTAATGGATGGATTTTTGGTAACTTTCCTAATACCTTTGTTTCCTTAATATTTTTAATGTTTTCGATGACATAATTCGCTTTTTTTGCCTCTTCTTTAGCAATTTCTTCTTGAGCTCGCTTAACTACACGAGGAAAACTCGCCATTAACGTAATGAGAGGGGCTCCATAAACCGGAGGACATCCTAAAAATGAACAGATCTTATTCGGAAAAGAACGAGATGTGAGATTTCCTTGAATGGTAGAATGACGCATGATATCATCCTGATATTTCTCATTAAATCCTAATATACCAATGGGTCCTGAGGCGGCCATCGATTTATGCCCACTACAAGAAATAAAATCAATAAAATTTTTTTTGCAATCAATGGGTAAAATTCCTCCGGAATAAGCAGCATTTAAAAGGAATGGAATGCCGTATTCTTGGCAGAGTTCTCCTATGGGTTTTGGATCATTGTAATTTCCATACTTATAATCAACGTGAGTGAGAAGTATTAATAAGGGAAGTTCTCCTTTTTCGGATTTTACTTCTTTTATAACTTTTTCATATCCTTCTAGATAAATAGAAAATTCAGGATAACCGGAATTCGGGACTTCTTTTACTTTTAAATGATTTGCTTCTATTGCAAGATAAGTGCTATAATGAGCTAAACTATCGATGATCACGATTTTTCTTTTTGGATATTTTTTAGAAAGAACGTCCATTACCAAGCGTTTTGATTCCCGAGCGGCAGCCGTGACCATTGCATTATCGATATTTAAAAATCTTGCTAAATCCTTGAGGAAATCTACTACGGGCGGATTCTCTATTTGATCAATGCGTCCTTTTAAACAATTATCGCAAACACTATATCCATCCCCAAAATCTATTAACGCCTTTAGGGCTTCTGGCGTGAGCATTCCTCCTCTTTGGAGGGGATGAATGTTTATGAATTCTTCGTTTACTGTTCTCGTCAAATTTGCATATTTTTGGACTAATTCTTTCGAATATTTCAATAGGCCCATGATTTATTTATCATATTTACCTCTTTAATAAACATTTAAATTCTTTTAAAATTAAAAGGCTTTTCATGAAATTGACGATGGTAAAAAGGAAATTTTTAAGAAAAAGGGAAAAGCTCTTGATTCATAAAGGAGGAATTTTTTACCAAATAAATAAATTATAATAGAATAATTTTCTCTTAATATTTAAGTAAATAACTCACCAGTTTTAATAAAAATGGAAGCAGAACTTAATTTCTTATATAAAGAAGAATTTTGGTACGTGAGTTCTTTTCTAAACGGTGATCTATTAAATGGAGATTCAGAAGCAAAAGCTATCGAGAATGTAGTAAAGACCAAACTTTCTAATTTAACTAATGACGATATCTTTCGAAAAGACCTCAAGACGGATTTACTAGAAATGGTACATGATTTATCGTTGAAATGTTCTTGGGTTCCATATTTAGAGAATTTTCCCTATAAAGACGAAAACTCGGATAGAGAATTTAATATCTTGGGAATCTTTCAATTTGAAGTAGAATATTTTAAGAACAATCCTTCCAAGAAGAAAAACTTGACGCCCCTCTTAATTCAACAAGTGCCCTATATCGTCTTAAATACTTTAAAGGAATATAACTCTAAACCAGAAAAAAGGGGTTTATTCTTAGATGTAGAAAGTCCCATTTACGTTTTCGTGATCTCCAATAAAACTCTTCCGTATTATGTTGAATGGAGTCAAGAAAACATTGAACGCTATAAAAAAAAAATTGGATATTGGGTAGAAATTTATTCCGGTCAATGGGAAGATTATTCAGATAAACTTCATGAAAGAAGAATTCAAAATAATCTCTCTAATAGGTTATCTGAATTACATTTCATTCGAAGAAACTCCGGTTTCATATTCATGGCTGAGGAAAATTATAAAAAATTCTTCGATTCTTACATGAGAACATATGTTTTGGATCCCACGCCCAAAATGAGAACGGTGTTATTTGCCCTACGCTCGATTAATGAATCATTAGATTTATTATTCTTTAATACCCTTTCCGAAGAATATATTAATTTAAAAGACATTGAACGGAAAATGAGTAATTTAAAATATTTAAGAGGCGTTATTCAGACTAAATTAAGTTTAATCTATAACGAATTAGATTACAATCGAAGGCAGCATTATACAACCGTGCTCACCCATCTTCTTAAATTATATAATCTAAATGATGCTATTAAACGGATAAATGAAAAATTTGAATTGATTTTTAATTCAATGCAAGATCTTTATCGAAAAAAAAGTGAACAACTACAAGCACGCACGGAACGAGGGCTAAACTTATTAAATCTGTTGTTTGGTGCCGGCATTTTAGCAGATTTGGCAGGTGTCATCATGATCGCGCTTCAATTAAAAGAAAATGATTCTCTAACTATTTTTTTAAATGGTGGAATTGCTCTATTTATTATTGGTATTTTACTCTTAACTATAGGATATTACATCTATCTGAAGATTGGAATGCGTGAATCAAGCATCGGAAGAACCGTTGATGCCGTCATTCAAGATGAAAGTGGAAATATCATATTAATAAAAAGAGCTTTTCCTCCTTTTAAAAATTACTATGCCCTTCCTGGTGGCTTTGTTAAGAAAGGAGAAAGCAAGAAACAAGCATTAATTAGAGAAGTAAAGGAAGAGACTGGATTAAATGTAAAGATCGTAAAAAAAATTGGTACGTTTAAGGAAAAAGGAAGAGACCAGCGAGGTGACATTTATAGTACGGCATTTAAATGCATGATAACTTCTGATGCTGATGTGATTAAAGTAAGAGGGGAAACTCTCGAAGTTGCACGCGTGCCCGTAGATCAATTAAAAAACATTGATTTAGCATTTGACCATAAAAAAATTCTTAAAACAGCAGGACTCATAGATTAAAAATTTCCTTTTCTTATTTTTTAATCCATTTTGGAACTCAAACATAAGGTTATTATTTTTTTTTTAATTTTCAATGGTATCTTAATTTAAAAAAGGAGAAAATAAATGGCAATAATCATTCCAAGCCCTTGGACGGGAATTGAACCAAAAATTCATGAATCTGTGTTCATTGCTCCCAATGCTGTTATAATTGGAGATGTTACGATTGGTGAGCGTTCAAATATTTGGTTTGGAGCAGTACTTCGGGGAGACTGGGGCACTATCAAGATAGGAAAGAGAACTTCCATTCAAGAGCAAGTAACCATTCATGTTGAAGCACAGAGCAATGTTTCTATCGGTGATGACTGTATTATTGGCCACCACGCCATGATTCATGGACCTTGCGAGATTTCTAACGGATGTTTAATTGGAATCGGTTCAAATGTACTCCATAACTCCAAAATTGGAGAAGGAAGCTTGGTCGGCGCAGGAGCCGTCGTGGTGAATAAAGAAATACCAAAAAGATCAATGGTAGTGGGAGTTCCGGCTGAAATCAAGAAACAATTGCCTGATAAGGGACCGCTTGTAGGCGTGAAAACATCCGAAGGATATGCTAAAAATGGAGAATTATTCAAGGAATATTTTTCTAAAAATCCTATCTGATTTCTTTTTTTTTAATAAAGTTCTATTGCGAGCAAATGCATTTCTCGCTTTTAATTACATCAATGATGTTAAATGAAAATTCTAATAAATTCACCATTAACAATTTGTTTTCTAAGTTCGGCAAACCTAAAGCCGTTTTTATCACCTCTAAAGCTTCAAGAGTGCCTAAAATCCCGGGAGTAACTCCTATAACGGGTAAAGGCCCTTCTGATTTGTGATCTTGGGGAGGTTCACTAAAAATACATTGATAACACGCACTTTTTCTCGGATTAATCGTTAAGATTTGACCATAAAAATCTTTTATACCCGCAATAACACATTTTATCCCATGGTTGACTGCAACTCGATTAACTAAAAACTTAGTCTCTAAATTATCACTGCAATCGACAATGAAATCTTGATTGTCTATATATTTTTCAATGGAATTCTCATCCACGAAATCTTTATGGGCATGAACCGTAATGCTCGAATTTTTTCTTTCTAACACCCTCTTAGCAACTTTTACTTTCTCTTCTCCAATATCCGCTTCATCATAAAGAATCTGCCGCTGTAAATTTGAAAGAGACACTACATCATTATCTATGATGGTTAATTCCTTAATTCCGGCCGCAGTCATGTATAAAGCAAAAGGAGATCCCAAGCCTCCCACGCCAATCTGTAAAATGCGTAAATTACTAAGAATTTCTTGCCCCTTTTCTCCAATAGATGGTGAAATAATTTGCCGAGAATACCTCTCGTAATCAACATTTTTATTTTGGAACGTAATATTCATTCACCTAGATAAAATGTTCTTGAGCTTTTTTATTAAAATTTCCATTTCTATTAAAATTAAACCAAAATCGACATTCTCGATTCTAAGGAGAACCGCTAAATAATAATTCTTATTAATTTCAAATACAATTACTTGAACATTCTCAAATTGAATCGTTACATGAAATAATTGATCGTTCTTTAACCAAGGAAGAAATATAGCTTCAAATGCTTTAACAATATTCATGAGTTTAATTCCAAACATCTTAATATCATCAATATCTCCCTTTAACCGCGAGCTTAGCACGTGCCCCTCCCGATTAATTATTGCCGTGCCGTATAGTTCATGATTAATTTCAAGTTTCTTTAATTCATTATTTATTTCTTCTAATTCTATAGAATTAATTATCGTCATGGTAATGTGCAAGTTAAGGTTTTATATTATGTTTCTGGGTTATAAAACACCAAACTTTTTAAAATCATGAATTCTAATGGAGGAAAACAATGAAGTATTCTACCATTAATAACTTACCATTACAAAAAAAGAATACGAAATAACAAATCTAATAGGAGAGTTACCTGTAAAAACTTTTTGTTCCGTTAAAGGGATTATGACGATTCCTCCATGCAGGTTGCCTGAGCTTCGCAGTTCTTCCAAATCCACAGCTAGCGCAATATCCTTTTCTTCTATGAAAAGAATGCTTTCCACATCGCCTGCAGGTCTTATGCGAAGCGGCTTTATTTTTTTTCCCCTTACTTGGTGTTCCTTTTCCCATGATTTTTACCTCATTTTTTTAATCTTCTTCTGGCTCTTCTTCAGATATTTTTTTTAAATGTTCTTCCTCTTCCATTTCGGAAAAAACTAGTTTTTCTCGCTCCTGGCCGATGAATATTATAGATGCCCCTCGTATCATGATCGTCCCTAGATCCTTGCTGCGCTTTCCACCTCGTCCAAAATATATTTCCTTGGCATTTTTCACGATTAAATTCATGTAATTATCAAATCGAACCAACTTTCCCGTGATATACGTGTTCCAAATTTTTAATTTTATTCTTACTTCGTCTTTTAAGATAGCTTTGCTAAGGGTGCTCTTGATAGTGTGTTGAGACATTACCTTTCCACAATTCAGCGAAATTTACGGTATATAGTAATTAGAATTTTAAATATTTTTTTATATTTGTAAGGATTTTTCTTCAATATAAAAATTTTTTCAAATTGATAATAAATGGAAAGGATAGGTATATTCGATTCTGGAGTGGAGACGCCCGAAGAAATCATCATGGCAGCGGGCTTTACACCCTATCGCCTTTTTGGTGATCCTTCAATTCAGCCGGAGAAAGCCAATGAGCACATCCCCCCCACGCACTGTGTATGGACGAGAAATCTTCTTGAGAGGGCCCTAACAGGTGATTATGGGGATTTAAAGGGGATTATTGCCACCCACGGATGCGATCGAACGAATCGCGAGTTTGATATTTGGGTGGAATGCTTGAATTTAAAGTTCATGTTTTTCTTGAATTCGCCTAGGAAACGAGGCGAGAAACCTCTCGAATTTTTTATCACTGACATGAAGGAGCTCATTTTGCAATTAGAAGAGACATTCGGGGTTCAAGTTTCTACTGAAAAATTAAAAGATGCCATCAACACGATGAATGAAATACGAGGTCTTCTAAAATTCTTATCGGAATTGCGAAAAGAAAACAAAATTAAAGGTTCTGAACTTCATGGCATGGTAAAAGCTGCTCAAATGAATGACAAGGAGGAAACATTAGCTTATTTGAGAAATCAACTGGAAGAAATAAAAACAAGAAACCCCTTTGAAGATGGAAAATTAAAGAAGGTGTTATTAACCGGTTCTGATATTGATGACACGGAATTTATTAAATTCTTGGAAGATTTGGGATTTCACATCGTAATCGATGATTTATGCGTTGGAACGAAGTATTATTGGAATACAGTTGATGAATCTAAGGATCCTTTGCACGCATTAGCAGAATATCATTTATCCAAGCCGATATATTCCACGAAATATCCCTCTTACGAGCGATTTAAGATTTTAAAGGAATATGCTGAAAAATATGAGGTTCAAGGAGTCATCAATATAGCTCAAAAATTCTGTGAACCCATCTTGTATGAACATCCTTACATGATGAAAAAATTTAAAGAACTTGAAATTCCGTATCTTTTTGTCGAAATGACTTATAATAAAGAATCTTATAAGCAATTATCAACAAGATTTTCAGCATTTGCTGAAATCATTTGAGGAGGTGCAACCATGGGTGTAAAAAAAACCGAAAATAAAGCTAAAATGTTGAATGCCACGCAAGGCTTGAAAAATATCATGGGACGCCATTTTTTAGCGATTGAACAAGCATATCGGGATGCTAAACCAACCGCTTGGGCGACGTCTGGAAGCCCTGTAGAATTTCTCTATATGATGGATGTCCAACCCATGCTTCCGGAAAATTCAGCAACAGTTAGTGCGGCTCAAAAATATTCTCAACGATTCATAGAACTCGCCGAAGAAGAAGGATTCTCTTACGACCTATGCTCTTATTTTAAAACGAATGTAGGGGCAGTATTAACAAATGCAGACATGAGTAAAGGAGGTACCAGGAAGCCCACTTTCATGTTATCCACTGATGTAATATGCGATACACACGTGAACTGGTTTCAAGTCCAAGCTGAACGATTTAACGTGCCTCACTATACTATTGATGTGCCTCATGTCGTCAGTAACACCAATCAAAGGCAATATGACTATTTCAAAAATTATGTAAAGGAACAGCTCTATGAGTTAATAGATTTCATCCAAGAAGTTACCGGCCATGAATATGATGAGGAGAAAGGGCGCGAAGTTGCCCTTAATTCATGGAACTTGAGCATGGTCTGGCAAGATATCTATGAACTAAGAAAAGCAGTGCCGTGCCCCATTTCTACAAGAGATACTTTCGGAGGGTTGTTTCCGCTTTTCACGATGCCCGGCTTAAAAGAACCCATTAAATTATACAAGCGAATGTACAAGGAAGCGAAAACACGGGTGGATAATGGAATCGGAGCTTTGGATGAGGAAAATTATCGTCTCATGTTCGAGGGCATTCCCTTCTGGTACGCTTTAAAATATTTCTCCACCTTAGAAAAATACGGCGCAATAATCGTGTACGAGCCTTATACTTACGCTTTCTCAAAATTCATGAATCCAAACGTGACAAAAGAAAAGCTCTTAAACGATCCTATTGATGCCATGTCGGAACTCTTGCTGAGCTTTTGGTATATCTATGACTTGAAAACTCGGATTAAAAAATTTGCCGAAACGGTAAAAGAATGGAAAATCGATGGCGTGCTATTACATGAAAATCTCTCTTGCCGCCCCAACTCTTGCGGCTTGTATGACTTGAAAAAACATTTATTGGAAGATTATGATATTCCTTCTCTAATAATCAACGCAGACATGAATGATCCACGTAAATTCAATGAGGAGCAATTAACAAATCAGATAGAAAGCTTCATTGAAATTTTGGAAAAGAGGAAAAAAAGATAATTATACATGTTTATACTTTTTTTTATAAAATTCAAGAATTTTTTCCCTTGGAATCACTACACATCGCCTTGCCCATTTTTCATAAGCATCTATCATGGATTTGGCTTGTTCGGGATGCTCTTTAATTATATCATGTAATTCCGTGTGATCTTTCTCCATATCATACAAATCCTACTCATTAGGAAATTCTCGAACCAATTTCCACTTTCCTTGGCGAACAGCTGCATTCCCCTCGTGTTCAAAAAATAGTAGGCCCTTCCCATTATCTTGATTATTCCACTTATTTCCAAATTTGAAATTCCAAATTTGAATTTTTAATAATTCCGCAAAACGGGGAATCTCTGCTTGAAGATAATAAATACCGTGCAGCTATTGATGGTATTGGAAAAGAAGATCTTTATTTATATACTGATGTAAAACGTTCTAAGGCAGAAATAGCAAGCGTAATTGATTATCTGGAATTACTTGCAAATAAAAATAAACCCATAATGATTATTGATTATCCTACTCTCTATTCCAATATCAAAGAATTTTTTTACCTCGCTTGGCAAGATGGATTTTTAGCTCACGCGCCTCCCAGAGATTTAGATGAGTTAATTTATTATCCCGATTTTCCTCCAGATTAAACATTATTAAAAATATTAATACTAAAAAGATTAAATTGCTTATAAAATACTAAAAATAATGCAATTATTTTTTTAAAAATTAAAATAGAATCTTTTAATAATATTTATCTAATCTATCAGATGTTTTAATATTAAATAGAATTTCATAATAATATCCAAAATTAATGATATTACACCATGTTTGTAGAAACTCTTGATATTAAAGAATTTAGAGGTATAAAAGATTGTAAAAAAAAGATTGAATTATCAGAATTTACCATTTTAATTGGAAAAAATAATTCGGGTAAAACATCTGTTTTAGAAGCATTATCCTTATTACCGCATGTTGAAGTCAAGGATAAATTATTTAATAAGAGTAAAATATCAGTTCTAAAAGAATTGCATTCTTCTAGAAATATTTTTTACCGCTATTCCGGACAATTTAATTTAACTTATTTTATTAACAATGAACCAATTCTTTTAACTTGTAATGAAAAATTTCATTTTACGGTTAAATTTAGAAAGAAGGCAATTACTCCTCAAGAATTGGCGCGCCAATTATCACATTCTTTCAATAAGAAAGATAATGAAATGGTTCAATTTTTACCCTTTAATCAAATAACTATACAACAATTACAAACTAAACTAAATCAATTAAAAGATAAGCTTACTAAAAAAGGGCTTCATATTACCTTAGCAAAATTCTTGAATAAATGTGTAAATGACAAATTCAGTGAACTCGTCTTTTTACAACCTGTAAGTTTAAGAAAAATATATGCAGATAATACATTTTATCTTGAATTAAAAGATCTTGGATCTGGTGCTGAAAAAGTCATTTTAACCATGGCATTTCTCGAAATCATGGATCCATTATTAGTACTGATTGATGATTTTGAAGCCGGACTTCATCCAAGCTTGTTAAAATCTTTTTTAAAATGGCTTAATGAAAAAAAGTTTCAAAAAATAATCTCGACGCATAGTATAGATGTTTTATACCATTTGACGGAGATACATCCTAAAAATTCCACGATTTTGTTATTGGATAAATCAAATGAAGACATATTATGCTATAAAAAATTAACGATTGATGAGCTTGAAGATATTATAAATGCAAATCATGACCCCCGTTTATTACCAAATGTTTTAGAAATCTAAACACTAAATTTTAATAAGATTTATAATGATGTTCTTAGATGGTTTTGAACAAGGTAAAGCGGATTTTATAGTTATTTTAGGGGATGGTTCTTTTGATAAAAAAGTTCTAATGGGCATTGCAAGAAAATTAGATGGAAAAAACATTAGTTTAGGAATTCCAAGTATAATTTTTCAAAGAAAAACTGGATTAAGAGCAATAGACGCATTAAAAACGTATATCGGGAAATCGAGAATATCCTCTTATATTTTCATGACGGATAGAGATGTTTTTAAATATAATCCCATAAATGAAATACATTCTTATTTAAATTCAATAGGGATTGAAGTTATTAATTGGCATTTAATAAAAGAAGCTTACCTGCATGAATGTCGATTAGGAAATAATGCATTTAAATTGTATTCAATCATCGCGGGATCTACAACTTTTATAGAAGAGGAAATAGCTAAATTATTAGAATTATCTTTAGGGGAGAAAATAAATCTTAATGGTGAGCGAGATAATTCATGGAAAAACCGCATAAAATCTGAAGTTAAACAAATCTTGCGCCAAAAAGGAATTAAAATTGATAAATTTATTATTAATAATGTCAATAAAAGTATTTTAGAACGAGCTTTTCCTAACATTTATGCTGTAATGAAACATATAGAAAAGATACATGTCTCTTAATCATATATGTTCCAATAATAGATTAAGAAAAATTTTATAGCTTTTATGAATTTCCTCTTTGACTATGAATTAAACATAATAGCTTCTATTTAAAGCTATTTCAACCATGACGACTAATTTTTTTAAATTTAAAAAAAGTTTAATATTATAATTTAGGAGAAAAATTTTGGAAAAGAGGAAAAAAGATAATTATACATGTTTATACTTTTTTTTATAAAATTCAAGAATTTTTTCCCTTGGAATCACTCCACATCGCCTTGACCATTTTTCATAAGCATTTATCATGGATTTGGCTTGTTCAGGATGCTCTTTAATTATATTATGTAATTCCGTGCGATCTTTCTCCATGTCATACAATTCCCACTCATTAGGAAATTCTCGAACCAATTTCCACTTTCCTTGGCGAACAGCTGCATTCCCCTCGTGTTCAAAAAATAGTAGGCCCTTCCCATTATCTTGATTATTAAAAATAGGGGCTAAGCTCGTCCCTTCTAGTGGTAAGATGGAGCGTCCCTTAAATGTTTTAGGATATTCGAACCCTGTAATATCAACAATGGTTGCCATCACGTCAGTTAATTGCGCCAGTTGATGCCGTAATTCTCCCCGTGCTTTTATTCCATTGGGCCAATGAACGATGAAAGGCGTGGCAATTCCCCCTTCATGAGTCCATTTTTTAAATTTTCGATAAGGCGTATTAGATAAGTTTGCCCAGGCGATTCCGTAGCTCTGATATGTATCTTCAGCACCCGGCATGAATTTCCACTTATTTCCAAATTTGACGGGTTTACCCGAACGAGTTTTTGCTCGAGCACTCCCCTCTTCGATCATGAGATTTTTCATTACGGAACCAAGCGGTTCGGCGCATCCCCCATTGTCCGAAAGAAAAATGATTAATGTATCATAAAAGCAACCCGTTCGCTTCAATACTTCTATTATTCTTCCTATTCCTTGATCCATGGAATCAATCTGGGCAGCATATACCTCCATTCGCTTTTGCTCCCAATCTTTATGCTTCTTAGATTCCCATGAGGGTGCCCCGGGATCTCGGTCAGATAACCTCCAATCTTCTTGAATGATGCCCATTTTAATCATGCGGTCAAATCGGTCTTCTCGTAGTTGATCCCATCCTGATTCGAATCTACCCTCATATTTCTGAATATCTTCTTCTTTTGCATGTAATGGCCAATGAGGGGCTGTATATGCTACATACAAGAAAAACGGAATATCTGAATGATTTTCGCGATGTTGTTCAATATATTTCACGGCGTTGTCACTTATGGCATCCGTATAATAAAAATCCTTATCTTCTAATGCCTCTTTATCAATGTTTACATTATCACGCGTTAAGCTGCGGGGATAAAAATAGCTGTTCGCTCCCACGATCGTACCATAAAAATGATTAAAACCGCGCTGATTTGGCCAAGAATTACTCACCTTAAATTTACTGGAAGACACGTGCCATTTTCCGCTCATGTAAGTTTCATAACCGTTTTCTTTTAGCAATTCTGCTATTGTAATACAGCGATCATTCAAATCTCCCGCATAACCTTCCGGCCGATCATCGTCCACTAAAATGCCAATACCCGTCTGATGTGGATGTAATCCTGTTAATAGGGAAGCTCTTGATGGGGAACAACGTGCCGTGTTATAAAATTGAGTGAATCTTATTCCATTTGCAGCTAATCCATCAAGGGAAGGAGTTTCAATCTCTCCGCCATAGCAACCGAGATCCGAATATCCCATGTCATCGGCTAAAATGAGTAAAACATTAGGTTTTTTTACACTCATGGGTTACTTTTCATTTCTATTGTTAGCTTGAGTCTTATATTTTTTATGCATTTTTAAAATTGACTTGTTATTTAAAATTCGAAATATTTTAAATTTTGGCATCCCGCGGAATATTCCGTGAGTATTTAATCCCTCAGATGTTTTCAAATTATGGAAAAAAATTAATTAGATATTCTTACTTGAGAGTTAGGTGTTAGAATCAAATATTTATCGCCAATTCGTCCGATGGAACCGCCACTTTTTTTCAAGAATTCTTTCAACTCATCAATGGCTCTTTTGAGCTCTTCAATTTGTAGATCTTTTCGTCCAAACAAATCTTCCGCATCAAGGATTAAAATCTTGCGATTCCTGAGATGACTTTTAATTTCGGGAATCTGGGAGAGAGAATTAAAGTTGTACTTTTTTATGAAAAATTTCTGAAAGGAAGGTAAGAGGTCCGGGCTAAGACCTAAAATATCCATGGGCGATTCAAAACCTTCATTATTTTCTTTTTTCCATGATCTTGGCATGCTTATTCACGTGAATTTGGTTTTATTTAATTTTTTTTATCAAGAAAGAAATGAGTTTCATTCTTTATATAAATCAAAAATATTCAGAGTTCCATTCAGGTGTTTTTTGAATGTTATTAAGAGATAGTTCTACATGATATTCTGAAATTTTTATTATGGAAATTTACATCTGTAGAACTTTACAATATAAACAATGTTAATTAAAAAATGCAAAAAAAGAAACTTAAAAGTATTTATACTCACGATTCATATTTATTAATATCATTACGAATATTAAACTTAGAAATATAAACTCGCAAGAAAATGAGCGAAAAAATAATTGTAGCAAATAAAGGGCTTGTTAAAGCCGATTTTGCATTCTGGGTAGGTCAGTACATGGATAAGTTTTATGATAGCTTGGAACAAAAGAAAATTATTGGCAATAAATGTCAAAAATGCGGAGACGTTTTTGTTCCTCCAAGAAAAATCTGCGGAAAATGCAATATTACCATTCCGCTCGAGGAAAATTGGGTAGAATTGCCGGACACGGGAATTCTTGTTAATTATACCATTACACCTTATCGCGTGAGCGATAGAAGAGCAAGAAAAGCAAAATCCATGATTATAGGAATGATAAATATCGATGGAAGCAATACATGCATCGTGTATCCGCTTTTAGATGTTAATCCGGAAAATATCAAATTAAATATGAAGGTTAAAATCGCTTGGAATGATAAAACAGAAGGAGCTCCCTCTGATATCAAGGGATTTACCCCAATAGGAGGTGAATAACAAGAATGGAAAAAGTGGGAATCGTAGGATATCATCAAGTCAAGCTTTATTCAGATGCGAACTATGGCCGATATGAAATGATTTTTGAAGCCGTTCGAGGCGCTATGGACATGGCAGGCTTAAAGAAAAAAGATATCACGACCGTCGTGTCTGCAACTAATGATTATTATGATGGAAGAACCATATCAAATTGTTTTACCGTAGAAGTTGGTGGAGCCTATTTGGCAGATGAAAGTAAAGCAGAAATGGATGGTGCTCATGCGGTTTTGTATGGATTGATGCGAATTCTTTCAGGAAATCATAAACTTGCCGTAGTATGGGGAGGTTCCATGCCTTCTTGTTATCCTTATCACTCCACGCGCTTATATGAAACCGATCCTACCTGGGAACGTCCCGTGGCCTATGTGAATGATATCACTGCTGCGGGCTTCCAAATGAGAGCTTATATGGAAAAATATGGCGTTAGCGTCGAGGATATTGCCCGTGTGGCAGTAAAAAACCATAAAAACGCAGCAAAAAATCCTCTGGCCTTACAAGAGGCTCAATTGCCAGATTTGACCGTTCAAGATGTCTTGAATTCCGAAATATATGCAGATCCCGTGACTGAATTGATGGTCGCACAACCCTGCGATGGAGTAGCTGCTTTATTATTAGCACCCGAACGCCAAGCTCGAAAAATAACGGATAAACCCGTGTGGATTACGGGGGTTGGATATAACCAAGATCCTTATTATTTAGGAGATCGGGATTTAGCCACGTGTAAATCTATGGAGTTAGCGGGTCAAATGGCTTTTAAAACTGCTGGAATTAGCGATCCAAAATCTGAAATTGACGTGGCCGAAATTTTTGAATCATGCGCCCATGAAGAATTAATCTTGATGGAAGCGTTAAACCTAGCTGAAAAAGGTAAAGGTGTGGAACTCAACACAAATATTGATGGAGATCTTCCAATCAATCCCTCTGGTGGCGCTATTGGCGGAAATTCCCCATGCGCTACTGGTTTAATAAGGATCATCGAAGCTGTTAAACAACTTCGGGGAGAAGCTGGAGCATATCAAGTAAAAAATGCAAAAAAAGCTATTGCCACGGGGCAAATTGGTATGTGTGCCCAAAATAATATAATATATGTTTTGGAGGGTGAACAATAAAATGGGAAGACAAGTTGCCATAATCTCAGCGGGTTTTAGCGAGCATGCCTCCAAGCGCTCGGATGTGAGCATGCCCGAATTAATTAGCGAAGCTATTGAAGATTGCTTGAAAAAAGTGCCAAGTTTGGAGTTAAAAGACATCGACGCTTATGTAAATGGAAACATGCCAGCATTTGAGGGCGCAAATATCCCAGAACTCTGGATGACGGACTGGATGGGCGCTCGAAATAAACCTGTTCTCCGCGTGACGACGGGTGGTACAACTGGTGGATCGGTTGCCATTGGAAGTTATTATACGGTCGCAGCGGGCATTCCCGGCATTGATACCGTCTTAGCGGTAGCCTTTGAGCAACAATCTCAAGGAGATACGAGTGTAGGTTTAGCAAGCGTGGCATACGGAGAAATTTCTATATTAAACAGTTTAGGCATTCCTTATGATAGGCTTTCACGCTTACTTAGTGCGGGAGCTGCTATTGGAGTAGCTGCTTATCAGGCCACGACTTACATGAATAAAACAAGAATTACTGAAGAAGATTTGGCAAGAGTCGTGGTTCAAAATAGGAGAAATGCAGCTAAAACTTGGTGGACGCATTTAAAAATGCCTAATTTGACCATTGAAGAGGTATTGGACACGCCCTACATTCAATATCCATTAAGGTACGGTATGGTTTGCCCTGCTTCTGACGGAGCTTGTGCGATGTTGTTTACTACGGAAGAAAAAGCGAAGGAATTGTGTGATATTCCCGTGTATGTTAATGGAGTGGCAAGTATTGCGAATGAAACTGCTGTTTTAGGATATGATGGGAGTGGTTCTGGCCAAATTGATCCATCTGTTCAATTAGGTGCCATGAAATCTTCAGAATTAGCTTATGAGCAGGCGGGAATTTCCTTTCCGCGGAAAGAAATTGACTATGCCGAAGTTTATGCCCCTTTCCCAAATCAAGAACTCATGTGGGTGGAGAAGCTCGGTCTCTTTGAAGAAACGACAGCTCCGAAAATGTATGAAACGGGAGTCACGGCACCAAATGGAGAATTGCCTGTCAACTGTTCTGGAGGTGTAAATTCGACTAATGCTATAGGGGCTTCTGCCATGGAGCGACCAGCTGTAGCCGCCCTTCAGATTATGGGAAAGGCAAGCAATCAAGTTCCCAAAACGGTTCATACTGCCATTGGTCATGGATGGGGCGGATCCCTTAATCTATGCACCCTCATGGTAATGGCGGATGAACCAAAAAGGAAATGGAGGTGAAGAATCAAAATGTCAAAAATGACCCAAAGAAAATCGCTTGATTATGTAAAGAAAGAATATGTGAGAACGCGTACGATGCCGGCAAGTTGGTATCTTAATAGTTATTCTTATAAATTTAATACTACTCACATGCAGCCCTTTTTGAAGAAATTGGGGCAGAAAAAACTAGTTGGAAATCAATGTCCAGGATGTAATCGTATATTTTATCCTCCTCGTCTTGTCTGCGGACAATGTTTTATAAAACCGGATAGATGGGTGGACGTGCGCGATACCGCACGAGTTGCTACTTATGCCATTGCATTTCTGAAAGATCCCGAAACCGGAAAAGTCCGAGAAGCTCCCATGGTCCTCGTGCATCATGATGGAACCGATACCGTGACTATTGCAGAGCTTCATCCGGATATAGACGTAAAAGATACCTACATTGGTATGCCAATTAAAGTGCATTGGTCGGACGAGCCAAAAGGTTCTTTAATAGATATCGAATACTATGATCCCATCGAGGATGATGCTAAAGATTTAAATGAGTAAATTGAAACGTGCTCTCAAATGAATAAATGAGCATTTATATAAATACGAAACCTTTTCTCAACTAATTCTTCATTCCTTTTTTTTTATTTTTAACTTTTTTTCATTGCTTAATCTTCAAGAATATGAAGCACTAATTTCAAAACATCAGTTGAATTTAAAAGGATAAAAATATCTATCATTAAATATAGAGATTCAAAAAAATAGGATAAAAGATGTCAGAAAACATCATTAGACCAAGTATAAAGAGTGAAGATTTAATTGCGTTTATTAAATCGCGTAAGAGCGTGCGAAACTTTATTTTTGAGAAGATTAGTGATCAGACCATCAGGGATATATTGGAATGCGGGAGATGGGCTCCTTCTGGGATGAATAATCAGCCTTGGAAAGTAATTGTGGTTAAATCTCCCATGGTCAAGCAGATGCTGGCAAATCTCACGAAATATGGGGGATTAATTGAAAGTTCTTATGTGAGCATTGTCGTGTTTTTAGATCTCCAAGCAAGTTATCACCGAGTTAAGGACATTCAAGCTATTGGAGCGTTCATGGAAAACATTCTTCTGGGAGTGCATGCTATGGAATTGGGCGCTGTTTGGGTTGGAGAGATCCTCAATAAGAAAGAGGAGGTTAATGAATTATTTAAATTTAATCCTAATAAATATGAACTCATGGGCGTGATTGCAGTAGGAGTAATTGATGAGCAGAAAGAGAAAATGAAGGAGGAGCCAAGAGTTAGGAAAATGGTCGATGAATTCACGGATTGGTTATAATTAAGACATTTTTTGCTCCTCACACCTAAAAAATCATGGAATTCGCTCATTCTTTTTAATTCCTCTTTTTTTCATTTTTGAGTCATTGATTGAGGTTCTCTTGTACTTTAAAAAAATTTTAATTCTCAGATTTTTTTTTCATTTCTCTGAATTCTTTCTCAAAAAATCCTTTACCGTAGCTTGAAAATAAAATAGCAGCAGGCGCATGGATGGTTGATCTATCCTTGGCAATTAAAGTAGTGACAGGAGCTTCCGATAATTTTGTAAAGGTAATATCATGACCAACACATAGTCCCACGATAATGTTTAAATCCGTTTTTGCTTCATTCAATAATAATGCTTGAGCGGCAGGATTACACGTTATCCATCCTATGGGATAGCCGGTTTTGGATATCATGATATATTCTTCCGGCACATCCACATCTCTCTTTTTAACAGATCCCGTTTTACAACAAACTCCACATACTTCGAACCCATAATGTTCTAATATTTCAGCAACTCTTCTTGCTTCTTCTAATAGACCCACGCAAAATGCTAAACCTAGCTTTTTATATCCCATTTCTTTTGCAAATTCAACGGTATCTTTTAATCGAGGCCAATTAATATATCCCTTAGCTTCGATAATTGAAGCAACTCTCGTGATTTCTTTGATATCCTTATCAATTTCATAAATTTCCCTTGCTTTTTTGAGCACCTTAGGATGCATTTTCATGGGACAATTTTCAAGAACTTTACTTGCTCTACCCACAGCACAATACTTTAAAGCCTCGCACTTTTGACAAGTCGGATCAATTTTTATTGGTTCTTTTTGTTCATTAGTAGAAGTTTCTTTATTTTTTAAACTCAAGGAAAAAAATCATCTCATGATGATTTAATTAAATTAAATTAAATATTGTAAATAAGAAAAAGGTTATAAAAATAAATATTGAATTTCTTCTTGATTTTTTATTAATATATTTCTATAGCTACCTTATAAAAAATTACTACTTTTTTTTTGATTAATTCTTCTTAAAAAAAGAGTAAATCACGCCTAAATTACCGGGTTTTTAAATTTATTATTAATAATCTAAAAGGAAAAAGGAAAGAGTCAGTATAGTATATCTATTGATAAAAATTCGCAATTTTCTTTATTAGAATGGGAGGGGATTAAAAGGAGCAATCAAAGATTTTATCCAATAGAAAAGAAGCAACCAATATTTATCCGTTAATTGAATATATAATAAAGCATAGACGGCAGCAAATAAAAATCCAAACAACACGTCGCTGGGAAAATGAACAGCTAAAATTAATCGGGAGATCCCCATGAACACGTCTAAAATGAGAAACACGAGAAGCAATTCCCAATTATGGAAATAATAAGATATGAGAATACCAAAAAATAGAAAAAATGTCACGTGTCCGCTTGGAAAAGAACTCTGCTCGGATTTCGACATTAGGAAGGGTATTTTAAGATATTCATCTTTTCCTTCGACCCCTTCATGTTGAAGCTTTATGTAAGGGCGTTTTCTTCTTATAATAAAATATCGAACGATGATTTGTATGAAAATGGATTGAAATGCGCCGCCCGTGAAATAAAAGAAAAATTCATAATTTTTTGTAAGGTAGCTATAGATTGCTAAAAGAAGCCAAAAAAGGCCCCAAAAATAAAAGTTTCCAAAAAAACTATAAATTTTCGCTGCAAGTATCGTTTTTTGAGAGAACTTACTCCCATAAAATTCTAAAAAGATTTTATGATCCAATTTTTCGATTTTAGCAATAATCTCTTTAAAATTCTTCTCTAACGTCATTCTCTATTTTGGAATGCTTGAAACCATGTAATTTTTTTAAAGCAAGAATATCATGTTTTTGAATCTTAAAAAAAATTGTGCTACTAATGAAATAAGGAAGAGTATTGAAAAGCTTTGATACTTGCCTGCTAATCTTTATTCTTTTTTCAGTTTTACCGGAATAAAAATAGGAAGGATAAGGTGATTCTCATGCAAACTCTAAAAAATTAGCTTTTCTTATCCTTCATATAATGGACGTGGTATCTTGGAAGCGGATCTTTCGGAATAATAATAAAGCCGCTAAATATTTAAAGAAATATTACGGCAGTAATTATAATCGAATGGAAGAAAAAAGAAAAGAAATCTTAAAATTGTTAAATTTGCACGAGAAAAAATTTGGAAATGAGCAAATTATCATCATGCGAACTCCAGGAAGGATTAATTTAATGGGACGACACGTGGACCATCAAGGTTGCCACGTGAATCTCATTGCAATCGATAAAGAAATCTTTTTAAGTTCTTCTAAGAGAAGGGATGAAAAAATCCTTGCTCATGATATAGATGATAACTTATTTTCAAGTATTTATCTTGATTTTTCTTGCCTTGTGGGAAAACTCGATGAAACATGGTACGACTTCATTAAAAATAACGATAAAATGAATCTATTGCGCTCAAGAGGAGGACATTGGGAGAATTATTTTAAGGGAGTTTATTTTAGGCTCAAGTTCTTGGATCAAAATCGACCCTTACGAGGAGCCAATTTTTGTGTCAATGGAAACATTCCCATCGCTGCGGGCTTGAGCAGCTCCTCAGCTCTAACCATCGGTATTTTAGAATCTTTAGTATGGTGGAATGAATTGAGATTAACGGATGATCAGGTGATCCAACTTGCAAGTGAAGCGGAATGGTTTACTGGAACAAGAGGGGGCATGGGAGATCACGTGGCAATTAAAAAATGCAAGAAACACACCGTTTCCCGCGTGAAATTTTATAATACTAAAATTCTTGACCATTGTCCCTTTCCAGAAGAAATTGAACTTTTATTAGTTAATTCTCTCGTCCCTGCAGATAAATCTGGAACAAAAAGAGACAAATTCAATGAAAAAATATTAGCTTATGAAGTTGGTTTTAATTTACTGAAGAAAGAATGCCCCTCCTTAAAAAATAAATTAAACTATCTGAGAGATATTAATTCAGAAAATTTGCTACTTTCAGAAGCAGAAATCCTTAAATTATTATTAAAAATCCCTGAAAAGATTCAATTTGATGAGATAGAAGTATTCCTTCCAGATAAATGGCAAGAAATAACATCCAAACATGATTTCAAGCATCGCCCTAAAACTCTTTCTCTCAGAAAAGTAATGGCATTTGGCTTTGCTGAATGCGAAAGAAGCAAGCATTTCTTCCATTTATTAAAAATAAAAAATTTTGAGGAAATGGGAAAATTAATGTACATCTCTCATGATGGTGATAGAGTGGTAAATTTTAAATCTTTCAGGGCAAGACCAAGCCCTCACGATACAAAATTGACCAACCAAACCCTCCAACGTTTAATCACTCTCCTCTTAACTTCTCCATCATTTAAACTTCAATACATGAGCGGAGGATATGAATGTAGCATTCCGGAAATTGATTTTATCGTCGATTTATCGAAAAAAATCCGCGGTGTAAAGGGAGCCCAATTGATAGGAGGAGGAATGGGAGGATGTGCTCTCCTCTTGGTTGAAAAAGGGTATTCGAAAAAAATCAAACAAATAATTCTAAAAAAATATCAAAAATATTTCAAGAAAAAATGCTCAATTTTCAAAATCACGCCTGTTGAAGGTTGTTCAATCCTTCCAGAAACCACCGATTAAAAAAGGTCCTCTTGAAAGAAAACTTACTTAAAACTTTCTTGATTTTAAAATGATAATAGAAGAATACCCATGAAAAGATATTTCCGATAGGATTAAGAAAAATTTAATCACGTGAAGGTGTTTCGAATGAAATTTGAACAAACGAAGTTCGGGTCCATAACAATCTCCGGGAAAACCTATTCTTATGACATTTATCTTCATGTAAACGGTGAAATATCGCCTCGAGATAAATCTCAATCGAAATCCATTAATGGACATCGAGAATTATCTAAATGGGAACTTGAAATCCTTCTCAAAGAAAACCCTGATGTACTTCTTATTGGGATGGGTCAATCTGGCATCTTACCACTCTCTAAAGAAACTAAGGCTTGGCTAAACTCTATTAAAGAAGAAAAAACTATTGAAATCATTACATTAAAAACTCCCGATATTTTACCCATTACCAATCGATGGCTTAATTCTAAAAAAAAAATAGCCGGCGTTTTCCACGTGACGTGCTGATTAAAAAATGCTCATGGTTATAACCATCCCAAAAATTAAAAACCAAAAAGCTCCTTCATGAAATGGACGCACTCAGCTTCATGAGGATGATCGATTAAACTTTTTCACCCGAGCTTGATATTCCGGACAAATCTTACAAGCAGGTATCACGCACGCAGTTAAATTCTTTGGTAATTTACACGTATTGCTAAAAGGACATCCATCAACTTTATGACCCGCTTCCATATCAAAATTAATGCTCATTTCTCACACCCGACAATTATTCTTTTTTCACTTAAGTTTATTCTTCGGTATCAGCTTACTTGAAATTTTTTTCGACAATCTTGCTTGAATATTTAATATCGTTTTCAATACTTTTATTTATCTTTTATTTAATATAAGCTCTCCCCTTTTGAGCAAAAACTTTTTAAGGAATGTTTATCACCCAATAAAAAAATTGAATAATGAAGGAAAAAAAATTAAAAATCAATCCATCCTTCCCTTCCTATATTGTAATGCTAATATTTTGTAATTTTTCCCTTCCAATCCCGTGAAAACTCCTTTTACCTCGTTTCCAACCATGATCTAAAAATTAACTTCCGTGCCAGTCCTTTCACGATATTATTAATTGATCGCTCGAAATTAAAGTAGAAATCATGACATGATTTTTCTAGTTTTCCCCTCAACTTCCGCACGAAGTAAAATTTATATTAATCCCAATTTTTTTATAATTATAATTTAAACGTAATTGTTTCATGCATTTACACGTTTTTTCTCATCATTGGTCGGGTTACCGAGAAAATGGAGATGAGCACTCCATTCGGAAATCTGGTCAATTTGGGTCAAGACCATAGGTGCTGGACTTAAGATCCAGTGGCAAAGGCCTTCGTGAGTTCAAATCTCACCCCGACCACTTTTTATTTTCTTTCCATTCTAGATTTTTTCAATCACGAATCATGGAATTTTCTATAAAGAAAAAGAGGTGTCTTAAAAAGATATTAAATCAATTCAATCGGGATACATAGGGCGAATTGCTCATGACATAGAGATGCTTGCCATGAATCCTAAGCGTTAAAGATTTTTATATGAAGGTCTTAGAAATTTAGATTTTTGTGGTAAGAGGAGATTGAAAAAATTATAAATTAAGAAAATACTATTATATATACAATTATTATATCATTAAGTGGTGAAAATTGGTTTTTTAGGAAGCTTACATTCCCGAAAAGATCAATTTTCACGCCGAAATTAATTTAAGGACTGTAAAAAAAGAACAATAAGGAAGAAAGGAAAAAGAAAAATGCCAGTCGGTATACTTGTTATCAAGTGGGACAATGAGATTGGTCCGATTAATGAAGGGTTTTATCCGGAGAATTTGAAGATTACGAATAATTTGTTAACGCAAATTTATTCTTCTCATCGTTATCAATCGTTAAAGCCGGGATTTGCCTCCATCTCTCTCAAGAATTATAAAGTGGTTTCATTTTTCAGCGGTGTTGGAGAAATGACTGTATCGGTGGAGAATTATGTAGTAGCGCTCTTATTGAGGAGGGATGAGAAACCCAGCAAGTATCGGGAGGTGTTAAAGACGATTGCGGCTGAGATTTTAGACAAGATTCCGGATGGAAAGTTCAAAGCGATTTTACCGGAACTTTATAAGGAACTGACAAAAGTATAAATTTTCTCTTTTTTTACTTAACTTTTAATTATAGGACTTGGAGAATTGAATACTTACATTAAAAGATATTGTAGTTAACTTAATTATTAATCTTCTTCTAATCCCATGAAATTATAAAGATCATGTTTTACCTTAAAGAGTTTAGTTAATTTTGGGGAAATTATAAAGCAAAACATTCAGTTAGATTCGAATTTCATCGCCATGATCATATAATCAAGCTAATTGACATTTTCTTTCGGCATTTTAATGGGAATCACTCATTTGGGGGTAAAATTATAAAATGAAATATAGTTCATTCCCATTTCATTTTTTCATGATTGTGTTGAATCGCAGGCTCTTATTAAAACCTTAAAATTCCGCAGCGATATCTGATTCATTAAATTTTTTAACCCATTTGCTTAAATGGATTTTTTATTCTTCGGATGCTGTCATTTTTTTTCCACGTGATAAAAATTATTTAATCTTTTATCTGATTAGATTTCTTTTAATTAAATAATTAAAGGATTTCCAATGATATTAATAATCATTTGCATCTTTCATGGCTTTATTTTTTTTTATAAATCATCATGAAATTGCAATAACTAATATTTTATCCCTCTTTTTTTCTTTTACATGTTTCTAATATAACTTGAAGTTAATCAACACTGGAAATATTTAAGCCTCCTCCATTTTTCTCAAGAGATTTCGAACCCAAAATGAATGATTATAAGAAGAAGAGAATAAAGACACGATTTGAATTAATTAATTCTAAGAATAAAATTCATTAGATAGAATACATGTTAGTATATTGAACATGAGTGGAAATTCGGAAGGAAAAGTTGAAAAGTCTCAAATTGAAGGTATCATTGAAAAAGATAAAGTACTCATTCGCGATAATGAAGGAATTAATGATTTTTATAAAAATTCATATATTGGAACATTAGAACAGCGCGATAAAGGCGAGCAAGTGTTAATATTAGATCCCATTGAAGTCTTGCTCTTATGTGAGAGAAAAAGAATTCTTCTCTGGGAAAATAATGATAAAAAGAAAAAGCAACACGATTTTGAAAGCTTGTTATCTTACTTTACTCAATTTGATGAAAAATTATGGTATAAATATATCATTTATTCAGATTTAAGAAAAAGGGGCTACATTGTCCGATTAGGCTATGGCGATGGCATCGATTTCATGGTATACAAGCGAGGAGCGGATTTTGAAAACGAATCTGCTAAATATTTAATATATACAGTATTCGAAGGTTCACCGATCGAATTAAGAGAGTTAGATATCATTTCTAGAATTGCAATGAGCTCCCGAAAAGACCTCATTATTGCTACAGTGGATAGATTAAGCAAGGCTGTCTATTATAGCATTAAAAAATTTGAAATTTTAAATAAATCATCTTGACTTGATTAATTAATGGCAAAATTTTTACCTGACACCTCTGTAATCTTTAATGGACTCATTCTTGATTTGATTGAAGATGGAGAATTAGGAATCTCCCCAGAAATTCTAATTTCAAAGGTGGTAGTGGCAGAAATCGAATATCGCACGAATATCAACAAGGAATTGGGTTATTATGGATTACACGTGTTAAAAGAATTAAGAAAATGGGCCCAAGAGGGAAAAATTTCATTATCCATCGTAGGAACACGCCCTTCGAGAGAAGAAATTAAAATGGCACCCGGGGGTGAACTGGATTCCCTCATTAGAAAATCAGCCTTGGAGAATCAAGCTACATTAATCACTTCAGATAGAATTCAAGGAGATTTAGGAATATTTGAAGGTCTAGAGGTTATCTCTGTAAAAGAACGGGCAAGCGTAAGGCCAAAATCACCTATAAAGCTTAAAATTCTTGATTATTTTGATGAGAATGTAATGAGCATCCATATAAAAAAAGATTTACCCCCCTACGCCAAGAAAGGACAACCGGGAAATTGGTATTTAGTGAAAATTCGAGATGAAATCATTAATTCCAAGCAAATTGAAGAGATGGCGTTTGAAATCATTGAATTCGTGCGAGAAGATAATCAATCATTTATCGAAATAGAAAAAATGGGTGCTGTGGTGGCCCAATTACGAGAGTTTAGAATCGTGATCACCCGTCCTCCCTTTTCAAATAACGTGGAAATCACTGCTGTAAGACCCTTAGTTGTCAAATCCATTTCCGATTATAATTTAGATACAAAATTAATTAATCGATTAGAAAAAGCTGAAGGAATCTTAATATGTGGCCCTCCTGGTGCTGGAAAGTCTACCTTTGCTGCTGCCCTTGCTAATTTTTATTTGAAGAAAGAAAAAGTAGTAAAGACCCTTGAAAGCGTGAGAGACCTTCAAGTCAAGCCGGAAATTACTCAATACACCAAGCTGGAAGGAAGTTTAGAAAACTCCGCAGATATCTTATTACTCGTGAGACCCGATTATACCATTTTCGATGAAGTACGCGTCTTTGAAGATTTTAAAATTTTCGCTGATTTTCGATTATCTGGAGTCGGCATGGTCGGTGTCGTTCATAGTTCTTCCGCCATTGATGCCGTGCAACGATTTATTGGCAGAATTGAATTGGGAATGCTCCCGTCCATAATAGATACCATCATTTTCATTGAAGGTGGAGATGTATCAACTGTCTTAGTATTAAATATGACTGTAAAAGTGCCGCATGGAATTCGAGATAAAGATCTCGCTCGCCCCGTCATAGAAGTTCGCGATTATAAAACGGGACGACTTCAGTTTGAAATTTATTCCTTTGGACAAGACGTGGTTATCACGCCCATTAAATCTAAAAAAGGAAAAACTAAAGGAGGTACTCTTCTCGAGTTCTCTGAAATTTATGGAACTCGTTTTGAAAGCCCAAGAATCGATTTGGGTTTTGAAGTGAAGAAGGACAAGATAATCATTTTTACTGATCCTCGCTACGCCGGTCAGAATATAAATATTTATGCTAATGGTAAACATCTCTTCAGCGGCTCGTTATCGAGAAATGGAGATATCACGTTGTCCCTCTCCCATAAAGAAGGGCAAAAAATTCTAAGACATTTTCAAAAAAATAAAGATATTTATGCCCAAATCAAGTAAAATTAGAAATTAACTTACTTATCTCTTTTTCATTAAAATTCTAAGCAGTTTCAACGTATTTTCTTATCTTTTCCATGATCCTTGGCAACACTTCTGCTATTGTATTATCAAATCTTAAATCCGCCACGTCATCGTAAGGTGTTTCTCCTTTATTCAAGATAATTAATTTAGCTCCATTCTGCTTTGCAATGCCCGGCATGTTTGCTGCTGGCGTTACTACTAATGAACTCCCAATAACAAAAAATACATCACAATTTTCAGAACGTCTAATAGCTTCATATAACTCATCTTCAGGCAAGGGATCTCCAAAATTTACTATACTTGAAATAATGCGGCCGTTACAGTAAGGACATGTTGGCTGTCCTTTTCTAACCCGATCTGTCCTATAACCCGGACCCCATTTTCTTTTATCCCAGCCTGCTTCTTCAAAAGTCATTTTTTTACCGCAATTCAAACACCTCATGAAATACATGTTCCCATGAAGCTCGCTTATTTTCTCAAAGGGAATGCCGGATTTAACATGTAAGCCATCCACGTTTTGAGAAATTAGAAAATCTAACTTCCCCATTTCCATCAATTCCACGATAATATAATGCCCTTGATTCGGTTTTACCTGATCCCAAGGAATCGTCTTTTTTGGAGGAAGACCTTTATCGCGTCTCGTCCATACACCATCCGGTCCGCGATAATCTGGAAGCCCAGAATCGGTAGAGATCCCCGCCCCCGTAAAAACTACAAGTCGTTCAGATTCTGCTATCCATTGGGCCGCTAAATCAATTTTTTTTTTTAAATCCACAAATTGTATAACGTATGTTATAAAAATAGATTTTATCTTTTTAAATCATTAAACACGATATTCAAAAAATTAAATTGCCATTTAAAGCTGAATTTTAAGGGATGATGGTGAATTGACCTTATTTTACTTTTAAAATAACAATTTAATAATCTTGAGGCCAAACCACCATTTTTTTAAAGTTATTTTAAAGTTCCTTGTTCCGTTTTTTGAAATGAAAAATAATAATTATTACTTTCAAAATTATAATGCACTAAATAAATATTCATTTACTCAAAATAGTGTAATATAATTAAAAAAAAAAGGAGATTTTTCTTATTTCACATCGCTTAAATTAATGCCTTTTGTCTCCTTGATGAAGAAATAAATCAAGGGAATATTTATGAAAAACAATAAACACATGATTATGAACGATGCCATTAAGCCCAAATAAAAAGTAATTAAACTGCTTAAAAGCAATCCAGTCGTTATTCCCGCCGCGTTTAATAACCCTTTTAATCCACTGCTCGTCCCTCGAGCATTTGTTGGAGTGACCTCTATGATTACTAATCTTATTACCACTCCTAACCCCCAGTAACTTATATTTGCTAAGCCGGCTCCAATGCATACCATTAATAATGCGCCTTGGGATAATAAGCTTCCAAACACGACTAAAATAATAGAAATCGGAAATGAAATGGAATACACGTAAAAAAGTAATTTTCTCCCATATTTATCCGCCACAATTCCGGTTATTAAATAACCAAACACAACAGCCAAGCTCATTACTAAAACAATTATATTTATATCATTTTGATTTAAATTTGGGCTGCTTGAGATATACGATTCTCCCAGGGAAACAAAGATGTAGTTCATTCCAACGAGAAATGTAATAAATAGCACCGATGATATTTCTTTTTTCCTTTTCGGAGAAAATATTATTTTAAGATTTTCTCTTAGAAGATTTGCTTTTTCCTCCGGGATTTTTCCTTCTTTTTTTAATTCTTTCATTTCTTCGTATTTTAGAGTTTCTTTAAAGGCTAAAAGAATTACAATACATAAGGGGATGCCAAGAAAAATGGGAAAATAGGTCATGCCTCGCCAATTCGAAATGGTTTCAGTTATATAAATGGAGCGAAATACGGGCAAAAGGATTGAGCCGGTCACGCCTCCCATGAGAATGATATTCGTCCATATGGCTCTCTTATCGGGAGGGCTTTCTTCATTAATGTAAATTACCCATATATCAGAAGAGAAAAAGACATACAAAAGCAATAGATAAATGGTGTATTGGATGATATTGGTGGAAAATAAAATAAGCAAGGAAGCAAACCCCATGCCAAAGACCGTGAAGGCTAATAAAATTTTTCGGCCGACTTTATCTGCCATTAATTGATTAAAGAACACAACGTACATCCCTATAGAAGCGATGGCAACGCATAAAGCGTATAGGGAATTCGCAACATTAGAAGGATATTCAGAAAGAAATTCGGCAATAATTCTGGAAGGTATGACGTTAGGATAATTCGTGGTATAGGTATCGAGAATTTCCACGCACATGAGGGCAAGAATTAAAAAAATGAAATATTTTTTTGATCGCTTTTTTGAATTATTTTTATTTTCCATAATAATACGTTGTCTCTTTTTTTATTAAAGCTTTTTTAATAGATCAAAGAAAGAAAGGAAGTTGTTTTCAAGGGAATAATATTGAATCATCTGGATTGGTTCTGAATAATCGTTTAATCGTCTCAAGCCATGAGAGTCTGTTCCAATTGTAATAGGGATGTATTCTTGCTTTAGTCTTTTAAAAAAATCTTCATGTTTAAGAGAATAATATTCAGGATATCGAGAATTAAATTCGAAATATACGGAATGGGATTTTAAAAAATCAAATAATGTATCCTTTCTAAGATTATCATTGCTATAATGAAATGGATCGAAATGGGCTAATCCAAAAAGGGGAAAGGAGTTAGAAGGTACCCTTTCTTTCCAATAATTAATTAACTCATTAGCAAGCGCGAGACCTTCCTGAGTTTCAAGATACTCGAATAAAATTATATCATAATCTTCCGGATTAATTGAATTCTTGATATACTCTTCTGAACTTCCCAAGTCGATTTCAATTCCTTTATAAAGGCGTAATGACCTACCTTTTTCTTTTAATTTCTTTTGGTGGTGCGTTAAAGTTGTCAAATAATGGGCAATTTTCCTGGGAGTACTTAATGTGGGAATGACTTGACATTTCCAAGAATTTGAAAAGTGATCTGTTATGGCAATATACTCTAATTTTAATTTAAGAGCCCTTCTGACGATAACTCTTATAGAAAATCCGCCATCGGAATAAATTGAATGAATGTGAAAATTAACCCTTGGAAAAATCATCAGCGATGAGAAAATCTTCTGGTGAATAATTGAAATAAGTAATTTTTTAAAGAAATATTATTTTTTTCATTAGTTAAATTAGTTCAAGATTTCTTTTTAATTATTTCATGAGTAAATTCAGATAAAAATACATCGTTTTTTTATAAAGCAACAGATAATAGAGGCTTAAAAAGAAGGAAATCTGCTTAATTTTAATGGGTTAGGGTTGAAATTTATAGAAATTTCTTTTTATTTTTTGAGAATAAAAATTTATTAGCGTAAAAAACTTGCTATTTTTTTTGAAAATATTAAATAAACCATTTAAAAGTTAAAAATATTAAAGAGATTAAAATAAAAGAAATATTGCCAGAAAAGAATTAAGAGACTAATGATCACGCATGTTATTATGAAAAGAATCCTCCGTTCATACTGCTTTTTAAATATTTTCCAAGAAGCCCACCTTACGGGCTTTTTTATTTCGGATTTTACTATGGGATAAAGTACAATGAAATTATTATTCTTGAAACATATTTTTTCGGAAGGCTTGAATAAAAGAAGAGTTAGCAATAGAAGAGTAATAAAACCTAAGATAAAATCCAAAATTAGATTTCCCAGAATAATATTTTGATTCTGAGAATTAATTATCAAGAAATTTTGGAGTATTTTAAAAGGAACGGATATAAATAGTCCTGTTGAGCACATGAACCAAAAAACCTCGAACCATTCTAAAGTTCGTTGAGGTTGATAATCCAATCCTTTATTAGTGAAAATAAACGTCTGATAATAATGAGATTTTATTCTATAGGCATTTTCTTTTTGAGGTTCGTTAAATTCAAGGGGAAAAGGTGTCTTTCTCAGTTCCTTGGACAGCAAATAGGCTCCCAATATAATTAAAAAATGGGAAACTAATGTTTGATGAACCGCAAAAGTCGTCATGAAAAGTACAACATTCAGCATCCCATAGAATAGAAAAAAGAGAGAATAAAATAAATTAAACTTATTAACGGTCTTTAAGGGGGTCGTTTTAATAGTGGAAGGCCCCTCTTTTGAAAGTGAACTTAACATCGAAAAAATAGCTTCAATCTTCTTTTTCCTTTCCATAAAAGGTTCAAACCATAATTCAAATCTCCCTTCAGGAGTATAAATCTCTAAAAACCATTGAGGAAATCCAAATAAAATAATTAATGCTAAGAGGGACCCTATCATTGAGATCAATGTGAAAAAAGCAGTAATATTTACTAATCCCGTGATAAAAGGCTGATTGAAGTTAAGTATCATGTAATAGTAATTATATATCAAATAGGGCACGAATAAGAATAACCACAAGTATTTAATGCCAATTTCATTATTCGTTAATCTCATTAATAAAATGTCCTCTTTTTTAATCACAATCTCATCTTTCATAAAATTTCGATCTTCCATTAAAGTGAAAGTTTCTCCTGCTTGAATGATCTTACCCTTGAAATAACTTAAAATGACGTAAATTATTAAACCAATTCCAACAATGAAAGGAATTAACCCTGCGCTTACAAAATAACTCGGCCCTTCGAAAGTCATGATACTACCTGTTGGCACGTGCCTCCCATAAAGCGGTTGGAAAATTATAAAATCCATGACTCCCACACTTAAAAGGAGAATAGCTGCAATCAATCTCTTCCAAGAAAACGATATGAATTCAATTTCAACCTCTTCCATTATTTACCCATTAAATAATTCAATTCAATTTCAATACAAGAATAAATTCAAATATATACCAATATAATAAGGAAGCAAGAAAGCAAGTCCTGAATCTTGCCTAGTATAAGGTCTTTCTCCCGAAAGCTCCCAAGGAGTTCTCTGCCAGAGAAAATCCGCAGCTTGGTATTCGTCAACGCGTTTCGGGTATTCCAAAATTTCTTTAGAATACATGTCAAAAATCCAACCGTAGAAAAAATTTAGAATGGGATTTTGACGATATTTTTCCGTTGGATCCCGATGAGCATATTTAATAAGATTTTTATCTCCCCCTCTTTCGGGAATCCGTTTAGTATTATTCGGAGCACGGGGAACATCAAATCGCATGAGCTGATCCAAAACATCTAATCTAATCAACTTCTTGGTATCATCCAAACCCGCTAAGCTATTCTCATGCAACATGAACAAGTATGCCATATTAAACCACGCATTCCTCGATTTACTAATTATGGGATAAAAAATCTTTTCTACAATCTTTTCATATCTCATCCGAAGACTCGGATCCTCTTCTAGGCTTACCAGATTAGTCAAGACATTAAAATTGATATTAAGAGAATAATAGTGATACAAATTAAATAATCTATAATCCGTTTCCATGTAATTAATATAATTCCTCTCAAAAGCATAATGATAATATAGCTTGGTATATCTTTCAGGAACTGCAACCATTCCCATTTTTAATATGGAAAGCGTCCAGTGCCCTCCCATTTCCACGCTCATCTTAAAATCCTGTCCCGTGGTTCTACTATTTCCAGAAGGGGTCTGATCTAAGATCATCCAATTACTCTTTCGAAAACTCTCAATGATTTGGATGGCTAAATCTCTGATCCGATAGCGGATCCATTCCGTTTCCTTTCCCGTTTCATTCATGAATACTCTTGCGCATTGTCCTAATCCCAAGATAATTCCACTCCACTGATCCGTAGAAGGATATCCTTTCCACCAATATTCTGAATAATTTCCAACGCCCTCAAAAATATCGTTTGGATCTCTTTGTTCGGGAGCGTATCCTTCAATGGGAGGATTTCCTCTTTTTTCCCAGTTCTTAGGGCATACACTTCGAGCCAAAATAGCGGGATATCCTTCGCCTATTCCGCCGCTCGGTACGGCGATGAGAAGGCTAACGCCTCGCAATGTTTTTTTCACTAATTTAAGAGCGTATTCGATTTCCTCGGGATCTCCGGATTTTTTCGCAGCTGCATAATGAAGGGATTGAGCGGCGAGATTCATTCCGCTCCAAATAGCAGCGTCCCCTGCTGTTCCATATAATGCAATCTTCTTATAGGTGGTATCTTCCCAGTAAACGGTTAACGTGTAATCGAGAGGCGTATGTTCTTTATCAAAATGATAATTAAAAGTTTTGGCCATTTTTTTCAATCGAGCAAAATTAGGGGGAATGAATTGGGAGGTATCTATATCGCCTACCATTGTAGTCTCATAAGGAATATGCCAGACGAGATAAAATCCTCCAATTAGATAAGCGAGCGTGATTCCTCCAATGAATAAAAATAGAAAAGTAACTCTCTTATCTTTTTTATTAAATTTTCCATGTAATCGGTATTTCATTGTTAATTCATTTTTAAATTTTATTTTTTTGTATAAATAGTTTTTGTTTTCAAAATTATTTGTGAATTCATGTTAAAATTATTGGATTTACTCAATAATTTCTAAAAAATTACAAAAAATCCTTCAAGGATGGAAGTTTTTCTCGTCTTTTTTTCTTTTAATTTTTCTTCATCACGGGTATTTTTTTTCATTTGGGACGCTCATTTTACAAGGCATATAATAATTTAAGGGTGTTAAATGTGAAAATAAGAATCACGATATGATTTCTTTTGGAAAATTTTTTAACGAATAAAAAGCCATTTATTACCTTAATGATGAACATAAATGATTTCTGGGTTAATTAATTAATTTCATTTGTTCTCGATTATAGATGAAATTTTAAATTCTTTTTGTATTTCAAATGAAATAATGCGAGTATAACTATAAGGGGGAAAATTTTCCATGTCCATGATGAAATGAAAAAACAAGATTCAGTTAATCTTCCATTATTTGAAGAAAAATTAAATTTATCACGTGCTTCATTAGGGGTAAATTAAAAATCTAAATGAAAAATCAATAAGACTTTTTGCCTTCTTATTTTTTTAATTTAAAAGGATATGGAGGATTAAAAGATAATAATGGAAAACTCAAATATAATGGATAAAATTACTCAAAAATTAAAAAAACACTTAAAAATAGAAAATTTTCCTCATGTAACAAAAAATGGAAAATGGCAAACTACACGTGATGGCTATTGGTCAGGAGGATTTTGGATTGGTATCCTATGGTGGATGCATGTGCATACGGGAGATGATCTTTTCAAAAATGAAGCAATTAAATGGTTAAAAAGGTTAGAAAAAAGAAAAACTTCACGTACTTTTGACTTAGGCTTTATTTTTTATCCTTCGTTTATTTTAGGGTATAAAATTACGAAGGATGAACAATTAAAAAAAGTTGCTTTAGAAGCTGCTGATACTCTTTTAACCACGTTTAATCCTCACCTCAACGTGATTTATGATGAGATGGTTCAAGAAAATCAAAAAGTTGGAAAAGTCCTCATCGATATCATGCCAAATTTAAAATTATTATGGTGGGCATTTAAAGAAACCGGGAACACAAAATATTATGATATTGCAAATCTTCATGCCCAAAGAACCATTAAAGAATTAATACGTTCTGATGGCTCTACGTATCAAGGTTTTATTTTTGATTTAAAATCCAATGCTATCATTAAAAAAGTAACTTTTCAAGGCATCAATACGGAATCGTGTTGGTCAAGAGGGCAAGCGTGGGCGATTTTAGGTTTTGCTATGGCTTCTGAATATACCAAAAATGAAGAATACTTATCAGTTACTAAAAAATTAGCTCGATATTATTTAAAACATCTGCCACTAGATAATAAAGTGCCTTATTATGATTTTGACGTGAAGCCAAATCCAAATGAAATTAGGGACACTTCAGCAGCCGCCATTGCGAGTGCAGGATTATTAAATGTCTACAGAATTACTAAAGAAGAATATTACAAAGAACAAGCTCACGAGATCATTCAATCCCTTTATATGAATTACTTCAATGATGAAATGAAGGATGGTTTTTTATCTGACGGATGTTTTTATCTACAAAAAGATTGGGGCGTGAAAGAGTCAATGATTTGGGGTGATTATTTCTTTATAGAATCCCTTATCCAACTAATTTATAGCAACCAAAAATCAATAAAGAATTTATTCTAAAAAGCTTAATTTTAAAAAATTTAGGTTTTTAAAAAAAAAGCCCAAAAAATGAGATGAGATTTACTTTATTAATAATTCAAAATAATAATCTCTTTTTTTCTTATATTCCTATTTTTTTAATTTCTCTATTTAAAAAAAGAGAAACGATTCCATCTGCCATTAAAAAGAATGCAAAAAAGATCAAGGTGGAAGTGAATAAATACTCGCTAAAAGATTCTGATAGGACGGTTGAACCGAACGTTATATGGTGAATCGAAATTATATTAGTTCCAAATAAAAAGAGAACAATAATTATTAATACAGTACAAAATATCTCAACAATCCCTAAGGAGAGGTTAACATTATAGATAATTTTTCTTTCAGTTTTAGTGAGTTCAATAATCCGGGCATCTCCTAAAGTAATTGCAACTTTATTTTTATTTATTTTTTTCACGAAAAAGTATACTATTTGGGTTAAAGGGATTACCGCAAAAAAAATAGTAATAAAAGAAAAAATGCAAACAAAAATGATCATGCGGAGGAAAATCGTTGAGAATTCATTTTCAAATCCTTGAATTGGAGAATATAACACGCTTAAATTATTTAAGATCCATATGAAACTACCAATTAAAATACTCAAAAAAAATTTAATTCCAGCAAGAGTTAGGGTAATGGATGACCGGTCTGCAATTGTTATTAAATAATATGACATTCCAATCGTGAAGATTAGCATTCCAAAAATAATTGCTTGGAAACTCAGGAAAAATGCTAAAAGTAAACACGTGATTCCTACTCCAATGGGAAGATAAGGAAATAAAGGGGCTTTAAAAGGGCGATCTAAATTCTTTCGTTTATAGCGCAGGCTCACCGCGGCAAAATTTATAAAAGCTAATGCAAAAAAATAAATAAAGGTAGTCATTTCAGCCGCAAAACCAACAGTGGTAAACATGATAAGTATCATGCTAAGAACAGAAGTTAAAATTAATGCATTTGTCGGAACATTGGTTTCTTTATTTTTATAAGTAAAAATTTTTGGCATGTATTGATCTCGTGCTAAAGCATGAAAGACACTCGTGGCTGAACTTAAAGCGGCGTTCATCGCTATTAGGGTGGCTAATATAGCTGCTAATACCATTAAATATAATCCAGCTGGCCCCAAGAGATTAAATGATATGGTAATTAATAAAATTTCTTGATCTGAAGGATCATTTGAAACATTTCCTATGTTTATTAACACTGCTGAAGTAATACCCAAGTAAATCAATAAGGTAAAAAATATTGCTAAAATATTTACTTTTGGAATATTTTTAGAGGGATTTTTCAGATCCGCGTTGAAATACGCTAAATTGGACGTTATGCTTGTAAAAAAAATGAATAATAATGCAAACATTTGAATGATGTTAAAAAACCGAAATTTCGAATCAGAAATTATGGGATTAAATCCTAAAGGATTACTCACGGGAGCAATTACAACTCCATAAAACACGAAAAAAGCAAAAATTATTATCAAAAAAATGGTTAATATGATTAACGTCTTGGTGGCACCTCTATCTGTTCGAAAAAGAATTATGCTTGTAATTAATACGGCTAAAATGGCGATAAGATTCATGAGTTTAGATAAAAAAGGAAATATTAGACTCAACACGTATGCAAATGTTAAAGCTGAAAAAGTACAAGATGCTATATTTGCTAACCATAAAAAAAATCCAATGATAAAGGATAAAAAGCCACCGCTAGCTTCTTTTGAGAAATTATAACCCCCACCAGAAATGGGCAAACTAGTTTCAAGTTCAGAATAATTAAGGGCAGTTAATAGAATTAAAAGGCCCCCCAAAAAAATACTGATTAAAACACCAGATCCAGCAACTTCTACTCCTTCTCCAAGAAGTATGAATATAGATCCCCCGATTCCACATCCTATCCCGTAGAAGATTCCACTTGCGATACCATATCGTTGTTCTACACTTCCTTGTTCAGTTTGCTGTTCTGACAAGTCAAGATCCACCATGAATGAATTAGAGTTTATTTTTCAATTTTCAAAAACTAAGAAATAAAATCTACCAATTAACTTTTCTCTAAATGAAATACGCCTGAAATAATTGAAAAAATTCCTCCAATTAAAGTAATGAGGATAAGGAACACGTGACTCGTTTCTCTTAAATCCACGATACCGGAGAGACTTCCCGTGCTCAGTATCAAGAAAAAAATCCCAACCCCAATTAAAATTCCTCCAAAAAATTTTGAAGCCTTATAAATTAAAGAGAGTACTTCCAACCTGTTGATTCGGCTTTCCTTATCCCTAATTTCTTTTTCTTGCCCTTGCAATTGGTTTTTGAGATTTTGAAATAATGCCTTTGCATCATTAATGCTTGAATCAATTACTTCTTTAGCTTTTTCTAATTTTTCATATTCTTCTTCTAAATGCTCATATTTTTCTTTGATACTTTTAAGTCTTTCTTCCCATTCTTGGTACTCTGTTGTAGATATGTCAATATTATTTCTTAATTCTTCAATTCTTTTCTCATTGAGCTCAATTTTTTTCTCTTGAGTGTTAATTTCTTCATTTAATGATTCCAAAGTTTCTCGTGCTTTTTGGATTCGGGATTCCATATCTATTAACTGTTGTTGCTTTTCTGTCATTTGAAACTTGTATTTTTCCAGCAACTCCTCGTAAGCTTTTGCTTTTTCCTTCATTTCAGGAAAGTCTTGTGAATATTGTTTGATCTGGTTTTCCATTTCCTTTAATCTCGCTTCTTTCTTTATCAATTGTTCGTTTAGAAGTTTTAATTCATCTTCCTTGGCTTCAATCAATTTCTTGGAATGCTCTAATTCCAGTTTATTTTTTTCATTCGTAAGTTTTAAAGTATCATTTTCTGCTCTTAAACTTGTTATCTTTTTCTCAAGTATTTGAGCCTCTTCTCTTTGCGATTTTAATTGTTCTTTTTCTTCACGCAATGTTTCATTTAGTTTTGCAATTTCTTCCCTTAATTCATCTTTTTCTTGAATCTTTTCTTTAACGCTATCGGTGAGCACAATAAGGTCTACTTGCCGTGATTCATAGGATTTTACCAACTGTTCATTGTTTTTAATCAATTCCTTATATTCCTCTTCTATTTTTTCCATGCTTTCTTTTGTTATTTTCAGCCCTTCTTCCAACGTGTTTAATTCCTCATTTTTTCGAACATATCGCTCCTCAAGATTCGCAATGTTTTCCTCTAATGCTTTTTTAAAATTTTCCAACTCCTCGATTTTCTTTCTATAAGATTCAAGCTGCTTACGTGCCTCCTCTACTTCTATCTCAAGGTTTTCGTCTGATTTCTTCTCTATTTCTTTTTTTACGGATTCTTTTTCTATTTCTTCAACACTAGATTCGAAGGTTCTCAATTTTTTATCAATTAGATCACGGGAATCTTTCGCTTTACTTAAGAGTTCTTTATTGACTTTATCTTCGTCCTTTTCCGACTTGCTTGCCTTCTCTTCTTCTTTAATCTCGTCCATCATTTTAATATTGTGATTTTTAGCCGGATTAATTATTTTCTTTAATTAGAATTAGAATTTAATAATTAATTTTGCTAAGGTTTATAAATTTTTCCTCAAAAGTGTTTTAAATTAAATAAATAAATTATTATAATGAAATTTCTTTTAACAACTCTTTTATATCATTTAGTAAACTTAATTATTAAATTCTTTTGCTTTTTCCTATTAATGCTAAGAAAAAGAGAAAAAAAATTTAAATAGGATGATTATTTAGGATTTATTCATTTTTTTACTGATAAAATCCTCAGAAGATTTAGTTCCCATTAGGAAAAAATTTAATTCAAAGAAGGTTATGAAAAAAATTTGAGGTGCGAACCCTAATGATAACACGAAGATATAGGATTATTTCAATTATTCTAAAAATTTTTAATCCATGAGATGAGTATCATGTTATAATTTCTAACTAATGGTATTTCAAGAGGTGTTATTAATCTTTTGAACAATAGATTCATGTAAATATAGAATTAAAAATTTCTTAATATCACGATAAAAATCACTCTGTTTAGATCATCATTTCTATTGAATTATTCTTCTGAAATGCTAATCGCTAATTCATGAAAACACAAATCTCATTCATCTTTTGTTTCTTTTACGAGTTTAATTTTAATCAATAAATTAAACGTCCTTGGACCGAATGTAACTAATATATAAAAATTCTCTCTTCCCCCTACCTCTAATTCGCCATTAATGATTGGAACAGTAAATTGTTTTGTACCATATACGCTCGCTAATTCATGATCGTAATGATTAAAATCAGCACGATTTTCTAACGCTCGAACCGTGTGTAAAAATTTTCCAGAATCACGTTTAGAGAGTTCAGCAAACATGTAATGAAGGTCTAAATAATTACCATGTTCATGTTCGTTAATAATGAACGTTGTCGTTGTATGATATGTTCTCATGAAAAGTTCTCCATTCTGAAAATCAGAGTATTGATTTAAAACTTTTTTAACGTGATTTCTAATAACTTCCGTTAAATAGATTAATTGCGTGATGCTATAACTTCTTAATTTTAGCTTATAAAAGGATATAATTTCAGAGGAAGTCTCAAATTTCTTTATCAATTTCACGTCTAATAATGGTTTATATAATGCCGGATTGTAGTTTTCAAGAGGTGTAAAAACGGATTTATTTATTCGATTAATGTTTCTAAAAGCCCAAGTTTTTAGAAGTAATTTCTGAGAAAAAGGTAGTTGCTCAGTTGCTTCTAAAAATCCCCTTACCATTTGAGAACTTTCTAGCATGGGTGTAGCACTGCCAATTGTTATCCTATGCCACGCATTTTGAATGAATCCTTGAATGTTAAAAAGATAATTAAAATATTCAGTAGGCGTCATTCCCCCGAGAGTTCTGGGATCGAGTTCAATCCAGACATTATTAAAATATTTTAGCAATTGATAATACAAAGAAAAATCCCCCGATACATCCCATCCACTCAAGATAAAAATATTTTCAGGATATTTTGAAAAAAAAGTCTTTAATTTCATATAGGATGTGTTTTCCGCATGATTTTGGGGGATGTTCATGTTGCCTACATCGATTTTAATGAAATATTCTTTTTCTTTACAATAGGAAATGAAGTTCTTGAAGCTTTCATTATCCTCATCCAAATCAAGGTTGGTATAAGAGGGATAAATAACCACCCCTGCTACTTTAATCTGTTTCTCTTTGTTTTTTAATTGCTCAAGAGAGTTTGGATCATTTAAGTCAACGGATAAAATGCCTAAAAAAAGATTACTCGCACTATTTACCACGTTAATAACATCCTCATTGTCAATTCCATAAGGTCGCCCTAAATCCATGCCTTGAATTAATCCTCTCGTTATTCCCGAACATTCCAATTCCACCTTGAGATCTTCCAAAGTCAACTTTCTTCTATAAAAATAATGTCTTCCTTCTGGATTTTTCATGGATAATAATTTCTTTAATTTCTCGCTCATTTTTACATCTTCATAAATGGGCCAAATTAAAGAATCAATCTGTCCATGCTGGAAAGCGTTAGCATGCTCTTCTCCAAAAATGCAATTAAAATCCGGTTGATATAATCTCTCTTCCGACATGATTAGACTAGCTTTAATTTGGAAACGTAAAAAATATAATGATACTTGATTTAGAAATGTTTGGATTCATTTAATCTTGTTTTTTTCAATTTTTTATTCACATTTTAGAGAATGATTTTACCTTTTTACCCCGATGAAAATGATTTTAAAAATATTTTTACGGGTCTTCCAAGAAATTTATACTCTTGTAATTATTATATAACATGTATAGTTCTTGCGATAATGGTCTTAAAATAATTATGAAAGAAAATCATAATATTCTTCTCTTGAAACCAAATTTAGGCCAACCCCATTTAATCAATTTAAATGAGATAATAGAAAAGCAAGCTCTTGAACCTGGAACCAATCTCTTTTTTGAAGCAATTTTTTTTTTAGAAAAACCATGCAAGAAAGAAGATTTAGAAAAAATTCTATTGAATCATTGTTATTTGCAGCCTTTACTTAAAGATACTGGTGATTTTAATGCCAGAAGAGGTTCACTCATTCCTCTTAAAATTCTTGAAATTAACAATCCATGTATAGAAGACATAAAGAAATTAAGGAAAAATGAGAAAGAGGTCATTTTACATGACATCTATTTAAATTTAAACAAGCTATTGGAAAAACCAATTAAACAGGATACTCTCCACGTGGTTAAATTCGGGATATTGAATCTTTTATCTATAAAAACTTTATTAAAACAAGAGCAGCGGGCGTGTTTATTATTTGATATCGTCATAAAAATTCCAACTTTCACCACACCCATTATAAATTATCATGCTTTGGCTATTTTTAATAAAGAATGGAAAAATTTCAGTTTCATTCATGCTACCGATCTTCACGTTGCAAGAAGAAATGATTTTATATCCATTCATTTAAAAAATGAGGCCAATAATAAATTTAAGAATAAAAAAAGTTGCTTGTCGACAAAAAATTCTCCATCAATTTCATGTAGAGATTTTGAAATAAAAATTGGTTTTCAAGAAAATGAATACAATCAATTAAAACAAGCAAAATATAATTTTAATTATAATCTGAGGAAATTCATAAGATTTGTAAATGAAAGAATAAAAGACAATGAATTAGATTTTGTTGTCTTTACGGGTGATCTTGTCGATTATATCGAAATAGCAATGGGAAATGATCAATATCTAAATAATTATCACGTGTTCACTTCCATTTTATTGGGAATTAACATGAAAAAAGATTCCTCCTCTCAATTCAGTCAAGAAGAATATCAAAATCAACACGAGATTTTAGCGCCCATTTTTACTACGACGGGCAATCATGATTATCGCATTGGTCATTATAGCCTTCATTTTGGTAATATTTGTAAAATTTTTGGCATGACCAAAGAAGATATAAAAAATTATCATGATTTGAAATTCTTTAGTTATTATAGTACGGTTCGTTCAAATATAAAATACATGAAATATTATCTTGAAAAAATCAATCCAAATTTGAATTATTCTTTTAAGTTTGGAAAAAAATTTCTTTTTATCTGTTTAGATACGGGACAAGATGAAAAAAAGAACTTATATAATCTTTTCCGGGGTGTTCCGAAATCTAAGGGATTGTCTGATCATCAAATTCAATTTATTAGAGAAGTACTGTCCTTGAATGAAAATAAAAATATCGTGTTTTTCATGCACGCGCCTCCCTTATCTCCCATGAAAAATTATTATAAACTAAAAAAATTGAGAAAATTATTAAAAGCAAGTCAAAATGTTAAATGGAGTGAGCTTTATGAAAATAATCTAAAAAAAATAAAGGGTACGGGGCATCTTAACGATTTATTGCATTTTAATCATCAAACAATAAAAAATAACAGAGAATCGTTTTTAAAATTATGTTTAGGTTTAAATTTAAAAACAAATAACAAGATTGATTTAATTTTATGTGGACACGATCATTCTTTAAAAGAATTCCGTCTTGAACCAAATACTCACCCCCCCACTATATCTAAAGAAAAAGAAGATAAAAGTACCTTTTTTAACATTTTTACCCAAAATTATCGAAAAATCATTAATTCCATGAAAGATCATGATCGGTTGGAAAATTATTTTAAAAATAATCGACCTTTTCTCTTTCAAACCCAAGCTTTAGGTCCTATTTCTAATAAATTTTTAAAATTCAAACCTCCGGGATTTCGCTTGTTTAAAGTGAAAGAAAATATTCTCTATGAGATCGATGTTTATTCTTTTCACTTAATAACTAAAAAGAGATAAAAAGACGGTGCTTGATGATTAATTCTATCCTGCCGTACCCACTCAAATTAATTTTGCTTTTTCCATGAATTCAAGTACCTCTTCGAATGTAGTATCAGGCATGGGACCAAAAAATTCCACTTTTAATGCTCCTACTGCATTCGCAAATCTAGCAGCTTCTTCAAGCTCCAATCCAGCTAAATAAGTTGCCATGAACGCACCGCCAAATGAATCTCCGGCGCCCGTGGGATCCAATTCTCTTGCTTTAAAGCCCTTGATATGTACGGGGTCTGATTTTTCTTTCATGAAAATTGTACATCCTTGTTTTCCTTGCTTTAAGATAACTAGTTCTATACCCAATTCTAATAATTTTCTACATGCTTGCTGCTCACCTTTTACTTGAGCTAGCATCTCAGCCTCTTCCCCGCTAGGTAATAAAATTTTTGTCTTTTCTAATACAGGTCTAGATATTTCTATTATTTTATCAATGGGCAACATTTCTGGCCTTAAATTGGGATCAAATGAAATGATAGCCTCCGGATTTTGCCTTAATGTTATTTCTATAGCTTTATAACATGCTTTCTTAGAATTTTCACTGATAGATAATGCACTCCCCATGACATGTAAATTTTTTACATTTTTAAAATATGCCTCATCTAAATCATTAATAGACGTTTCTCCAGCAGCTCCAGGCGAAAATATAAACTTTCGTGAACCATCAGAATTATACTGATTGAAAGCTATCCCAGTCGTTTTTCTATCTTCAATTCTTATTCTAGAAACGTCTACTCCATCCTTTTCTAACTTTCTTTTAATACATGAACCAAACTCATCGTTCCCTACCACTCCTATAAAACCTGTAGATAAATTAAAGTGTTTACCCATTCGTGCTGCAGAATTAATAAAAATGGCTGGAGCACCGCTTGGAAAAGGGCCCCGATAAATTTGCCCAATTCTATCATGTGGTGTATCCAGTTCTACCCTCATTATTTCAACTAATAATTCTCCTAAAGATATGATGTTCGGCGTTGACATTTTCCTTAAAGCACAAGAATTTTCTCTCTTTTTTTGAATTAAAAAAATTTATCCATTTCTTTTTTAGCTAGATACTAAATATTAAATTATATTAAAACCTTTAATTCTGAAATTTTAACAAAAGAACTGATGTCTTACATTTAGTTTTTCTTGCCCAGTGAATCTGCTATTTCATGAAATTTTTACGTTTCACGTGAAAAATTTAATATAATCTATTGAAAAAATCAGATCTCCGGGGATATATTAAAAATCTCATAAAATTGAACTATAATTAAGCCTAATTTTCAAAATTATCATGAAAAGAAATCATTCTCCAAATTAATCAAGGTTAAATGAGATACGTTATTACATAAAAGTAAGTTCACAAACTATTAAATACAAATTAAATTCATTTTAAATAATTTAGCATTGTATCGTTTAAAAAGTGATTAAAATGGTTATCGAAACCAATATTACTAAAATGTTAGGGATAAAACATCCCATAATCGCAGCTCCGATGGGCCCTTTTTATACTACAGAGCTCACGGTGGCAGTTTCTGAAGCCGGAGGGCTTGGGGTTCTCAGTCATACCAATCTCTTCGGAAAGAATAGTCTTCAAGAATTAAAAAAAAACATGGAGTATGTAGTTGAGCATACCGATAAACCCTTTGGGTTTAACGTGCGAACGTCACGGTTACAAGTGGATGCCCCAACCATCTGCCGTTCCATTCCTAAATTTATTCGAGACAACCCCCGAATTAAAGAACAATGCGTTTATGTTGTCACGAGTGCGGGGACTCCTAAAATGATGCAAAATAAAGCTTTTGAAAAATTAAAAGAAAGTGGTTCTCAAATAAAACACTTCCACGTGGCACCCGCTTTATGGCTAGCAGACAAATGTGTTACTGCTGGCGTGGATGGCTTAGTTTGTACCGGATTTGAGGGCGGTGGACACCAAAGCTACGAAAAAATCACGACTCTTGTACTCATACAAGAAGTACGGAAGAAATATCCTGACATCCCATTGGTTGCTTGTGGAGGATTTGCAACCGGAGAAGGCCTAGCAGCAGCATTAGCAATGGGGGCGGGAGCAATCGCCATGGGCTCACGCTTCATTGCTTCAAAAGAGAGCGAATTCCACGAAAAATATAAAAACATTGTCCCTCCCGCAAAATCCACGGACACGAAATATTGTTTGGGTGTCCTCGGTCCAATTAGGCTCTGGATAAATAAATATGCTTTATCTCATAAACCCGTGGAAACTAAAGAAGAAAAATTAGCTTTAGAAAAATCTATTACTCCTGAAAGAGCCCTTGAAGATCAAAAGCATTATGAAATGACCTATGAAGGAAATATTGAAGAAGGAGCTGTTTTACTGGGACAAAGCATTGGGTTAATCGATTCCATAGATGAAGTTTCTTATATCATAGATAAAATCGTGAATGATGCTGAAAAATGTATCATGAATGCCTCCTTATTAATAAAATAATATTTTTTTTTTAATTTCTTGACTTTATAAGATATCTATCATTCAAATTTTTTTTCCTCTAAAACTAAAAAAAATGGCATGCTCTAAAGATCTTTAAAAAAAGTTAGGGAGCACGCTAAAAAAAATGGAGAATGTTCACATGAAATGGTTGAGCTTTAAAAATTCGGATAATTCCCTTGCTTCCGGAGATATCTCTACAATTTTTTTAATCACCTTGCGTGAGCCTTTATATCTCACGAGGGCAAGTTCTATCTCCGATAAA
>JALGVJ010000030.1 GCA_029838195.1 Promethearchaeota archaeon
AAAGAGTATGTAGATACTCAAATTGAAAAACAAGTCAAGTCCATTCAAATTCAGTACCTCAAAGATCATTTTCTTACAAGAGAAGAATTTTTAGACGCAATGAATAAATTAGACAAGCGCTTCGAGGCCATGCAGGAGCAGATGGACAAGCGCTTCGATCAAATGGACAAGCGCTTCGAGGCCATGCAGGAGCAGATGGACAAGCGCTTCGAGCAGATGGATAAGCGCTTCGAGGCCATGCAGGAGCAGATGGACAAGCGCTTCGAGCAGATGGATAAGCGCTTCGAGGCCATGCAGGAGCAGATGGACAAGCGCTTCGAGGCCATGCAGGAGCAGATGGACAAGCGGTTCGAGCAGATGGACAAGCGATTCGATGCTTTGCAGGAACAGATAGACAAGCGATTTGAAAAGGTCTATGAACGTTTTGAACAAATGGATTTTGGTCGTGCTGAGATCGTTGAGGGAATATTGTATATCGTCGTAAAAAGAGAATTAAAAAAAAGGGGTCATGATGTTAAATTAAAAACCCGTCAGCATTTTACAGATGAGAAATATGAAGTCCATCCCGATACAAAAGACGTGGAGATCGACATGTTGCATTTGTCCCCGAATATAATTGGAGAGGCAACCTTAAAATTAACCGATGTTGAAAAATTGAGGACTTTTATCCGCAAGATTCAATTCATCGAATCGTATTATGGTGAATCCTTTGAAAGATATTTCTTTTGTTATACAATCTACGATGATGTACGAGCAGAGATAAAACCCTTGCTCGAAAAATATCGGATTGAACTCATCATCCCTGAAAAATCTTAATTAACCAAAATAAAGAAATTGAAAACCGTGGCTCTCGTTTTTAACTGGCATAAAGAGTTGGCCACGTGAATTTTTATTTTAAAAAAAATCATATTCTTTATTTTAAATCATGAATTTCATGTTTGAAACGTAATTTTAAATTTAAAACAAGGTAAAGAAGTTAATTAAAAAAAGTTAAAGTATTTTTTCCAAGATTAAATCTTGAATGTAATTTATAAACTCTTCATTTTTAGCAAGTAGCAGGATTAATTCTTGATAATCTCCTGCTTCAATGGATTCAGAGAATTTTTTAAGAAAATCATTCGGTTCAAATTTATTTTCTTTTAATTCTTGAAGCACTCGCATGAAAGGCTTCTTATTTAATATGTTTTTTGCTTTTTGGTATATCATGTTAATTTCAGATTCATCAAAATTAATATCTTTCATGAAAATGAGCGCTTTTTTAATATTTTGGAGATTAAATACGGATTCATGTTCTTTTGAACCGTTATATTCATTTTCTAATCCATCATCTTCATTATTTTTGTTAAAAGACATGTAAACATTACTCTAATTTTTAAGCGTTTTTTTACTCATCTTGAATTATTTATATTTAAACTCCAAGTTATTCGTGAAATCAAGTTCAAGTAATTAATGTTTTTATTCTTAAAATCAAGTTCACACTTCATTAACGGCGTGAGTTTTCTAATCCTTAATGCTTTATTAGAAAACATGAAAATTTAAATAAGGAGCATTTACATGAATGATATCTCTTAAAAAATTTAAAAATGGAGAAAAATGCGGTTGAACGTACGATGGGGGATGATAAACCAAAAAAGAAAAAAAAGAATTAGATAAAGCGTTAAGAATAGGTTTTGCTAAAGTTGCTGGCGCAATCGTGGAAGAGATCACGGGGTCTGAAGCAACAGGTAAAGGTGTAAAAAAAGCGATTAAAAAGAAAAGCGTGAAAAAAGGGTTGAAAAAAGGCGTGAAAAAAGCCATGGATGATTAAATTCGAAATAATCCTCTCATTCCCATTAAGGCTAAAATTAAATCTTAATCCATATATTTATTTTTGTAAATTTATAATTAAAAAAGTTCACGTTCTTACTTGTTGTTAATTTAAATAAAAAAAAATGTAACTAATTACTGCTTTTTCAACACCTTAATAGTTTTTTCTACGACATTTTGATTTCCATGATTATCTAAGATTTTTAGTCGTGCCAAATAAGTACCTGCTTTCTGATAGGCGTGGCGTGTTAAAATTACATCACTGGTTTCTCCATCTCCAAACTCCCACATTAATTTTAACAGGATGCTTTTTGGGGCGTTTAATACGGTAGGAACAAAGAGAGCTTTAAATTCTTCTTCAAAAGGATAGGGAAAAATCATAAAATCACCCGATGGAGGCGGTATTTCTTTTTTAGGTGTTATCAGGGAATTAAAATCGCTTAATGTTCCATCTGCTTTCTTGATTTCTGGGGCGGGAATTTTCATGAGATTTTGTATTATATCCACGTGAGCTTTAACCGTTCTTTCTAGCTGATTAGGCGTAATTTTTTCGATGGTATCATATTTAGTATGATAAAATATGCTTTTTCCAATAATCATGATGCATGGTATTTTATTGAAAATGAATGGGGGGAGATCGCTGACGGGGAGCGTCTTGGCCGAAACGTAAGCTGAGGGGTACAATTCATGTTTTTGAACGCTATCAATGACTAAAGGTGCAATAATCCTATTGTCTGATATGAATAATCCTCTTTTTTCATCTTGCTCCGTTTTGATGACCGCACCGTCTGCTTGATTATAATATCCTTTAGAACCAAATCCATCCAGCATGATAAAAGTACAAATTTTAGGCAAGAGTTCTTGATATGTTTTAACGAATTTATCAACTCCTATTAATCCTAACTCGTGTCCCGTCCATCCTACAAGCATCAAGGTCTTTTCTCGTTTTTCCAATGGTACTTGAGCAAAATATTTTGCTATTGCAATGAGACCTGCATTTGCTCCAGCATTATCCATAGCACCCGTAAACGTAGAATCCACATGCGTACCCAGTAAAATTATATCTTCTGTCGTGCCGGATAACGTTCCAATTATAAAATTACTTTTTGCTTTTTTCTTTTCGACTACTTGTATTAAATTCACCCGTGTTGTTGAATCTTGTTGAGAACATAAGTATTTTAAAAATTGTCCATCAGGTGTACTAATGGAAACTGCCGGAATTCTTCTCTTCCAGCCATAAATACTATCAAAAGAAGCATAAGTTATCGCATCGAGAGGAGATCCATTTATTATTATAGCTCCGAGCGCCCCTCTTTCCTTTGCTAATTCAATTGAATTAAATAACATTTCATGGCAAGTTGGATAAAAATTTAAGATCATTTTTCCTTCAATTAATACAATTTTATTCGAAACCTTCTTCCTTTTAAAATCCATTGTAGTACCCGCTCCAACATGCGTTAATTCGGCAGTAATTCCCTCTAAATCAGTAGAACCACTCAGGACGTAAGGAAAGCATTCAATTACATGATCCTCATCTAACAATGGCGTACTTTCCGCAAGCACGGTAAGGTGATATTTTTTAGGCCACCATCTTGGAAACGTGAATTCTTCCAATTTAACATCATCAATTCCCACTTCTCTTAATTTTGAAGCAATAAATTTTTCAGCTTCTATCGCTTCCGGCGTTCCCGCCAATCTATATCCAAATTCGCAGATTCGTTTGGCAATATTATAAATTTCTTCCCCTTTTATCCTATCAAGTTTTTCCATATCTCGAAACCTTTTCAATTAATAATCCGGAATGATAAGGAGGAACATGACATTTATTATAAATTTTAAAAAAATTTCTATTTTATTATTTGCGGGGCAAGATATCTTAATTATTAATATACTTCTTTAGCAGAGACCGGAGTTAGAGCTTGTTTGAGAAAAATTAATATGCTTTAACCCCATTACTTGTTTTTATAATGAAAGGTTCTCCTCCAGCATTTTCAATAGCTCGGGTAAGTTCAGATTCCTTTCCTGGTGGAGCAAGAGCAAACATCGTGCCTCCAAAACCAGAACCATTTATTTTCGCTCCTAAAGCCCCTGAATTCAGGCAATTAGTTATCATAGTATCAATTTTCTTGGTAGAAATTTTTATATTCATTTTCAATTGCTCGTGATGTTGATTCAATAAAGTTCCCAATTTTTGATAAAAATAATTCAAGTTCTGGCCATTGGATTGATCTTTTAAAATGTTCACGCTATTCCTAATTAATTCTGAGGCTTTTCTCGTGAGGTCACGATTAATTATATTACCAATTATCTTTTCTTGATGTTCTTTATTGAGATTTGGTAAAAATAGTTTCACATCCTTAAGAGACGTTTGATGGGGATCAAATTGAGGCATGATTTCTTTCAACGCATTAAACGCTTCCGTAGCAATTTTTTTCACGAGGATTAAATCTTTTACGGTATCTTTTTTCTCTAACGAATTTCCTAAAACAAATCCGTCCAGTTTTACATTGAACTTTCGATAAGACGGCTGTTCTCTTTCACATTTTAAGTAAATCAGATTGCCATGTACAGAGATAAAATGATCCATCATCCCCCCACTTTCGTGAAATTCTTCCACTTCTGAAGCATACCCTTCTAATGCCAATTGAGAGGAAGTGAATGGCATCCCACTAATTAAATTTAAAAAATATAACCAGGCGATAATGAGGGCAGAAGAACTTGCAACACCTGCATTAATTGGAATATCCCCCGAAATTTTTACTTGGTATCCTTTATTAAATTTTATCCTTTTCCTTATAAAATGATTGTATCCGCTTTTTAAATAATCTCTATTTGTAGTATATTCGATTTCTTTATTATTCAATTTAATTTCAAATCGCTCCTTTAAATCAAGAAGGTCTACAATAAGGAAGGGTTCAGCTATTTTTTTTGCCTCTAAATAAATATATTTGGAAATAGCCATTCCAATTACCGGAAATCCAAGATAATCTTGATGTTCTCCAAACAAACAAATCCTACCCGGCGCTCGAACTCTAATTCTATCCATGAACATGAGTTTTTACCTCTTAAAATTACTTAATGAGACGAATCTTGTGATGATTAATAAGTAACGGTCTTTTATCTTTTCCTTTTTCTTCCTCCCTTTTATTCATGAATTTATCAACCATTTTCAAATTCACTGATTTTTTTCCTTGAATTTGAAATAATAATTAAGAATGTTTTTGACACCTTCTTAATAAAACGGGATCATGAAGATGGAATTCCCTATAGCTCATTCTCAAAAATAATCTAAATTATCTTGACAGAATAGAATTCAATGATTTTAGGTGCCATGATCTTTTAAAAAGAAAAAAATACATGGCCATATTAATCTGAAGAGAAATCAAGAAGAAAACCCGTGACTAATTTAATTGCTCCGATTAAATCATTTTTATCAATGATCGTACAAGGTGAATGAATATACCTTCCCGGCACGCTCACGACGCCACAAGGAATCCCTGCTCTCGTTAAATGGATTGCTCCAGCATCAGTTCCGCCCCTAGATGGAACTTTAAATTGATAAAGAATATCATATTTTTCAGCAACTTTAATTAATCGTTCGATAACCATCTTAGACGCAATCATCGAAGAATCTACCAGCGTAATTACAGGACCCTTTCCTAAAATAGAAGGACATTTTTGTGGAAGGACACCTGGCACGTCAGCAGCCGTTGTATTCTCACAAGCGATGCCCATTTCAATATTATACTTTTTGTCCAAGAAATAAGCAGAAGTTCTTGCCCCTCTTAGCCCCACTTCCTCTTGGGTTGACCAAGAAAAACATGTAGTGCGCGGGATCTCTTTATCATGAATGTTAATTAATGTTTGAATGAGGATATTACATCCGGATCTATCATCAAACGCTTTTCCTTTTAAAAGTCCTCCTGGCAATTCTTGAAATCCCGAATAAAGCGTGCCCACGGTGCCGACTTTTACTCCCATTTTTTCTGCCTCTTCCTTGGAACGAAACCCAAAATCTATGAATAATTTTTCCACGGGAATGGGTTTTTTTCTCTCGCTTTCTGGAACAACATGAGGGGGTAACGCTCCAATAACGCCATGAAGACGATGATGTTCCGGTTCTACGATTACGCTTTGTCCCAATAATACACGCTCATCCCACCCTCCCATGAGCATGAAATAAGCAAATCCTTTTTCATTTATATGGGTGATGATAAATCCAATTTCATCCGTGTGAGCATCCAATAAGAGGGCGTGATGATCTTTCTGGCCATTAATTACAGCCATTAAATTTCCATGGGCGTCAATCCAATACTTATCCACGTATTGTTCTATTTCGCTAATGATGAATTGAACCACCTTTTCTTCATTGCCAGATACCCCCAGCATGTCAGAAAGTAGTCTTTGACGCTCAATTACTTGTTTTTCATTTATCTCATCAAACATGTTAAAGAACAATAATAATAGAATAAAATTAAATCTTGTTCCTAATACGGTTTTTGACTCCAATCAGTATTCATCATGCAATAAAAGAAAGACTATTATCACGAATGAGAATGGTTGGATATGAAGAATTTATATAGGTTCACGTCTACATTTTAATTATTAGATCAAAAAAATAAGGTTATACCATGGCGCATTTCTCCTTTACTGAATTTGAACGAAACATCGGAATGAGACAATTTTATGCGCTTCTCCTATTATTAATCACGCTGTCCTTGTTTTTCTTTCAAGCACTTAGATCGTACGTGCCCAGCGTGTATATTGCCATGTTTTACGTGGTCTTTGGACATGAAGTTGTGAAAAATTTCCTAATCATGATAACCTTAATTTTTTATTTATTACCCGCCATGACAAATACTCTATGTAAAAAATTTGGTATCGAAAAAATCATGAAGTTTTCTATTTATTTCACCATTGTGAGCAGGTTATTTCTTGCTTTTCATTTACCAAATTTAATCCAAGTCCTTCTCTCGGGATTCATCATATTATTTTATTGCATGTTCTTGAGTACGTTTTTAACAAGCTGGATGAATATTAATCTCCAAATAGAATCTAATAACAAGATTACTCTGGTTGTTTTTTCTCTCTACTGCGCATTTTTACTTGATTATCTCATCAGAACTCTCGGCTTCACGGCTGATCTTTCCTTGCTTCCTCCCGGATGGCTGGCGGATTATTGGTATCTCACGCAATACCTTTGGCTAGTAATACAAGTCCCCCTGACCGTGATTCTATTTTACTATACCCGGACCAGTTTTCCAACAATTCTCTTCACATTCCAGGAACCGAAAGAAAGAAACGTGTCCCTGACAACTAAACTTTCCCTCATTTTCATTGGAATGGGTGCTATATTTTTTCTACTATTCAATTTACTCTTATATCCAAACATTATTTCTCATTATACGAACACGGAGTATCACCTAAATAATATCTTGAATGTTTCTGCATTGTTAATCACCGTGTTAATGATTTTAAAAATGAAACGCTCCTATTTCATCAACATGACTGTTATGGCTATATTAAATTCATTTTGGATAATTATCTTGTTCCTATTCTTATTTTTGGGAAGATTATTAACTTATATCGCAAGCGTTCTCATTTCGATCTCTCTCATCTTTCTTTATCTCGATTTATACGTGCTATTTACTCACATGGCGCTTATCTCATTTAAATGGGAAATAATAAAAACGATTTCAAACCTCCTTGCCATTAGTTTGGCTTTTTACGTGATTTTCTTAGTGCTCCATGTCATTTCCACCGATTGGGCCTATGTTCTTGCATTCATGAAAGGAATGGACCCCATTATCGTATTTCTCGCAGGAATAACGTGCTCCATTACTACCTTACTTTCCATCCATCTTCAACAAAAAAGAGGTGAGACTAAGCATGAATAGAAAAGGAAAAATAATCATTGCTTTAGTATTAATCTCTCCTTTAATCACCGCATTCTTAATGATGAGTTTAGAAAAAAACCCACCACTCATTGAAAGTAAGAATCCCATTACGTTTATGACCTATAACATTCATTTTGGCCAAGGTGGGGACGACTTATTGAATCTTGAACGCATTGCCCAAAACATTTTGTTAGATGATCCCGATATCATCGGTTTGCAAGAAGTAGAACGAGGGCGCATCACCTCACAAGGAGTGGACATGGCCTACTGGCTAGCGAAAAGGTTAAACATGTATTACTACTATTTCAATCCTCCTTCTAATAAACACGTCATGGGAAATGCTATTTTGAGTAAATTTCCCATCGTGTCCGCAAGAGGATATTCTCTTCCAAGCATCTTACAAGAACGAGTGTATATTCATTGCATCATTCGCGTGAGTCCAACGCTTACTCTCGATGTATTCAATACTCACCTTGGAATCCGTAATGAAAACAAGTACGCTCAAGTAAATTACTTGTTAAATAAAATCGTGGAACTTTCCACGCCTTCCACCCCCACGCTCTTGATGGGGGATCTGAATCTAAGAAGAACTTCCCCCGAAATCCAACCCCTCTTGACATATTTTACCGATACGGGGTCAATCGTGGCTTCAAGTGAACGGGCTAATATCGACTATATTCTCGTGCGAGGGCATGAAAGCATCATCGAATATCACGTGGTCAATGACATGCTCCCCAACATTGATAGCCCCGCTGAGTTTGGGTCTGATCATCTACCGGTAGTCTCTACCATCCTCTTTTAATTTATTTTAATAGGTGTTTTTTCTTTTGATGGGATTGAAATTACCGTTTTTTAACTTTTAACTTCATGTTAATTTTTCACTCTACATTCAATGAATTCTAGCTTGTTAACGGCACGTAGTAAGTTTCGCTTGAATTCGTTTTTAACTCCAAATTGTTTCACATGTATTATCCACGCAAGAATAATGTTATCACGTTTTTGCCTTCCTCTGAAACTTTTTAAACGTCCTTTTCTAAAATTGAAGAGATTCTCTCGTAAAAAAATCTTCACCACCTTCATTTTCATTCTTATAGTAAAAATATTTATAAGATACGATTCAAACTCTATTAATTATATTAAAATATTTTAACTCGAATTATAAATTACTCGATAAAAAATTAAAAATGTCGCAAACCATCTCAAAAAGAACGACTATTGCCTATAGCTTTGCCGGCATTGCTGACACGATGTCTTATCAATTATTTACCTTCTATATTTTCAATTTTTACTTCGCTGTTGTCCAATTAGATCTTTGGCTTGTTACTTTAGGCTATATTTTATGGTCAATCTGGAATGCGATAAATGACCCGTTGCTGGGGGCGATCTCAGATAGGACATCGTCCAAATGGGGAAGAAGGAAGCCATTCATCATTGGAGGCATCATTCCATTATGCATTATTATGATTCTTTTATGGACCCCTCCTAAAGGCTCTCAAATACTCGCTTTCATCTATTTTTTAATTATCATAAATCTATTTGATACCTTTTACACGATGTATTCTCTCAATCAGACGTCCTTATTTCCAGAAATGTTTGTTAATCTTGAAGAAAGAGCCAAGGCTAATAATTATGTTCAAATTTTTAACATCATTGGATTATTATTCGCAGCTATCTTACCTTCATTTTTTATATCTGAATTTCTCGGTCCTGGCGTTGAAGCAGAATACGTGAATGCGGCAATTTTTATGGCTCTTTTAGCGGCAATTTTTGCTTTCGTGTTTATAAAATTTGGATTAAAAGAGCGGAAAGAGTATTCTAAAGATCCTGAAAGCGCCCCTTCATTTTTTAGTTCTGTCAAGCTAACTTTTAAAAATAAAGCCTTTAGAGCCTATATCTTGACAAATTTTGCCCAATGGTACGTGTTTGGTTTGATTCCCATCATTAATCCTTATTTTTTGGGCTTTATTATCAAGATCACGGATGCTTTCATTCAATCGTTATTCTTGGCTCTAACGTTCATTTCAGCGGTTATTTTCATGACACTATGGAGTAAATATTTTGCCAACCATGGCGTGAAAAAAGGGCAATTGACGGCCTTGGCTATCATGTCGTTGACGTTCATTCCTTTTTTATTTGTTTGGGAAATGATCGGTGCCATTATAACCTATATTTTAATAGGTTTTGGATTCGCGGGTATCATATTTGGACGGGACGTGATCATGGCTTCCATCATCGATTTTGATGAGGTGAACACGGGCATAAGAAGAGAAGCCGCGTATTATGGCGTGAACGCTTTAATCATTCGATTTTCTACGATTGCTGTTTCGTTGTCCATTGCCTTAGTTTTCAACACTACGGGATGGAGGATTTATGATCCCGCGACCGTGACTCCTTGGATTCTTTTTGGCATTCGATTACTCATGTGCGTGTTTCCAATGGCCGCGCTTGGTCTCGGATTTTTGTTATTATTACGCTTCCCTATTACGAAGGAAAAATACATTGAAATAAAACAAGAATTAGAAAAAATTCACGAAGAAAAAATAAAGAAAACGGCCGAATAAAAAACATCCTTTCAATCTTTTTTTACCTCTTTTTTATTTTTGTTTAGAATCTTATCCTCTGGGGAGATAAGTTTTAATTTAATTCAATTCAGTTCACTTTTGGAATGCAGTTCGAATGCTTTCTTTAATTTCATGCGGATATTTGCAAGGAGAGCAGTACCCTTATATTAGGTCATAGATTAAATTTATCATTAATACATGAATTAAATCATATTTTTGCAGTAAAAAAATGAACTCACCAAAAAAACCGAATGTTATTTTATTCATCACCCATGATCAAGGGCAATATTTAAGATGTTATGATTCTGTTCAAATGCCTAACAGGCTTAACACGCCCAATTTGGACAAATTGGCAAGAGAAGGCGTGAAATTTACCAATTATTTTTGCACGGCTCCTCAATGTAGTCCTTCACGTGGAAGCATCATTACTTCTTTATATCCGCACCAAAATGGCTTAATCGGATTAGTCAATCGAGGATGGACGCTTCCACGGGAAAATAAAACGTTGGCAATGTACATGAAGGAGAATGGATATAGCACGCATTTATTAGGTCTACAACATGAAAGTTTTGATGCGCATTCCTTGGGTTATGATACCGTGAGTAAAAGAGGCGCGGAATGGAAATATTCATGCAAAAGAATGGAAAATGAATTTTCGAAATTTTTTCATCAACATCAGCATGATGAGCGGCCTTTTTTTCTAAAAATTGGCACGATTGAGGTCCACTTGCCCTTTCGAGCTTGGACAGAACCAGTAGATCCTAAGAGAGTTAAAATTCCTCCTTTTCTTCCCGACAATGCGGCCATTCGTCAAAATTTTGCTGAATTTTATGGAGCTATTGAGGTAGTTGATAATGCGATCGGTAAGATTATGGTTGAGTTGGAAGCTACCAATTTGGTTGATAACACGCTTTTTATTTTCACGACGGATCATGGCATCCCCTTTCCTCGCGCAAAATGCACCTTGTATGATCCTGGCATTAAAACGCTATTATTAATGGCGCTCCCCTCCTCGGAAATGTTTAGTGGAGGGAAAGTCATTCATCAAATGATAAGCAACATTGATCTCTTGCCCACTATAATGGAATTCACGGGAGGAAGAGTTCCAAATAATCTAGAAGGAAAAAGCTTTCTTCCTCTTTTAAATAATGAAATATCCACCTTTCGAGAAGAAATTTTCGTTGAGAAAACATACCATGAAATTTATGACCCCATGAGGGGAATTCGAACAAAAAACTACAAATATATCTGGAATTGCGAGCCCTCTGATGTTCTCTATCAAATTCCCGGCGACATTATGATGGAACCTTCGGGAAAATTCATGAAAAAGCTTCACCAAAAACCTCGTCCGAGAGAAGAATTCTACGATTTAGAAAAAGATCCAAATGAAATGGATAATCAAATTACCGATCCCGACTATCAAGATATAATACAAGAGCTTAAAGGCAAGTTGCGTGAGTGGATGGAAAAAACGAGTGATCCCATCTTACAAGGTAAAATCCCTGATAAAAGAATAAAACCTCCCAAGCATTATTAAATCTAATTAAGATTTTTTTATCAATCCCTAAATTTAAGTAGAATTTAATGATCTTTCTAATTAAAAAAAAATAACGATAAACCTAAAATGGAGAAAAAGAAGAAATATTTAGATGCTTCCTTGGATTTAGAAACGAGAATTGATGATTTGCTGGAACAATTAACGTTAGAAGAAAAATTCTTGTTACTACGGGGTAAGGATTTTTGGACGACTAATCCCATCGCACGGTTAGGAATCCCTTCTTTTGGAATGACAGATGGGCCCCTTGGCGTTGCCTGGCATTCTAGTCATCGAGGAAAGCACACAAGGTTCCCCGCAACAATAGGATTAGCCGCCACGTGGAATAAAGAATTAGCCTATAAAATGGGAGAAGCTATGGGCAAAGAAGTTAGATTAGCAGGCAGACACCAGCTTTTAGGGCCGGGAGTTAACATCATCCGTTCTCCCCTCTGTGGCAGGAATTTTGAATATTTGAGTGAAGATCCCGTTCTTTCTTCTGATATTGCTGCAGAAATTGTTAAGGGTCTTCAATCTCAAAAAGTTGCTGCGTGCGTTAAACATTATATCATGAATAATTCTGAAACAAAACGCACGAAAATATCTGCTGAAATCAGTGAACGTGCCTTACAAGAAATTTACGTGAAGAATTTTAAGCGAATCATCGAAAAATCCGATCCATGGGGCATCATGGCATGTTATAATAAAATTAATGGAATCTACGGAGCTGAAAATCAATATATTCTCCGAGAAATACTTCGGGATCAATTAGGCTTCACGGGGCATGTAGTTAGTGACTGGGGTGCTGCTCGTAATACTTCGGGAGCCGCAGCTTGTATTAAAGCAGGGCTGAATTTAGAAATGCCCGGTAAGCTTTTAAGTAAAGTGTTAACGCCAAAAAACATTATAAAAGCTTTAAGTTCCGGTGAAATAAATGAAAAGGATATAGATGAAGCTGTAAGACCCTTACTTAGGACGTTTTTTAGGGTTGGATTGTTAGAACAAGAAGAATCAATTTTTACGAAAATTTCTGATCTTTCCGAACATCAAGAATTAGCCCAAAAAATCGCTGAAGAGAGCATGGTGTTATTAAAAAATGATTCAAATATCCTCCCCGTGAATTTAGATGAAGTTAAAAAAATAGCTATACTAGGACCTAATGCTAAAAAAGTATTTGGTAAACCGCTTCAAGGTGGCAGTTCCGCCGTGGTCCCTCCTAAATTCATCACCCCTTTTGAAGGAATCCGTAAATATGTTTCCGGAAAAGCAGAAATAATTGCAAATCCGGAGGATGCTGATGTCGTTTTTTTAATTCTGGGGTTAGACCATGGAGGAAATTTCTTGAAAATGCTCTTCATTAAGACTGAAGGCGATACAGAAGGCAATGATCGTACGCATTATGGCTTGCCCGACAACCAAGTGCGCTTGATAGAAGAGACGGTTTTAAAAAATCCCAATACAATCGTAATTTTAATTGCCGGAAGTCCCATTGATTGTTCGCCGTGGCATGATAAGGTACCCGCCATTCTTAACGCTTGGTATCCCGGCATGATGGGAGGGACGGCTTTAGCTCGCGTTATTTTCGGTGACGTATCTCCTTCTGGAAAATTGCCTGTGACGTATCCTAAAAAATTAGAAGATCATCCCGCTCATCTTTCTAAAAAGCGATTTCCAGGAAATCTTAAAGAACTAAAAATTTATTATGAGGAAGGAATATACGTTGGATATCGCTACTTTGATAAACACGCGATCGAGCCTATGTTCCCGTTCGGATTTGGTCTTTCTTATACTACCTTCAAGTTATCGAATATTAAATTGGATAAATCTACTATTAAGGAAAACGATATACTTACCATTTCCGTTGACGTGCAAAATACAGGATCTCAAGCGGGAGCGGAAGTCATTCAAATTTACGTGGGGGATGATGAATGTTCAGTAGATCGTCCTCTAAAAGAATTAGTTGCTTTTGAAAAAGTATTTTTAACAGCCGGCGAGAAAAAAACAGTTACGTTGACGTTAGAACACTCAGCTTTTGAATTTTATTCGGAACAAGAAAGCGCCTTCATTACAGAAGCAGGCTCTTTTACCTTATGGGCAGGTACGTCTTCTCGAGATTTTCCTTTATCCACGAAAATTACTCTTATAAAATAAATTTTCTCTTTTTTTTTTACTTTTCTCTTAAAAAGAGAGCGAAAGTAATTGAATTTGAGGAGGGGGTCTTATTTTCTAATCCTTTAGAAAATCTTCATGAGAGATAAAGTCTTAAATATATCAAATTCAAATTATGATGTGGATAGTAATTCAAATAATAAAAAAAGTGATCGTAAAATGAATATCATGAATAAAATAAAATCTAATAAAAAAGTTTCGGGTATCTTAATTGCTTTACTCATTACCATCGTGGGTCTCATCCCCCTGCTCGTGCTTACATATTGGGCGGATCCTCAACATCCGTACTCTATTAAGAAGATCACGTTAGTTTCGGATGATGGCACGAAAATTACAGCATTATTACATCAACCATTGTCTAATGACTCAAAGCTTGATGCCGGCATTGTGAACGCTCATGGCTATTGCGGAAACAAGCAACACAATGCTAAAATTAGTATTGAATTGGTAAAAAGAGGTTTCACCGTGGTGACTCTCGATTTTCGAGGACATGGAAGCTCTGATGGATATCTTGGAGAAAATAGACAAGGACTTTATTTGGATATGATGGCGGCCATTAAATATTTGGAAAATTTAGGATATATTAAAAAATTTGGCTTAATAGGACATTCTATGGGAGGCAGCGCTGCATTCAGCGTTGCTGAAGCTCATCCCGATAAAATCAAGGCACTGGTAGCAATTGGAAGTTTTCGAGCTAATTTAACTCCTGCTAAAGCACCGAATTTATTGGTCGCTCTCGGTAGGTTTGAGCAAGTTGCCACGCTTGATGAAGCTCTTACTTACTTGACCACGTATGTTGGAGGGAGCCCAATTGAGGTGGGAAAATTATATGGAGAGTTTTCAAAAGGGACTGCATTTAAAATCGTGATTGGGCCCACTTCTGAACACCTCTATGAAACTACCGAGCCCACCATCGTGAAAGAAACGGTAAAATGGTTTGAATGTGCATTTATAGGACGAGATCCTAATGCTAGTGATGAAGATATCCATTTAACGGTCGGATATAGTCAATTTTTTTACAATTTAGCTTTAGCCGGAGTGGTAGCATTAGGGTTTGGATTAATAGTATATCTGAGGAGCTTCATTTTTAAAAAAAAAGATATTTTTCCGGAAACTATCGACGAACAAGCTTCAATAGGGAAATTGTATCTATTATATCTCCTTGTAGGGTTAATCGGTCTATTATTTTCTCAATCAGCAGTAAACTTATTTGAAGCAACATTACCCGTTTCTTCCGGAGATCAATTATTTGCGTTGATGGTGGGGACAATAATTGGTATTCTTCTCGCATGGTTTGCTCTCACGATAAAGAGCAAGGAAAAGAAATTTTCTGAATTGCCCTCTTTAATTAGCCATCTTTCTCCTGGCAATCCTTGTCGCTCCATTGTATTTGGCGTCATCTCAGCAATTCTCCTCTGCACGCTTATTGCTTTAATTTCAGATTGGAACACTGTCACTACGTTTCTCACGGTGAGAGAAATAGGAACGGTAATCTTTATGACATTCTTGTTCTTCCCCCTTTTCCTCATGAAAGAATTCTATTTTAGGATGGTTCAATCTCATTTATCCCATGAAAATCGATTTAAGGAGTACTTTTCTATGACCGGCATCGGAATTGCCATGGAAATCACGCTATATATTCCCATCATGCTCCTCACATGGGGTGAGTTTCTTTCTCTTTCCCTTACCGTGCTAGCGGCGTTCGCTATAATTCAACAAATACTCGTAACATGGGTCTACATGCATGGTGGAAGAAATATCATCAGTTCCTCCGTATTTTTAAGCATTTTATACGGATGGATGATCGTGAATTTCTTTCCATTTGGAATGTATTAAAAACTTTAATTTTTTTTATTTTTTCTCCATTCATTACCCTTCTTACATGATGCCGTTTTCCTTTTTCTTGAAAAATTTTCAAGTCTTCCTCTTTTCTTGGATTTCTTTCTTTTTACAAGTAATTTAAGTCTGTTTACAAAAGAGTAGAATTTAAAAATGTGTGTGATCTATTTAATTTTATCTAATTAGAAATAAATCATGGGTGTTGAAAAGTATCATGCCAACTTTTGGTCATGTATTCTACGGGCTATGTTTGCTCATTCCCATTCTATACTTCGCCAAGGATAAATTTAACTATAAATTAGCCTTCATTTTCCTCGCGAATAATATCTATGGCCCCGATATTGTTTTTCTTTTTAGCTTCATTCCCATGCCTTTTCATAGCATGTTAGGGTTCCTCATCATTGCGGTCCCTCTTTCCATGGTCTACTCCTATTGTTCACGCTTTTCCATGCAAAAATCAGAAGAAGGTTGGTTCCCCCTCACCTTAGTAGATAATGGAATTAGAGACGTGAATTGGAAAAATGCATATTTAGCAACGGCAGCAGGAGGTTTTTCTCATTTTTTTATCGACCAATTTTATCATTGGGAGCGTGAAATGACTTTATGGCCGACCTTGATTTTCACGCACAATGAAATGCTAGGATGGAGTGGACTCGCTTACCATACCATGAATCCCATTATGGTAATCGGAGAAGCCATCGTGGTAATCGTAATTCTCCTATCATTATATACTTTCAGGGAAGGAACCAAGGAAACCATTAAAGTTTTCCTCGTGGCTACGGCTTTATCTCTTCTCCTCATGATTCTCATATCCACGGAAATCTATGGAGGAGAGCGAGAATATGCCGTGATCGTGGGCTCTACCTTTTATACCTTGATTCCACTCGGACTCCTTTTTTACGCAGCACGCGATATTCTTGATCATCCCAGAACGACTCCGGATGAGCCAAAAATTAATAGAAAAACTCTCCTTAATATCGTGGCTCTCATCTCTCTTTTACTGGGAATCTTCATGACGATGTATGCTCTTCTCGTCATTTTCATGGCGGACACGATAGTTTCCCTGATTGGAGGACTTGCAGTGGCCACGCCGGCCCAGATTCAAGGATTGGGGTACTACTATGGCACGATTGCCATTATCTTACTCGTCGGTTCAATTGGACTCTTCTTCAAGAATAAAACATGCAGGTATCTCGTGATCATGACTTCTTTATACTTTTTGATCTTTGGATTTCCCATCGCCATTGCCTTCTTTCTTTGTGAAAAAGAGGTGAAAAAGCTATTTGAAAAAGAACAATAATTTTAAATCTAATTTTTTTTTTAGTCGAATACCCTTTTAAAAAGACTCTATTTAGAAATCAATGAAGTAAGAGTCAATATTGGTTTTCCAAAAAAAAATTTTATCTTAACCTTTAGTGCCTTATGGTAAATAGTGTCAAAATTCAAATTGATATTCAATTAAGGGTTAGAAATTCATTTTAATAGCAGTACTCCTATTCATGAGAAAAAAAAAGGAAATATTAAATTTTTTTATGAGATTCTGAAAGTCGTGAACATTAGTTTCTTTGACGATCTTATCTCCATGTTAATCTTACCTCTTTTAACATTTTGATAATTTTAGATTCTTCAATCTAACTTAAAAATTGAAAGTTTCACGTGAAAAAATATATTTGAATTTATTTTATACCTGTTTTTAACTGGCGCCCAATAAGGAGGCAACGTGTCCGATGGAGAGAAAGAAAGAGCTCATGAAGAACGATTAGGAAAGACAATTAAACAACCCCTCTATTTTTGTGTTCATGTCTAATTTTGTCCAAAATTGTTTTGACTAGACGGCGACTGTTTTTTAAGAGTTACTATCATTAATTTCAAATTTCAATAGAAATCTTTATAATATAGTTTGAATCTATTTTTATTTGTAAAATTTTCTATAATACTTTTCATGACCACATGAAAAACAACAATATCAAGTAAATAAATCCTAAAAATAAAAATAAAAAGGCAAAATGATGCATGAATTAGAAGGTAAAATGAAGAAAAATTTAATCGTCATCGCCGTCCTGCTCATCGTTTCCTTTCTCGTCTTTTCCATCCCACTCGGATTTATCTCCCCGCTCGGTAAATTACTCTTTCCGGGTGATGGACTATGGAAAACCCCGGGAGAAGTGCCCAAAGAAGAACGCCTCACCCTCCCTAATTTAAAAGGAAATGTCATCGTCATCCGAGATCAATGGGGCATTCCCCACATTTACGCTGATTACGAAATCGATATGTTTTTCGCCGTGGGCTATCTCCACGCTCAAGACCGCCTCTTTCAAATGGATATGATACGAAGACAAGTAAGAGGCATGCTCTCTGAAGTAATTGGAGAAGATGGACTGGAAGCCGATAAATTTGCTAAAGCCACGGGAATGGAATACTGGGCTAACCAAACCGATTTGAAATTAAAAGAAATCCACGACTCCAGCACCACGGGTTTCTATGCCAATTTAGAAAATTACGTTGCTGGAATTAATTATTACATCCAAAGCCATCCTAATGAATTGCCCCTTGAATATAGCATCTTAAATCTCGATCCTCCCACGTGGACTACCTTAGATTCTCTATGCCTCGTCCAAGAAATGGCTCGACAATTATCTTGGAGCTATTCCGATATCTACCACCTCATTAATCTTAAGGCTCTGGGACCTGCTCTGTTCGAGGAATTATTTGGACTCCCTACTCCTTATCAAATCCCAATTTGTCCGAATTACGGCTCCTATCCCAAAGCTCCCGAAGTCCCTCAAATATCCTATTCCACAACCCAAATTCACGCCCAAACGGATGATTCTCTCGCCACTTCTCTGAGAACTTTCGTGAAAAGTATGGAAAAAATAGACCCTGAAAAAGCATTAATTGAAAATGAAGATTTAAGGGGTTCTAATAATTGGGTCGTCGACGGGATTAAAACAAAAACGCGAAAACCGATCCTTTGCAACGACATGCACCTCGCGTGGATAATGCCGGGAGTCTGGTATGAAATGCATTGTGTAGCTAATGACACGGGCCTAAACATCTATGGATTTGCGATACCTGGAATGCCGCTTCCGGCTGTTGGGCACAATGAATATGTTGCGTGGGGATTTACGAATACAGGATATGATGTCATGGATTGGTATTATTATGATAAAGTTGATGAAAACCATTACATTTATAATAAGAAAATAATGGAATATACCACGAGGAATTATACCATCAAGGTGAAGGGACAAAGCCCCGTGGTATTTACGGTAAAGGAAACGGTACATGGCCCCGTCCTAAGCGAACTAAGGGATTTTGGGCTTTCCGATACGCTTGGTGATGTGGTGCTTGCTTGTCGGTGGACGGCTCAGGATTATTTTTTTAACTTTTTGGCAGGGTATGGCTTTAATAATGCGAAGAACAGGGCGGATTTTGATAGAGCATCAAGGTATTGGGATACGCTTGCTCAAAACATCGTGTATGCGGATGTTGCGGGAAACATTGCCATCCGTCCCACGGGAAAAGTTCCCATTCGGTCCGGCAATGGCAGGTTTCCGTACGATGGCTCGCGGGGTGAGGGTGAATGGACGGGCTACGTGCCCTTTTCAGAGTTGCCAAATTCCATGAATCCCGATCAGCATTATCTTGCTTCAGCGAATCAACTCGTAGCGGGACCGCAATATCCGAAGCTTCAAAATGGTTATGCGAGTGGGTATCGAGCACGAAGGATTAATGAGATGCTTTCAGAGGCTCCGGAGTTTAGCATTGACGTGGAGAAAATGATGGTATATCAAAATGACATAAAATCTTCAGCGGCAGAAGCATTTACACCCTATTTAATTCTTGCTTTACAGAAAAAATACGGTTCAAATCCTCCTGAGCAAATTGCGGCTATTTTAAAGGAATTAGAAGGATGGGATTACTTGATGAGTGATACCTTAGTGGCGCCCACAATTTATCGGGTTTGGAGGGAATATTTTTATGAGTTAACTTTTGAAGATGAATTTGAGAAATACGGTGTTGTTGGAGGACCTAGCCTTAACGTATTGGAATATTTGATGAAAGAGAAGCGATTTTCGCACTGGTTTGATGATATAAATACGAATGGTACTGTGGAAACACGAGATTATATCATTTTATCAGCATTAGACGAGGCAATTGCTTGGCTCGAAAATTTCTATGAATCGAGCAATCCCTCCGATTGGGTGTATGGTAAAATTCATAAGAAGGAGTTTGTCCACTTGGCAGGAATTAGCTCGCTAAATAAAGGTCCTTATGAAGGAGGTGGTGAAGGATATACGGTAAATCCATCGAGAATTAGTTTACGAGAAGATAGCGTGCGGTATGCTCGCGGGGGAGCTTCCGAGCGGCTAATCGTGGATTTAAGTGATTTAAATAATTCTCGCAGCGTCATTCCTTCCGGACAAAGGGGAATATCCAGTTCGGAGCACTATGCGGATCAATTAGAAGAATTATTCATTCACGGCAAGTATCATTATCAGTTCTTTACCAACACGGCCTCTGATTTTCCGCGGGGTGAAATTGAATCCACAATCTATTTTTATTCTGCCGAAGGAGGAGGTGCGTGAAATTGGAACAAGAGGATAAAATGTTTGCGTTAGGAACCATTAGTGCGGCAATCGCAGCTGGGCTATTAGCATTAATACCGTTCTGGCAATTGGTGGTAATAGCCGGAATTATTGGCGGTTACTTTAATCAGAGGATGAGAAGGAGCATTTTAAGCGGAGCATTGGGAGTCTGCGCCTATTGGACGGGATATGCGATTTATTTCATGATAACAATTAATGCTTATGTCATTTTAGACCAAATTGGTGGGCTTTTTCTAGCAGAAGGGTTTGGATGGTTCATCTTGCTGATCATCCTTGGAATGGGCGCAATATTTGGCGCATTGGGAGGAGCATTAGGAAATGTCATGAGAATTCTAACGAAAGAAAAAACGACGGAACGAGCAGATTGAATTTACTGGATAAAATATTCCAATTCTTTTTTTTCTTTTTACTTTTCCTTTTTTTATTTTCTTTTTCTTTCATTTTTTTCATTTCTTACTCAGGATTTTTTTTTAACTCGGTCTTGGAAGGTCCTAAGGGACGTTTCATGATAGTTCTTTTTCTTAGTAAGTACGAAAAAATTTTCATCAAAAATTCTTTCAGGATACGGTGCTTGAAATGCATTTAATTCTCCCGTTAAATTCAAGTTCAATTCAAGCTATGGTCAATACCCGCGTCCCGTTTGGAAAGTTCTAATTCAAATAATTAATTAGAGATCCATCATTTTAGAAAGCTTAACATGAAACACGTACTTTCAAAGCTTTCAAATCTTTTCACTCAACTGACTCTCTCTTGGATAGACCAGTCAAGAGACTTGTTAGATAGCGCTTTTCAGGAAGAATTCATGCAAATATTTCCCAATTTAAAATTGGTCTTTCAGGATGTAAGAGAAAGGAATCCTTCTGAATTCAAACGCACGATACAGCACGTATTTCGAGCTCTTAAAGTGTACTTTCTATTAAAGGAAAAAGCCATTTTTCATGATACACTTTCTCGAGAATCTCATGGGAAGTTAAGAGAAAAAATTAAGAAAATAGAGGAACATAATGAAGCTTTACTCCTCTTAATCTTAGTATATCACGATATTGGACGGGTTTATGTTAGAAAGAATCATCCGCAAAAAAGTCATGAGCTCTTGTTAAAACATGATCTACTTTCACCTTATTCCCTTAATAGAATGGAAAAACTTCTCATTGCCAAAGTGATTCAATACCATCTTTTATTTGCGACGATTTATACAGGAGAGTCTACTTTTTATGGAATATACTCTTTACTCAATGATCCCGAATTTCAAGTTTTTCGAGCAGACAAGAAACGTGTTTCTATATTCGTAGATGTATTAGAAATTTTTACGTTTATTGATATTTTAGGTTATTCCTACGCCACGGTGCATGACCATTATTTAGAATATTACGAGCAAATTAATCATATCTTGAAACAACTTCTTTCATCTCTCGAAAACGATGAAAAGATCTTGGAAAAGGCGCTACAACTCTCTGAAAAATGGTTAGAGTGGAGATTAGCCGGAGGCTTGCGAATTTTCCAATTCATAAAGACCAAACCATATTTAACCGAGGAGTTCTTTTTTACTAAATTAAAAAACGCCCTTCTCTCCCTAAAAGATGAAGAATTTAAAAAGTTAGATTGGATGGCTCTAAAAAAAGAATATTTAATCCATGCATGTAAAGTTCAACTACAATATGGGCTTGGTATTCTCATGCTCTTGGCTTTTGGGAGTTTTTTTAGAAAACCGATGGCTAAGAACCAAGAAATTTCTCCACGCTATCTTTATTTTTGGCTTCTACTTTCAAGAGAAATCAAAAAGAGGGCATCTAAAAGGGAAAAACTGCCATGGAATGTCTATTTTGATGGGCTTCCCCATTGGACAGAATGGAAAAAATCTATGGTTGATAAGCTTACTGATGGAAATTTAAAGTCCATCATCGAAAATGCAAGAGAAGAAATGAACTATTCCAAAAATGAGATAAATCTGTTTTTGGATTTTAAGAAAATAATGGACTAAATCTTTATCTCATCTCCTTTCTTATCTTGCTCCCATAAGCTAATAAATCATGATTCCTCTCAAGACGACCCTCTTGAAATTCTCTCATTAAATGTGTATTTCTCTCAAAACCTTCCAGATCAAAACTCATTAGGATTTTAACGGCACTCAGTCTCAAGGGAAATAAAAAAAATAATAAAAAAATAAAATGATTTAAAAAAATTCTTCCTTACTCATTAATACGGAAAAGCACCCATAAAAGATGCCATTAATAATTCCTGCAATAATTAATGAAAGGAGCAATTGAAAGCCTGGAATGCCGTGCTCTCTAAATATTAATAATTGAAACCTCAGGAATACAATGTTCGTGTCGGGATCAATCATGCCAAGAATCAAAAATACGAGTAAAATAGTTATACTTAATATTGAAATTAAAAACCATGCGCCAAAAGCAGCTCCCTTACTCCCTGCCAACCGTCCCGTTATCAGTGCTGATATTAAAGGAATTAAAAAATAGCCGATAAAAATCACGAGCTGAAAAGGGGAACCATCTCCTCCATTGCCTCTGGGAAATGCAGCTATGCGAAATGTGCCCAATATCAGCTTGGTAAGAAGAAAAATTACTTCAAATGGGGGAAAAATAATGCCATTGAATAATATTACAATTAACGACCCTATATTTGTCAATGCGATAAGCCAAGTAAGGAAATTCCCGCTCAATAGACTGGTGAGCAAGGAAAATGCAAAATTCAGCACGATAAACACCGCCATTCCTATACCCAATCCTTTCCCAAAACTACTCATAACTCTTTTCTACTCAAATTATTAATTTTTAAGTCTTATTCCACTTTGATAGGGTGATAAATAATTTATTCATCTTTAATTTTTTGTTATTTCTTCAAATCTCCCGTAGGGTTATTTCGCAAGACTCTCGTGCCTCTTTTTCCCCTTTATCTTCACTTTTGCCTTTTTTTAATCGACCCCTCCAGTTTCATGTCTCCATTTTTTATCATGATAAATTATTTATGATAAAGCATGACTTACAAGATTAGATGACAATGAAAGAAATTGAACCGAAAATTTTGAGTAAAGAAGAAATAGAAAGAATCCCCGCCGGAATTAATGAAGAAGATCTTCTTGAATTTGAAAAACACGTGCTAAATTCCTTTGTAGAAGAACTCACTCCCATTGAAGCTAAAGAACCTGGCTCCGCCTGGGTAAAAGTAAGAGCAAAAGATGGTTCTATGAAAGAAATCCTCGATGTCACTTCAATGAACTGGACTCTTACACTCGGATTCGCCCATCCGGACGTCAATTATGCCGTTCTCCAACAAATAAAGCGTCTAACACATGTACGCTATAATGTTTCAACACCAGCAAGAATTAAATTGGTAAATAAGCTTGCAGAACTAGCTCCTGGAAAATTAAAGGGAGGCCGGGTATCTTTGAATTGTGAAGGTGGAGGAATGGCCAATGAAGCTGCTCTGAAACTCGCTTTAATGGAATCGCGAGGAGCGGACCTTTTTGGCGTTTTTTTCGGAGGATATCACGGCAACTCATTGGTGACAATGACGGCGTCCCAACCGATTCATGTCGCTACCCGCTTTACCAGCCTGGCGCAAAGAAATTTTTTCCGAATGCCTTATCCCTATTGTTATCGATGCCTGTGGAATTATAAAGAAGGATTGTACGGAAAAAAAGATCCCAGTTGCAATCTTGAATGTTTCAATTTAGTGGAACAATATATTAGAGGAATGGCACCCCGCAAACTTGCAGGCGTTTTAATCGAGCCCAATCAAGCAGGTGGCGGTCAGATTCCTGCCCCTCCTGAATTTTTATTGAAATTAAAAGAAGTTTGTGAGCAAGAAAAAGTATTTCTCATTTATGATGAGTGCCAAACATGCATGTGGAGATGTGGAAAATATTTCACGCTCACTGAACGGTATGAAAAAGAATTAAACTTGGATGTTTCGCCTGACATGATGACAATGACAAAAGGCATTGCCGGTGGCTTTCCTTTGGGAGTATTATTAGCGAATCCTAAAATTAGGAAACAATTTGGTCCTTCAGAGGAGCATACTACTTTCAGCTCTGACCCCGTAGCGATGGCAGCTTCTCTTGCTGCCATCCGCGTGATGGAGGAGGGCAAGTATGGAGAGAATTGTGAAAAAATGGGAAATAAAATAACCAAACGCCTATTAGAGATGCAAGAAGAGTTAGAGGTTATTGGAGATGTTCGGGGAGCGGGGTTATTTATTGGAGTAGAATTAGTGAAGAATAAGGATACTCGAGAACCTTTTAATGATTTGTGTGAAGAAATGGTTCTTTTAGCACCGGAGCATGGGCTCTATTTAGGGCAGAGCATGCCATATCTGAGTACGAAGGGAGAGATTTTGAGACATAATGTAGTGAAAATTAAGCCACCCCTCATCATTACGGATGAGGATTGTGATTTTATTCTAGAGAACTTCGAAATAATTTTGAAGGAAGCTCTGAATAAAGTTAAATAAATCATTTTTTAATTTTTTTTCCTATACTTAAATATTTTGATCTAATTTAAACCTTCTTTAAATCAAAAATAGGAAATAGATGCTACGTAAAACGTCCATTCTCCTTCAAATTTGTTTTAAAAACGACCCTAAAAAAATTACTATATTAACATTTTTAATGAAAATACAAGATGCATTTAGTTCAAAGTGTTCTCGGAATCTTAAGCATGCAACAATTTTTATATTTTCTTCCACTTCCACAAGGACAAGCATCATTTCTCCCGATTTTTTTAAAATCATGCTTAACAGGAAGGGTAATATCATGTTCAAGACGAATCTTTTTAGCAAGAGACTGAAAATAAGGAAGTGAGTGAGCATAAAATTTTTTCCACCCTGTACATAAAACACTTAACGTTCTAGAATTATTATTTACTCGAAACTTTTGACAGTCACCATGACATAAAGAAATAAAAGGACAAGCATTACACGCTTTATTCCATGCACTCTTACTAGTACCAAAACGATAGTAAATTGGAGAATTTAGGAGGTCTTCCCATGAATCTGTCAAGATATTCCCAAGGCATAAATCTTTTCGCACGAAGAAATCACAAGGATATACTCCTCCATCATGTTCTACCACGAAATATTGTCGACAATCTTTATTCATGTAGCACACGTTATATCTACCATAAACGAAATATTCCAAGATGGAGTCAAAATGTCGAATCGATACACGATTTACATCATTTTTAATCCAAATGTCAAAAATCTCGCATAGAAAATCCCCCCATTCCTCTCCTGTAATAGAAAATGGAAATAATTTTTTGTTTTTCTCATCATATTCCACACAAGGAATATATTGGTGATAATAAAATTGATGTTTTACGAGGTATTCATAGACTTCTTTTGCGCTTTTAACATTTCTATCATTAACCAATACTAATATATTAAATTCCACGTTATTTTTTTTCAAATGTTCAATTCCTTTCATTACTAATTCATGAGTGGGCGTGTTACCCCTGGTTTTTCGGTAATGATCGTGAATGATTGGAGGACCATCAAGACTCACACCCAGAAGAAATTTATATTTCCCAAAAAATTCGGCTAATTCACTTGAAATCAAGGTTGCATTCGTTTGAAGGCCATTACTCACCCGTGAACCTGGACGTCCATATTTTTGTTGTAATTTCACTACCTTTTTGAAAAAATCAATTCCCATGAGGGTCGGTTCTCCTCCTTGCCATCCAAACACGTAATGACCATTTTGTTCCGTTGCCATGTAACTTGAAATCATTTTTTCCAATATTTCATCGGACATGCGGGGTTTTTTTCCTTCATTTTGGAGGTGATCAATATAAAAACAATATTTACATCGGAGATTGCAATCGGCACCCGCAGGTTTTATGAGAAGAGAAAAAGGTTTCATGATGTGGTTAATCATTTATTAATGAAATATAAAAGTTAATCCAAGTATGATAGAAAGCTATGTTAGGAATTTAAAAAATTTAACCTCATGAAATTGTTAATTGTTCATTTAAATGGGATAATATTTTTAGAATGATTGCGAAATTTTAATTTTTAATTTGAGAAAAAGTTCCTACTATTCGGGATTTATTTTTAAATTTATTCATCTCCATGATGATACCTTTCAATCCCGCCCCATCATGGATTAAAGTTTTTTCAAATTTCATTAACATTATTCCTTGCCCACCGGGTTTTATTTCTTCTCCTTCTATAAATTTAAATGGAGAAACTTTTAACTCAACCATGGCGTGATATTCCATATTAGCTTTTGATGTGATGATCTCCTCTTTTGGTTTGTAGAATGGATTAATCTTAATTAAGGCTTTAATTTGCTTTTCCCCTCTAAATATTCCTGGCGTTGCTAATAAGTTATCGCGATTGATCTCATTAGGCGAAATTTTTCCTTTCAATGCTAATCCAACACGATCTCCTTGCTTTGCCTCTTTAAATGCTCTGTCATTCTTTTGAATGCTTCTTATGATGACTTTTTTAGAAGGGCCTTCGAATCCCGTAAGCTCTAATAATTGATTTACCTTAACTTCTCCTTTATCGACCATTCCGAGAATGACCGTTCCAATTCCCTTTACAGGAAATGCATGATCTATTAAAACTTTCGTGTAGGAATGATTTTGAACCATATTAGTAGCTTTTTCTCCAAGTTTTAGGATTATATTTTTTAAATCTTTTATGTCTTCTTTCGTTCTCAATTCGAAAATAATGGACTTCTTTAAACTCGTAGTATTGAGAATTTTATTTAATTTATTTTTCAACTCCTTTAACTTCCATTCAGTTGCTCCGGATATTCCCGTAATCACGAATAATGGTTGGCAATAAGCCCGATCTCGGTGAAAAGTATCCATTCCTAATAAAATCTCTCCTATTTCCGCATTCAAGCCTTTTTCAACATCAATCACTAAAAGATGAATTTTCGTGAGAGATAAAACCTGCAAAAAAGGCTTTATTTTATCAGGATAATCAAGAGGCGTTAAAGCACAAAAAATCTGGTTTAAAGTAGCATCTAATCTATTATAAAATAAAATGTCGGATTTAGTCCCCGGAGAACCCAAACCTTGTCCAATTAAATTAGAGGATTCAAATTTATTTCCAAAAATTCCAATGCTAATCGTTAATTCGTCTTGAACCGCTTGTTGATCCATGATAATTAAAAGAATCCATCAAACTAAACCTTTATTGAAGAAAATTATGATAAAACGGGTTAATTCGCCTTTTTTTAAAGATCATTGCAGAATTTTTTCATGAATTTTAAAAAGTACTAAGATTTCGGGACCGAAATTTAGTTTAAGCTTTATTAGAGCTTCCAAATAATCGTATTCTATCTTTAACTCGCTCTTTAAATAATTCTTGAGACCATTTCACGATATCTTGATAATAATTTTTTTCCATTCTTTTTTGTAATCGTTCTTTTATATTTTCAGCAACAAAAAGCGATACTTCTGAAAAATAATTTATTTTCGTAATCCCTTCTCTGATGCATCTTTTAAAGTCATCGTCGGAAACACCTGATCCTCCATGTAAAACGAGAGGAATGTCGGTAATGTCCCTAATTTTTTTCAATCTTTGAAAGTCAATTTCCGGTTTTTTAAGACAAACGCCATGTACCGTTCCAATGGAAATTGCTAAGGCGTCCACCCCCGTTTTTTCTACGAATTCCCTTACCAAGGCAGGATCCGTATAAATCGGTTCATCCATATCAGTTTCCCCTTTATCTGGATTCCCTTCTTCCATGGAGACATGACCTAATTCTGCCTCCACGTCAATACCTAACGCATGAGCTTTTTCAACAATTTTTCTCGTGGTTTCAAGATTCATTTCAAAAGGCAAGGCAGACCCATCGTACATGACGGCTGATGCACCCAAATCCATTGCCCGTAAATTTGCTTCAAAAGACCCGTGGTCTAAAAGAATAACTACTGGGACCGTAGCTTTCCTTGCTAATTTTCTCATGATTGTAAACATCAAATCCATGGGAATGAAACGCTCATGTCCTTCTCCAAAAGCCAAGATGACGGGTGAATGCTCTTCCTCAGCAGCTTGAATAACTGCACGAGCCGATTGAACATCTAATACGTTAAAACTTCCCACGGCATGCTGTTCTTTTTGAGCCTTTATTAATAATTTTTTTAAAGAAACTAACGGCATGGATGAGTTTTCCTATTTTAATAAGTAAAACAATCCTTAAAACTATTTGAAATTTTTGATAAGACCTATTTTTACTTGCTTGAAAAAGAATGATATTATAAAGAAATGAAAAAAGAAGAAAGATGATTATTCTGTAATCATTGTCAAATCGGTTCCTCTTGTTTCCGGGAGAAATTTAATAGTTAACGGGATTGCAACCAAACAACCGGGAATAACTATTACCAAGAATAGCGTTTCGAAATCTAGCCAGAGACGTAATATGGAAAAGAAAATGCTTATCCCGACAAATATAAAAAGTCCAATTAATGTTGTAAAAATGGCTATTGAAGCCCGATATCGCGTCGGAATTAATTCATTTGACATGATACCAGTTGTGTCGGGAATTAACCATAAAGCAAAAATGAAAATTCCATAGGTTAAGCCTGTTAAAATTATCAAATTATTCTTGATACAGATAAGGGAAATTATTAAAAAGATCGGAAGGATGATTAAATTAGTTAACAATCCCGCTTTTCTTCCCTTTTTATCGTTAAGAAATCCAATAAAATAGCCCCATGGAATACTGATTAAATATCGAAGGTAATAAATGAGATTTACTTCCTCTAATGTGAAATTTGTAGCTAAAAAGGGTTCCCAATAAGACCTGAACGACATGCCGCCCATTGAGCCCAACAATCCAACGATTAATATCAATATTACAATTTTGAAATTCTTTAATTTTGGAATGCGCTTCATGGATTGAATGAAACTTTCTTTATTATCATATCGTTCTTGAGGAGAAGGGTCCTCCTTTTTCTTTCTTTCTTTCATTGTCAAATACACGCTAGATTCTTTAAGCGTAAAAATAATTAAAAGAGATACAATCGAACCCCCAATAAAAGGAAGAAAGAAAATCGCTCTCCAATTAGGATTATCAGAGGTTATGAAAATACCTCTCATGAAAGGCACTAATAAAGCTCCAATTAATCCAATAATCTTGATTACCATGAAATATTGAGAACGCTTTTCCTTAGGAGCTTCTTCATTCACTAAAAGCATTTGAATATCAGCTGCAATAAAAGCATTACCAATGAGCGCTCCTAAAAGATAACTGGAGAAATCTTGAGAAAAAATAACGAAAACAGCACTAATAGACATTCCAAGCATGTTAATTGTTAAGGCAATTTTCCTCCCATATCGATCTGCGATATACTTTATTCCTAAGGAGAGTAGCATGAAAAGAGGTAATAAACTCATGCCAATGCCATATAACGCATAAGCCTCATTCTCGGGCATTCCTTTAGAAATCAAGAATTCATTCACGACGAAAGAAGCGACTAAGGGGGATGCATTCGAGGTAAAAATATCTATTAGATTCATCAACCCGCATACTCCAATAGCATAATAGATATACCTCTTAGAATAGATCACTCTCTTCTCTTGTTGGTCCTCTAATTCGATATATCCTCACCATCTAATAAATTATAAAATTTAATATTTCGAGAAATTGTAAATTGTATTAAAATTATTGTAAATTTTAAGTCAAATAATATCATTTTTATTCGTGTTAATTTTTAAAAATCTTTTATTTATCAATGATTACATCACCATTAGGTACTCATGAACATTTTAAATAAATTCAAATTAGATGGAAAAATTGCTCTCGTTACAGGGGCTAAAAGAGGAATTGGCAAGAGCCTTGCTATTGCACTAGCGGAGGCAGGAGCAGATATCATAGGAGTTTCCCGTACATTAGAATCTAGCGGGAGTGAAGTAGAAAAAGAAATACTTGCATTAGGTAGAAAATTTATTCCCTATCGATGTGATTTTTCTAAAAGAAAGCAATTATATGAGTTCATCAATTCCGTGAAGAGAAAATTTCCAAGAATAGATATATTGGTGAATAATGCGGGGACGCTCTATCGCGAACTTGCCATTAATCATTCGGATGAAAAATGGGATGAAGTATTAGAAGTTAATTTGAACGCTCAATTTATCTTGACTCGAGAAATAGCAAAAGAGATGATAAAAAGAAATGGGGGAAAAATCATATTTACTGCTTCCGTTCTCTCTTTCCAAGGAGGAATTTTAGTTCCAAGTTACTCCGCAAGCAAGGGCGCTATTGGGCAATTAACCAAGGCATTAGCAAATGAATGGGCTCCTCATGGAATAAATGTCAATGCTATTGCTCCTGGCTACATTGTTACCGATTTTACTGCAGATTTAATAAAAAATGAAAAACGGTACCAGTCCATTTTGGAAAGGATACCTGCGGGAAAATGGGGCACTCCTGATGATTTAAAAGGAATAATTGTCTTTCTTTCTTCTGATGCTTCCAAATACGTGAATGGAGTAGTAATTCCCATCGATGGGGGTTGGCTAGCCCGTTGAATTAAAGAATATCGTGAATGAAACTAAAAAAAAGGAATAAATTATTTATTTTTACATTTACCAAATCAAGAAGGGTTTGAATTTTTTTTAATTTTTATGGCATTCCTGTATTCTTTTTTAAATTTGCGATAGTTTCCTTTTCCTCCCTTTCCTCCAATGAATTCGGGTAAGAAGAAATACGCTCTCGCTCTATCCATAAAAATATTAAATGTTATAAGATATTTTGGGTTCAATATTTTATAGAAATGCTCTAAACGTTCCGGTCTATCAAAGAGATCTATTACAATACTCTTACCAGCGCCTTGAATTTTTTTATAAAAGGGCATCCACGTATCGCTAGCACAAGGTTCATTTCCAGCTCCAGGAACCCATTGAATTCCTGTAATTGAATCGATTTTTAGAAGTGTATCGAGATGTTCAAGGGCTAGGGGGCCATCTAAATGATAAATTGCATATTCCATGTGTTCTGCCTGCTTAATGATATCCGGAACTACGAAATTCTTAAACCATTTTGGGTTTAACATGGCACTAAAATCACATTGTATTGGGTACCAACTTTTTGACGACCAAAGAGGCATCCAACTGCTTACACCTTTACAATAGTGGAGTATAATTGCGAGTAAATCATCATAAACTTTTAACAATTTCTCTAGAATTATAGCACGACAAGTATTAATTATCTCAGGATTTCGTTTCATGGTTAAAATAATATTTGTTGGCCCCAAAAAAGCCGATAAAATATCTAAAACGCCTCCAATATCTGTAATGGCTATGCAATAATCCGTGTTTCCTCTTTTTGCAGCAAATTCAGTTACTTTCTTTAAACGAGCATACCATGGATTGTTCATGTTAATTTTAACGTTTTCTAATAAAGGGATAATTTCTGCTGGAGAAGTTTTCATGTGAAACCAAGCAGTTCTTGATTGATAAACGGGATTAATACCAAAAATAGCTGCCATTACACAAGGACCATAATTAGGAAAAAATCGAGGAATGTTTTCGCCTCCAAATTCTAAAGTTTGGGAGATCTTTTCAAATTCATTTATAGCATGATCAAAATTATCCCAATTTTTAGCTAAAAACCAAGGATCAAAGAATTCCAAGATTGCATCTCCTTTCGGGATTTTCTTTCCTTCTTTCGGCACCCAAAACCCAATACATGGGCGATCTATTATTTCATGATCCCACCATGCTTCCATTCTCTCTTTTGCTTCAATGATATCTTCTTTAAGTTTATTCAGTAATTTCACGTTCTTTTATTAATTTCCCATCAATAAAATGCAATGATAATAAATAGGAAATATGATATAATAAAGAAATGGAAAAGTGATATTATAGATTTATATCCATTAATTTTATTATGGCTACAACGATGAAAACTATATTTTATTTTCTTAGCGGAAGACATTTCAGTAGATTTCTTCTATTCCTTAATCATTTTCAATAAATCAGAAAAGTCCAAATTACCCCCGCTAATGATGACACCTATATTCTTTCCTTTAAATAAAGATGAATATCTCTTTAGGGCAGCTAGCCCTACTGCTCCTGCCCCTTCACATATCTGATGATGATATTTTAAGAAGGTAATAATAGCATCTTTAATCTCTTGTTCCGATACCAAAAGAATATCCGCGCAATATTTAAGAATGTAGGGAAAAGTGATTGAATTCTTTTCAATGCTTCCATGCAAGCCCTCTGCTATCGATTCTCTCATGGGAATATCTACGATTTTTCCTTCCTTGAAAGATGCATGCATGGGGCTACTGGCTTCCGATTGAACACCATAAACTTGAATTTCAGGATTTATTTGCTTTACCGTAAATGACATTCCCGAGAGAAGGCCTCCCCCTCCCACGGGGGCTAAAAGAATTTCAAGATCGGGGTTTTGATTCAATATTTCTATGCCAATTGTTCCTTGTCCCGCAAGTACAATAAAATCATTATAAGCAGAAATAAATTTTTTCTTTTCTTTTCTTTCAATTTCACGAGCAATACGCTCAGCGTCATCATAAATAGAACCTTGAATGCGAAGATCCACTCCATAAGAACGAATGGCTTCTATTTTTGTTCGAGGAGTATTTTCGGGAACGATAATTGTAGTAGGAACATTTAATAATTGGGAGGCGAATCCTATACCTTGAGCGTGATTTCCAGATGAAGCTACTACAACACCTTTTTCTTTTTCCTCGTCCGTGAGAGTAAGCATGGCATTGAGTCCCCCTCTAATTTTAAAAGAATTCGTGACCTGTAAATTCTCTAACTTTAAAAACACGTTTCCTCCACAAATTTTACTATAATACTTGCTAAATTCTAAAGGCGTTTCTCGAATATATGACTGAATCCTGTTTCGTGCCTTAATAATGTCTATTAGCTTTAGATCTTCGTACTCATTTTTTTCAATCATTTTTTCCACTCAAAATAGAACACTTACCATTTTAAAGAATTTTAACTTAAATAATAAAAATAACCAAATCATAAAAATACAATGAAATCTAAGGATTTATTACCTCTCTTGTTAGCATTTTTAGTCCAACTCTTAAAAATTATTCGAAAACCTTTAAAATAAAAAAAATATTAATCATTTTTTCATTTCATCAATCATGAAAGTCTTTTCCATCCCTAATTTTAAAACACTAACCATTGAAAACATATTATTTGACCTGAATGGTACCATTCAATTTAGTGGAGAAATTTCTCTTGAATTGATTGAGAAAATGCAAGAATTAAAAAAATTTTATAATGTATTCGTTATTTCAGCAGATACTCGAGGAAATCTAAAAAATCTTGCTGAAAAAATGAATGTGGATTATATTAAAATCGCAATGTCGAATGATCTTACCGAAGCGGAGGCAAAAAATAGAGAATTGGAAAAACTAGGGGAAGATAAGACTGCAGCTATCGGAAATGGAAATAATGACGCATTAATGCTGAAAAATGCTGCTTTAGGAATTGCAATTTTAGGAAAAGAAGGATTATCCGTCCAAAGCTTATTAAATTGCGATGTTGTATTGCCAGATCCCATTTCTGCCATGAATTTTTTACTTGATGAGCAAACTTTAATCGCTACCTTGAGAACATAATCCCTCTAATCAAGAAGATGAAAAAAGAATATCACTTCTTTATTAAAACCATTTGTTATTAATCCTTATAAATCCAACCTGTGCATCAGGTTTTTCCTCAAATAACTTTCCATCCGGATTTTTTATTTGAGTCATTAATTGGATTATTACTTGCAACCTTGGGACTCTTTCAGGTTTAATTTGACAAAAGCTTCTTCTTGCTCATTTCTTTGTTTGGATTTTACGGATCTATTTACTTGACCAAGAAATTTTATGGCATTTCTTTTTCCCTCAATGATGTTTTGGATGAGTTCCTTCTTCCCGAACCCTCCCGAATTTACTAACACCGTCTGAAAGGAATAATTGGGCTCTAATGTTTTAAATTCTATTTGTAAAGCAGAAAGTAAATCATCGGGCTTATCGTGTAAACGATTCGATAAATTCAACTTGTTCCTACTGATTTCAAATTCTCTTGAAGGAATCGCTTCATGAAATGTTGGTTTTGAAAGGGTAGAAAATCCCGCATGGAGGCCTGTGTGGTCGAATTGGTAAATAATGTCATTTTCAAAATCATATCCGCAATAGTCATTATTGAAGCCATCTAAACCATTTATATCAAAGTCAAATATGAAATACATCGACAAATTGGTCATCTTAAACTCTGACATGTTTTTTAAGGTAAAGAAAGTATTCATGTATGGAACCTTGGGTTTCAAAAAAATATCAATGTACATCCGAATCCGTGATTCTTTTTTCTTTAATTTAAAAGAAGAAATTTCTCCTTCTTTCATGCGTCGCTTCAGATATTCATTAATATCGAAATCTAATGTAATTCTATCAATAACTTTTCCTTTCTTACTATTAACTAACTTGTAAATCGGTGTTGGTTCTACATTTTTAAGAATTACGGGAATATACTCCCGGTGTTTTCCTCGAATGATGAAACTGAACCAAGCCCCCGAATATTGCTGCTCTGCCATGTATAATAAGTATCGCTCTTTATATCTCAATTCTTTTATCGAAAACCCCATTAAATATCCTTGATTGTTTCACATTGCCAAAATCTCGTTAAAAGCAACCTTAAGTACCATTTTCTAATCCCTCTTTATTATAATTAGCTAATTAATTAATTTAAAAATATCTTTATAGAATAGTTCTTACCGGATAAAAAAAATTAATCTTAAAAAAAGTTTCATTTTCTTATTTATAATTGCTCCTCAATCACTTTATATGCAACGTAATGAAAACTCTCGTTCACGTTCTCTCCTGTTTTGGCTGAAGTCAAGACGCAAAAAGAATTAAGCTTTTCCGCTTTTTCTTTAATTTCTTTCTCACTAATGATGATATCATCAATCAAATCCGATTTATTTCCTACAATTATTGTAGGAATGCGTTGTTTGACGAATTCACTAATATCCTTAAACCATTTACCGATACTTTTTAAACTCTCTTTTTTTGTTCGATCAATCACGATAAATGCGGCATTTGCACCTAAATAAAAATTTGCTCTATGAGATTCAAATCTCTCTTGACCCCCAATATCCCAGATCAAAAAACTTACCTTAATATCCTCGGAAATGTCAATTTTTTTTTTAGAAATTTCTAAACCTATAGTGCTAATGTAATTTTCTTGAAAAGTATCCTCTACAAACCGCTTTATTAAAGAAGTTTTTCCTACAAGAGGATCCCCTGTTAATATTAGCTTCAGAGCATATTCCCCTGGCTTGATTTTTCCCGTTTTAGATTTTGAAAGGAGTCGGATTAATTCCGGAATTTCTAAAGAAATATTTTCTTGTCCTTCTAATAATAATTCAATTTTATTTGCAACATATTCCGAATAAACTTTTAATTGCATGTCCGATGTTTCCGGGCTCGCCACCGTGGTTAAAATGGCGTTTTTTCCGGAGGAGCAAAATGCGAATTTTTTTTGTTCCATGCTCGTGATATTAAAAAAATTACCCTCCGTCCCGAATTCATCCTTCACTTTTTTAATATAATTGTCAATTATGGCAGAAATAGCCCCGATTACCTTTTCATTAGCAGAATTTTCTTTAATTCGGGAGGCAATGATAAGACCATTTTTATCAGCCACAACAACGGCCAGAACTCCTTGTACATCGTTCATGTAATTTGAAATTAACGTATTAAGAATGCGTTCCATAAACTCATCGAATGATATTTAATTTTCTTAAATGAATATTCTTAATGATAGAATTTAAATTTTTTTTAATTTTCATCCAAATTGAATTCGTTCAGTATGATTTTTGGGTCTTTCTTCTCTAACTATATCTTTTTCCAATAAAATGACTTGTTCTTTTCATGCTTCATTAGAATTTATCTTTCATTATTACCAAGGTAAAAATGCATTTAATTCAATTTAATTGAAAATGCTTCTCGGTGCTTTCTACGGATGATTTCTACCCTTATTTTAAATGGGATAGAAAGTATTAAAAAGTAAATTTATTATATCTCTCCCATCATTTTTAATCCTTTCATGAGCCATTCTATGACTAATTCAAGTCCATGGATGTTTTCTTTTGTATGGATTTTAGAATGAGGGATGAATTTCTCGTGGTATTTCAAGGTGATGTATTCCAAGGAAGGATTTTCTTCATGCCATTTGATAATGGAGGCTTTAGCTTCAAGATGAAACTTTTTTACGTTATCGATGATCCAATGAAAATCTTGAGCTTTCCACACTCCAAAATGAGCTAATGAAATGGAATTTATTTCATTTTTCAAGTCGGCGAGACGATCTAAGGTTTTTAAATAAGCATCTTCATTAAAATCAGGTGGCACGAATTCTGGAACGTACGTGTCGGGATCAAATCTATCCATGATGGCATCTCCTACGAAAATGTTTTTATTTTTACGATCCAATATCGCAATAGAATCTTGCGTGTGTCCAAAAAAATTTAAAATCTCTAATTTTAAACCATTTACATCAAGGATATCTCCTTCCTTCAAGGGAACAACATTTTCGATGGGATCCACGTGATATCCAAAATCCTTATTCATTTTTTCTGGATATTTTAAATTCTCAATTGCTCGTTCTGAAGCTAAAACCTTAATTTCAGAATCCTTCATCAACTTCTTGATTTTTCCTACTCCTTGGACGTGGTCAAAATGAGAGTGCGTGAGCAAGATTTCATGAATGGGATAAAGTCCCAAGTCCTTGATTGTTTTGACTACCTTTCGAGCACCTAATGTCTCTCCGGCATCTATTAATAATCGATGTCCCTCATTTTCAATAACATAAAGTGCCAAATTCCCTCTCATCCGATATAATTGAGCATCAATGAGATAAGAATTCGCATTAAACTTGCCTTCTGTATTAATAAAAACCATTTTATTATTCCCATGATTCAAAATTTTCTCCTTGATTAAAAATTAACATGAACTACTACTTAAGTTCTCTCTTTCATTATTGAAAATTTAAAGAATAGAAGATTCAACGATCTATGTATTCTATTGAGATCACCTACTGATCTGTACGTGGCTTTAATCATCCAATTTTAATGCCATGTCATGTATCTCCTTAGAAATAAATTGATAAATGCCCTTAAATACGATTTCGAAAGCAATAGGATTCTCTAAATTGGGAGGAATTCCTAAATTTTCTGGAATGTCAAAAATTTTAGAAGGTGTTCGAAAACGGAAAAATATATCCAAGTCTTTTTTTTTCTCCTTTTCCATGCTTAAAATTTCTTCTAATGTAAGTTTGGGTACGCCAAACCTTTTTTCTTCCCTTTGTCCCTTTTCTTTCTTAAATTCTGAAGAAACGGAATGCCTTTCTTCTAAAAGTTCGCTTAAATGCAATTCTTTTAAGAGATCATTCTTATTCATTCCTTTCAATTCCAATAAAATAAAAGGATTATAATCTAAAACACGAGCGATATACAATATCGTGGCAGCAATATGTTTACAGGGAATCTCTTTATCGGGACATGAGCAAATCGCATTCAACCCTTCATTTTCAATATCAGGAAATAAAGGATATCGTTTTTCTTCAAAAATTTTTATGATGTCTTCGGGCAAAACACCTTCCATGAGTTGAATCAAATTCCACGGAGATCGTGCGATTTCTTCTATAATATCCTTCCATTCTGCATCAGGAATGGTTTGAAAATATATATTTATTCGATAAGGGGTGGGGGCGGTTCCTTGAACCGTAGAAAAAATATGACCAGCGTTAATGAGCAAGGTCTCAACCCTATCTTCTAGCGCATAGTTAATCCCCCTCTGCATTCTAAATGGGCGGCCAATTTTTAAGATGGATTTTACCCAGAATTTACTCCAAGTAGAATGGGCAAAATTTTCCAAATTTTTTTTTATTTGCTTAACTTCATCCTGAGTTTTCCTTCGTTCAAACTCCGTTTTAGCGAAGCTGTCAATGGGGCCTTTTTTACTTCTATTTCTTCTCATATAATTTCGATCTTTCATGGGCAAAACACTTCATGCTTTTTCATTCCTTAAATATAATAAGTTCCTTGAATTTTTCCATGTCTAATTCAGCTAACCACCGTTCACTAGTAGATGTCATGATTTTTTCCGTTAATTCTTTCTTTTCTTCTAATAAAGCATCTATTTTTTCTTCAATAGTACCTGCCGTGATAAATTTATACACGTTGACGGGTTGTTTCTGACCAATGCGATATGCTCGATCCGTCGCTTGTTGCTCTACACTTGGATTCCACCATCGGTCAAAATGAATGACCGTCGTTCCGCGTGTTAAATTTAAACCAATTCCCCCGGCCTTTAAAGACAAGATTATGATGGGAGCGCTCTCTCGTGAGGCTGATTGAAATTCTTCTACGAGTTCTTTTCTTTTTTTCTCAGGAATGCTTCCATGGAAAAATAAAATCTTGAATGGGAAAATGTGTTCAAACACCTTACAAATTAAATCTCCCATTTTCTTGAATTGCGTGAAAATTAGTATCTTTTCGCCATTTGAGATGATCTCCTCCGTCATTTCTACAAGACGTTTTAATTTATTGGATTGAGAAATAAACTCTTGAATGGGCACGTCAATTTCTTCTTTTTTTAAGAATTGATAAGGATGATTGCAAATTTGTTTTAATTTCACTAACAAGGCTAATATTAAATTCATCATTTTATTTTTCATTCCCTTTAAAGACTCCATCTTTTCAAGAATCTCCTTCACTAGGTTTTCATATAAAGCAATTTGAAGCTCCGTGAGCTTAATGTATATTTTTATCTCGTTTTTCTCCGGTAAATCTTTAATGATGGATTTATCGGATTTCATTCTACGCAGCATGAAAGGACTAATAAGCGCTTTAAGATTTTGAAGGGCTTCTTTATCGTGATATCGTTCAATTGGAATGACGTAATTCTTTTGAAAGTATAGTTTATTTCCTAAAAGTCCGGGATTTAAAAATTCAAATAGTGTCCATAATTCTAAAAGACGATTTTCAATAGGCGTGCCGCTTAAGCCAATTCGATAATTGCTAATTAATCTGTGAATTGCCTGCGTTTGTTTTGCAGCATAATTTTTTATGTTTTGAGATTCGTCCACTATAATTCCCTGATAAGTAATGGTTTCTAATAGTTCTATATCATTTCGAACGGTTGCATAAGTCGTTAAAATGATGAGATGAGATTTCGTGTATTCCTTCAACTCTTTTAAGCTTGAGATCCTATCAGGACCATGATGAATGATGTAGGATAATGTTGGAGCGAATTTCTCTAATTCCTTTTGCCAATTGAATAATACTGAGGTTGGACAAATAATTAAAATAGCCCCTTGTTCATGTGGAAAACGTTCTTTTCTATAAAGTAAATAAGCTATGATCTGAATTGTTTTTCCAAGGCCCATATCATCAGCCAAGCAAACGCCAAAATTTAAATCGCATAAATTAGCTAACCAGTTTAATCCTATTTTCTGATAATCTCTTAATGTACCATTAAAAGATGACGGAACATCAATACGGGAAAATTCTTTCGTTTCGCGTAATCTTTTGAGGATTTCATTAAGATCTCCTTCAATAATTACCTCTTGTGGTTCCTCATTCTCCGGCAATTTAACTTCTCCGGATAATCCTAATTTCAAGGCAGCGAGATAATTAATCGTGCCATCTTCTTGTAATCCTAATTCATTTCGGACTTTATTGCTCATGAGATTGTTAATTTTTTTAAAATCTTCTTCTTCAATTAAAATCCACTTACCATCAATATTTACCAGCGGTTCTTTAGCATTTAGAATGATTTCTTTTTGAGCTGGAGTAAGTTCTTTTCCTTCTAATAAAAGTTCCCATTTATATTGTAATAAAGAACTCACGGTAAAGAGGGAGGGTAACTGTTGAGAGCTTTTCCGTTCTTTCTTCTTTTTAGAAGGAGATAAAATTACCAATCGTGTAAAGAGTCTTTGAGCTCCCCCTTTTCTAAACGCTTCAGGAACAATTACATTAAACCCACTTTGAATCAATATCTCCCGGGTCATTTTCATGAAATTCATGGCTTCAGAAGTAGTTAAATAAATTTTTTCGGGAATCTCTTTTTCCAATTCCTTTTTAATGGGCGGAATAATTTTCGAAAGTAATCCAAAGGAAGTTAAAATATATTCAATGAACGATTCTCTTGAATCAAACGATTGAGATAAGTGATTCAAGTAGACTTCTTCTTTTTCCTTTATGAGCTCCTGAATTCCATAATTCTTTTTCTTGTCCCTAATATTAAGGGAAAATCTTAAAGGCCATGTATCCTCACTCCCATCCTTTTCAGGTAATTCCAAATGAACATTGAACACTACATTTCTTTCCTTCTGTGATAAAATTCTTGAGAATTTTGTCCAATTCTTGATGATATTTGGAATGATCGTTTCATGAAATTTTATGATGGGAAATTCGGCGTCGACTTTAATAACAGATTTTAAAAATTTATATCCCCAATTGGAAACACCCAAATCCCCTCGAGCCGCTTGTTTTTCAAGGTGGCCGTAATAATCGGTAAAATATCTAAAATTTCGCTTATTTAAAAAGTATTTGATCAAATAATTTCCAATATTATCTAAATAAATTGAAAATAAATACCGAGGATGCCACGTTCCCTCTGATTTTAACACGTGATTTCTTGCATTCGGGTCTCTTTCCACTTCAATAATATTTACCGGCAAGTTGAATGCTTGCCAACGGCTATTTTTTACAATTAAATTAAATCTTTCAGTATCCAATTCCGTTTTTAATAAGAGGTGCCATCGACCTTCAAATAAATTCTCCTTTTTTTCTTTTAAGATTGGAATGAAACTCCCGCGAGATAGCAATTCAAAAATTAATTTTGTTAATAAGGAATAGGTTTTGATGCTATTACTTAAAGGTATTCCATTTATTTTAGCTTCTTCTTGAAGATTTATCTTGTATAATATCTTTATTCCGGGAATAATGGGAATAATTTTTGTTATAGTAGGTCGCACTCTCAAATACTTGGTTGCTTTTGAGCTCTTCTTTTTATTTTCTTTCTTTTCTTGATGAATTTGATTTATTTTAACAAGATTAATTCGACATGTCAATAATTTTTCTATAGGGATTTGAGGAAAATAATATTTAACATGCGTGGAGAGCTCCACTTCAGAATTAAGAGATTCTGTCCAAAAAATAAAAAAATCTGCGTTTTTTGGAAGATTTGAGGACGTATTTAGTAATTTGAAACCACTCAAGGAGGAATTCCAAAAAATGGAAGGAATATAGGTTAAATGTAACGGTTCGATTTCCTTAAAACTCATGTATGGGGAACAATTTTTATGTAATTATTTCCTAATTCAAAAAATCCTTATTAGTAATAAAATAGAGTTTTATTTATATAAAATTATAGAGTCCCTTTTGAGCTGGGAATTTCTTGGGATACTATTTCAATAGCTTCCTTAATGGCACGAGCAAGCGCTTTAAATGCAGCTTCGACTTTATGATGCTGGTCTTCTCCATAAAGAACATGCAAGTGTAAATTCATTTTTGCATGTTCCGCAAAAGAATTAAAAAAATGAATTACATCTTCAACGGCCACATCTTCAATATTACATTCGTTTAAATTTAAATTAAGAATTAAAGCTTTTCGTCCGGAAAAATCTAACACGCACCGAGCAAGCGCATCATCCATCGGTATGAAGGCGAAACCGTATCGATTAATGCCTTTTTTATCACCCAAAGCTTTATTCAGACATGCTCCTAAGGTAATTCCTACATCTTCCATGACGTGATGGGTTAAATCTCCAGAAGCTTCAAGTTCAATATCGATTAGGGAATGTGTGGACAATAATGTTAGCATGTGGTCCAAGAATTTAAAACCGGTATGAATGGTACTTTTCCCCGTGCCATCAAGCGTCAATTTTACTTTAATTCGTGTTTCTTTCGTTTCTCTTGAACATTCTGCCACGCGAATCATGATTAGTTTATTTCTTTCTAAATTTTTACGAGTTAATAAATAGAAGGTTTCCTTCTATTAAAAATTTAAATTTTAATTTATTAAATGAGAACTCGTGCTACATGATTTCTTTCCTCTCGAGAAAGCCCATAAAGAGAGAAGACAATGGAATCAATTTGTTCTTGAATCGTTTCAGAAGCCTTCTTTATATCGATTTGAATCATGAGCTGTTTTACTTTCTCTTTTAAAGATTTTCCCAATTCTCTCTCTTTCTCGGTTGTTGGTACCTTAATTGGAAGAGCATGAATTTTTTCTATAAGAATACGAGGAAAAAGTCTTTTATAAGAACCAAAAGATTTCATGAAAAAATAAGATAATAATTTCGAGTTGAGCAACCCTAAAAGGTATAAATGGTCAAAAACATCAGTCGGACTTCTTAAAATTTTCAAATTATAAAAAGATTGAGATGTAAGAGAATAATTTGGCTCCCAAGCAGCACATATTAAATTCTTTTCTCCTAATTGTCTGATTATTATTCTATCTTTGTAAATTTCGCGATTCTTATAATTGATTCCTTGTTTCTTGGTATTTATAAATTTATATATTGTAATTTTATACCTTTTCATTGAATACACGAATAATTCGTACTCTTCTTTTAATGAGGGGTTAGGTTGTTCTGTTATAATTTTCTCGGTTAATGTCAAATCCAGAAGCGCTCCACAATTTTTGCACTTTCGAACTTTTTTAGGGAAAGGCATATAAGTCTTACAATTATTGCAATAAATAACCTTCCCTTCTTTCGTTAATTCCACGCCCCTTGAAAGCAGTATATCGTATTTCGGCATGTTCATGAGCTCTTTCAAACTAGGGAAAGTGGTGGATAAATAATTCAAGATCTGGATATCTTTTTGCTCTAAATCTATTAAAAAGTTATAATTCCATGTTTCAATCAATTTTTGGGGAATCCATTTTTGTTTAACTTGCGTATCATTTTTAAGTACCACGTGAATATTATTATTTAGTCTTTTCACGTGATTGCGCTCTTTTTCTAAAATCAAAATAATATTGGAAACAATGGGATCCTCAAATTCGCTTTCCAGATATTGAATCTGCTTTATTTTGGCTTTTTCATGGATGAATTTTCTCAAGATCTTTCGGTTTGATAAAGCTAATAATGAATCGGGTAATATAAAGCCCAAAAGACCTTTATTTTTCAATATGTTCAAACCAATTTCAATAAAAACGTGATAATAGTCATATTGGCCCCGAATCGTTTTAAAATCCTGTTGAGTTATCAATTTTTTTTGAAAAGGTGATAAATCCCGGAAAAAAATATAGGGGGGATTTCCAATAACAACGTCATATTTATCTTGAAAATTAAAAGTAATTACATTCATATTAATAATGTTAAAAAAAGGAAACTGAATTTTGTCATATTCAATTATCAGAAATTTGAACAACTGGAATAAAAATAATTGAAAATTAATTTGGCATAAAATACAAGCAAGGGGATCTACATCAATTCCATAGATATTATTTCTTGCAATCTCCAGAAATTCAAGAACGTGCTCTAAGGATAAATCTGGAAGGTATTTTATTCTTTTCATTTTTAAAAATCTTAGCATTAAGCGGAACAGTACTTGAATGAGAAAACTCCCTGAACCACAAGAGATATCAATTATTTTCTTGTTTTCAATAAATGCATGAGGGGTATAGTTAACTGCATTTAAAATATTGGATACAATGGAAGCAGGTGTATAAAAGATTCCCTCTTTTTTTCTATAATCATTTTTAATTCGTTTCTCATGTAATTTACCAAGGATATCTTCAACGCTATTGAAATGGTTTAACTCAGATTCATTCTTGAGATTTGAGATGAATTCCGGAAGAGATTGAATCAAATTTTTCACGTCTGCGTGATAATTACGCTCCTGCTCTTGATCTAACTTAATTTTATACCATATCAATAACTTTTTAAATAGCTCTTCTCTTGTAATATAATCAACAAAATTCATGATAGGTTCAATTATCTTAACTTTAAGGAAATTTTTTATTTAATCATGAAAATAACCATTTTTTTTATTGAAAATATATTTCTCTTTAGTTTTAATTAATTCTAATTAATATAAATGTATATTTTCACATTATCGTTGGATTTTAAAATTAATGAAAAATATTTAATATTCGAAAAATAAAGGATGTTCATGAAAAACAAAATTAAATTTTTAAACCTTTAATCCCATTAGAATATAGAATTTATTAATAATGAAATTCAAAACGAATTAATAACTACTCATGGCTCCTATATTCTATATCTTATTAGGTTTAATTCTTTTGAGTATTTTCAAAATAGGATACGGAATCCTCTGGTATAGATCTCGAGCCCCATTTTATTTAATTATTGTTATAATTACCATTTTTTTTACTTGGGACATCCTTTTTTCCTCCTTGCTTTTTCTTTCTCATTATGGAAATTTAAAGGAAGAAACAGCCTTGTTCACATGGAGATTGGCCGTAATTACCGAATTATTCCTAACTTTCCTTGAAAATGGAATTCTTATAATCATTTTAGATCAAAAAAAAATTGGATATTTTTCAATTTTTATTTTAAGCATCTTAATAGGGGCGATTTTAAGTTTCTTATTTACCATGCCTGATCTGGTTTCAATTCTCATGAGAGATGATGGTTATTATTTTATTCCTTCTCTTTCTTTAAAAACAATCATAATTCTTTATCAAATAACATTAATGGGTTTTTTCATTTATTCCCACGTTCAAAGTTGGTATAAAATGAGTAAAGAACAAGGTTCATATTTTTTCATGTTAATTACGGGATTACTACTCTTGTTGATCATTTTTTTCTCATGGTACCTTATTGCAATGAATGAAATTTTCATCTTCCTTATTTTTCTTCTATTAATTAGTAGATCCTTAAGCTCATTAATTTTATACATGAAAAAACCTAATCCCTTCATTCATCTATCAAATCAATTAGAAAACTTAATCATCTTCCATAAATCCGGCATATTATTATTTTCTTATAATTTCGAAATGAATAAGGAACTCGAAGAATCTTTTTTAAAAGGCTCAATTTTAATTGGAATAAATCATGTATTAAATAATTTCATTGATGGGAAAAGCTCTTTAGATTACTTGAAAATCCATGAAAAATATGCGTATTTTGATTTTGATGAGCATCACGGGTATGCGATTTTAATCATTGCTAAACTCGTAAATAATTATTTGAAAAAATTAATTAAAAAATTCATGATATTATTTACGGAACACAATAAGGAATATTTGGAAGAAATAAATTCTAACATGGGATTAATAGATGTTTCAAAATTCCATTCTACTCAAGAACTAATCCTGGAAGTATTTAAAATTTTCATGAATCATCGCTGAATTTCTCGTGTTTTATTCTCTAAATGGAAGTTCGACTCCCTGGTTTAAATTTGGAATTCTTTCCTTTCCTTTTGGATGTTAAAAAATTTAAATTTTGACAAAATATTATTAATATAATTATTTATAAATTTCGAAATCTTGAGTATGATTTGGTTGGAAAAGCTATAAATTAATTTAAATCATTTAATTCATGAATCTCGTAGCCATTATATTAATTGTGGGTAATTTTACTTCAGTTATTTTTAGTAGCTTTATTGCCTTATCCATTTTTCTTAAAAAAGAGCATTTTCCTACCTTAATTTTATTCATTTTAAACATCCTAATGGTTTTTCTCGTGGGAATCTTTTTCTCTTCTCTTTATACCCTTTCTCTTACAATATTATTTTCACCTTCCATTAATATTGCATTATGGAAATGGGCTATATTTGTTTTTTATTTGTTTTTAGAAAATGGGCTTTTCATTATATGTATCTCTCAAGAAGATTTAAAATGCTTGCTATTAAATATTTTTATCTCGGCGTTTTTTCTCAGCATGTTAATGGGAGCATTGCTTGCTCCCGATTCAATTCTAATATTGTCCAACGAGCCCCTTTTTACTTTTTATCATGCCGACTACATTCAATTTTTACTAGTCCTATATTCCTCAAGCCTGATCGCCTTATATCTTTATTTCACTTTAATTCACTATTTTCTTAGAACAAAGAATTTTCCGAAAAGAATGGTCCCGCTTACTATCTTATTTATTATTCCCATAATCACTTACTTGATTAACGTATTATATTTTCCACCTTTTCTTATCTTGACCCATCTTTTCTTCATCTGGTTTGTAAATAGTTTTACAATGATTATAATGTTAAGAAATCCGGAACTTTTCTTTAATATCGCTTCTAATGTATATTCCATTAATGTTTATCATAGGAGCGGGATTCTCTTGTTTTCCCATTTATTTAATAAAATCAATAAAAAATCAAAATCTACTAAATGGGGGCAAATTTTAATTGGATTGAATCACATTCTTTCTGAATTTGTCGAAAAGTCAGATAAAATCGATCTTTTAAAAACAAGAGATTTTGAAATCATTGTTAAGTATGTTGAGTCGCACGGGATCGCCATTTTAATAATCGCAGACAGGAAAAATCTTATTTTAAATAAAATTCTTGATAAATTTACTCAGGAATTTGTAAAAAAATTCGATCAAGAGCTATTAGAAATAACGGATTTAAATAAATTAATTAATCTTTCGGAATTTAAAGGAGCTGATGAGCTCGTAAAAAAACATTTTACTATTTATTTATAACGGGAAACTCGTTTAAAAATCCACTTGTCCATGCTTTATTTTTTAAGAAATTGGCGCCTTTCAATCCTTCGTTGAATATTTAACAAGATGAGATATTTAAAAATTTGGTCAATAATCTTGATTTCAAAACAATTAATTTTTTCGACGATCTTCCCAAAATCATGAAATAAATTCATTTCATTAATTTCATTCACAATTTCCAATGCCTTTTTATCTTTAGAAATGAGGAAAGCCAAGTTTTTCAGAGTAGTGGGAATTAAACCATTTAATTGTCCATTGTTTATGCTTTCTTTTTCCAGAAGCGTAATTACATTTTCAATTTGTTGTTCAATAATGTCCCTAATGTTTTTTCCAATTTCTCCCGTATAATACTTGCCAAGAGCAGTGGAACAAATTCTATTCGCTTCTGCTTGTAAATTGATGCTGGTGAATTCTAAAACTTTCTCTAAATACTGCTGGATGCTTTCTATATTAGATTTCACAATCGCTTTGGCGTGCTTGTTTCCTCTCTCAGCAGAAATTTTCATAAAAATTGAATTTAAATTATCCTTAATTGCTAATTCAACTCCCTAACTCCTTAAAAAATTACAAGTAAAATAAGTAATACTTTTCCTTAATATGAAATATAATAGAAGATTAAATATAAATTTTAATAATCATGAAGTATTCGTTGTTCAATCTCCATCCTAAAATTAGATCATTTGATTTTCCCTATAAAAATTTATCCTTTTAGAAAAAAACTTCTAAATTTCATATATTTCTAATTCATTTTTAATATACAATAGAAATTAGTTTAATTTTAAAGAGTTTGTTTAAAATTAATTTAATGCCTCCATGAAATAATTTTTTTGTCCAAAAAAACATATCGGTTTTAAATATATGTCTTTTACGCCCGTTTCATGTGCTACGATAATTATGAAAAAGAAGGCGATAAACTTCAGATACGTGTCTTTAAAAACATTTCTTAACCCACGTGCGGATTACGAAGCAAGTGTCGTTCTAATTCTCGATCCGACATGTTTTTATTCAATTTTGCGAATAAAATTGCTTTAAATACGGCTACGGGATCGCATGGTTGCTTGCCCTTCATTCCCGGCTTCCAATCATTCAAATGGCAAGGAAAAAAAGGTTTTTGTTTTCACTCTAACCCCATTTTCGTCCTTCATGATAAAGATTTTATCCCAGGTGAGTTGAAGTCCCTGAGATTCCAAATAAGGAGATTGCATTGAAAGAGTCATGTATAAAGAGATATAATATTCGTATATCATACCAAGTGATATCCGGATATATACGATTCAGGAGAATCGAGTATTACTCAGATAAAGAGAATTCATGAAGGTTTTGAGCAAAAATAAGTCATTGAGATGAACATTTCTTCTAACG